>JAFUKM010000002.1 GCA_017473605.1 Clostridia bacterium | reverse complement strand
TCTTCTTCGTCTTCAAATTCGGATTCGGGAATTCCAAGGTCCACTTCGTCTTCTTCGTCGTCTAAATAACTACGCCACGAAGCGTCTTCTTTATCCTCGTCCTCGTCTACCTGCTCTTCCTCATACTGCGTCTTTTTCTTGCACTCTTCGCACATTTTTTCACCGAACGCCATATAGTTTTCGCCGCATACGGGACAAAGTTCCGTTTCTTCCGCCGCTTCTTCCGCTTCGATATCGTCCGAGAAGGTCTTTTCTCCAAGCAATTCCTTTACGCAAACGTCGCAATATTCTTGCGCGTCGGCGTCAATGAAGTTCAATTCACATCTGGGGCATATAACGTATCTTGCCATAATTCTTTTCCCTCGTCATTTTCCTTATTTATAGGACTGCTATATTATATTAAGAAATGAGAAATTTGTAAACCGTTTTTAAGGCGTTTTCGCATTTTTTTATAATATTTTTTTGATTTCTTTATTAAAAAGGCCGCACCGTTAGGGTGCGACCTTCTTTTACCTTTTATTCGTCTTTTTCGTTGATTTCTTCCGCTACGGTTTCTTCCGCCGTTTCCACAGCTTCTTCCGTCGCCGTTTCTTCTACGACTTCTACGACTTCTTCGCTTTCTTCGGCGTCTTCGTCGTCGGCATATACGTCGATAGACTTATCGTCCGTAGTATCGATTTTCTTGCGCTTATAAGCGTTAACGGTAGCTTCTTCCTCCGCTTTTCTCGCCTTTCTCTTCTTGATTCTGCGAACGACGAATATGATAACCGCCAAAGCGAACGCGCCGCTGCCGCAAGAGATAAGCCAAATCGCCCACGTAGGCAAGCCTTCATCCTCTTCTTCTTCCGTTTCGGTCACCTTGCGGAGAACGTTTCTCCAACCTTCCGCCATCGATTCTTCGTCGTCTTCGGACGTCTTACCCACTTGCGCCGTAAGGTCTCTTTCAAGCATACCGTGGAATTCGTTGCCTTCCGCAAACAGTTCTACGAACGCGTCGAAGTATTCGCCTTTCGATTTGCTGTATTGGTCGCGGAATTCTTCGAAAATCGTCGTTTCGCCCGTACGATAGTAATAATCCATCGCCGTCGTCAAATCGCTGTAAGCGGAATATTCTTCGATTTTGTCCTGTACCTTATTATACGTTTCGTTCGCCGTTTCGATTTCGTCTACCGTACCCATCTTGGTCGCGTAAATATAATCATACGTCGATTCACCAAACGTTACCGCGTTGGAATACAATAACGTGTCGCCGATAAATTCCGGCTTGTACCAATCGCTGTTGAACACAAGGAATTCCAGCGTTACCACTTGATATTCCTTCTCGGCGTGCATCGTGTTATAATTGTCCGCGCTCCCGCCGTAGTTCACTCTCGATAAGCCGTACCCGTTGCCGCTGTCCGCATAGAAGTACACGTACTTGTTCGTTTCGTCGAGCGTCCAAAGCGTGGGCGTACCTACGCCTTGCGCAATACGCACTTCTTCGATTGCCCCTTTCGCTTTGCCCGTTGTCGGATCAATTTCGTTGTCGTAACCTGCCTTATAGAGGTTGCTGTTGGCAAGATAGATATAGTATTGTTTCAAGCCTTCTTGATAGAAGAGTGCCGAACCCGTCGTCGCGTACGTAGTGTTGAGCGCCACGATATTTTCGGAAACGGTTTTATTGCCCGAAATCACGCTCCATCCGTCCGCGTCCACCGCTGAATCGGACAAGTAGAAGAGCTTGGTATCCGTGCCGTCGGAATCGGTTTTCGTGCCGACTGCCGTACGGGTAAGATACAACGTACCGTCTTGATAACAATCTTGTCCAAGCGTATACGTATACCCGTCGTATTCGTCGCAATTTACGCGGTTTTCTTTGCTTTCCCAGTTATACTGCGTTTGCGGAATATAATTCGCGCTACCTACGCCGTCTAACACGAGCTCGCCAAGGTTCACGTACGGATAGGTGGTATAATCTTCAAAATCGTAGGGAAGTTCGTCTTCGTCCGCGTCCTCCGCCTCGTCGTTCGCGTCTTCCATTTCCGCTTTATCGAACGCATATTCTTTGATTTTGTTGCCCTTTGCGTCGTATACGGTGTATTTTGCATTGTCTTCGTCTACTTTCGCCGTAGCGCCCGCGTTCACGCGGTACACTTGGTCGTATTTTTGCGAAGAGCCGTCTTCCGCCGTTACGCTCATCGTATAATATACGTTGGGATTTTCAGGGTTTTTGGAATCGAAGAAGAACGCCGATTTCGCGCCCGATACAAGCGTGGAAATTTCTTTCGTTTCGGTGTTTACCGATTTGAGCGCGCCGTCTTCTTCATACAAACAATATACCGTACCGTTTTCCTGTACGAAACGGTAAACGCTGGCGTTGTCGGAAAGACGCAAGAAATAATCTTTCATCGGGCCTTCCGAGCCGTCCAATTTCGCTTTCTTAAAGTCGATATGCGAGCTTTCAACCGATTCGCCGCGGTCTGTTTTATCGGTGGTAGGCGTTGCGTAGTATACGTAATCGCCGTAGATGAAAATACCCGCGTCATAATCTTTTGCCGAAAGCAAGGACGGAACAACCGTCTTTACGTTCGAAAAGTTTTTATTCGCCAAATCCGTCTTGGAAATACGCATAAGCGCGCCTTTTACGACGTCGCCGTATTCGTTACCTGCGTCCGGTTCTTCCTGCCCGTTGATAAAGTAAACGTAATCCCCCTTTTCTACGGCAAAACCGCCGTTGGAGGAAACCGCCGCTTCGGACACGTATCCGTCCAACGAATCCCCCGCGTAATCAAGCGTACCCTCGCCGCAACCTGCAAACGCCGCGCCAAGGCAAACCGTCGCAAGCAATATTCCGAGTGTTTTTTTCATTTTATCCCTCATTGTAAAGGACTCCTTTTTTCTTCGAAATGCCTATAAGGCATTATTCGACTATTTTAACGCATATTCTATTATATATCAAAACGGCAATTAAAGCAATAAAAAACGCCGTGTGTTTTCCGCTTTTTTGCGTGAAATTTTTTGAAAAATCTCGATTTTCTTATTTTGGAGGCTATTTTTATGGAACCGTTTGCACTTTTCAACCTTTTACAGTCCCTTTTTCCCCAATCCCCGTCGCAAAACGCCGCGAACAATCCCACGGACACCGCGCCGCAAAACGAAAGCGAACCACCCGACAAAAACGTCCCGTCGGAACAACACGCTCCCGAAGAACCGTCATCCGCGCAAGAAGCGGCTCTCCGTTTTTTATCGGCGCACGATTCCCGCTCAAAACGCACGAAAAAGTCTTGATTGTCATAAAACCGCGCGAGTCTCGCGCGGTTTTGCTTTATTTGTTTTCAGGATATACGCTTGCGCCCAAAATCGCCTGCGAAGGCGGATAAAACAGGTCTACAAACGACACGTTTGCGTGCATAAGCCTATAAAGGAAGCTCGTTTCCCCCAACGAAAATATATCGATAAGGAAATCGAAACCGATGGACAAATCGCACAACGCAAAACTTAAAAATCCGATTGCCATATACCTTGCTCGCGCGTGCTTTTTCCAATGCAAAAAAGAAAATACGATGCTGCAAACAAGATTCACGTAATACACGACGGAAATCACGAACACCGCCTGCGTGGTTGCGCCGACGATAATCCAAGTCGCCGCGCCGCCGACGATACTGCCGATAATGCGGACGGTTACTTGAACAAGCCGCTCTTTCTTCCCTTCGGCAAGCAAATACGTCCGACCCGCATAGCAAAGTTGCGCACACAAAAACACGCACATAGCAAGAGTATCCCCCTCTTTTTGCAACAAAACGAGAAAAATATCGGCGATACAGGTAAAAAACAATCCCCCAACGGCAAATAGCGTATCCGCTCTTTTTTCGACAAACAACGCCGCAAATACAAGCGCAAGCGCTACTGCGCCGTAGGATATAAACCGCACGTAACTCCCCGATAAAAAGAGCACGCAAAACCACGCCGCAAGCTCTACGGCGAGAAAGGCGAACAGGTATATCGGTTTTTTGCGTTGGATAAGCAGTCTTGACATAGGAAACACCTTTACAAGTGAAGTTTGCTTACGCAAGTGAAGTTGCTTCGCAGTGAAGTTTTCGCCGTTGGCGAAAGTGAAGTTTTTTGTCCGCTTTACGGACAAAAAGTTGTGGCTGGAATTTTTATGGAGATTGCCACGCTCCGCTCGCAATGACAGGAAAGGGCGCAGGGGGCGATAACGCTATTTATAAGCGTTCATGAAAGATAGAAAGACGTGTTAGCGGTAACTCACCGCTTTACCACCCCTTGCCTATTACAAGCATAGGGCGCAAAGATACGAGCAAGACAAGAAAAGTGCGGATTTGGCGACGGGAGATGTATAAAAGTACACGAGCGAGCCAAAACGCAAGCTTGACGAAGTATTACGAAATATATTGCGCCCGTAAAGCAAAGCCTATTACAAGCATAGGGCGCAAAGATACGAGCAAGACAAGGAAAGCGCGGATTTGGCGACGGGAGATGTACAAAAGTACACGAGCGAGCCAAAACGCAAGCTTGACGAAGTATTGCGAAGTATATTTGCACCCGTAAAGCAAAAAAGGAAATGCACGGGCATTTCCTTTTTTTGAACTGCATAATTCGAAAATTATCTCTTCGAGAACTGCGGTGCACGACGAGCCTTCTTCAAGCCGTACTTCTTTCTTTCCTTTGCGCGAGGGTCGCGGGTAAGGAAGCCTGCCGCTTTCAATACGGGACGGCAATTTTCTTCCGCTTCGAGAAGCGCGCGAGCGATACCAAGACGGATAGCGCCTGCTTGACCGGTATAACCGCCGCCGATAACGTTTACCATAACGTCGTATTTGCTTTCCACTTCTACTGCAACAAGGGGTTGCTTAACGATGTATTGCAACGTACCTTGGGGGAAATAATTTTCAAAAGCGCGGTCATTGATAACAATCGTACCGTTGCCGCCGGGGATAAGACGAACACGAGCGATAGCTTTCTTTCTTCTACCCGTACCCCAGAATTGAATCTTCTTTTTCACACTTGCTTTTGCCATTTTTCAGTCCTCTCCTTTAGTCCACTTTCAGTTCTTCGGGTTTTTGCGCCGCGTGATTGTGTTCCGCGCCTTTGTAAACGCGAAGCTTTTTGAGCGTGCTTCTACCAAGACTGTTTTTGGGGAGCATACCTTTTACCGCTTCGTAAACGGCAAGGTCGCTCTTTTCCGCCATCAACTTCTTGTAGGAGATTTCCTTCAAGCCGCCGATGTAACCGGAGTGATATCTGTAATATTTATCTTCCAACTTCTTACCCGTCAAAACGACCTTGTCGGTGTTGATAACGATAACGAAATCGCCCGTATCAACGTTGGGAGTGAAGGTGGGCTTGTGCTTACCGCGAAGAACGGAAGCCACTTTGGTCGCAAGACGACCAAGGGGGATACCCGCCGCGTCTACAACGTACCATTTTCTTTCAACCGTTTCGGCGTGCGCCATATAGGTTTTCATAATATGTTACTCCTTATTTCGTGTGTATTTTTTCATTTTTTCTCATGCGCCTTGCGAAAACCGAATTTTTGAAAATCACGTTCAACTAACGGGGAAAAACGAGTAATTTCAAGCGGTTTTGTCAACTTGCCTATTTATTGTATTATGAAACGAAATTTAAGTCAAGCTGTTTTGCGCCTACTTTTTCATTTTTTTTAATTTTTTTGAAAAATTTTTTTTGGGCTGAAAATCCCTTATAAATACAATATTATATATATAATAGACACGCTCTTTTTATTTTCCTTGCATAGGTAAAATTTTTCTATTTTTCCCTGCCTTTTTATTGCTTTTTTTCCCGACATCGGTTATAATATTAGCGTACGAAAAAATTTTGGAGGACATTATTATGCCTTTGGTAACTACTACCGATATGTTTAAGAAAGCGTACGCAGGGAAGTACGCTATCGGCGCGTTCAACGTAAACAATATGGAAATGATTCAAGCTATCGTTGAAGCGGCGAACGAAGAAAAATCCCCCGTTATTTTGCAGGTTTCCGCAGGCGCAAGAAAATATGCAAACCCCGTATATTTGAAAAAGCTCGTGGAAGCGGCGGTAGAAACGACGGATATTCCCATCGCTATGCACCTTGACCACGGCGCAGATTTCGAAATTTGCAAGGCTTCCATCGACGGCGGTTTCACGTCCGTTATGATTGACGCTTCTTCTCACCCTTGGGAAGAAAATATTGAAATCACGAAAAAAGTCGTTGAATACGCGCACGACCACGGCGTAGTTGTGGAAGCGGAACTTGGTAAACTCGCAGGTATCGAAGACGACGTAAACGTAGACGCGGCTGACGCGCAATTTACTTCCCCCGACGAAGTGGAAGAATTTACGTCCAAGACGGGTATCGACTCTCTTGCAATCGCTATCGGCACGAGCCACGGCGCGTATAAATTCAAGCCCGGTCAAGACCCGAAGCTCCGTTTGGATATCTTGGAAGAAATCGGCAAGAGATTGCCCGGCTTCCCCATCGTATTGCACGGCGCGTCCTCCGTTCCCCAAGACAAGGTTGCTATCGTCAACCAATTCGGCGGCAGCATGCCCAACGCAATCGGTATCCCCGAAAGCGAACTTCGTAAAGCGGCGCAAATGGCGGTTTGCAAAATCAATATCGACTCCGATTTGCGCGTAGCGTTCACGGCGGCGATTAGAAAGCATTTCTCCGACGCTCCTTCGCACTTCGACCCCCGTCAATATCTTGGCGACGCGCGCGCGATGATGAAGGAAATGGTAAAACACAAGATTGTCAACGTGCTCGGCTCGGCTGGCAAAGCGTTTTAATTAAAAAACATAAACGGCTCGGTAACCGAGCCGTTTTCTTTTTGTCGTCTTATCTTTGCAAACGGAACAATTCTTCCCGTTCCGCGATAAAAAAGGATTTCAACGCTTCATAAGCTTCTTTCGAATATTCCCCGAAAAACAAATCGTCCAAACTGTCGACTTTGTTTAACAGTGTTTGAGGCAAAAAAGAGAACATCTGCTTGTAATCTTCTATAATTTCAAGCGCCTTTTTCCTTCCGTTGCGCGCTTTTATCAACTTTGCCTTTGTCAAGATATATATCGTATCTTCAAACTTTTTAAAGCGTTGCTTTCCTTTGAACGTTTTAACAAAAAACATTTTCAACGACAACCGCAATCCGTACAAAGCTGCGCATCTTTTTTCCAATTCTTCGTCGTAATGTATTTCAGGTAAATCCCCTTCAAACAGTCCTATTTCGTTTTTCACAATCTTGCACTCTCCTTTTTTTCTTCATTATAACATAATTTTTTCAAAAACACAAGTCAACTAACACATATATTTACAAGTCAACTATGTTATTTTTCTATTTAACTTGCGATAAAATATTATTGTGAGTTGTAATAAAGCGGGGTGTTGATTTGTGGATATAAAAGAAAAAATTGATAAATTGAGAAAAGAGCGCGGTTGGAGTTTATTTAAGCTCGCAAAAGAATCGGGCATTTATCCAACAACCGTATATAATTGGTTTAACAGCATTAACGCCACTCCCACCAGAGAGAAAATCGACGATTTGTGCGCCGCATTTGGTATTTCCGTTTCAAGTTTTTACGCCGACGTAGACGCGGACAATTTGACGGCGACGGAAATCGAATTATTGGAAGCGTTTAGAAAAATTCCCGACAAGAAAAAGGACGTGGCGATTGCTACGTTAAAAGCAATGTGCGAATAATGGTTCGTTTATAACTCAAACGGCTCGATTACCGAGCCGTTTTTTTGTTTGCCTTTCGTCCAGTCCTTATAAAGTTTCCTTTACACAAGGGAAGCTTTTCTATACTTTTCTATATTTCCCCTTCCCTAAAAACTCAATAAATCCTAAATCTCTTAAAATTTGCATTTGTTGCCTTATTTTAGCTTGTATATTATTATTTTTAGGATGTTTCGATGATAAATAGTGTGTATATTCATATATTTTTGCCAAAGAAAACTCTGTTGGTGCTTGGTTTATACAAAATAAAACATCCATCAACCAAGTACGTTCTTTTATATCAGGAATTTCCAGTGCTTTTCCTCTATTTACTTTTTTTACAATCTCATCTATTTCAGCTATCTTTCCATTTTTTATAACTTCTATTCTTCCTTGTTGGGGAACTTTTCCTATAAGGATATTACACCCCACCCAACCTGCGCGCCTTGCCGTTTCTGATAGCGGTTTTCTCTTTTCAATAATATCTGGAACAAAAAAATGTTTTGGTATAACAATAAAATCTTTTACACATTGATTTTCTTTTGAATAATTCATAAAGAAGAAATCAGGGTTTTTATTCCCTGTTATTCTTTCTATCATTGTGTAATATGCCCCATCGTTTACTTTTTTGTCCAACGGTCCTGTTTTGCTTTTTAATTCATACTCATTTTTACAAAAAGAGCAATAAAAATCTGCCACAGGACGATTATTTCCAAAATGCGACAAATGCAAATTCCCGCAACGTGGACAAAACATGTTTTCCACAACCCAACTTTCGGTAAGGACACGAGCTCTTTGCGATGCGCTATGATATGTTTCAGCTAATTTCTTATTAAAAAATAAATCCATTTTTTTCTCGCAATATTATTTTAAGCACTTATTTGTAATAATATATTATTCCATTTCTCGAATAATATCAAGCGTTTCACCAAAAAAACTTTTTACATACAATCCGCTTTTTTATATTTGAGTAAATATTTTTCATATTGGACGCTCAAAATTATTGACGAAAGATAAAAAGTGTGCTAAAATATTATCGGACAAAAACGGATTGTCGGTTTTTCCGTTTGTCTAAAATTCGTTTAATAAATAAATTTATCATTTTTTTTGGAGGATTTCTATTATGGCAAACGTAAAAGTTGCAATCAACGGTTTCGGCCGTATCGGTCGTCTTGCGTTCAGACAGATGTTCGGCGCGGAAGGTTATGACGTCGTTGCTATCAACGACCTTACCAGCCCTTCGATGCTCGCTCACCTTTTGAAGTATGACACGGCTCAAGGCAGATACGCTCTTGCGGAAACGGTTTCCGCTGACGACGAAGCAGGTACGATTACCGTTAACGGCAAAACGATTAAAATTTATGCGGAAAAAGACGCTGTGAACTGCCCTTGGGCGGCTCTTGACGTAGACGTAGTGCTTGAATGCACGGGCTTCTATACGTCCAAAGCTAAATCCGAAGCGCACATCAAAGCAGGCGCAAAGAAAGTTGTTATCTCCGCTCCCGCAGGCAACGACCTTCCTACCATCGTTTACAGCGTAAACGAAAAGACGCTCACGAAGAACGATACGATTATCTCCGCGGCGTCCTGTACGACCAACTGCCTTGCTCCTATGGCAAACACGCTTAACAAGCTTTCCAAGATTAAGAAAGGCTATATGACGACGATTCACGCTTACACGGGCGACCAAATGGTTCTTGACGGACCTCATAGAAAGGGCGACTTCCGTCGTGCGCGTGCGGCTGCCGCTAACGTTGTTCCCAACTCCACGGGTGCAGCAAAAGCTATCGGTCTTGTTATCCCCGAACTCAACGGCGTTCTCGACGGTTGCGCGCAACGCGTTCCCGTTCCCACCGGTTCGCTTACCCAACTCGTTGCAGTATGCGAAGGCGAAGTTGACGCAGCTACGGTAAACGCGGCGATGAAAGCGGCTGCTTCCCAATCCTTCGGCTACACCGAAGAAGAACTCGTATCTTCCGACATCATCGGTATCACCTACGGTTCGCTCTTCGACGCTACGCAAACGAAGTGTATGCCCATGGGCGACGGCAATACGCTCGTGAAAGTTGTTTCTTGGTATGACAACGAAAACTCCTACACCAGCCAAATGGTTAGAACGATTAAGTACTTCGCTGAACTTTAATCAATTAGGAGTTTCGCTTTCACGTGAAACGTTAATATTTAAAAACGAACACCTTCCGATTTTTCGGAAGGTGTTTCATTTTTTTATAGCAAAGTTTTGACTCTGTCAAAGCGATATTACGCCTACGGCGTAGTGAAGTAGCTTCGCCGTGAAGTTTTTTTGCATAAACGCAAAAAACTTCACTTGTCGTTAGACAAACTTCACTTTTGCCAAACAGGCAAAAACTTCACTCTAATATGTTGCTCGTGATAAAATCCACGCCAAACGATTTTGCCATTTCCGCATGTTCGATACTGTCCAAAGTCCAAACGTTGACTTTTCGTCCGTTTTCGTGCAGTCTTTGCACCTTTTCGGGGGTTACGCAGTATCCGCAAAGGTCGGCGTCCATTTGATTTTCAATCATAAACCGAATCTCCTTTTCGTCGCACGTTTCAAACAGACATTGCACGTCGCTGTCTGGATATTTTTCACGCAACGCCACGAGATTGTCTATTCCGAAAGAAATGAACGTCGTGCGGTGATACCAACCGAGCGCTTTGATTTCTTCCACCATTTCCCATATCTTTTCTTTGGGAAAAACGCCTTTGATTTCAAGTATCGACTGCTTTTCGTATTTCTTACAAATACGGATATATTCTTCGAGCGACGGCGGAAATAAATCGGAACGCGCTTTGCTGCCGTCCGTATCCATAATACGGATTTTCCGTAACGCTTCGAAAGTGCTTTCTTCAATCACCGTATCCACGCCCGCAACCCGTTGAAAGGTATGGTCGTGTCCGATGATAAACTTCCCGTCTTTCGTCAAATGCACGTCCGTTTCCACGCCGTAATAGCTCTTCACGCCTGCCGCCACAAACGCCGCGCAAGTATTTTCTCTTTCCAGCCCCGACACACCGCGGTGGGCTATCATTTTGATATTCCCTTTGTTCTCAAATTTAATTGTATCCATCATGCACCCTTTGACATATAACGTTTATAACGTTTTCCGCGTTGCGGAAGTATTGCGAATTTTTATAATTACCACCGCTTTTTCCATAGGAAAAAACTTCACCTTACCTATCTCTGCGCCGTCCGCCGCCGAAGAGCAACAATACCCAAACGGCGAAACGTAAAAAATATACCAACGAAGTTAAAAGCGACGCCACGTACGTCATTGCCGCCGCCGACAGCATCTTTTCCGCATACGGCAATTCTTCTTCCGTGATAATCCCTTCGGCAACGAGCATCTTCTTCGCCCTACGGCTTGCGTTAAGCTCCACGGGTAACGTTACGAGCATAAACACCGTCGAACCGCCGTATAAAATGACGCCCGCCATCGCCAACCAAAACCCGATATCGCTGTTTTGCGTACTCACGACGAACACGTCCAAAATCAAACCCACCAATACGAGCGGTAACGCCAAATAACTCCCGAAATTGACGACGGGAACAAGCGCCGTCCGCAGTTTATACGGAAAATACCCCTTTTTCTTTTGCATTACGTGCCCGATTTCGTGCGCCGCTACGGCTACCGCCGCAATCGAATCGTTACCATACGTGCTTTCGGATAAATTGACTATTTTTTTCTTGGGGTGATAATGGTCGGACAATTCGCCCTTTACCTTTCCCACGGAAATATCCCTTACGCCGTTATTGCGGAGCAGCCGCACCGCCGTATCGTAACCCGTCATATGAGAACGCGTTCCCATATCCTGAAACGCCCTGTAAGTCTTATGCACACGCGCGCTTGCCCAGCCTGAAAACAGGGCGCAAACGAGCAATAGCCCTAAAAAGAAAATATAATATTCCATAACGTTTCCCCCTTTTATAGTATTTGTACCCGCATAAAAGTTATTCCAATCACAAATCGACGGAAAAGGGATATAAATCGGATTTGGAAACGCCCCTATCCTTTGCCGCGCGTTTTAACGCCTCTTTTTTGTCCAACCCCGCCGCCATATAATGACGGATATGCTCCTTTTCGGAGAGCGCGTTCAAGGGGGATTCCCCTTCCTTCGCCCCCTCGACGAGCAGCACGTATTCTCCCCGTTTTTCGCCCGACAAGCCGTTTTCCAACGTGAAATTTACCGCTTCTTCGTGGATTTTGGTAATCTCTCTTACAGCGGCGGCGTTTCGGTTGCCGAAAATTTCGTACATTGCCGCGATATCCTTATCCACGTCCTGCGGCGCGCTATGAAACACGAGCGTACACTCGCAATCTTGATACTTTTCCAAAACGGCTTTCTTCTCACTCTTTTTGTCGGGCAAGAACCCGATAAAAGCGAACCTGTCGGCAGGCAGCGCGGACAAAACGAGTGCCGCCACGAACGCGCACGCGCCGGGGATAAGAGTATACGTTTCCCCCGCTTCCCGTAAAATTTTACATACGGTATTACCGGGGTCGGAAACGACGGGCGTACCTGCGTCGGATACCACGACGACGTTTTCCCCGCGTCGCGACGCTTCCAAAATCTTTTCCGCCGCTTCCCGTTCGTTAAACTTATGGCAAGCATACAGCGGTTTTTTAATCTCGTACGCGTTCAAAAGCTTTATCGTATGCCGCGTATCTTCGCAAAAGATACAATCGGCGTTCTTCAACGTTTCCAACGCGCGAAGCGTGATATCTTTCAAATTCCCTATCGGCGTCGCTACAAAACTGACCATAATATACCCCCTAAACGTTCTATGAAGTGAAGTTTTGATTTCATCAAAGTGAAGTTACGCCTACGGCGTAGTGAAGTAGCTACGCAGTGAAGTTTTTTCCTACGGAAAAAATATCGGCAGTTATAAATATAAGCATTAACTTTTTGCTCGTCAAACGGACAAAAAACTTCACTTGATTTATCAAACTTCACTTTTTATTTACAAGCGTCGGTAAAATCTCGCAAGACGGCTTTCCGCCCTTAACCCCTTCTATCATAACGAGATACGGTTTCGCGCCGTCCCTGCCCGCCACAAATTGCATTTTCTTCACTTCTATATTAACGGCGTGCAAAGCATAACACACTTCCGCTACCCTGTCCGCCCTATGCAGCATCGCTATCCGTCCGCCGTATTTTAAGGCAAACGCCGCTGCTTTGGCAATTTCGCCTAATTTCAGCGTGATTTCTTTGCGGCAAATCGCCTTTTCGTAACTCTCGTTTTCAAAACCGCCGCGCTCGTACGGGGGATTGCATAAAACGAGCGAAAATTTTTCGCGGTATTTCTCATCCATATCTTGCAGCCTGCCAAGCTGAAAGGAAAAATTCTCAAATCCGTTGTATTGCGCCGTCTTTTCCGACAGCTTTAACAACGGTTCTTGCAGCTCGAACAGCGTAAAGGCAAGCCCCGTTTTTTCGTGGCGGTTGAGCGCGTAAAAATGGAAAGCGACGATACCGCTCCCGGCGCAAAAATCGGCTACGGTATCCCCGTTTTTCGCTTTGGCGAATTTAGACAATAACACCGAATCGGACGTAAAACGGTACAAAGAAATATCCTGCACGATTTTTAATCCGTCCAACTGCATATCTTCCAGCACTTCGCTCTCTTTGAGTTCTATCCGCTCCATACGCCGCTCCTTTCTACGTATAAGTATACCAAGCGCCGTGGAAAAAGTCAATAGAATCGGGATAATTCACGGGTAAAAAACGCATACTCCCATTGTGAATACAAACGCTCAAAAATTACAAAACGAATTACAAACCAACCTGCAAACGCTAAAAAAGCTGCTCCCGTCCGAAGACGTTTTGACGTACGCCTTTCAAACGGCGGACGGCGTCGATTGCGCGCTTATGTATGCTGACGGAATTGTGAACAAGGAATTGCTCGGCACGCTTATCGCGCGTCCCCTTTCCACACTTTCTTTACAGGGTTTGCAAAGCGATGACAAATCGGCGACGGTGGAAAAAACGTTGCGTTTTCCCGAACTCAAACGCAAGGAAACGTATCAAGATGCCGTAAAAGAAATTTTGGACGGCAATACGCTGTTGCTTGTAGACGGCTTGGCGATAGGGTTTATCGCGGGCGCAAAACTGCTCCCCAACCGCACGGTAATGGAGCCGCCCACCGACGTCACGGTAAAAGGGCCGAGAGAAGGCTTTATCGAAGACGTCAAAACGAATATGTCCCTTGTGCGGAAACGCTTGAAAACGCCCGATTTACGCTTTGAAACGCTGAAAGCGGGCAAGCGTTCGGACACCGCAATCGCCCTTTGCTATTTGGCAGGTACGACCAACGAAAAAGTCCTTAAAGAAATACGTTCCCGTATTCAAAAAATAAATATCGATATTATCCCCGATTCGTCGTACGTGGCGGCACTGATTGCCCCCCGTCCGCACTCCGTGTTCCGTTGTATCGGCACGACGGAAAAGCCAGACGTGTTCACGGCAAAAATCGCCGAAGGACGGGTAGGGATTCTTGTGGACGGCTCGCCCATCGCGCTCACCGCGCCGTACGTTTTGACGGAAGATTTCCAATCGAGCGAAGATTATTTTATTTCGCCGTTTTTGGCGACGATTTTCCGCGCTTTGCGCTTTTTATCCTTGCTCGTCGCCGTATTGCTGCCCGCCTTTTACGTAAGCGTGCAAATCTTCAAAATGCAGCTCGTGCCGCTCGGTTTAATGCTCACCATCGCCAGCAGCGTACAAGAACTCCCCTTATCTCCCGCATTGGAGATGTTCGTGGTGCTGTTCCTTTTGGAAACGCTCAAAGAAGCGAGTATCCGTATGCCTAAATACGTGGGAATGTCGCTTTCCGTCGTAGGCGCGCTCGTCTTGGGAGAAACGGCGGTAAGCGCGGGATTTTTGTCCACTCCCGCCATCATCATCGTCGCTTTTTCGGGCATTTGTCTGTACACCGTCCCCGATTTCGTGGAAACGGGCAGTATTTTGCGTTGGATTTTTTTAATCGTAGCGGGTTGTTTAGGCCCTTTCGGCATCGTGCTTTTATCCACGTTCCTTTTCGCGTATCTTTTAACGAGCGATTGCTTCGACACGCCCCTGCTCGCCCCGTTTTCTCCTTTAACCAAAAGGGATTTGCGGGATTCCGTGGTAAAATACGGTATGCAAACGCTAAACAAGCGTCCAAAAATTTTCCAATCGAAAAACAAAACGCGCTTACGCGTAAACGACGATAAAGGAGATGCGTATGAAAGCTAATACCGCTATGTTAAACGACGACGGCGTCAGCGCAAGGCAAACCGCGTTTTTCGCCGCGTTCGTCTTACCGATTTATAAACTGTTAGAGCTTCCCGCTCTTCTCGCGCGGTTTGCCGCAGGGGATTTGCTTCTGCCCGCGCTGATACAATTTTTGTTGCAAACAGGCGTAATTGTAGGCTTGCTTTTCGCCGCTTCCCGCTCGGAAAAAACGCTTGTTGAGCGCTTGGAAGAACGGCTTGGAAAATGGTCGCGGCTCGTTTACGGCGTTTACGCCTTGGTATTTCTCTTTTCCGCCGTATTGCCCTTGCTTGATTTGGAAAAATTCGTATACGCGGTATTTTACGATACGTCCCCTACGCTCTTTTCCTTCGCTGCGTTCTTTCTGTTCTCGGCGTTCCTTTGCACCAAGGGCGTAAAAGCGCTTGGCAGAATCGGGGATTTGAGTTTGTTTTTATTCCTGTTCCCCTTTCTCGCGCTGATTATAATGTCGCTCGTCGAAGCGGATATCACCAACCTTTTACCCCTTTTCGAACAACCTTTTTCAAACACCGTATCGGGGGTAACGTACACCGCGCCGCATTTTTTGGACGCGCTCTTTTTATTGCCGCTTATCGGCAATTTACGTTTCAAAAAAGGGGACGGCGTTAAAATCACGACGGGATACGTTTCAGGCTCGCTTTTTACCCTGCTTTTTCTCGCCGTTTTTTACGGCGTATACTCTACCGTAGCCATGCGTAAGCATTACGCCTTTGCAAAAATCGCGCAATACTTTCCCGTCCTTTCCGTCGTGGGAAGAATTGATTTGATTTTCGTGTATATGCTTTGCGTCGTGCTCTTTTTTTACACGGCAATCCCGCTTCGAAACGCCGTTGCGTATACCGTCAAAGCCAGCGGTATTCCAAGCAAAACGCTACTCTCTTTTATCGTCAATCTCGGCGCGTTTTTGTTCGTTTTGTTTTGTAATAAATATTACGATAACATTTACGCTTTTTTCGGGAATTACGCCTTTCCTTTCGTTTGGGTATTCGCCAATCTTTTACCCCTACTGTTGCTGTTGCTCGGTATCCGTACCAAAAAAGAGAATAAGGAGAACTCCCATGCGTAAATTGCACCAAAAGAATACCGTTCGGTACTTTCTAATCGTCATCGCCGCGCTTTTCTTCCTGTTTTTATCGGGGGATTTCGGTTTGATAGACGTCCAAAAAACGGCGATTGTTATGGCGGTGGGAATAGACCGCGAAGATGACACTTTTATCGTTACTTCCCAAATCGCCGTACCCAAAGCGTCCGATAGCGGCAAATCCAGCGAAACGGTACAAATCGTCAGCCGCGGCAATACGGTAGCGGACGCTTTCGAAGAAATCAACGCCAAAACGGGTTGGTATCCCAAGCTCGTATTTTGCCGTTTGATTTTATTGGGCGAAAAAACAGCGCAAGACAACGCCGTAGACGCGCTCGATTTCTTCCTTTTGGACGAATACCTTTCTGATAATTGTCTTGTCGCCACTTGCGACGGCTTTGCCAAAGATATTCTCAACGTAAAAGCGCTCGTGGACGCTTCGGGTAGCGTCGCCATACAAAAAGTGCTCTCTTCTCACGCCCAACGGGTGGGCACGGTACTCCCTTCTACGCTTCGGGAGTTTTCCATCGGATATTACAGCGAAAGCAAAAGTAGCTTTTTACCCGTCTTAAAAACCCAACCCCAGCAGGAAGAAATTACGGGCGATACCCCCCAAAACGGCGGCGCGGGCGGCTCGCAATCCAACCAACAGAGCGAAGCGGGCAGCCAAGACAGCCAGAGCGGTCAAAGCAATCAAAGTGGTCAAAGCGGCGGCGAAGCAGAAAAACCCGTATTTTCGGCAAGCGAAACAGCGCTTTTTTACGCAGGAAAACGAGTCGGTACGCTTACCGAAGAAGAAACGTTTGCCTTTAACGCCGTGAAAAACAAGCTCCGCCTTGCGTCGTATTCGGTGGAAGCGGACGGAAACGCCTACTCTCTTGCGGTTAAGAGCAATTCCCCGAAAACAAGCTGCAAGCTCGGTAAAGACGGCAGAGCGGCATACTCTATCCGTCTCACTTTATCGGCAGGTTTGCTCGACAGCGCCAAAGCTTTTGAAAAAACGGAAGGTATCGACGTGGGCGACGTGCCGACAGGCGCATTTGCCGCAGCGGAAAAATTGCTTTCAGCTCAAATCTCTTCCGCGTTTGAAAAAGCCCGCGTAAGCGGTTGCGACGTTTTCGGCGTTTTGGAAGCGTTGCAAAAACGGGAAAATAAGCGTTTTGCGGAAGTGAAAAACACGGCGCTTGAAAACACCGTCTTGGACGTTTCCGTCCGTTTCAAAAACGTGCGCTGACCGCTCTTCTTTCGTGCCGATTTTATGCACTACGTCCACCGATTATACATTTATCGGCGCGTGCATAAACGGTTTCGTTGTGGATAACTTTCGCCGTTTTTACAAAAAGAACGTTTGTTTGTGGATAAAGTTGTCATTTTTATACCGATTTTTAAGATTTTTACGAATACTTGCGCTTTTTTTATTGTTTTATCCACTTTTTTTAACCGAATAAACGTTCCGAAATTTTGTTTGTTTCGCTAAGTTATCCACCGAAAAAGACGCGTTTTCGCTGTTTTTTCTTAAAAATACAGGAAAATACAATGCTCATTTGTTAAGAAACTAAACTTCTATCCACCATTTGTATTTTTTAAACGTGGACAACCCCGATTTATCCACTTTTTGGGTGGAAAAGGTGGATAAACGGCTTTGCATATTTTTATAAACGCATTTTTTCGAGCCGTTTCGACAAACTTTTACAAAAGGATTTATCATAAGTTATCCACAAAATCGCAAGTTATCCACAATAGAAAAAGAAGGGATTTTCACCCTTCTTTTTTGCGTTTGTTTTTCAGTTTTATACGATAATCCAACCAATTATCATATTGATGGGATTGTGGTTATACAGCGCTTTCAATAGCAGACACTCGCTGAAAAAGCGGTTAATACCGTCCACGGGAATTACACTCAAAACGGCGACAACGGCGCTGATGACGAGTACGCCTTGCACCAAGCCCACGGCAAAACCGAGCAAACGGTTTGCGCTGCTTATAACGGGCATAGAGTTCACGAACGAGGAAACGAGCTTTTTGATGAGCAAAAGCAACAGTTTCGCCACGGTAAAAAGCACGAAAAAAGCAATGAGTGAAGTGATAAACCGACCAAGCGGACCGCCGATAACCGTGGCAAGCGTCGTGCCTGCGGGGATTTCGCTATCCCCCACGCTCTCCACGACGAAGTTCGCTAAAAAGGCGGGAATATTCTGTTCTTCGAGCATTGCTTGCAGTCCTTCGTTGGAAACGTCTACGTTTAACGCTTTGATTTTTCCGAGCGCGGCGGCGCAACCGTTTTCCAACAATTCTTGCAAGCCGAACAATCCGTCCGTCCAACGCAACACGCTTTTCATCAATAATATAGCAACGAGAAACGCCGCGACGGTGGTAATCAGGCTGAAAATACAATCGACAAATCCGCGTTTTGCCGCAAGCGCCGCAAAACCGATGATGACGACCACCGCCAATATATCTACCGTCCAACACGCCCAAGCGGCGTTCAAACCGTATATCATACGCACTCCCCTTTTTTTCAAACGCTTTGATGATTGCCGTAAACGGTCATTTTTATTCCTGCGTTTTCTAAATTATAACATACCCAAATCTTTTTTTCAACCGAATTGCATATTTTCAGGAATTTTTCTTTTTTCCGTTTATTCCGTAGCTTTGCAGGGAATACTCAAAGAGCGGCTTTTTGCCGAACGGTTATAAAGGGGGAAACAGTATGGAATACGCATTTCATATATATAATAAGCTTGCCACGGACGGATTGATAATGGCGACGGAAAAGCTGTTAAAGGATTGGAAAACGCCGTCTGCCGTCCGCAAAGCGTCCGCTTGCCCGATACAACGCATAGACGCGCCCGTTATCGTTTGCGTGGGCAGCGATTTGGCTATCGGGGACAGCTTAGGCCCTATCACGGGTTCTATGCTCAAATATAAAACGCAAGGAATCCCTGCCTTTATCTACGGCACGCTCGCTTCGCCCGTAACGGCAAAGGAAATCAAATATTTGCGCGCGTTCTTAAAAGAAACGCACCCGTACAGCCCCGTTATCGCCGTAGACGCCGCCGTGGGCGCGGAAGGAGATATTGGGTTAATCAAACTCCTTGATACGCCGCTATACCCCGGCGCAGGCGCAAATAAACGCTTGGGCGCAATCGGGGATATTTCTATTCTCGGTATCGTTGCGGAAAAATCGGTAGCCAATTACGGACTGCTCAATACCACGCGGTTAAATCTCGTGTATACGATGTCGGAAATCGTTTCCGAAGCGCTTGCGGAATCCTTGCGCGGCGCTTCTTCCACCCGTATTTCTATGCCCTGCTCCCTTTAATGGGCATTTTTCAGCCGTTTTACGCCGAAATATAAAGGAATACCGAGCGCATACACCCAAACGAGTTCCGTCAACAAGAGCGAAAAAACGTACGTGAAATACGCCACGGTAACGCTCGTATACCCTTCGCCCCCGCCACATAAAAAAACGATGACGAGCGGTATTACAAACGCGTTTACCAGCACGGGAAACGCGCCGCCGAGCATCATTTTTGCCCAATCGTTTCTAAACAATCTGCCCACGCCGTAGGTAGCAAGCGCCGCCACAAGCGTCGCCGTCGCGCCTATGGTAACGTCATAGACGGCGTACGGGGAAGCGATATTGGACAGCGCGCAGCCGATAAAAAGAGCGGGCGCGGCTTCGGGGAAAAAGAGCGGTAAAATACAAAGCGCCTCTGCCGGACGGACTTGAATAGGTCCAAAGGCAAAGGGCATAAACGCATAAGTAAGCGCCACGTACAAAGCGGCGATAACACCTGCGCGGCATAACCGCTTGGTAAGGCTTTTGTTGTTTTTCATAAAATTGTACCTCGGTTTTTTTATCAGGAAGTGTTCTACCGAAAACCTTCCTTTTTTTGTATTATACCATCGCCAAAACCGTTTGTCAACTGAAAACGCCGCCCGTTTGCAAACTTGCAAACGGGCGGCTTACCGATATTTATTCTACCGTTTTCAGCGACGCGTTCATATCCGTTTTCACTATCTTTTTCCGTAACAAAAGCGTGGATATAAACCCGAACGCCATCGTCAAAACGGGCGTCAATACGTAGCTCCACCACTCCACTTCCGCCAAAGAACCAAACTTAATAAAATCAAATACGAAATTCACGAACAGCATACCCAGGGGCACGCCGAGCACCGCTCCGATAGCGCACATGATATATACTTCTCTGTAAATATACCCCGTTACTTCCTTGTCGTGATAGCCCAATACCATTAAGGTGGCAATCTCCCGCGTCCGCTCGCTGACGTTGATGTTGGTCAGATTATAGATAACGAGCGCGCAAAGCAATCCCGAAAAGACGATAAGCACGGCGGATATCGCCATCAAGGACTCCGCGTCGCCATAATTCACGGCGCAGTTGAAAAGTCCCAACCCCGCAAACACCAAAACCGTCGCGCCGACGACGGAAACGACGGTCATAAAGAACCGACTCTTGAACAGCAACACGTTGCGGACGGTGGATTTATATTTAAAGGACAACGCCTTCCAAATAAACGGAATTTTCTCCAAAATCACCTTTTTCCCCGCCTTGGGCGCTTTGGGCGTAAGGAGCTTTGCAGGCTCGCCCGACGTCGCCTTCTTACCGCTGAGTATTGCCAACGCCACCGTTGCCACGAGAATAATCCCAAACGTCATTGCGTAGTAAGAGAAATTGAGCGAATTAGGGAAACGCGGCATATTGTATTGCAAATTGAACCCGTTGTACAGCATACTCGTAAGCAACAACCCAACGAAAAATCCGCCTACGCCGCCAAGTACCGCACCCACCGCCACGAATAATACGTATTTTTTCGTTACCTTCCAATCGGAAAATCCAAGCGTCTTTTGACAGGCGATTTGCGCCCGTTCTTCATCGAACAATCGGGACATCGTGGAATATACCACGAGCAAGGTTACCAGCAGGAAAAATACGACGAAAATAATCCCGATTTGCCCTACCTTTTCCGCATACGAATACAGCGAATACAGACCGATATTCTCTTCTAAGGTAAGCACCGTCGCGCTTGCACCGAGCAGCGTTTCCGTTTCCGCGCGCAACGTTTCCACGTTTTCCACATAGCTATCGTTAAACAATTTTCCAAGCGTTTTCGCGCCGATATGCACATAAATATCGTTCACGATAAAGGGGGCTTCGCTGTCCGTATAATATACTTGACCGAGCGTCAAATATTCCCCGTCCGTATCTTTGGTAAAGCTCGGCTCGGCTTTATTGTAGATATGCAAAGGGTTATTGACAATACCGCAAACGGTAAATTCCGTTTCAAGCTGTGTAATCGGATGTGTGAAGACAACGGTATCCCCAACGCTATGCGCTTGAATTCCGTCCGTTTCCCGTTCGGCAAGAATTTCGTTGGGCGCAGACGGCATATTTCCGTCAACAAGCTCCAACGCATTTATCGGGTTGTCCGTGTCTTGGATATAATATCGGAGCGCCCGACCGTTTTGTTCCGCTTCGTAGAAGAATCCCGTTTTCACGTTTTCTTCCCCGAATTTTTCTTGCACCTTCCCGATTTCTTCCGCTGTAAACCCAAACGGATTGTTGCTGATAATTTTCAAATCGGCAACGCGGCTTTGTTCGTACAAATCCCTTTCGGCGATTTTGATTTTGTTTTCCACTTCGCCGACGCCCGACATAAACCCGACGCTGACAAGCACGATGGCAATAATCGTCGTAAGCCTTGTGATGTGTTTCTTAAACAGCCGAAAAGCGGCTTTTTTGCTCGCTTTCATTACCACTCAATCTCCTCGATGGGTTTGGGCTGTTCGTTAATATATACCCCTTCTATTTCCCCGTTTTTGATGGTAATTACCTTATCCGCCATCTCTTTAAGCGCTTGGTTATGCGTAACGACGATAACGAGTTTATTATTTTGCTTACAAACGTCGTGCAAAAGCCGTAAAATGTTTTTGCCCGTAGCGTAATCGAGCGCGCCCGTAGGCTCGTCGCAAAGCAAGAGTTTGGGATTTTTGGCAATCGCTCTTGCGATACTCACGCGTTGTTGTTCGCCGCCCGAAAGCTGTGCGGGAAAACTTCTCAAACGTTCGCCAAGCCCTACGCTTTCCAATACCGTTTCGGGGTCTAACGCGTCGGGACAAATCTCGGTGGCAAGCTCCACGTTCTCAATCGCGGTAAGATTAGGCATAAGATTATAGAATTGGAACACAAACCCGATATCGTCGCGACGGTATTGCGTAAGTTGTTTTTTATTCATTGCGGAAACGTCGCTGCCGTCCAAAACGATTTTGCCTTCGGTTGCGCTATCCATACCGCCGAGCAAATTCAAAAGCGTCGTTTTGCCTGCGCCGCTCGGACCTAAAACGACGACAAATTCGCCGTTTTCAAGCGCAAACGACACGTTGTTCAACGCGCGAAAAGCGCCTGCCTGCGACTTGTATTCCTTAATGACGTTGTCTAGGATTAAATAACTCATAATACTCTCCTTGCGTTTTCGTTAACGCTTATGTGTAGCGTTTTTGTAGACGATATAATGCCTTGCTTAACGGGTAACTCGTCTTTACGAAACTCTGTCAAGCGTCGCCCTGCGGGCGGAATATAGCCCCGTAAAAGCAAAACGTAGTTTTGCGCTACAACGCCGTCAGGCGTTTTATGGCGAGCCGCCTCCATTTTGTCCACACTCTTAACTATTTGTCAAGGGTGGAAAACGTACCGTACCTAAAAAAGTACAGTGCGCTGTTTTTTTGCGTATAATTGCTTATTCCTTGTCGTCGTTTTTATTACCGCTGTTGCCAAGGAAAATACCGAAGAAATCGCTGCCGGCTTTCAAGCTCGTTCCGCCCGAAGCATTGTTACCGCCTTGGTTAAACTTTTTATAACCGCCGCTCTTATTGCCGCCTTTGCCGCGGTTATATCCGCCGGAACGCCCGCCGTTTCTATTACCGTAGCCGCCCTTGCCGCCGCGACGTTCGTTACGGGAATCCCGTCTTTCGTTTCTGGCGGGAATAGCAGGAGCCGTAGGGTCTTCCAAATTATCGGGTATAACGACGATATAGCGGTTGGGTTCTTTGCCTTCGCTCTCCGTTTTTACGCCCTCGTAGGAAGAAAGCGCCGCATGAATAATCCGTCTTTCATACGGGTTCATCGGTTCAAGCTGAATCTTCTTTTGCAAGCGAATCGCTTTTTGCGCTAAATTTTCCGCAAGCTTATTGAGCGTTGCTTCACGGTTCTCTCGATAATTTTCGCAATCGACGACTACGCGTTTATAATCGTCCCTGCCCGTATTCGCCACTGCGCCCGCAAGCGTTTGAATCGCGTCGAGCGTCGCGCCGTGTTTACCGATAACCGCCGTCGTGTTCGCCGCCGTTACGTTGATTTCCACTTTATCGCCTTCGGAAACAAGCTCGGTACAAGCGGTAATGTTCAAGAGCTTGAACAAGCCTTCCAAAAATACCACCGCTCTTTCGCCGTCGCTCATTGTGCCATCGCTGACGATAGGCGCAACCACCGTTTCTTCCGCCACGGTTTCTTCTTTGGGCGCGATTTCCACGCGCGCTTTTACTGCACCAAAGAGTTTCTTTTTTCCTTCTTCGAGAACGCGGATATCCGCCGTTTCTCTGGTCAAGGACAGTTCTTTCAGTCCTTTTTCGACGGCTTCGTCCACCGTCTTACCCGTAAATTCCGTATATTTCATTTATCTCTCCTTTCTACTCGCCCCCCTTGGCGAGAGAAAACTTATTTGGTCTTATTTGCGTTTTTTGCGCGAATTATCGTTCTTTCCCGTTCTGGGCAAACGTTTGTCATATTTGGCTTGCAACGCTTTTTGCTCCTTCTTATGCTCCGATATATCCACGAGCTTGTTGATTATCAAGGTAGACGCGAGCGAGAACAAGTTGCTCATAATCATATAGATGGAGAACGCGGACGAAGACATAAACGAGAAGACGCCGAACATTACCGTCATAATAATCATCGTCATCTTTTGCGTGGAAGCCGATTGTCCGTCCACGGACGAATATTTTTGCTGTTCCTTTTGCGAGCGTTGCATAATGAACTGTTGCAACAAAATCGTGCCGATGGAAAGGACGATAAGGATATAATACCCGTTCGATTGGTCCTTTTGTTCGCCAAGATTTGCGGTTACTTGGTCATAAATACGTTTTTCGTAAACGTTGGTCATCGTAACGTTGCCGTATTCCAACTCGCCGCCGCTGCCGACGGAAACTTCTTCTCCGTCAATGATAAACGTACCGTTAGAGCTGCACGAAGAACCGCAGGAAGCCGCCGCAATTTCTTTTAAGAAATCTTCATGCGAAAGCACGGGGTGTTTATAGCTTGCGTCCGTAGCCCAAATATTTTTAATCCAAAGGAATTTGGTTTTCGGTGATACCGTTTCGTTATATGCCTTTTCCGCAGCCGTCGCGCCAAGATTTTCAAAATATGACTTTACCGCTGTTGAGTAGTTTTCTTTCGGATATTGCATTTCAAAAAAGCTTTCCGCTTCGGCTTCTTTGCCCGCTATAATATTCCCGTCTTGGTCCGTATATCCTGCCTGTGTAAGAATATGCGATTTAAATGCTTCACTTCCTATAAAGTAATATCTGCTTCCCGTATAAGCCAAAGCTTCTTCCTTCATTGTTTCCGAAGTTGCTCCAACCGTGTTCGTGGGAATCAAACAATAAATAATCTTATCTTCTTCCGAAACCTTTATATAATCGTCTTTACGAAGGTTATACGTACTGTCTTCGGGAATTTGTGCATTATATTGCTCTTCGTTTGTAAATTGATTGCGAATCGCTTCTTTTAATGCAGCTTGTAATTCTTCTCCCGTTTTTGACGTATACAAATCTTCGTCGGCTTCCGCAATTTCTACTGTTTTGATAATAACAGATTTACCTTTTTCATTTTTGGAAACTTCGATAATATATTTATCTTCATATTCAAAAACAGAGTTTTCGTTTACGTCCACCACGTATTCGTTTACCGTGCCGCTGTATGCTTTAACGAGCGTGTTATAGTTGTCTACCGTAGAGAATTTCGCATACGCGTTGAACGCGCCGATAGCGACGAAGAAGATGACCATCGACAAAATCATCGGCAAACAGGACGAAAGCATAGAAACGCCGTTTTGCTTTTGGATTTCCATCAGCTTCTGATTGTACATTTTTTTGTCGTTGGCGTACTGCTTTTGCAGTTTGTCCATCTTGTCTTTGTTTTCTTTCATCTTGATATTTTGCTTACGCATGGAGATGCGTTGGAAAATATCGAAAGGCAATACGATAACTTTCAAAATAAGAGAAAACAAAATAACGCCGATACCAACCCCTACCCCAGAAGAGATAATGATTTTTACCAATCGGCCTATCCAGTTGAGCGAAATATCAAACGTTTCCCCAAGCAATGAAATGGGCACGTCTGCCAATACGTTCATAAGTTCCATTTATTTTATCCTTTTCGGGCTTTTTTCGCTTCTTTACCGCGTTATAACAGCCACCGTTTTTTGAAATATTTTTCGGGAGCGGGGTCGTATCCCCCTTTACAAAAGGGATTACACCGCAGAATCCGCCATGCGCCGAGTAAAATCCCCAAAACCACACCCTTGTTGTTGATACACTCCAACGTGTATTGAGAACAAGTGGGACGGTATCTGCAAATGCCTTGGGAAAGATACTTTTGATAAAAGAGAATCAAACGCATACACAGCATTTTTAAATACGGCTTAAATACCGTTTTGCGTAAATATTTCACGTTCGCTCTAAAAAACGAACGGAAAGGTACGCGCATTACAGCTTCTCCTTTTTAACAATGGCGCGCAAATGTTTTTCGTACGTGTGAAAAGAATACTCTTCACAAACCTTGGGAACGATAGCGACCATATAACAGCCCTGAATATCGTCCGTTACGCATCTAAACGCTTCTCTTAATAACCGTTTGATGCGGTTTCTTTGCACGCTTTTGCCGTGTCTTTTTCCTACGGAAACGCCCATCATCGGCGTATCCGAAGGCTTGTATACAAGCGTAAGCGTGGGCGAAAACGCGCGTTTACCGCTCTTGAAAAGCTTTTCAAAATCCGATTGTTTTTTCAGCCGTTCATAACGCATATTTCGCCTTCCAAGCAAGTTTTCACCTGTTTTTCATTTGCTTTCTAAAAATGGCAAATCCTCTCCTTTAAGAAAAGGAAAGGAATTCGCTCTTTTTTTCACCTTTTAAATCCGCTTCTTTTTACCACGTTAGTGGGTAAGTCTCTTTCTACCCTTATCGCGACGACGCTTCAACACTCTTCTGCCAGCCGTCGTAGCCATTCTTTTACGGAATCCGTGTACTTTGCTTCTTTGTCTTTTTTTAGGTTGGTAAGTTCTTTTCATAATCGTTCTCCTACTTCGCTTTTTGCGATAATTTTCTTATTTTTCGTAACCGCTTTTTTCAAAAGCCTACCTATTATACCGCAAGGAAAGGATTTTCGTCAAGCAATTTTGACGGCTTTTTTTCGCTTTCCTTGGGGGATTTGCGTATTTTTCTTTATTTTATGCTTGATTACCCGTACGCATAGGCATTATCAGGTATTGGAAACGTTTGTCTTCCGCATTTTCAATCGTGAAAGGAGAGTTGGGCATATTGAAAGACAATACGATTTTTTCTTCCGACAACGCTTTTACGGCGTCTAAAAGATATTTGCCGTTCATTGCAATTCTCAATTCCTTGCCGTCGAGTTCGGTATTTACCGTTTCTTCGATTTTACCCATATCCGAATTTGCGTTAATGACGATTTTATTCATCTTCACGTCGAAAATAACAAGATTGTTTTTATCGCCGCGCGTCATTACCCCCGCGCGTTCGATGCTTTGCATAAGCTCGCTCTTATTCACTACCGTTTGCGTTGCGAAATTGATGGGATAAATGTTTTCCTTTCTCACAAATTCTCCTGCATACAAACGGGACGTAATCACGGTATCGTTCACCGCAACGGAAAGTCTGTTCTTATCCGCGTAAATTTTCAACGCTTCGTCTCCTTCGAGCATACGCGCGATTTCCGTAAGCGTTCTTGCAGGGCATACGATTTTCATATCGCCGCCGTCCGTCGTATCCGCATAGCCGCTTGCCATACGCAATCCGTCGAGCGCCGTTGCGTAAAGCTTTCCTTCTTTCGCTTCCAAAAGACAACCTTTAAGGATTGGTCTGCTTTCGTCCGTCGCGCAGCAGAACGTTACTTTTGCAACGAGTTCTTTTAAATCGCATTGCTTAATTTCGAAATATTTATCCTTGGAAATTTGTTCGCCGTTGAATACGGGGAAATCGTCGGCAGGCAACGTTTGAATATTCGTTTCGCTGTCGCCGTAGCGCACTACGATACCTTTGTCGTCGGAAGCGATAACCACTTCGTTATACGAAATTTTACCCATAAAGTCTGCGAAAAATCTACCGTTGACGCACACTTCGCCTTCTTCCAAAATCTCCGCTTTGATTTTCTTTTCAATGGAAATTTCTCCGTCGTAAGCGGTAAGAATAAGTCCGTCGTTTTCCGCCTTGATTTTTATACATTCCAAAACGGGCGTCGTCGTTCTGATAGCGCAAGCCTTATTAACGATAAACGCCGCTTCCGATAAAATCATACCTTCACACACGAATTTCATAACTGTTTTCCCTATCCTTTGACTAATTTAAAACACTTTGTTTTTGCGTTCAATTTATTTTACCATATACGCCCTTTTTTTGCAAGCAAATTACTTACTTTTCCACCGTATTTTCCCATATTTTTGAAAATCTTTTTTTATTTATAAAAAAATAATCTCTTTTAAGGGATATTTTTTGGAAAAATACTTCACCGTATACGCCGTTCCGCCGGTATCTTTTTTGCAATACGCCAAAAGCACTTCCGCTCTGTCCGCCATATATCTGTCTCTTGCCAGCATACAGCCTTTATTGTACGTTTGATATAATATTACCGATTCTTCTGCGTTTTTACAGAGTTTAACGTATCTTTCTTTATCTTCCAAAGAATAGTATTTTTCTTGATTTACGCAGGGTATACACGCAATCAATTTGAGTTGCGGATATTTCTTTTTTAATTTTATTACCGTTTCTCCCGCAAGCAAATCGAAGCCCGACGCCATACCGCAATAAAAAATTTCTACGCCGCGTTCTACCAGCTCTTTTATTTTCTTTTTCAAAAGGCGAGAAGAAAAATCGAAACCAAGTTCTCTGTGCCCTGTAAACGCGCAGCTTTTTACCGGCTTTTTCAATTCTTCCATAAAAAGTTGTTCTTTATAATCAGTGTTGTTTTTCATAGTATCCATTATACCATAAAAAGGAAAATTGTCAATTAAGCTCTTTCGCTTTTTTTCCGTATTTTTCAAAAAAATTTTTTTCTTACTCAAAACAACGCGCAAACGATTGCTTTTTATTTTTTATATATTTATATATAACAGTAATAATAGTAGTAGTGCGGCGTGGAATTGTGGATAACCTATCAAAATACCTTATTTTTCCAAACAAAAACGACTTTTTTCGCGGTGGACAAGTAGGTGTATAACTACAAAAAATGCAGTGGATAGATTGTGTAATTTTTAGTGGATAAGTGGAAAAAATAAACGTTTATAATTTTTATAAAATGTATTTTTATGCAAAAATAGTGAATAAAATTAAAGAAAGAATTTTTTATCCACAAAAGTTATCCACAGGTGGAAAAAGTATTCCACTTATTCAGAAAATAAAAAAGGAGTAAGTAATAAAAAAGAATTGATATTTTTTAAAAAGCGTGTTATAATGAAAAAGCTATGAAAACGGAAGAAAAGATGGAATATTACGAAAATTTAATAAGTGGTGAAAACGCGGAAAAGTTCGCGTATTTCAGAGCTTTACTCTTGGAATATAACGAAAAATACAATCTTACTACCATTTTGGAAGAAGAAGATATGTATTATAAGCACTTTTTAGACAGCGTTTTAGGGGAACGTTTTTTCAAAAGCGAAGCGAAAGTGGCAGAAATCGGTTCGGGCGCGGGATTCCCGTCTATTCCGTTAAAAATAATTCGTCCCGATTTATCCTTTACGTTAATGGAGAGCGTAGGAAAAAAATGCGATTTTTTACGCGTTGTTGTGGATAAGTTGGGTTTGCAAAATATGAATATTTATAATATTCGCGCAGAAGACGCCGCAAAGGATAAAAATCACCGTGAAAAATACGACCACGTTACGGCGCGCGCGGTGGCGCGGATGAATACGTTAAGCGAATACTGTTTGCCGTTCGTAAAAGTAGGCGGAACGTTTATCGCGTACAAGAGTGGCGATAACGCGGAGATTTTGGAAGCGAAAAATGCGTATAAGGTACTCGGCGGAAAATTGGAAACGTGCGATTTTTACGCCCTTCCGAACGGCTATGGCGAGCGGAATTTGGCTATTGTGAAAAAGGAAAAGTCCACGCCGCCGAAATATCCGCGCGGACAGGGAAAAGAACGGAAAAATCCGCTGCGGTGAGCGGAGTGGCTCCGCTCCAAAGTCTTTCTATCTTTCGGTATCGCTTATGTGTAGCGTTATTGTAGACGATATAGAGTCAAAAGACGTGGTCTCTTGCGGATTGTAAAGGCAGCGGTCTCGCATAATGCAATGTAAGCATTATGCTCGGTTACCGTGCGGACGGATAAGGAATATAGAATTTTACTTTTTGCAAATAAATAAAAGGAACGGTGTTTGCCGTTCCTTTTTTCGTGAAATAATTTTATTTGTGGTCTTCCGTCGTGGAATCGTAACAGTATGCATAATATTTGTATCTGTCCGAGTGATAGGAAAGCTTTTCGTTTACGGTATAATCATTGACGACTACGCCGAGTACGTTTGCTTTGGCAAAGGTGAGTTTTTCCAGCGTTTTGCCAATATCGTTTAAGTAGGACATTTCATAGCGCGTTACGATGACGGTGCCGTCCGCTTGCGTAGCAAGCGCAATCGCGTCCGAAACGACGAGAAGGGGAGGCGTATCGATGATGACGTAATCGTATTTCTTACGCAAATCTTCGATGAATTTAGACATTTCTTCGCTTTCCAACAATTCGTAAGGGCGCGGAGCGTGCGTTCCGCAAGTGATGTACGAGAGATTTTCGTTTTCCTTGTAGCGGTGCGTTACGTCTTCCAAGGAGATTTGTCCTGAAAGATAGTCCGCTAAGCCGGGCGCGGATTTTCTATGGAAAAATCTCGCGATTCTGCCCTTACGGATATCGGCGTCTACGAGAACGACTTTCGCGTCGGAAAAGGCGAACATTAACGCAAGGTTTACCGCTACCGTCGTTTTCCCGTCTTCGGGACAAGCGGACGTCATAACGATGACCGTGCCTTCTCCCGATTGCTTTTTCGGAATCGATACAGTTAAGGAAGATTTGAAGTTTCTGAACGCTTCCATTACGTTGAAAGCCACTTTATCGGAAAGCAAGTATTCTATGCGGTGGGAATTGTTGTTTTTGGCTCTGTTACGGATTTTATCTTCGTGTTTTTTGAACAAGCTCATTATTGTACCTCCGTCGATTTTTTGCTTTCTGCAAAGTCTTCTGCTTTTTGAGAATTTTTGAACGTAGGAATTACGCCGAGCACGGGTACGTTAAATACGTCGGTAATTTGTTCGATACTGCGAAGTCGTTTATCCGAACGGTCTATTACGATAATGATGATACAAGCCACGACGAGCGCCGCCGCGCCGAGAATTAAGCCGTATTTGACAGCCGTTTTCGTAACTACGCCGCTGTTCGTTCTGTGCACTTCGTCCGTACGGGAAATACGGATACAGTTTGTGCCGTCGTATCCCGAAGGAATAGGCATTTTTTCCACGATATATTCGGGTACCGCTTCGATTAAGAGCAAACGCAATGCTTGCGCGTATTCCAAATCGTTCAATACCGAAATGTTTACGTAGATGAAGCTGCGCGCCAAGTCGTCCGCGTCTACGTCCATCGTTTCGTCGTAGTACGAATAGCTTACGGCAGATACGATGCGGGTTAATTCAGTGGTGTACGTCGAATCGAGCGCGCGCCATTTCGCAAGAGCAGGCTCTTTCGCTTGGTCCGCTTTTTTGGAAAGCGTTTTCACTTCTTTATACAAATTATCGTATACCTGTTGGGCGTGAATTTGATTGACGGTAGCTTCGTTCAACGCGCTGATGGCGTTGTCGATTTCCACGCTTACGCCCGTTTCAGGCGTTACGGGTAACGAAGAATTTTCCAAACGCGCCGCGCTCCAAAGCTTGTCCAGCTGCGTCGTTTTCGTATCTACCAGCTCGTTAGCAAGATTGAGCGAAGTGAGCGATTCTTCCATTGTTGTGTATTTAGCGTTATATTCTCCTACCGCTACGTTTGCCGTGGCTACGAGTTGGTTTAATTCTTCGTTATCAATAGCCGTCAAACGTTCTTCGGTGGGCAAACCGTTTTCATCGAGCAGCAGTCTTTCCGCGAACGCTTCCGATTCGAGCAATTCTACCATGTTATTGAGCACGTTTTTACCGTACGCGCCGTATACGCCGTACTGGCTGTCCGAATTGACGGAAGAGCCTTCGTTTTTGCTCGGATTGATATAGAATTTGAGTTCCGTACCGTAATATTCCACGTTATGCGTACGGATAACGCCGAAGCCTGCGCCCAAGCCCGCGCCGATAACCAAAACGAGAATCAGCCATTTTATTTTACTCAAAAGCAAACGGATAATATCCATAATGCTGATTTCGTTTTGCTTTTGCGTCGTTTCTTCCATTTTGCATCTCCTTATCTGTCTTTGTTTTTCTTTCGAAAAATGCGTTTTTTCCCTTACTACATCATTATACCATTGAAAACCGTAAAAGTAAAGTAGTTTTACAATAAAAATAATGTAATTATACGCGCTAAATATAAAAAAATTAAGAGAAAACGGATACCGTTATCCGTTATCCGTTTCCAATTCTTCGTCGTCGCTATGGCACTCTTGTTGTTTTTTACACTCGGCGCAAGGTTTTTTAAATTGGAGTTCGCTTGCGGGATAGTCTTTAAAAATCCAGCCGCCGTTTTTATCGTCCATTTTCACGCGCACTTCCATTTTCAGCATATTGAGAGAAACGACGATAGCCTTGCCTTCGGGCGTGCCGACTTCCGCTCCTACCTTAGGGAGCTGCTTCGCCGCGTCTACGTAATAATCGATTTCGTAGCCCAAGCAACACATAAGCCGTCCGCAAAGTCCGCTGATTTTACCGGGGTTTAAGGACAGGTTTTGCGCTTTCGCCATTTTCACGCTTACCTTTTTGAATTCGGGCATATTGCCCGCGCAGCAACAAACTCTGCCGCAGGGCGCGATACCGCCGAGATATTTCGTTTCGTCGCGGATACCCACTTGGCGTAAATCGATACGGGTATGGAACGCCGCAGCCAAATCTTTTACGAGTTCTCTGAAATCCACACGGCTTTCCGACGTAAAGAAAAAGGTAATTTTGCCGCTGTCGAAAGAGAATTCGCAATCTACAAGTTTCATTTCCAATTCTCTTGCCGCGATTTTCTCTTTGCAAATACGGATAGCTTCGGGTTTTTTCGCTTCGAACGCTTGGTATTTTTCCGTATCCTTATCCGTTGCGATACGTAAAATGGGTTTCAAAGGGGAAACGATTTCGCTGTCGTCGATTTCCCTTTCGGGATATGCCACCCATGCGTATTCGACGCCGCGCGAAGTTTCTACGATAACGGGCGTATTTCTTTGGTAAACTTCGCCCGTCTTGGGGGTAAAATAGTATAACTTGCCCCCGTTCTTGAATTTAATGCCTACAACTTTTGTCATAAATAAGTCCTTTTCGCATACGCCTTTTTGCTTATTGCAAACGGCGATTTGCGTTGTTTTCGAAGATTTTTGCAATCAGCAATTCCAAACATTGCGGGAACGTTGCGTTGAAAAACGTATGCAGTTCCGCTTTGGAAAGCTCGTTTTGCGCATAGAGCAGCGTCGTTTCTTTAAACCGTTGCGCCACCCGTTTTAAGCGCTCCGTTTCCACGCGCAAGAGTACGTGCGGATTGTCTTTGCCCGCGTTCGACAACGATTTAAGCAATAAAGCGTCGCGGAAAATTACGCGGAGCAAATATAAAAGCTCTTTTTTGCGTTTGGTTTCGCCCGTCTTCTTGATAAGCGCGGGCAGTCCTTCTTTGGTGCAAAGAAGTAGGGCGAAGGCTTCGTCAACGAGCGCGCGGTAATCGCCTTCTTCCAAGGTGTTTTGCGCTCCGCCCACGCTGCCACCGCTTGCCGCCGCGCACAGCGAAAAGTCGCTTTCCGTGTATTTTCCGTCCGTATAGATACGGCGGAGCGCCTGCGCCACTTCCCTTTCGTCAAAAGGGGGGATTTCCAGCTTGGATACGCGGGAAAGTACGGTGGATAACACAGGGAAAGCCGTCGTTGCGCCGAGTAAAAATACCACGCCTTCGGGCGGTTCTTCCAAAAGCTTTAACAATTTGTTTTGAGAAGGGGCGTTCGCTTCGGCAAAGTCTGCGACGACAAATACTTTGATATCCCCTTCGACGGGGCGGAGCATACACTCTTCCGTCAAACGTTCGGCGTCTTCCACCACAAATTTTTTATCGGGAGCAGGGAAAAACAAACAGTCGGAAAACGTTTCCTTGTCAATGCGTTCGGAAATGCGTTTCTCAAAGTCGGTTGTCGGTTCGTCGCAGGAAAAGAGCACTTTGGCAAACGTCTTTAACGCGGCGCGTAAATTGCGTTTGTCGTCGAGAAGGAGCAAATAGGCGTGCGAAAGCCGATTTTTTTGCGCTTCCGCTTTTAATAAGCGGTAGGCTTGCGTATTTTTTATCAGCGTTTGCATATACGGTTACTCCTTTTTTGCGCTTGCGACATTATTATACCACAAAAAGCGTAAATAATCAAGCGGTTACAGGGAAAAGAAAACAGGAAAACGAACCGTTTTTCCTGTTGGTTTTTATATTTTCAACGCGTACACGGGTGGGGTTTTTTATTTTAAACGCATACCTGCCTATTTGTTTTTATTACGGTTTTTATGTTCGCGCAAGGCGATAAGGTATTTGGCGATTGCCGAGCCGATAATAATCACGTAACCGATAACGCTTAAATAATCGGGAAATTCTCCCAAAACGATAATGCCGAGAAGCGCGGAAAAAAGCACCTGGGAATAATCGTATACGGAAATCTCTTTGGCTGGCGCGCAGGAGTACGCCGTCGTGATGGAGAACTGCGCTGCGCTCGCGCAAAGCCCAGCGAGAAGCAAAAAGAGCACTTGTAAAAATTCCATCGGTTGAAACTGAATTATCGTCATCGGCAATACCGCGATACAGGAAAAGACGGAGAAGAAGAATACTATCATCGCCGTGCGCTCCCCCTTGCCGCCGAGATAGCGAACGAAGGTGTACGCAAGTCCCGCGCCCAAACCGCCGAGCACCCCGATAAGCGCAGGGGCGGTGGTTTGCAACGAAAAACTCGGTTTGACCACGAACAGCGCGCCGAAGAAAGCAACGGCGATAAGCAGCCAATTTTTCCAACCTGCCTTTTCCCGTAAAATGAGCGCGGAAAAGAGGATAGAGAAAAAGGGTGAAAGCTTGTTGAGAATAGACGCGTCGGAAACGGTCAAACGGTCGATGGCGTAGAAATTACAAATAATGCCTACCGTCCCTGCTACCGAGCGAGCCAAAAGCGCGGGCAAACTCCCTTTTTTGAGCTTGAAAGAACGGCTTTTGCAAAGCAGAATAAAGGCGACAATCGCCGCTATTGCGTTGCGGAAGAAGCATTTTTGAAAGGTGGGTAAATCCCCCGCAAGCCGTACGAACAGCCCCATAAGCGCAAAGAAGAACGCGGAAAGCACGAGAAAGAAAATTCCCCGTTTGGTGCGATTGATTTTTTCTCCGTCGTTTTGGGTGGCGTTGTCCGTATATTGTTTTTGTTGCAATTCTTCGTGGCTCATACTATTATTATACGCTTCTTGATTGAAAAAGTAAAATAAAACCGACCGCTATGGTCGGTAAATTCAGGTTAAAATTTCGTCGAACGTTTCTCCGAAGAATTCGCAAATCTTGGCAAGTAAAGCGAAACTCGGTTCGCATACGCCGCGTTCCCAAGCGCTTACCGTGCGTTGGTCTACTTCCAACACCCCCGCAAGCTGTTTTTGCGTCATATCCATACTGCGCCGCAGGTTTCTTAAATTTTCCGCAAATTTGATTTTCTTTACCATTAAAATGCCCGTGCTTTTTAGTGTCTTTTTCTTATATACATATTTTACTAAAAAGATTGGTAAAATACTTGATTTACTAAAAAATTTGGTATATAATATAGTTACCAAGTTTTTTGGTAGAATTTTTGGGGGTCGGTTAAAGAGTTTAGATGAGTAAGTAAGTGTAAGGGCGTATGATATGTATTATTTGGTGATATTGCATTGAAAGCAAGCGTTTTGATATTCAATAAATATATTGATTGGTATAAGAAAAAGCAAACTCCGTTTGTTGGCACACAATGAAAATTCGTCTTACCGTTTTTCGATAAGGCGAATTTTTATTTAAGAGAGATTTTTGAGAGATTGCCGCGCTACGCTACCGCTTCGCTCGCAATGACTGGCAAAAGGCGTCGCCGTGTGCTTTCAAGGCGAAGAATATGAAACGTTAAAATCAAAAGCGAACTAAAAAACAGGGAACGGATTTCCGTTCCCTGTTTTCGTGTGTTGTTATTATTGTGCGTCCGCTACGGGATACACGCTGGCTTTCTTCTTGTCTTTGCCCATTCTTTCGTAACGTACCACGCCGTCTACAAGCGCGAAAAGGGTGTCGTCCTTGCCGATACCTACGTTTGCGCCCGGATGGATTTTCGTACCACGTTGACGGACGAGAATATTGCCTGCAAGAACGCTTTGGCCGTCGCTACGCTTCGTGCCAAGACGCTTCGCTTCGCTGTCTCTGCCGTTGTGGGAAGAACCGGTACCTTTCTTATGAGCGAATAAACGAATAAAAATCATTTTTCTTTCTCCTTAATTCAAGTATTTGTTGTCCCTTGATAGGGGCGAGTGCCGTTAAAGCTCGATTTTTTCTACTTTAACTGCGGTGAAGGGTTGTCTGTGACCTTGCTTTTTACGTTCGTTCTTCTTCGCTTTATACTTGAAGACGATAATCTTTTTCGCTTTGTCTTGCTTAACAACCGTTGCGGTTACCTTTGCGGATGCTACTTCCGCGCCGGTCTTGATACCGTTCTCGTCGGAAACCATAAGCACTTTGAATTCAACGGTGTCGCCTTCGTTCGCCGCGAGTTTTTCTACGCGTACTACGTCGCCTTCCGCTACTTTGTATTGCTTGTTTCCGTTATCGATGATAGCGTACATACAATGTTTACCTCCTCTTTCCAGTCTCGAAGAATATCCAAGGCGCGCCTCGTTAGGAAAATTCCTTAAAAATGGCGACTTAAAAAAGCCCGTTTCTATCGGCTCGGATACTACTATATCATATTTACGCGTAGCCCGTCAAGCGTTTTTTCTTTTATTTTTTGAAAAAATTGAAAAATTTTCCGTCTAAAAACGTATTTTTCACGTAAAAAAGCGGTAAACTGTGGAAAACGTGATAAGGAGAAAAAAATAATGGAAGATAAAGATTTTAAACAGACGGAAGAAGTGCTTTCCGAAATTTACCGCAACGCGCAGCTTGCGCTGCAATCGATTGCCAATATTCTCCCCCAAGTGGAGGACGAAGACGTGAGAGCGGAGCTTTCTTTACAGCACGAAGAATATGAAAAATTCTCCGCAAAAGCCGCTATGCTCGCCAAAGACAAGGGTTTGGAATTGAAAGAGCCTAACCCTTTCAAAAAAGCGATGATGTGGGGGTCTATCAAGATGAATTCGATGATGGACAACTCGCGCGCGCACATTGCGGATATGATGTTACAAGGCACGGTAATGGGGATAACCGCCCTTCGCAAATCGCAAAGCGAAACGTGTATCGAAGGCGCGGACGATATTTTACAGCTTTTGGACGAGATGATTGCCGCCGAAGAGCGTTTTGAAAAGAAGTGGAAAGAGTATTTGTAAAGTGAAGTTTTTAGCCCCGCGCGAATTTTCGCGCGGGGCTAAAATGAATGCTTATATTTATAACCGCCGATACTTTTTCCGTAGGCGTTACTTCACTTTGCGTAAGCAAAACTTCGCTTCATACGGTAATCTCACTCTAAACTCGCTTTTACCAGCACCGTTTTATAATCGGTATACGTAACGAAGCCCGCCTTGCTTCCTTTGGGTTTTTTGACAAACTTGCGCTTGCAATAGTCCACGGGTATCTTATCGCTATCGCGCGCTTCCGAATAATACGCGCAAAGCTTGGCGGCGTACAAAACCGTTTCATCTCGTACCTGCTCCCCTTCAACGAAGATAATGACGTGCGAAGAGTGGTATTTTTGCACGTGCAGCCAAATATCATCGGGGGAAGCAAGCTTTAAAAGCCGCTCGTTTTGCAAATTGTTTCTACCGACGAGTATTTTTTTACCGTCGCGCTCGTATTCTCTAAACGGTACGGGCGTTTCTTTTTTATTCTTTTTAACCGTTTGTTTCGGCGCGCGGAGAAGCCCTGCTTCCGTCAGCTCCGTTTCGATTTCCTTCAAATCCTCGTCCGTTTCCGACAAGGCGATGGAAGCGGCGATACTCTCGGCGTAGGAAAGCTCGTTTTCGTCCGCTTTTTGCATTGGCAATAAAATTTCTTTCGCGCGTTTTTGTTTGTTGTATTGCTTGAAATATTTTTGCGCGTTTTTGGCAGGGGAAAGCAGGGGGTCGAGTTGGATTTTTATCGCGCCGCCCTGTTCATCGTACCAGTTGACAAGCTCTACATAGCGCTGTCCTTTTTCTATCGCGTACAAATTCGCCGTCAAAAGTTCACCTTTGATACGGTTGTCGTCCGCCTTTTCCGCTTCGCGGAGTTTTTCTTGTGTTTCCTGCAAGCGTTTGTTCGTCTTTTTTATCAGCGTTTTCACGCCGCTTTCCAAGCGGCGTTTTTTGTCGTCAAACCCCTTTTTCGTTTCCCGCTTCGTATAAAATTCGTCTTGCGCTTTGCAAAGGGAAGGCATAGGAATTCCCCCTGTAATCGGGAACGCAAAAAAGTCGGTAATTACGCCGTTATCGATACGTATATGGGGGTTAGGCGGCTCGTTTGCGCAAAAATCCCCGATAAAATCCCAAAGGGGCGCTTTTGCCGACGGGGATAAACAAAGGGAGAGCGCGCCGTTTTTTTCTTCCGCGCGCAAGACAAGCTCTCTTGCCGTGGGCTGCGCAAGTCCCGATACGTTATCAAAGACGAACTGCGCCAAGCTTTCTCTATCCAAGCTTTCTTCACGGAGTTTTACGTAATTTTCCAAGCGGTTGCGAATACCCGCGCTATCAAACGGCGAAGCTTTGTCTTGCGGCGTAGGATATTCGTACCTTGCGCCTGCGAACAAAATTCTGTGCGTATCGTCCACGAGCGAAGTCGTTTTGAGCGCGCCGAGCACGATTCCCTTTTCCACCAAAACGATATTCGAGTATTTCCCCATCAGCTCGCAAACGAGCGTGCGGTTACATTGCGAAAAATCGGTGGTACAATGTAAATCGATTTCGATAATCCGTTCGAATTCGTGTTGAGAAACGGCGAGAATTTCCGCGTTTTGCAAGTGCTTTCGAAGAAGCATACAAAAGTTGGGCGCGACGGCAAGCGGTTCTTTTTCCGTCAGCGACAAACATACGCGTGCGTTGGACGCATTTGCGCTTAAAATGAGTTTAACCGTCGTTTTTCCGGTGTATATAATAAAGGTAAGCTCGTCTTTGCTCACTTGGGATATGCGGTTGATTTTGCCGCCGACGAGAAGATTGTTCAGCTCGTTTGCGCTGCGGCGGATATGGAAAGCGTCCTGTGGCATAGTTGACCCCCTTTGATAAACTTTCAAGAAACTTGTTTCCCTATTGCTTCGCGGTTTTTGCCAAAAAGCGTCGAAGGGAAGAGTTCTTTTCTTAAATTATACCCTAAAATTAAGAAATTGTAAATAAAAACGATTGAAAAACGCTTTATTTTCTTCGACAAATATGATAAAATGTAATGAGCAAAACCGAAAACGTAATTTTCCGTTTTTGCAGAAAGTCAATAAAAAATAAAAACAGCAATATAGCAGGAGAAAAAGTATTATGAAGTACACTACCAAAGCAGCCGAAAAGAGCACGGTAAAAATCACGCTTAAATTCGACGCAGAAGAATTCAAAGCGGCGCAAACGAAAGCGTATCTCAAAACGAGAAACAAGTTCAGCGTAAACGGCTTCCGTAAAGGCAAAGCGCCCAAGAACGTTATCGAAAACGTATACGGCAAGGGCGTATTCTACGAAGACGCGCTCAATATCCTTTTCGGGGATAACTACGGCGACGTTATCGGCAAATGCGAAAAGAAATTCACGGTTGTCGGCGACCCCGACGTTTCCGTGGAAGATTTCTCGGAAGAAGGCGTAACGCTCGTGGCTGTCGTTCCCGTAAAGCCCGAAGTGAAAATTTCTTCCTACAAGGGTATGAAAATCAAGGAAATCGCGTATACTGTTAAGGACGAAGAAGTAGACGCTGAAATCAACCGTTTACTCGACAGAAACGCTCGCAAAGTGCCCGTAGAAGGCAGAGCGGCGCAAAACGGCGACATCGCGAACATCGATTTCGTGGGTACGGTTGACGGCGTGAAATTCGACGGCGGCGAAGCGGAAGGCTTCGATTTGACGCTTGGCAGCGGTCAGTTTATTCCCGGGTTTGAAGACCAAGTCGTCGGTATGAATATCGGTGAAAAGAAGGACGTAAACGTTACGTTCCCCGAAAACTATCAGGCGGAAGCGCTCAAAGGCAAACCCGCCGTATTTGCCGTTACGCTCAACAGCTTGCAAGCGAAAGAGTTTCCCGAGCTTAACGACGAATTCATTAAAGACGCTACGGGCAGCGAAAGCGTAGAAGCGTACAAGGCAAAGACGAAGGAAAGATTGCAACAGCAAGCGGACAGACGTTCCAACGACGCTACGGAAAACAGCATTTTGGAAGCTATCGCGGCGAACACGGAAGCGGAAATTCCCCAAGCGATGATTGACAGAGAAATCGATTCCCTTTTGCAAAAGTTCGAATATCAGCTTATGTATCAAGGCTTGAAGCTTTCCGATTATCTCGATTTCCTTAAAGTAACGGAAGCGGATTTCAGAAAGAACTATGAAGAACAGGCGAAGAAGAACGTTATGAGCCAGCTCATCATTTCGCAAATTATCAAAGACGAAGCTATCGAAGCGACGGAAGAAGAAGTGGACGCGAAGATTGCCGAGCAAGCAAAATCGGTGGAAAAGGACGTTGCCGAATACAAGAAAGGTATGGACCCCCGTCAATTCGATTATATCCGCAACGATATCGTTATCACCAAGCTCTTCAACTTCTTGAAAGAAAATAACGAAATGTATAAAGACTAATCAAGTGAAGTTTTGCTTACGCAAAGTGAAGTAACGCCTACGGCGTAGTGAAGTTGCTTCGCAGGGAAGTTTTTTGCGTAATCGCAAAAAGTTAAGGAAAGAAATTATGGAAACGAAAAACGTATTGGTGCCTTACGTTGTCGAACGCACGTCTTCGGGCGAGCGCACGTACGACTTATATTCGAGATTGCTCGACGACAGAATTATCTTTTTGAGCGGCGAAATCAACGACGCCGTAGCGAACACTGTCGTGGCGCAGCTTATCTATCTCGAAGGCAAAGACCCTACGAAAGATATCAGCTTATATATCAACTCCCCCGGCGGTTCGGTGTCTGCGGGTATGGCTATTTACGATACGATGAACTACATCAAATGCGACGTATCCACCATTTGTATCGGCTTGGCTGCGTCCATGGGTGCCTTTCTCTTATCGAGCGGCGCGCGCGGAAAACGCTATGCGTTGCCCAACTCCGAGATTATGATTCATCAACCGCTCGGCGGCGCGCAAGGTCAGGCAAGCGACATTAAAATTCAAGCGGAACATATCCTGCGCACGAAGGCGAAGCTTAACCGTATCCTTGCGGAAAACACGGGTAGGGACATCGCTACGATTGAACGGGATACCGATAGAGATAATTATATGTCGGCGGAAGAAGCTCGCGCGTACGGGCTTATCGACAGAGTCTTCGTCAGAAGATAATCCAAAGCCAAAGCATAGAAATACGAACGCGCAAAACTCCCCATATCGGCGGTTTTGCGCGCTATTTTTGCGACGGTGCGCCACTTTCGGCAAGTCGTAACCTTTTTCGGCAACGCTTATGTGCGGTGTGTTATCTTGAACTTGGGGTTAAGGGGCATAGTCCCTTACGGATTGTAAAGGCAAAGCCTTTACGAGGCGCTGTCAAGAGCCGCCGATAGGCGGAAAACAACCCCCATAAAAGCAAAACGCAGTTTTGCGTTACCAACGCCGTCAGGCGTTTAAGCGGTACGCCATTTCGTTAAAATTTAACCCCTTTCGGTAACGCTTTTATGCGGTATTATCGTAGACGTGAGATTAAAAGTCCGATAAACGGGGTATAAATAAACGTGGGCGGCGCGCACAAATTACGCGCGCGCGTCATACCATTATTAGTAAGATTGATTACGGAGTATTATCAATGGCAAACAAAAATCAACATTGTTCTTTTTGCGGAAAACCCAAGGAGGAAACTCGGCGTTTAATTAGCGGGCCTGACGGCGCGTGTATTTGCGACGAGTGCGTAGAGATTTGCAAATCTATGGTGGAAGAGTGGGAAAACGAGAAAGAACCGCAAAAGGACGTCCCCTTAAAAAAACCTGCGGAAATTAAAGCGGAGCTTGACCAATATATCGTTGGTCAAGATAAAGCAAAACGCGTGCTTTCCGTTGCCGTATATAACCACTATAAGCGGATTAACGCGCTTGCAAAAGGTAAAAAGGACGACGACGGCGTGGAGATTGAAAAGAGCAACGTGCTGTTATTAGGGCCTACGGGCAGCGGTAAAACGCTGCTTGCCAAAACGCTTGCGAAGATTCTCAACGTGCCGTTCGCTTCTTCGGACGCAACGACGCTTACCGAGGCGGGTTACGTGGGCGAAGACGTGGAAAATATCCTTTTGAAACTGATTCAAAACGCCGATTACGACGTGGAACGCGCGCAACGCGGCATTATCTATATCGACGAAATCGATAAGATTTCCCGCAAGGGCGAAAACGTGTCTATTACGCGCGACGTATCAGGCGAAGGCGTGCAACAGGCGCTTTTGAAAATCATCGAAAGCACGACGGCGAGCGTTCCCCCCCAAGGAGGAAGAAAGCACCCCAATCAGGAGTGCTTACGCATTGATACGACGAATATTCTTTTCATTTGCGGTGGCGCGTTCGTGGGCTTGGATAAAATCGTATCTTCCCGTAAAGACGATACGACGCTCGGGTTCGGCGGCAAAGTCCGTTTGGGCGCAAACGAAGTAGATTATAGCGTGCTCGACGACGTGAAACCGCAAGATTTGACGAAGTTCGGTTTGATTCCCGAATTCGTGGGCAGACTTCCCATCGTCGTCAATCTCGACCCGCTCGGCGAAGACGCGCTTGTGAAAATTCTTACCGAGCCGAAGAACGCCATCATCAAACAGTACCAAAAGCTGGTCGGCTTTGACGGCGTGAAATTAACGGTGGAAGACGACGCTGTACGCGAAATCGCGCAGACGGCAATCCGTTTGAAAACGGGCGCGCGTGGGCTTCGTACCATTATCGAAAGCGTGATGACGGAAGTGATGTACAAAATCCCGTCCGAAGAAAACGTGGAAGAAGTCGTGATTACCAAAGAGTGTTTAACCGACGGGATTTCTCCCAAGCTCGTATATAAAAAGTCAGCGTAAAAATATAAAACACGCATAAAAAGAGCCGTATCTTGCATGCAAGATACGGCTCTTTTTTACTCGTTTAATCCAACAAGCTCGTCAATGCTAACGGCAAAAAATTTTGCGAGCAGTATCAAGGAATACATTGTCGGTTCTCGTTGCCCGTTTTCCCATAAACTGATTACGCCTTTGCTCACGCCAAGGGCTTTGGCTAATTCCACTTGACCTAATTTATTGCTTAACCGCAATTCCTTTAAGTTGTTTTTGAATTTATTTTGATATTCCATACTTATATCTTCTCACTTTTGTAAGAAAAATACTTGACTTCTTACAAAAGTGAGAGCATGATAAAGGTACGAATAACATCAAAGGAGATGAAATTATGGCTTTTTGTTCTAAATGCGGTAAGGAAGTGCACGAGAAAGCAGAGATTTGCGTTCATTGCGGTTGTAGAATTAAGGCTGTGCCTATATTGACGGGAAACGACGGTAAAAAATCGTTCGTTTTCTTTTTACTTTTTTCTCGGGTTTATCGGGAGCTTTATTTCAACCACAGTAACTTAAAACCGCAAGGTTGGAAATCAAGAACGTATGCGTACTTTTTCTTGTCGGCGTTGTAAAGTTTTTGGTGTGGAAAAGGTGTGTAAAAACGCCGAACGAGTTTCGTTCGGCGTTTTTATCTCGTACATGGGTGCTTGTTTTTCGTTTTCAATGCATACCTGTATGCTGTTTTTTGAGATTTCCTTATTGTAAGAGTTGCGCTCTTTCGGGAAGAGAAACGATGGATTCCCCTTCGCCGCGGACGGTGAAATGTTCTTCTTTATACGTTTTGTGTGGTACGAAATAAATCTTTTTTTCTTTCCACCGTGTGGTAAGCTCCTTTTCAAAAGTCTTTTCTTCCACGATTTTATTGAAAATGCGTTCATTTAAATCGACAATCGCTCTGTCAAACCCGTCGGCAAAGCAATCCAGAAGCTCCGCGCGTAAGTGCGTAAGCACGAAGATGTCTTCATGAACGTATCCCGTCCCGGCGCAATGCGGACAGGTTTTTACCATAAGGGACAGCACGGGGCAGCCCGTTCTTTTGCGCGTAAATTGCGTAATGCAAAATTCGCTCATGGGCAAAACGTTGCACTTTGCTCTATCGTCGGCAAGACGGTTCTTTAACGTTTCGGTAACGGCAAGACGGTGTCCTTCGTTTGCCATATCGATAAAATCCACTACGATAATACCGCCGATATTGCGCAAGCGAACCTGTCGGGCTATTTCCTTTGCCGCGGCTACGTTGACTTCGAAAACGGTGGATTCCAAGTTATCCTTGCCGATATAACTGCCCGTATTGACGTCGATAACCGTCATTGCTTCCGTGCGTTCGATGATAAGGTATCCACCGTTATCGAGCGGCACGCGCGGGGATACGGCGTCGTATACCAACGGGGAAATGCCGTATTCCTTCATCATAGAGCGTTCGCCGTTGTATTTTATCAGCTTCTTTTCGGGAATATCGTCGCGCAGTTTAATGAGAGCAAGGAGCTTTTGATACAGCTCTTCATCGCCCACGTGAATCGATTTGATATCGTCGCCGAACGTGTCGCGCATCGTACGGATAGGAAGTTCTTCATCTTGATATAAAATAGTGCCGACGGGCGCGTTGACGGCGCGTTTTTGCATTTCCGCGTACAGCTTTTTCAGGTATTCCGCTTCTTTTTTCAGTTGTCTTTGCGAGGCGAACGGCGCTTGCGTGCGAACAATAAAGCCTTCGCCCGTGTTGCCCATGCGCATTTTATCTGCAATCTTCAAAAGGTTTTCGCGCTGCTTTTCGTCCGTGATTTTCCGAGAAATCCCAAGGAAATCGGTACAGGGCAAATAGATAAGCCGTCTACCCACGAACGATAAATGCGTTGTAACTTTCGCTCCCTTATTGCCGCGCGGCGGTTTCGTAACCTGCACTATCAATTCGTCGCCAACGTTGAGCGCCAAGGGTTTTGAAGAGGTGGAAACGGGCGTACCGTCGTACTTGGTATAGTCGGTATACGTTTCTTCCATCGATAAATAGCAGTTCTTTTCCAATCCGCAGGAGATGAACGCGGCGTTCATGCCCGAAAGTACGTTGGTAACGACGCCTTTGTAGACGTTGCCGACGATGTCGCCGCCGTTTTCCATTTCTACGGCAAGTTCCGTGAGTTTGCCTTCTTCTATCAACGCGGCAAATTGTTGTCCGCAATAGCGGTCAAAAAACCATTGTTTTTTCATTTGCAGTTTCCTTTTTGTCTATTTGGTCGCCGCAAAACGAAAATATCGCCCGAGCCGTGCGGTTTATAAGTTGTACCGTATTAGTATAACACAGCTTTTTCACTTTTGCAAGGGGTTTTGAGTAAACCTTTACAAAAATTATGCAATTTTACTGTTTTTTACGCATTTTTATACAAAAATAACTCCCCAAGCGTCGTATACGGCGACGGCGCTCGTGAAAAATATTCGGCGAGTTCGTTTTGCGGTAGTTCGAAACGTTTGCGTTCGTTATCGTCGTATACTTCCAAAACGAGATAGCTGCCGTTTGCGACGTATCGCAAGGCGTCTTTGACGGGGCAGTGTTCGGACACGGCAACGCGGCGAAGTTCCACGCCCTTTCTTATCGCGTCGCGGCAAGAAAAATCGATTTTTTCGTATGCGGCGGGGCTGTTTTTATTGCCGATTGCGCCGACGAATAAAAATACGGAGAAAGGCAATAAGGAAAGGTTGGTTTCGCCCCGTATGGCGGTGGCGACGAACAGGCATAAAGCGAGCGCGGCAAACGATAAGGAAACGATACGGCTTATCATGTTGGCGAGTCGTTCCGCTTTCGTTGTTTCGGCGTACCGTTTCATAAAACACCGCGCGAGCGCGCAACGGAAAATTCTGCCCCCGTCTAAGGGATACGCAGGCAAAAAGTTGACGAGCGCAACAGAGAGAGAAGAATAGCAAGCGGTGTCCGTAAACGCGTACGTATCGGGGGTAAACCACCAAAGCGCGGCGAAAAACGCTGCGGTAATCAGGTTGCAAAGCGGCCCGCAAAGCGCGATAAAAATTTCGTCTTTAAAGGAAACGCCGCGCAAATCTCCGTCGATGACGGCGCCAAACGGCATAAGCACGATTTTATTCAGTTTATAGCCCAGTTTTGCGGCGGCAAAGGCGTGTGCGCACTCGTGTTGAACGGCAACAAGGCAGCTCATCAAAAAGAGAAACAGCTCGCCTTTAAAGCAATACCATGCGCCGACCAAGAGAAAAAAAGGGTGCAGGCGGAACAGGGACTGTCTTTTGCGTTTTTCGTCGGGCTTTTGTTTTTTGCTACGGAAAAAGCGACAGGTTTTCTGTCGCTTTGCTTGGTTTTGGAAGCGCATATCCGTTTATTCTTGCACTATCCAGGCAAGACAGTTTTCTTCCGTGATTTCAAAACAGTTCAAAAGCGTTCCGTCCGAGTACATAGTAACCTGTACTTGCGTTTCGCCGCCCGTATACCCTACGGGTACGTTCGCCTTCACTTCGTCGCCTACCGAATAATAAACCTGATTTAACCCTTCGATAACGCCCGTAAAAGAGTCGGAGTGCCCGATTTTTACCGTATACGTACCTGCTTCCGTCAACACGACGTCGCGCACCGTGCCGTCGGCGGCAGGATATACGCAACACGCTTTTTGGAAGGTAAGCACGCCCGTTTCCGATAACGACATTTCTACGTCCGTATAGTCGTTAACGACGCTCGTGAGCGTAAAATCCGTGTATTCCCGCGCGTCGGCTTGTTCTTCCGTCGTATTGCCAAGCGAGCGGAAGAAGGTGTTAATCGCGCTGCCGGGGAGAAAAACGTTGGTAAGAAAAATACCGCCGCAAAGCGCGCAAGCGAGAGCAAACTCCACCCCAAGTACGCGACGAAGCTTTTTCTCGGCGACGTTTTCGGTGGGGTACACGGGGAATTGCGCGTCGTCTACACCGTCAAATTCTTGCGGCATATCTTCAAAATACGGGCGTTCGTTTTCGCCGTATAAACGGATAGTGTCAATGCGTTCGGGAACGTCGTCGAAACGGAGTTCTCCGTCGCTGTTGGCGCTTTCCGCAAACAGGGCGGCGTCCGCCGTGATTTTTTCTTCGGCGTTTTCAAACAGCTTATCGTTAACTTGCGCGATGACCGAATCTTTCAAATCGGGCGACGTTTTTTCTTCGTTCGGATAAAAGGGCGGCGCGTTTTTACGCTTGCTCTTTTGGCGTTTTTTACGGACTACGTTCACCGTAGACACGGGGATTTCCAGCATTTCCGCGTATTCGATTTCTTCGTTCATACAAAATTTTCTCCTTGCTTTTGCTTTTATCTATGTTCTATTCTATGCCAAAAGGTTGGACGGTAGAACGTAAAGAAGAGAAAATCTTTTTGGTTTTTTTGTCGATTAAAAACGCCACGTATGGCGGTATACCCCCATACGTGGCGTGTAAAACTTAATAATCGGAAGAAGCAGCGTGCATTTTCGGGTTTTGCCCCAAGGTATATAAATCGAATTCCCCTTCGATATCGAAATCTTCTCCCGAATCGAACGCGGCGAGCTTGGATACGGATACTTCGTACGCCGTCATCGTCTTGACGTCCGTTTCCGACAGTTTTTTTTGGTATTCGCGGCTTTGGATTCTGCCTGATACGGCGATTCTATCCCCCACGCCGAGATTTTTTACAAAGCGCGCGTTTCGTCCCCAGGCGATACAGGGGATATAATCGGATTTATTATAGGCGCGGTTGACGGCAATCAGCACGTCCGCGATTTCCCGATTAAACGGCGTGGTGCGGTATACGGGCGGTTTGCAAATATATCCGCTTAAAAGGATACTGTTGGGGTTTTTGTTCGGCAATTCTTCCAGAAGCTCACGCACGAATACCGTCAACATCAGACGGGACTTCCCGTTTTCGATTTTGTTATAGCTTCGAAACTGTCCTACGGCGCAAATGGTTTTGCCTTTGCCCAGCATACCTCCTTGTATCAGCCGTTCGGAAAGGGTGACGGGCAAAACGTCCGCTTGCCCCGAAAGGCGCATGACGCGGACGAAAAACTCGTAAAACCCTTCTCCGTACACTTCGTGGGAAAAGGTAGCGTCACTCACGATTTCCCCCATTACGTAAACCTTGTTGTTTTTCTCTGTAACGTAGTTCATAAATACCTCCTGTCGTATCTAAAAATATTTTTATTGTCGGGTAAACGCGCCACGGTAGCCTACTAAACCCCATGCGCGACGATGAAAACGGCGTTTAAGCGTTTGCGTGTTGCCGTCCGTTGGCGTCTATCGTATAGTTGGATTTATAAATAAGTTCGCCTATGGGAACAAACTCGTAGCCGCGGTTTTTCAACGTGGAAAAAATAAGGGGCAGGGCTTCGGCGGTGTGTAGTCCGTTATTGTGGCAAAGAATAATCGAGCCGTTTTTTGCGCCGTTGATAATCCGCATGGCAATTTCCGTAGCCGAAAGGTTTTTCCAATCGAGCGAGTCCACGTCCCATTGAATCGTGTATAAACCCATGCTCTTTGCCGTATCGATTAAAAGATTGTTGTAATCCCCGTACGGCGCGCGGAACAAATCGGTTTTTTGCCCCGTCGCCTTTTCAATGGCTTCGCAAGAAGTTTTCAGCTCGTCTATAATTTCCGCTTCCGACAGTTTGCTCATATACGAGTGTGTGCGGCTGTGTGTGCCCAATTCGTGTCCCGCTTCGACGATGGCGGCGGCGTACTGTGGATATTTCTCCACCCAAAACTGTACGGCGAAAAAGGTGCAACGTACGTCGTTTTGTTCCATGATATCCAGCAATTTTTGCGTGTATTCCACGCCCCAAGCACAATCGAAACTGATTGCCACTTTCTTTTCCTGCGTTTCCACGCTGTAAACGGGCAGGGAACGGGCGGCGGAAGCCAAAACGGCGGTTTCCGCGCGGTTTCGTACTACGTAAGCAGGCACGGAAATTACGCAAAACAGCGCGACGAGCAGCGTGGCGATGACCGCAATCGCGCCCTTTTTATCCGACGAACGGGGTTGTTTTTTACGTGCGCGCAGTCGCATAACGCCGTTACCTCCATCATAGCAAAGCTTTTCGGTCAAAATTTCGGGAAGAAAAGCCGTTTTTGTCCGTTTTTGTAAAAACCGTATTTTTTATTACGGTAACCGCGGCGATTTTTTACGCCGAACGCGGACTTGCTTTATCGTATGCGGTTTTTTTTGTGAATATGCCTTGTGAAAAAAGGAAAAATGAGCGTTTTTTCCTTTGAAACGGTTTACTTTTTTCTCCGTTTCGTGTATAATACGAATATGAGAATTTGGGCTAAACTGATGACGGACGGAAAAATCCGTAAACAATTTGTATACGAGAACCCCGAAAAACTTACGTATTCCCACTTTTTCGATTATTTGACGGATATTTGCCACGAGCTGGATATTCCCACGCCCGTTTTGACGAAAACGCATATTTTCAATTTTGCGAAGTTCAATCACGTCAAATTTATCGGCAGGGATTTCGTGGAGAGTTTGGGGTACGACCACTTATTTTTGGAAAACCTTATATAACAAGGAGAAATACTATGACGACACTCGAAAAGGACATTTTGAACGTACTCACCGAAGACGCGCGCATTGCGCCCAAGAAGATTGCGGCGATGCTCTCCGTGGAAGAATCGGAAGTGAAGGCGTGTATTCAAGCGATGGAAAAGAGCGGTTTGCTCGTAAAATATACGGCGATTGTCAACGACGAAAAAGCGGACGACTCGCTTGTTTGCGCGTTGATAGAAGTCAAAGTTACCCCCAAGAAAAAAGAAGGGTTTGACGGCATTGCAAAACAAATCGCTTCCTTCCCCGAAGTGAAATCGGTATATCTTATGAGCGGCGCGTACGACTTGGCGGTGTTTGTGGAAGACCGTTCTTTACAGCAAGTGTCCCGTTTCGTTTCCGAACGCATTTCTACCTTCGACGGCGTGTTGAGCACGGCGACCCACTTTATTTTGAAGAAGTATAAAATAGAAGGCGTGGCGACGGAAAAGGAGGACACGGACTACCGTTTATCCGTTCACGCCTGACAAGGTGAAGTATTGACGCAGGGCGTAAAAACTTCACTATACTCGTAAACTCGTACCTGGTACGTTCATTTTAATAAGGAATTTAGAGAATTATGCGCGATTTTGTCAATCAAAAATCGAAAATGATGCAACCGAGCGGTATAAGAAAGTTTTTCGATATCGTGCGGGAAACGGAAGGCGCGATTTCCCTTGGCGTGGGAGAGCCTGATTTCGTTACGCCGTGGAAAGTGCGCTCGGCGGCGATTACTTCTTTGCAAAGGGGTTATACGCAATATACGGGCAACCGCGGACTTCCGACGCTTTTGGAGCTTGTGTCCAAATACTTAAAAGAACGGTTCGGCTTGGAATACGACCCCAAGCATATCCTTATCACGGTGGGCGGCAGCGAAGCCATCGACCTTGCGCTCCGTGCGTGTGTGGAACGGGGCGACGAAATTCTCGTGCCCGACCCTGCTTACGTGTCCTATTCGCCGCTCGTTGCGATGTCGGACGGCGTACCCGTACACGTAGAGTGCCGCGAAGAAGACAATTTCGTATTGAAGCCCGAATATTTGGAAAAGGCGATTACGGAAAAGACGAAAGCGATTATTCTTACCTATCCCAATAATCCCACGGGCGCGATTATGACCAAGGAGGAGTTGGAAGCGATTGCAAAAGTAATTATCCGTCACGATTTGCTCGTGATTACCGACGAAATTTACGCGGAGCTTACTTATGGGCGCAAACACGCGAGTATCGCCGCGCTCCCCGGTATGAAAGAACGCACGGTGTACGTGGGCGGATTTTCCAAAGCGTTCGCGATGACGGGCTGGCGTTTGGGATTTGCCTGCGCGCCGACGGAAATCGACGACGCTATGTTCAAAATTCACCAATACGGTATGCTTTGCGCGCCGATTATGTCCCAATACGCGGCGATTGAAGCGTTAAAAGACGGGCTTTCCGACAATTTTGCGACGGTGGAAGAAATGCGAGATTCGTACGATAAACGAAGAAAGTTCGTGTTGCACTCTTTGCAAGAAATCGGGTTGCATTGTTTCGAACCGCAAGGCGCGTTTTATGCGTTCCCGTCCGTGAAATCGACGGGGCTGAACGGCGAATCGTTTGCCGAAGGGCTTTTGAAAACGGAAAAAGTGGCGGTAGTACCCGGCAATGCGTTCGGGACGTTCGGCGGAAATAACGTGCGTATTTCGTACGCGACGAGCATGAACGCCCTTTCCGAAGCGTTTGACAGGATGTCGGCGTTTTTGTCGAAACGTTAAAAACGGCGAAAGCGATTGTGGAATTTCTTTGAAATTCTTTTGAAAACTTCCAAAAATCATTGACAAACGGAAGAAAATGATATATAATAAGGACGAAAAAATAAATGCCGTGGCTTTTTCTGGCGGGAAAAGTCACGGTAGATTTTTGTTCGTTCCGTTGGACGGGCGGTTTTTGCGTGTTTTTTGTAGATGTTAAGGGTAGTATTTTGTCATCGCAAGGGCTTGCGCGCCAAAATAAAAAGCGGAACGGAAAGGAGTGTTTATGGCTGAACAGCAATATATGATGACGCAAAAGGGTTACGACGAAGCGAAGGAAAAGTTGACCTATTTGCAGACGGTGAAACGTCAGGAAATCGTGGAACGTATCGCGGAAGCAAGAAGCCACGGCGACTTGTCGGAAAACGCGGAATACGACGCGGCGCGCAACGAACAGGCGGCAAACGAATTGGAAATCGCCGACCTTGATTACAAGCTGAAAAACGCCGTGATTATCGCGGAAAACAGCGACAACACGTTCGTGCATATCGGTTCGAAGGTGCGCGTATACGACGAAGATTTGGACGAAGAAGAAGTCTATGAGATTACAGGCTCGATGGAAGCGAACGCAATCGAAAACAAGATTTCCAACGAATCCCCCGTCGGCGCGGCGCTTTTGAAGCACAAAAAGGGCGATATCGTTAAGGTAAACGCGCCCGACGGCGAATATAAATTGCTCATCAAGGAAATTTTAGAAGATTAACGCAGCGAAAGCGAAGTACGTGAGGTTATACATGCAAGAGAACAAGCAAAACGCGCCCGTAAACGGCGTATCGGAAGAAGAACAGCTTATTGAACAGGCAAGAATCCGCCGCGAAAAACTCGCAAAGCTCGTCGGAGAAGGTAAAAACCCGTACGAGCAGGTAAAATATCCCGTAGACGCCGATTCGGAAACGATTAAAAACAATTTCGAGACGTACGAAGGGAAAACGGTGACGATGGCAGGGCGTATGATGTCCCGCCGTATTATGGGGAAGGCGTCTTTCTCGCATATTGCGGATAAGAGCGGTTCTATCCAAATTTACGTTACCCGTCAAGATATCGGGGAAGAGAACTACACGTCCTATAAAAAGGATTACGATATCGGCGATATTTTCGGGTTTAAAGGATTCGTGTTCAAGACGCAAACGGGCGAAGTTTCCGTACACGTAACGGAACTTACGCTCCTTTGTAAGTCTTTGCTCCCCCTGCCCGAAAAGTACAACGGGTTGCAAGACAAGGATATGAAATACCGTTTGCGGCATTTGGATTTGATTATGAACAAGGACGTTCGCGATACGTTCCGCGCCCGTTCGCTCATATTGAAAGAAATTCGCAACTATCTTGACAATCGCGGGTATTTGGAAGTGGATACCCCCACCTTGTTGCCGCTCGAAATCGGCGCGGACGCAAGACCTTTCAAAACCCACCATAACGCGCTCGATTTGGATATGTATATGCGTATCGAAACGGAGCTTTTCTTAAAACGTCTTATTGTCGGCGGTATGGATAAAGTGTACGAAGTAGGCAGAATTTTCCGTAACGAAGGTATGGACGCTTACCACAACCCCGAATTTACCACCATCGAAATGTACGAAGCGTACAGCGATTATTTCGATATGATGGATATGATTGAAGACTTGTATAAGACGGTAACGCTGAAAGTGTGCGGAACGCTGGACATCACCTATCAAGGCACGGAAATCCACATGGGCGATTGGACGCGTCTTACGATGGCGGAGGCGGTGAAAAAGTACGCGGGCGTCGATTATAACGATTGGGCTACCGACGAAGACGCGCGCGCGGCGGCGAAGGGTTTGGGTGTGGAGCTTGAACACGAAAACGCAACCAAAGGCTGGGTGCTTATCGAACTGTTCGACGCGTTCGTGGAAGATAAACTTATTCAACCTACCGTGATTTACGATTATCCTGTGGAAAACTCCCCTTTGGCAAAACGCAAGCCTTCTAATCCTGCGTTTACCGAACGTTTCGAGTATTTCATTTGCGGACACGAATACGGTAATGCGTTCTCCGAACTCAACGACCCTATCGACCAAAAGCAGCGTATGGTAAAACAAGTGGAAGCGAAGCGCGCAAAGGGCAACAACGACGCGCAAGTGGATGAGGATTTCATCAACGCGCTGGAATACGGTTTGCCCCCCACAGGCGGTTTGGGTATGGGCTTGGACAGATTCGTAATGTTGCTTACGGACAGCTCCACCATCCGTGACGTTATACTATTCCCGACGATGAAACCGAAAAAATAAAAATCGGTTATACGAATTTGATATAGGCGGAAAACATTATGGACGCAAAAATAACGAAACAGAGATTGGGCAGATTGCTCTCTTACGATTGGCTGAAAATTATCGGCATCATAGCGGGGTTTATCGTGATTTGGTCGCTTATCTTTACGATGACGTCGACGCAAATTACCCCTTCGCAACAATTTACCGTATTCAACCATTATGCGAACGTTTCCTTGGATTACGGCAAATTCTACGACGGGTATAATTCTTCGATTGAAAACGGTGTATTTTCGTACGAAGTGATAGAAGCGGACGTTATCGACTTGACGACGGCAGGCGACCAAAGATACACGATGTGCGACACTCGTTTTACGACGGGGCAAGGAGATATGATGTTCGTGCCGAACATTACCGACACGGAAAAGGAAGAGGAAGGGTTGGCGTTTACCTATCCCGAAAGCTTCTTCGCCCGTTACAGCGCTTACATCGTTAGCTGGGACGAGTACTTGGAAAGTGCGCGTGACTATTTGAACGACTATTTTGACGGCGATTATCAAAACGGCGAACTGAACGAAGCGAAAGCGGAACGGGATTTCCGCGCGCGCGTCAAGGCGAATAACGACAAGCGTTTTAGAAAGGAATCGAAGCTCGAAGACGGTATCGAAGACGAAAAAGAGCGTTTGAACAAATACCGTACGGAGTTTTTGAAATTCGAACAATATCTTCAAGACGGCATTGTAAAGCTTGAAAATATCGTTTATAAGAACACGTCTACGGGCGAGCCGTATTTGACGGAACAGGGCGAAATTGCGTTGCAAGGGAACTATGCCTTGAACATTTGCCCTGACGAAAGCAAAATGAGCGGCTTGAAAAACCAAGTATATTACAGCGTGGAAGCAGCGGACGGTACGAAAAAGCCGAGCGCGCAGGATATGTGCGTTATGTTGTTCTTGCTTCCCGATATGGACCAAGATTTCCAATACGAAACGATACTGTTTCTCAATACGGTAATTGCGGTTTCCATTACGCCTACGCAGGCATAACCTACGATACGGTATGCGTAAAGTATTCAAAAACAAGCGTGTTCTTGCCGATTGCCATATTTTTCAAATGTTAAGTACGGCGGCGCAAAAACCGCATATCTCCTTTCATACCCCGGGACATAAAGTGGGGAAATGGGATATTACGGAATTGTCTTTTTCAGACAATTTATCTTCTCCTCGCGGTTGTATTGCGCGTGCGCAAGAAGATATAGCGCGCATTTTGGGCGCAAATTCCGCTTTTATAATTACGGACGGGAGCACGGCAGGCGTGCTCTCGATGCTTTTTACGGCGAAATCTTCGGGGGTAAAGCGCTTGGCGGTGCGGGAAGATTCGCACAAAAGCGTGTTTAACGGTTGCGCGCTTTTGGGGATTTCCCCCGTCTTGCTACCTGTCGAAAAAAAAGGCGGAATTCCTTTGCCTGTTACGCTTTCGGATATAGAGCAGGCGGATGCGGACGCCGTTTTTATTACTTCCCCCGATTATTACGGGAATATCCCCGATTTGCAAGCGATTGGGGAGTATTGTAAAAATACGGGAAAAATGCTCGTTATCGACGGCGCGCATGGCGGACATTTACATTTTAATAAAACGTTGTACGCAGGCGAGTACGCCGATTTATGGGTGGACGGCGTGCATAAGAGCTTGCCTGCGCTTACCCAAGGGGCTATCGTTTGCGCAAAAACTGCGGCGCTTTCTCAAAAGCTGGCGCGCGCGGTGGATATTTTCCGCACGACCAGCCCGTCTTATCCGATTATGGCGAGTGTGGAATATGCGGCGAAATATCCGCAAAACGAGTGGTTGCAAACGCAAGCTTCGGCTTGGCAAAAGGGTACGGATAGGCTGTATTTAGGCGACGATTGGACGAAAATCGTGGCGTTGTTTGGAAAAAACGCGGAAATTGTACACGAACGTTTGCGGAAGGAAGGCGTATACGCCGAGTTTTGCGACGGGAACGCGGTAACGTTCTATCTTTCCCCAGCTACAACCAAAAGGGATTTTTTACGGCTGAAAAAACGGCTTGCCGCCTTGTTTGAAACATATCTGTACGTCCCCGTTGACGACGTACCTGCCCCCGTTGTTTTTGAAAAAACAGGCGAAAAAGAGTGGGTAGAGATGGAAAAAAGCATAGGGCGTATATGCGCTGAATTTTGCGGGCTTTTTCCCCCGTGTACGCCGCTGATTTGCGTGGGTGAAGTGATTACGGAAGAAAAAATACGGCTGTTACAAAACGCGGATAACGCGTTCGGCATAAAAGGAAAGGAAATTTCGGTATTTAAAGCCGAAGAAAAGGAATAAGATATGAAAGGTAAGTTTATTACGTTTGAGGGTTGCGACGGTTGCGGCAAAAGCACGCAACTCAAAAAGTTGAGCGAGTATTTAACGGAAAAAAATATCCCCCACGTATTTACGCGAGAACCGGGCGGCGGCAAGATTTCCGAAGCGATTCGGGAGATTTTATTGAGCGGCAAGAACGCGGAAATGACGGACGAGTGCGAAGCGCTCCTTTACGCGGCGGCAAGAGTACAGCATTTACACGATAAGGTTGCTCCCGCGCTCGCGGAAGGGAAGCTGGTTATTTGCGACAGATACGTGGATTCTTCGCTTGCCTATCAAGCGCACGCGCGCGGGTTGGGGGAGGATTTTATCCGTAAAATCAATGCGTACGCGCTTGAAAACTATTTGCCCGACGCGACGGTGTTTATCGATTTAACGCCTGCGGACGCGTTTAAGAGAAAGCACGGAGCGGATGAGAACGACAGGTTGGAGCAGGCGGGTATGGCGTTCCATGAACGGGTATACGTCGGTTTTGACGGTTTGGCAAACGCCGAACCCGAGCGCTTTATCCGTATCGACGGTAAAAATACTCCCGATGAAATTTTTCGACAAGTAATTGCGGCGTTGAAGAGTAAGAACTGTTTATAAGGAGTATTTATATGCAGGTTTATGAGATTCTGCTTTTGGCGGTGGCGCTTGCGATGGACGCATGCGCCGTAGGGATGACGGACGGGATGACCAATCCGAAAATGCCGCTCAAACGCACGTTGCTTATCGGCGGTTTTTTCGGTTTTTTCCAGTTCTTAATGCCGCTTATCGGATATTTTATAACGGGAATCATAGCCAATGCGTTTTTGGGTACGTTTGAGAAAATTTCCGCTTGGATATCCTTTGGCTTGCTCGTGTTCTTGGGCGGAAAAATGTTGTTCGATTGCATTTGGGAAAAATGTCAGCATAGAAAGCTCGGAGAAGAGACCTGCGACTGCGCGTGCAAAGAGCTGTCCATAGGAAAGCTGTGTATGCAGGCGATAGCAACGTCTATCGACGCGCTTGCAGTAGGCGTAACCTTGCAGATGGCGGCGATTTCCGAGGGTGGATTGGCGCTTGGCGTATGGGGCGCGACGCTGACGATTGGCGTCATCACGTTTATGCTCGTTATCGGCGCGGTGTATATCGGCAAATTTGTGGGGAATAAACTCGCGGATAAAGCAGGCTTTTTCGGCGGGTTGGTGCTTATCGGAATAGGCGTCAAGATTTTGGTGGAGAGCTTCTTATAACGGCAAGTGAGCATTTTGTTAAATTTTGTGAACGTTTGATAAAGCTTTGCATTTCTCAATGCGGAAACGCTTGAAAAAGCGAATAAAATATGGTAAAATAAGGAAAAATAGGCGTAAAAGCCAAGGGAGATTCCCCTTTGTTGTTTAACAGGACGGGATTAGGGGTTAAAATTAGGTATTACGATTCGGTTTTTTAGGCAAACTAACAATGCGAACGTAAAACGAAAGGAGTAAAGATTTTGAACAAGAAAACAAGAAACCTTATTTGGATTGTCGTCGGAATCGTGGCGATTGTAGCAATCGGATTTTTAATCAGTTCGCTTCTCAATCAAGCGCAGGAAATTCCGTACAATCAGTTGATGGAAGAATTTAAGAAGCTCCCTGCTACGGCGGAAGTGAATTTCTATATTGACGGATATACTTGGCAAGCGGAATTTATCGAAGGAAGCAAAGTAACCGTATACAGCGTGTCGGGCGGGCCGAGTATTTACGATTATATTTCCTATTCCTGGTTTTGGGAAGAATTGAAGGCGGCGAACCCTGCCGTTATGGCGAACGTAACGTTGGAAATGGCTGACCCGAACGCGGGCAGTATTTGGTCGAGTATTCTTCCCGTGCTCGGTATCGTGCTCATCGGCGTGTTGTTCTTTGCGTTAATGCGTAGCGCAACGGGCAGCGCGAACAACGCAATGGGTATGAATAAGAGCAAAACGCACGTACAAAGCAATTTGAAAGTACGCTTTTCCGATGTTGCGGGCGCGGAAGAAGAAAAAGAAGAACTTGCGGAAGTCGTGGAATTTTTACGCAGTCCGAAAAAGTTTTCTTCTCTCGGCGCGCGTATTCCTTCGGGGGTACTTCTCGTAGGGCCTCCGGGCACGGGTAAAACGCTGTTCGCCAAAGCGGTAGCGGGCGAAGCGGGCGTTCCCTTCTTCTCGGTATCCGGCTCCGATTTCGTAGAAATGTACGTGGGCGTCGGCGCCAAGCGCGTGCGCGATTTGTTCGACATGGCGAAGAAAAACCAGCCTTGTATCATTTTCATCGACGAAATCGACGCGGTAGGCCGTCGTCGCGGCGCAGGTCTTGGCGGCGGACACGACGAAAGAGAACAAACGCTCAACCAAATTCTCGTGCAAATGGACGGGTTTGAAAGCAATGAAGGCATTATCATTATGGCGGCGACCAACCGCGCGGATATTCTCGACCCTGCTGTGCTCCGTCCGGGTAGATTCGACAGACAAATCAACGTAAACTTGCCCGACGTAAAGGGGCGTGAGCAAATTCTGAAAGTACACGCGAGAAACAAACCGATGGCGCCCGACGTCAACTTCAAGACGGTAGCGCGTATCACGGCAGGGTTCTCCGGCGCAGAGCTTGCCAACCTTTTGAACGAAGCGGCGATTTTGGCGGCGCGCGCAGGCAAGAATATGATTGGCAATCTCGAACTGTACGACGGTATCAACAAGGTATTGATGGGACCGCAAAAGAAGAGCCGCGTCGTCACCGAATCGGACAAACGCTGTACGGCGTATCACGAATCGGGCCACGCCGTCCTTGCTTGTCTTTGTAAGCATTGCGACCCTGTGCACGAAGTGTCGATTATTCCCCGCGGCAGAGCGGCTGGGTATACGATGACTCGTCCCGAAACGGACGACAACGACGTTTCGTATAACAAACTCGTGGATAATATTTGTATGTCGCTCGGCGGCAGAGTTGCGGAAGAGCTTGTAATTCAAGACGTAACGACGGGCGCGAGCGCCGATTTGCAGCACGTATCCGAACTTGCGCGCCGTATGGTAACGCAATGGGGTATGAGCGATAAACTCGGTCTTGTGGCGTATGATTCCGACCAACCCGTGTTTATGGGTATGGAATACGGCAATCAAAGCCGCGGCGGATACTCGCAGGAAACGGCGGCGACGATTGACGCGGAAATTCGTAGACTGATTACCGAAGCGCATACGCGCGCCACGAAACTGTTGAAAGAAAACCGTTCGATTATGGACAATATGTCCCGTGTGCTCGTGGAAAAAGAAACGATTTACACGGAGGAAGTGGCGATGCTGATGAAAGGCGCAAGCTATAAGGAAGTTATCGCGTATATGGACGAACGCGAAGGCACGCACCAAAGCAATCCGTTCGCTTCCGTAACCAAGCCTACGGCAGAGCATATCGTCCACGACGAAACGGAAAAAGAGGACGCCAAGGACGAGCCGAGCGTAGAGCGCACGGATAGTGATGAAGAGAAATAATTGTTTGTAAAACAAGGAACGGAGCTGCCCAAAAAGCAGCTCTGTTTGTTACAAGGAGCGGAGGATGAAACGAGCAAAAACGAGAAAGACGATAGACGTGCGTTTTGAAACGCGGAAAGTCCCCTTATCGCTTATCGACGCGGATACGGATATAGACGCGTGGGATAAAAAGGACTTAAAAACGCGCGCGGCGTACTTTTTATTAAACGGTTTGCCCGTGTTTGCCGTCAACGAAACGGAAAACGGCAGACTGCGGCTGTTGGCGGCGGATAAAGATTTTTACGCGGCGAAATTATCGGGCGCAACGCAGGCGGACGCGCGCGTATATAATTTTACGGAAAAAAATGCGGAAATCTTTTCGCTTATCGAACGGTTAAAGGGTGAAAATCTACCTGCTTTGGAAGAAGCTTACTTAATGAAACGCCTGGTGAGCGATTGCAATTTAACGCAGGATGACGTGGCGTCGCTCGTCGGAATATCCCGTCCGGCGGTAGCCAATACGTTACGTCTTCTAACGCTTGCCCCCGAAGTTTTGGGGCTGATAGAGAGTGGAAAAATCTCGGCGGGGCACGCGCGTGCGCTCGTAAGAGTACCGCAAGAAAAGCAGTACGCGTTTGCGGAAGAGGCGATAAAACGGGAATATTCGGTGCGGGAGATGGAACGCGCGGTGAAAGCGTATCTTACGCCGCCCGAAGTATTACAGCAGGAAAACCAAGCGAAATCGGCGGCGAGAAACGAGCAGTTAAAGGCGTTTGTAGAGCGTATGCGCGGCGTATTCCGCACGAAAGTGTCGCTTATCGGCAACGAGAAAAAGGGTAGAATTTATATCGATTATTATTCCCCCGAAGACTTATACCGTTTCGAGGAATTTTTGGATATGATTGAAAGCTTCGAGCGTTGAGGCGGTGAGCCGCCGCTGGCAAGTTTTTCTATCGTTCAGTAATGCTTATATGTAGCGTTGTCGTAGACGGATAGGTTTAACGGACGGTATTTTTGGGTAATAATAAATATATGGAAAATTATATGATAGACAATTTGACAAAAACGAATCTTTTGCCTGTAATCCCCTTGCGCGGGAAAGTGGCGTTCCCTAATACGAATATCGTATTCGAAGTGGGAAGAGAAATGACGTTAAAGGCGATAAACCGCGCCAATTCCACGCAGGACAGGCTGGTGATGATTTGTTCCCAGCGCGTTACGGAAAAGGACGAAATATCTGCCGACGACGTGTATAGCGTCGGTTGCGTGGCAAGAGTAAAACAAATATCCCAACTCCCCGGCGGTGCGATTCGCGTGCTGTGCGAGGGACTTTATCGCGCCCAAGCGCGGGAAATCGGAATAGAAAGCGGTTATTTTTACGCCGTTTGCGACGAGCTGAAAATCAAACACGGCGACGAGATTTTGGAAGAAGCGTATTTCCGTACGGCAAAAGCGCTTGTGAAAGACGTTTTGGGCGCGGACGGGAAACTCTCCAAGGAAATTGCGATAAAGCTGGAAAGCTGTCAAAACGCGGACGAGTATATGAACGTGGCGCTTTCCGCTATGCGCGTGCGCTTGGAAATCAAGCAGCAAAGCTTGGAAGAAGCGGACGTTGTGGAAAGGTTAAAGCTGTTTGAACGTTGCTTAAACGATGAGCTGGAAATTTCCAAAATCGAAAAGAAAATTGCAGGCGCGGTGCGCCAAAGCATTGATAAGTCGCAAAAGGAATATTTTTTGCGCGAACAGGTAAAAGCGATTCATAACGAGCTTGGCGACGATGGGAAAGAAGAGGACGAATTCCGTGAAAAAATCAAGGCGAAAGGCTTGCCCAAGGACTTGGAAGAAAAGTGCTTGAAGGAAGTGGACCGCATGGAAAAAATGCAGCCGTCGTCTCCCGAATATAACGTGATTTCAGGGTATTTGGAACAGGTTTTATCCCTGCCTTGGACGGAAGAAACAACGGATACGGAAAGCTTGGACGAGTGCGTTAAGGTATTGGATAGCGACCATTACGGTTTGGAGAAAATCAAAGAACGCATCACCGAATACCTTGCCGTGTTGAAATTAACGGGGAATATGAAAGCCCCTATTTTATGCTTTGTCGGTCCTCCCGGCGTCGGTAAAACGAGCATCGCGCAATCGATAGCGCGCGCTTTAAACAGGAAATTCGTGCGGATGAGTCTTGGCGGCGTACGCGACGAAGCGGAAATCCGCGGGCACAGAAGGACGTATATCGGCGCAATGCCCGGACGTATTTTGTACGGTATGAAAAACGCCGGTTCGATAAACCCCGTGTTCTTGCTCGACGAAATCGATAAAATTACTTCGGATATGCACGGCGACCCTGCCGCGGCGCTTTTGGAGGCGCTCGACCCCGAGCAAAACGCGACGTTCCGCGATAGATATTTGGAAGCGCCTTACGATTTGAGCAAGGTAATGTTTATCACGACGGCGAACTCGCTCGATACGATTCCCGCGCCCTTGCGCGACCGTATGGAAATTATCGAGCTGTCGGGTTATACGTTGGAAGAAAAGACGGAGATTGCCAAGCGCTATCTCGTGCCTAAGCAACTTAAAGCCAATGGGCTTTTGGACAAGCACGCGGAGTTTTCAAACGAAACGTTGCGTTTCGTAATCGAAGGCTATACCCGTGAAGCGGGCGTGCGTAGTTTGGAGCGCACGGTTGGGGGGATATGCCGTAAAATAGCGGTGAAACACGCTAAAAACAAGCGTACGGCGAAAGTAAAGCTGACGAACGAAAAGATAGAGGCGATGCTTGGCGCGCCGCGTTATAAAATCGACGAGGCATTATTGCAAGCGCAGGTGGGCGCGGTAAACGGTTTGGCTTGGACGGCGGTAGGCGGTACGACGCTTACGGTGGAAGCGTCGGTGATGCCTGGGAAAGGCGAGCTGCGTTTGACGGGTAAGCTCGGCGACGTGATGAAGGAATCGGCGCAGGCGGCGCTCTCGTATATCCGTGCGCACGCGGAAGAATACGGCGTGGAAAAGCAAGCGTTTACGGAAAAGGATTTGCACGTACACGTGCCCGAAGGCGCAACGCCCAAGGACGGACCGAGCGCGGGTATTACGATGGCGACGGCGATATTGTCCGCATTTACGGGCAGGCAGGTACGAGGCGACGTTGCTATGACGGGCGAAATTACGTTGCGCGGCAAAGTGCTTCCCATCGGCGGGTTGAAAGAAAAATCGTTGGCGGCAAGACGCGTGGGTATTAAAACGGTAATCATCCCCAAAGGCAACGAAAAGGATTTGGAAGAACTCCCCGAAGTTGTGAAAAAGGAAATTCGTTTTATTCCCGTTGAAAAAGTGGAAGAAGTATTTGCGGTTGCCCTTTGCCAAGGCGAAACGGTATCGGGGGCAAAACGGGCGACGGCGGTAACGCACCGCGCGGTAGACGGCGTGCGTTGCGACGGCTAAGAAAAACAGGAGAAAAGTTATGGACGGGCAAAAAACGCTGATAATCAAAAACGCAACGTTTATTACTTCGGCGGCGCGTGCGGAGCAATTTATCGCGCCGAATAAGCCGATGATAGCCGTTTGCGGTAAGTCAAACGTGGGGAAAAGCTCGTTTATCAATATGTTGGCGAACCGTAAGAAGCTCGCGAAAACGAGCAGCGAACCGGGTAGAACGAGATTGGTCAATTATTTCGATTTCGGGGAGTTTATTCTTGCCGATTTGCCCGGTTACGGTTTTGCGAGAGTGTCCAAAGGCGAAAAGGAGAAGTGGGCGAAAACGTTGGACGCGTTTTTCCGTGAAAAAGCGGAAATATCGCACGTATTTATGTTGGTGGACGCGCGACACGACCCGACGGCGGACGACGTGCAAATGATGCAGTTTTTGCACTACCATACTCTCCCGTTTACCGTGGTGCTGACGAAAGCGGATAAGCTTTCCAAAATGAAGCTGAAAGAGCATATCCGCGCGATTGCCGCAGATTTGTACTTGGGCGTAGAGAATTTGCTTGCTACAAGCTCGGAAACGGGTTACGGCAAAGCGGACGTACTTGCAAAAATTCGCTCGGTCATCGATATGGCGAACGAAGAAGCGTACGTGGACGAAGACGAACTCGATGGAGAAAGTATAGAAGTATAAAGCAAAACAGAAAAACCGCGAAGACAACTTCGCGGTTTTTTGTTGTCAAAAACTCATAAAATACGGTGTATCCCCCCAAACTGTATGCGTAAAGGTAAGAAAAGGGGCGGGGAAGATGTCTGAAAACACAAAGAAAAAAGAAAAACGCGGTGGATTTATCAAAGGAGCGGCGATTATTGCCGCAGGCGGCTTTATTGCAAAAGTTGTGGGCGCGTTGTATCGGATTCCGCTGACCAATCTTATCGGCGGACACGGGATAGGGTTGTATCAAATGGTGTATCCCGTGTACTGCTTACTGCTCACCGTTTCCGCAACGGGGATTCCTTCGTCGATAGCCAAGCTTACCGCCGAACGGTTGGGCAAAGGACAATCGGATAAACCGCTGTTTAAGACGGCGATAAAGCTGTTTTTACTCATAGGCGGCGTGGGAACGCTGTTGATGTGCTTGCTCGCCCCTTTTTTAAGCGTGGCGCAAGGCAGCCGCGAAGTAACGGCGGGCTATTTTACGCTTGCGCCGTCGGTTTTGCTCGTATCCGCTATCTCTGTATTTCGCGGCTATTTTCAAGGTAGGAACAATATGTTCCCTACCGCCGTTTCGGAAATAACCGAACAAGTGGTAAAGGTTGGATTCGGATTGCTTTTTGCGTATCTTTTCCGCGACGACGTGGAAAAAGCCGTGGTGTTTTTATTGCTTGCCGTTTCCATATCCGAACTTTTCGCTCTTTTCGTGATGTTATTTTTCTTCAAACGAAGCGCGTTTGGGGGGATAACCGCGCACGTATCGGGGGATAAGGTATCGGCGAAGAGTGTTTTGCGGCTGAGCATACCCGTCACGTTTTCCGCCATGCTAATACCCCTTTCGTCGCTGTTGGATAGCGTGTTGGCCGTTAGACTGCTGGGAAAATACGCGTCGGATGCAGTGGCGTTATACGGTTTGTTTTCAGGGGGCGCTGTAACGGTGATAAATTTGCCCGTATCCGTTTGTTACGGGATTGCTGCGGCGAGCGTACCGAGTGTTGCAGAGGCGAAAGCCAAAGCGGAAACGGGGGATGGTAAGAAAAATTCGAGCGTGCGCAAACGCTTGTTTTTTGCTTTGGGAATTACGGCGCTCGTTGCCGCGCCGTGTGCTTTGGGATTGTATTTGTTTGCCGAGCCAGCCGCAAAAATTATTTTTCGGAGCTTGAAAGCGGACGAGCTTATCACGCTGGTTCGGCTTATTAAAATTTTTTCGGTAAGCGCGTTGACGTTATCGCTCGTACAAACGCTTTCGGCTTGTTTAACGGCGCAAGGGAAACCGAAGTTTGCGGCGCTTTCAATGTTGATTGGAGTAGTGGTAAAAACAGGGGTATATACGGTATTGCTCCAAAACGCAGAAATTTCCGTTTTTGGACTGGCGCACGCCACCAATCTTTGTTATTTGATTGCTTTTTTGCTGGATTTCATATATAATATAATCGTATCGAAAAAGAGTAAGGAGAACTAAAATGATTACGGTAATCGGGTTGGGCGTAACGGCAGGCGATTTGACGAAACGCGGCGAAGAAGCGATTTTGCGTGCGGCAAAGTCGAGCGCGCCCGTATTGGTACGCACCGCGCATACGCGCTCTTATCAAAGCGTGCTCGATTTGGGGATAGAACACACGTGCTTGGACGGTGTTTACGAGAGTAGCCGCAATTTTGCAACGCTTGCTAAAAACCTTGCGAAAAAAGTAGCGGAAGCGGGGGACAACGCCGTGTATTTGGTAGACGGCGCGGCTACGGAAGACAATTCGGTAAAAGCGCTTTCCAAACGCTTGCGCGGTAAACTCGAAATTATCGACGGCGTATCCAAAGTAACGGCTCTCGTTCGCGCGGCAGGGTTTGAAGGCTGTTCGTATACCGCGGTTTCCGCCTACGAGCTTGCCGAGCGCGCGCAAAGCGGCGCGTTGACGCTTCCTTTGTTGGTGTACGATATGGACGATAGAGCCTTGGCGGGCGATTGCAAGCTGGTTTTGGGCGATTTGTTCGGGGAAGAAACGCAAACGCGTTATATATGGGGGGATAAAGCGACAAAAACCCCTATATATGCGTTGGATAGACAAAAGAATTACGATTACACGTCGGCGGTGGCGATAGAAGAAACACCGCTTTTGGAAAAGACGCGGTTTACTTTGGACGATTTAAGAGAGATTATCGTAAGGCTTCGAAAGCCGAACGGCTGTCCTTGGGATAGAGTGCAAACGAACGAAAGCATTAAAATGGCTGCGGTGGAAGAAGCGTACGAGCTGGTAGACGCCGTGGACGCTTGCGACGACGATAAAATTTTGGAAGAAACGGGAGATATCCTTTTGCAGGCAGTCTTCCACGCCGTATTAAAAGAAGAAACGGGCGCGTTTAATCTCACGGACGTGCTGACGGGGATTTGCAATAAGCTCATTACCCGCCATACGCACGTTTTTGGGCAAGACAGCGCGGAAAATGCGAGCGGCGCGTTATCCGTTTGGGAAAAGAATAAAATGGTGGAAAAGCACCAAACGACGTACGCGGACGCAGTCAACGACGTGCCTAAATGTTTCCCCGCCGCTATGCGCGCGCAAAAAGTTGGCAAACGCGCGGCGAAAGCGGGTATGGACTTTTCGGACGTAAGAAGCGCGGAAATCCGTTTGCAGGAAGAGATAAAAGAGTTTTTTGAAGCGTATCAATCGGGAGATAAAGAAGCGGTGGAAAAGGAGCTTGGCGACGTCTTGTTCGCGGCGGTAAACGTGGGTAGAAAAGCGGGCTGCGATTGCGAAAAGGCGTTGAAAGAGAGCGTAGACAGGTTTGCAAAACGGTTTACGAAAGCGGAAGCGTTGGCGCTTGCCGACGGAAAGGTCGTAACCGAGTTATCCGAAGAGTTGTGGGACGAATATTATTTGAAGGCGAAAGAAAGCTTGCGATAAAGAAAAAACAAGGGGGTAAGTATGCGTTTACAGCCAATACATATCGGAAACGTAACAACGGAAAACAACGTATTTCTCGCGCCCTTGGCAGGGTATACCAATTATCCTTTTCGCCGTTTGGTTAAAGGTTACGGCGCAGGGCTTTGTTATACGGAGATGGTAAGCGCGAAGGGCTTGAAATACGGAAACGAGAATACGGAAAGCCTATTATACACCGACAACCACGAAGGCTTGACGGCGGCGCAAATTTTCGGAAACGACCCTGCTATTATGCGCGCGGCGTGCGAAAATCCCGCGCTTGCGCCTTTCCCTATCGTGGATATCAATATGGGTTGTCCCGTGCCGAAGATTTATAAAAACGGGGAAGGTAGCGCATTGCTGGAAAATCCCGCCCATGCGGAAAAAATCGTGCGGGAGTGTGTAAAAAGCGGTAAGATAATTACCGTTAAGTGCCGTATCGGTATCGATAAAGCGCATATTATTACGGCGGAATTTGCCAAACGTATGGAAGGCGCGGGGGCGAGTTTGATAACCGTACACGGCAGGACGAAAGACAAGGTATACGCAGGGGAAGTGGATTATAAAGAGATAGCGGCGGCGAAAAAAGCCGTGCAAATCCCCGTGATTGCCAACGGCGGCGTGTTTTGCAAAGCGGATGCGGACAAGCTGTTGGACGAAACGGGAGCGGACGGCGTAATGATTGCGCGCGCGGCGTTGTTCGAACCGCAGGTTTTTTGTCAAATTACGGGCGCAAAAACGGAAAGTAAAAGGGAGATGTTCGAAAAACAACTTGCTTGGACGAAAGAGCATTTTGACGAGCGGTTTACGACGGTATTTATGCGGAAAATGGCAGCGTTTTACGTTAAAGGCGAGCGCGGTGCGGCGGCGTATAAAGAACGGCTTTTTGCGGCGCAAACGCCTGAGCAAGTGCTGGAAATTGCCTGTGAAATATGGAATTGAGCGGTGGTACCGCTCTTTTTTTATGTCTGCCGCGTTTGCGTGTTTCGTTTGGAAAAAGTATTGACAAACATACTGCGCTGTGATATAATAAAAAAGACGGCAAAGTCCGTTAGTACATAAAAGACCGTCCTATAAGGACGGTTTGGAAACGATGATGAGTAAAAAAAGCGTAAAACTTTGGCATAGAATACTACTCATAGGCGCGGACGTGCTTGCCGTAACGGCAGCCGCGGCGTTTGCGTATTTTTGTACGGTTACGGAAGCGAAGCTCGACACGCCCATTTGGATTTGGTGGGCGGCGAACGTTGCGCTTGGCGTGTTGTTGTTCCTTGCGTGCAATCTTTATAATATCGTATTCTCGTCCGTAGGGCTTCCCGAACTGGGAAAAGGTGTTATCGCTTCGGCGGCGCTTGGGGTTGCGAACGGTATATTTGCCTTGGTTACGAAAGGTAAGTATATCACGCTCGGTACGGTATTCGTTTATACGCTCGTAATATTCTGTGTAATTTCCTTTATCCGTTTGTGCAAGCGGTTTACCGTTTTTTGCAAACGCAGAATGCTGGTTGGCAGTAGAAGAACGATACGCGTTATGGTGGTCGGCGGCGGCGCGGCGGGGCTTGCGCTTATTAAGGAGATGCAGGATTCTGAGAAGAGCACGTATAACCCCGTATGTATTGCGGACGACGACTTCGAAAAACGGGGTAAATTGGTGCGCGGCGTAAAAATCGGCGGTACCACGTACGAAGTGAAGCGTTTGGCGGCGCAATACGACGTACAGGAAATCTTCGTTACGATGCCTGCTGTGGATAGGAAAAAAGTAAGCGAAATCGTGAAGCGTTGTCAAGAATGTAACTGTCCCGTAAAAATTCTGCCGGGCATTTACCAAATGGCGAACGGCGAAGTAACGATAGCTAAGCTTCGTCAAGTAGACGTGCAGGATTTGCTCGGAAGAGAACAGGTGCGCGTAAACTTGGACGAAATAATGGGATACATTGAAAATAAAGTCGTGTTGGTTACGGGCGGCGGCGGTTCGATAGGGAGCGAACTTTGTCGACAAATCGCCACGCATAAACCGAACACGCTGATTATTTTGGATATTTATGAAAATAACGCGTACGAAATCGAGCAAGAATTGAAGCGCGCTGACCCGTCGCTTAATTTGTTGACGTTGATAGCCAGCGTTCGGGATAGGGACAAAATACGGGACGTGTTTGATAAATACCGTCCGCAAATCGTATTTCACGCCGCCGCGCACAAACACGTGCCGCTGATGGAAACCAGCCCCAACGAAGCGGTGAAAAATAACGTGTTCGGCACGTTGAACGTGGCGCAATGCGCGGACGAGTTCGCCGTAGAAACGTTTGTGCAAATTTCTACGGATAAAGCGGTAAACCCGACGAATATTATGGGCGCGACCAAACGTATTTGCGAAATGATTATTCAAACGATTGGTCGCCATAGCAAAAACACCAAATTTGTGGCGGTGCGTTTTGGAAACGTACTCGGTTCGAACGGCTCGGTAATTCCGCTGTTTAAAAAACAACTCGCCGAAGGCGGTCCTTTGACGGTAACGCATAAGGATATTATTCGGTACTTTATGACGATTCCCGAAGCGGTGTCGCTCGTGTTGCAGGCGGGCGCGTACGCCAAGGGCGGACAAATTTTCGTGCTGGATATGGGCGAACCCGTACGTATATACGATTTGGCTTATAATCTTATCAAGCTTTCGGGTTTTGAGCCGAACGTGGATATCGATATCGTTTGCACAGGTTTGCGTCCGGGGGAGAAATTGTACGAAGAACGTTTGATGGAAGAAGAAGGCTTGCAAAAGACGGAAAACGGACTTATCAGCATTGCCAAACCGATAGAATTAGACGAAGAAAAACTTTGGAAACTGCTTGCAAAGTTGCGCGAAGAAGCGTACGCAGAATCGGACGACGTAAAAAAATCGGTAAAAGAACTCGTGCCTACGTACACCATCGACAAGCGCGACAGCGTAGCGGAAGCGTTGCATATTGTTACGCAAACGGGCGCTGCGGACGAAGCGCAGGTTGGTTAAGTAGAAGCGTTTTGACGGGCTTCGGAGGCGTTTATGAAATCTAAGGCACGCAAAAGAATTATAGCTGTCGTCGCGGCGGTATTTTTGACGGCGGTTGCGTTTTTTACGTATTTTGTTTTTGCCGTAACGAATTTTAGGGAGTATGGTACGTCGCTTGTCGTGAACGAGGATGAACAAACGCTTTCCTATGTGGGCGACAAGATAAAAATATTGCAACTTTCGGATGTGCAAACGTCCAACCTTGTTGAATCGGCGATTGCTTACCCTATGTTGAAGCGGGTGGTAAAAAGAACGGAACCTGATTTGATTGTGCTTACAGGCGACAACATATCTAACGGTAGCAAAAGAGGGGTATTGAATACCTTTATTCGTCTTATGGATAGTTTCGAGATTCCGTGGGCGCTCGTTTTCGGCAATCACGATATCCGTTCCGCGCTTCCGCCTGAGGAGATATGTAAGGCGTATGAGGAAAGCGAGTATTGTCTTTTCAAAAAAGGAAATATTGCGGGGCGATACGGAAATTACTATTATAAGATAGAGTGCGATGGAAAGGTTACGTATTCGCTTATATTCATGGATAGCGCGGATTCGCATTTCACCGAGGAGCAGGTTGCGTGGTACGGGAACAGCGTTGCGGAAATTTCGCAAGAGAGCGGTTATACTGTGCCGAGTTTTGCTTTTTATCATATTCCGATAGAAGAAACCGTGGCTGCGCACGAAGCGTACGCGCTTGACTCTACGATAGGCACGGGCAGGCAGGTAAGCGAAGTTAGGACGCAGGATATCAATACGGGATTTTTCGATAAAGTAATTGCCCTTGGCAGTACCAAAGCCCTTTTCTTTGGTCATGACCACCGAAACAATACGCATATCAATTACCAGGGCGTCTTATTCTGTTATGCGACGAAAACGGGGAGAACGGTGTATTACGAACGCGATTCGCTGGGCGGGAATCTCATAACGCTTTATTCGGACGCGAAATTTACAGTTGAAAGAGTAGACGGAAAATAAAAAAACTGCAACCCAACGGTGGGGTTGCAGTTTTTTTATTGCGAAGGTTCGTTAAACGGTTTCTTCCGTGGTTTTTGCTTTGATGCCTTGCGGAAAGCCTTTGAGCGGCGGAAAGAAATCGCGTACTGCTTTCATGTTGTACAAAGCGGATACAACCAACACCGCGCAAACGGTGCAGCAAACGGCTTGCAGGGAATTACCGAGTACGTTTGGAAACGCGCCGTACAATCCGTATAAGAGTATTTCAAACAGGAAATAACCTAAAATCATTATCAGTTCGCCAAAGATGGCGGAAAAGATACGGGGTAGGAAATCCAAAGCCTGTTTTCTAATGAGTTTTTTGAAAAACCAACAAATGCAACAAGCGATAAACGCGTCCAAGCCTTTTACCAAAAACGTAGCGGGCGCGTAGATTGCATATCCCAAAAACAAATCCCCGAGCGCGCTGCCTACCGCTGCGGCGACGACGCCGTAGATGGGTCCTAAACACCATGCGGAAAGCAAAACGAACACGTCGCCCGTGTTAAAATATCCCGAGGCGGGCAAGGGAATCGTAATAAGTACCGTACTTACGCAACAAAGCGCGGCGAAAAGCGCCGTCAGCGTCAAACGCTTGGCGATAGACATACCTTTTAACGTGATGATTTTATGCATAATGTTTTTACGCTCCGCGTATTTTTATTATGCATAAGTATACAACTCGGAAAAAAAGTTGTCAACGATTTGAAAGGCGGCTTAAAAAGTTTTTTATAAAAAATTACGCGCGGAAGGGCTTTACGCATTCGCCCGTGGCGGCGCTTTGAAAGATGACGAAAAACCCTTTTTCATCGTCGAAAATACGGGACGGCACGAACGCGCAAACGTCCTTGATTTCTTCGGGGGGATTGTTCTTGTCCTGAGCGGCGAGCGCGTAACAAATATACCTTGCTTTGCCGTCGTCGTACACGACCCCCACAAGATATTGCGGATTTTCCGCTTCTCCTTTTACGCGTACCCACTCGCTACACGAAAATGCGCCGCAAAGGGTATCGTCTTTGGGGTAGCGGGTTAACAGCTCGTCGATTTCCGTCTTGACGGAAAGATAGTATCCGTCCGGCTCGGTTGCAAACGGGTGGAGTACGTTTTCAGCATAGACATTTTCCGAAACGTCAGCCCCCGTTTTCTCGTCTTGTTTTTCACTTGCGCTTTCAGTACGTGCATTTTGGATAGTTTCTTGTAGCAACTCTTGTCCACTTTCCTGCTCCTTGTAATAATTCTCGTTTGCCAGTCGTTCGTCGTTATAGTCGTTTTCTTGCGGCTCTTCCCGCGTCAAAGCCGTTGCGGTGTCTTCGTGGGTGACGGGCGTGGGTTTTGCCGAAAACGAAGGGGGTATGGTCGCGGCGAGTATTTGTTTCCAATCGTATTGTTTATCGCCGTTAACGCCGTAGGCGATAGGTGTAATTTCGTTTTTTACGAAACAAATAACGGCGCAAAATCCGTTTTCCAACTCCATGTCTGTAAGAATATTGAAAAGGCTTTTTCCGCGGAGAGCAAGCAGTTCCGTCTTGCCGTGGCTATCGGCGAGTAAACAATAATATTCGCCCGAAGAAAGGGGCGCGAAATTGATAACGGACACTTCTACGGCGAGATTTTTGCCGTATTGTTCGATTTTGACCAAGCCCGACAGCGTTTTACCGTCTCCTGAAAAACCTTGCTTGACTTGCCGTAAAATACACATCTTTTTTACGTAATGCATACGCTAACTCCTATGATATAATGTACTTTATCCAAGTATATCACGGGTAAGGCGGGGAAAATCGCAGGGATTTTGTCGGTTTTTCCGAAATCGTGGAAAAAAATCCGTGAAAGCGTTGCAAAATATTGACCGCGGACTCTTTTTTGGGTATAATAAAAGTATGAAAGGGAAAACGAAAACTTGGCGTTCCGTTTGTTTGCGTGTTTTTACGACGCTTCTTTGCGTGGGGTTGCTTACTTGGATATTTTCCAATTCTTTGCAGCCTGCGGAAACATCTTCGGCGCAAAGCGCGGGCGTGGTGGAAATTGTACAAGAAGTGGTGAGCGTATTCGCGCCCGATTCACCGATTGCTACGGCGACAGGGGAAGATTACGATACGTTACATAGCGTGATACGCACTTTGGCGCATTTTACGGAGTTCGCCGTATTGGGCGCGCTTTTCGTATGTTGTTGGCGCTCGTATACCGCTAAAAAAGCGTATTTGGCGCTACCGATTGCGGGCATTTGCGTAACGCCCGTCGTTGACGAGCTGTTACAAACGTTTTCAGACGGACGGGCAATGGAGCTTGCCGACGTCTTTGTCGATATGCTCGGCGGCGCCTGCGGCGGCGTAGCGGCGTTATTCGCGTTGTGGGCGGCACTTGCGATTGTCAAAAAAGTGCGGGAGAAAAAAGGGGGAGAAGATGGAACGAGAGAGCTTGGAAATAGCGCTGATAAAATACAATAAGAAAACGTGGTGCAAAAGCGGCTTGCTCGGATTTTTTATCGGGCTTGCGGTTATCGTACCGGGAATCAGCGGTTCGACGGTGGCGATTATATTTAAGCTGTACGACCAGTTTTTATATGCGTTGGGGAATTTGTTTAAGAAATTCAAGCAATGTTTTTTGTTCTTATTGCCGATTGCAATCGGTATCGTCGTCGGCGTCGCGCTCGGCTTTATCGCCGTGCAACAGCTTTTGGATTTGCTACCGTTTGCGGTAGTCTGCCTGTTTGCGGGCTTGATGAGCGGCGCGTTTCCTGCCGTAAAGGACGAATTAAAAGGCGCAAAACGCACGCCCCTTCGTATCGCGTTGTTTTGCATGGGCATATTGATTCCCGTAGCTCTGGGCGTATTTTCGGCTTTATCGAGCGGTGGCGAAGGCGGCGACGTGTTTGCAAGCGTTGCTTGGTGGCACGTGCCCGTGGCAATGCTTATCGGCGCGGTGGTGGGCTTAACGCAAATCGTACCGGGGCTTTCTGCCAGCGCGTTTTTGATGGCGGTAGGCTGGTTTACCAGCGTGGTAGACAGCGTAAGTCTTACGTATTGGCAGAAAAACCCGACGGTCTTTCTCGTGTATGCAGGTTTGGCGGTGGGATTTTTAGTGGGATTGTTCGGCTTTTCCAAGCTTTTGACCAATCTTTTCGCGCGCGCAAGACATACGTCGTATTCGATGATTGTCGGCTTGTCGCTCGGCTCGATTTTGTCGATGTTCTGTAACGGAGATATGATGTCGGTGTATTTCTCTTGGTCGCAAGGAGACGCAGTCAATCCTGCGCTCGACGTCGCGCTCGGAGCGGTGTTGTTTGCGCTCGGTGTAGTCGGCGCATATTTGCTCGTTCGGTATCAGCGTAAAAAGGACAAAGAGAGCGCCAATGCGGGTTCTTAAAAGCTTGCTATTACGGTTAAAAAACGCAAGCGGAAAACACGGTTATACGTGCGACGGTTGCGGGGACGAAGTATTCGATTATCCGCAGCGTCGGCTTTGTCGTACGTGTGAACGGCGTTTGGAAAGAAACGATAAAATCGTTTGTCCCAAATGCGGACGAAAAGGAGTTTCGAACGGGGTATGTACGAACTGTAAAAGCGATTTGCCCTTGTTTACCCAAGGCATATCGCCGTTTGTGTACCGCGCGGAAACCGCTTCGCTTGTCAACCGCATTAAAAACGGGGACCGCCGCCTTGCCCTGTATTTCGGAGAGCAAATGACGGCGGCGTTTTTACGAGTTGCCGACGGGAATACGGATATCGGCGAAGAATTGTTAATAGTGCCCGTACCGTTGACCGATGATAAGCGCAAAGAACGCGGGTATAACCAAGCGGAAGAGCTGGCGGACACCGTCGCAAACAACTTGCGTGGGCAGGGCGTTTCCGTATGCTTGGATTTTGGGGTGTTGGAAAAGAAACGGGAAGCACGCCAACAAAAACATCTCGGTATCACGGCGCGAAAAGAAAACGCGTCGGGCGCGTACCATTTGCATAAACGCAAGGCGTGCGTCGGTAAAACCGTATTGCTTATAGACGATATTTTAACGACAGGCGCAACGGGTAGCGCTTGCGCCCGTCTGTTGTTAAACGCAGGCGCGAAGGGTGTCGTGTTGTTGACGATAGCTTCTTTGCCCGAGCGCAAATAACCCCTGAAACGTACTCAAATAAACCGTCTTGCTTCGATGTAGAAATTCCATCGGGAGGCGGTCATTTTTTCTATTCTTGCGTAATCGGAAGCGGTGTGCAAAATATAATTATCCCCAAGATAAATCGCCACGTGTCCCACCCGTTCCACGCCTGAAAGGTGTTGACGGCTTTCGTTGGTGAAATAGATACAATCTCCCCGTTGCAGTTGGCTTTTAGGTACATACGCGCCTTGCGTTACTTGCGTGCGCGTATTCACTTGCAGTATCTTTCCCGCGCCTTTATAAAAGACGTATTGTACGAGTGAGGAACAGTCGAATTTTTGCGCGGTAAATCCGCCGAGCATCTTCCCTTTTCCGTCGTGCAACCGAACGGCGCCGTAAACGTACGGCACGCCAAGCAGTTTATACCCTTCGTTTAATACGTTCTCCACTTGCGTATCTTCGCTTTTATCTAGCGACAGTACCGCGGCGTAGCTTGCGGAAAGGTATACCGTTTTTCCGCGATAATAGGTTTTGTACCAAGCCCCTGTCTTTTCGACAACGGCGTAAATTTCACCCTTGTTCGCCGTACCGGCAACGGTGTAAGACGTACCTGCGCCTGCGCGTAAATTCACGCTGTTGCCCGTGCAACGTATGTAGTCGGCTTTTTGTACTGTGGGCAACACGACGGGCGCGTCCGTTTGTTCGTTGTCGGTATCGTTCCCCAAGTTTTCGTTTTCGGGTGGAGATACGGGCGCTTCTACCGTCGGTGAGTCGCTTGGCTCGTCTTCGTTATCGCACGCCGTTAGCGCCACTGTGGGCGCAAGTAACGCAATCGCTAAAAGCAGCGAAGCAAAAGCTTTGTTCTTTTTCATGAGTTTTTCTCCTGTATTTTGAATTTAGATTCCCGAGAAGGTTTCCCGTGAAACAAAACGGGCATCATCGGAAATGCACGTTTTTCATTATAGCGGAGCGGAAAAAGGAAACGCAAGGAAAACGGCGCGCCAAAAAATACCGCTTGTGGAAAAAATAGTGGCAAACGGTAAAAAATAGAAAAAAGGATATAAAAATAAGCGTTTTTTTCCAAAATCGTGCAAGAAAGTAAAAATTTTTTACGCCGTTCCATGCGCGCGCTTGCGAATTTACGGAAACTGTGGTATAATACAATCGCCTACGGGCGAACGGAAGGGAGAGCTATGCAAAAATTTTTAACGGACGTACATACCCACTCGACTTACTCTTTCGACGGGCAATCGGCGCTTGCCGATATGCTGGAAACGGCGCGTGCGAAAGGGCTTGCTTTTTACGGTGTTTCCGAGCATTTTGATTATGCGTACCTGCTTGGCGGATGGGCGGAAGTGATGACGGACGCGGAGCGTTATTTTCACGGCGCGCGGCATTTACAGGAAGATTACGAAGGGTGCATGAACGTGCTTATCGGTGCGGAATTTGGGTATACGGACGACGCGCGTGCGTATGCGTATTATAAAGACATACAAGAAAAATACCGTCCCGATTTTATCGTAAACAGCGTACACTCCCTGCGTGAAAACGATTATTACGACGGCGACCCGTTCCGTGAAAAGAACGAAAAAGGGGAAGTAGTTTTTCGCGAAAAACGGGAAGTTTATAAAGAATATTTAGGCTTAATACGCAAGAGTTTAGACGCGCCATACGATTACGATATTGTCGGACATATCGGATATCTCACCCGTTATGCGCCGTATGAGGATAAAAGCATGCCCTATCAAGCGTTTGCGGCGGAAATTGACGAGATATTAAAGACCGTCGTAAAAAAGGGCAAGATATTGGAGTTGAACGCGTCGGGCGGTGTGGATGGGTTCTTGCTGACGGCGGATATTTTGAAACGCTATTATGCGCTCGGCGGACGGAAAATTTCCTATGCTTCGGACGCGCATGCGGTGGAGAAAGTGGCGTATTGCCGCGACGAAGCGGTAAAATCGCTCAAAGAAATCGGATTTACGCATATAACCGTGCCTTGCAAAGGCGAATATATTAAGGTGGAGTTGTAAAATGTCGCAGTTGGATATATTAAAACTGTTGCAACGGTTGGGGGAAGAAACGGACCTTGCCGATTTCACGCCCGAAGAATTGCAAACGATGCTTGAAGAAATGCAAAACGGCGACGAGCCGCTCCCTATGACGACGGAAGCGTTTAAGGAGAGATATTTCGCCTATTATGACGACGTAAAGGACAAAACGTTGAAAAAGCAGGATTGGTAATACGATGAAGAGAACGGATAAAAAGTACAAGTGCTTGATTTTCGACGCCGACCATACGCTGCTGAATTATATCGAGGACGAGTATGCGGCGTTTGCGCGCGTGTATGAAGAAATCGGTATGCCGATTGCCGATTGTCTGCTCAAAGACAGTCGGTGCTTTTCCGAAGAAACGTGGACGGAAGCGGGATTATACGACGTTGACGAACCGCGCATACAAGCGGTATATCATCAAGTATATCGTTCGCACGTAACGGGGATTTTCGAAAAGGTATTCCAAAAATACGGCAATCCCACTTCGGTGACGGCGAAAGAAGCGGGACAGCGTTTTTTGAAAGCTTTGGAACGGGGTGGCGCTATGCTTGGGAGGGCGAAGGAAACGTTGGAATCGCTTGCCCGATTTTACGACGTAAAAATCGCAACCAACGGACTTGCGGATATTCAAAAAAGCCGACTTTCTGCATTTGAAAAGTCCGCGAAAATCTACGTGTCGGAAACGGTGGGCTGTATCAAACCTTTGCCCGCGTTTTTCAAACGGATACTCACGGATACGGGGTACGTGGCTTCGGAGTGTTTGATGATAGGGGACTCGTTGCGTTCGGACGTATTCGGGGCGAAGTCGGTGGGGATGGACGGTTGTTGGTTTAACCCCGAACGTCGGGAAAATACGACGGCAATTATTCCGGATTACGAAATTTCGGATATAGAACAACTGCATACGTTTTTGTAAAAATAAAAAACTGCGTTCGGTAAAAAGCCGAACGCAGTTTTATCTTGATGAGTACTTATTTCAAAGCTTTGATAAGCCCAAGAATACCTTCTACAAGGAAGAAAACACCTGCGATAATGAAGAGAATATTGATGTTAAAGAACAAGCAAACGGCAATCGCCACGATAACCACGGGTTCTACGAAGATAAGAATTTTGGAGAGCAAAGATTTGTTCTTTTTCAAATTCTTGCAAGCTTCGATAACCTGCAATACGCCGTAGATAAGAAGTACGACGGCGAGCACGATACGCGCGATATCAACGAGTAGCCAGCCGAAGAGAATTACGGCAACGCCGAGAACGGCTTTCACTACGCAAGGCACCCAATCCTTGTTCAAAAGGTCGAGTACGGCAACAACGAGAAGCGCTACGCCGAATACGGTCATTGCAATGCTGATAACGCCGGCTTTGAATATAATAAACAAAATACCGAGCGCAATCATGATAATCGCCATAATCAAATTGTTGGAAAGTTGTTTTTTCATGATAAGCTCCTTTAAAAGTTTTATACTGTCATTATACTATGCAAAAAAATGTTTGTCAAATACACGTATGTCGAAAAAAGCAAAAAAAATCAAAAAAATATGAAAAAAATATAGAATAGTAAAGCCCGCTTCACAATGTTGTGAAGCGGGCTTTACATTACTCGTCGTCTTTATTGCGCTCGGTAGGATGAAAAAAATCTGGCGCTTCGTTTGTTTGCGTGGAGCTTTCCGTTTTCATCTCTTGCAATTCCTGTTGAGTTTTAAAAAGACGCATAAATACGAAAAAGAGTATCGCCAAAAATCCGCATAAACCGCCCCAGCCCCAACCCAAAAAAGTACCGACGGGGATAACGGCGGCAACGCATATTGCGGATAGTATGGTAAAAAGCACCCGAAGAATTAAAAACATATCCATCACCTATTCTTATATATATAATATATTGTATCACGCGCGCGCGGAAAAGTCAAGAAGAAAGGGCGACGGCATACGGTTTTTATGCAGTATGGGCGATTTTCTCAAAAAAAGTCGAAAAAAGTTGAAAAAGCGGAGTAAAACAGTTGACAAGGTAAAAATAAAGTGGTAATATAAGCAAGCTGTCCTGCGGAGAGCGAAAAAAAGCGGTGAAAAACAAAAAACTTTTCAAAAAAAGTTAAAAAAACCGTGAAAAAACGCTTGACAATAGGAAAAGGTTTGTGGTATTATATACAAGCTGTCACCAAGAAAGGGCAGCCCCGAACTGAAATGTTCGGAGAAAAGCAGATTAAAAACAGAATAAGAAAGAAATGAGAAATATTTGACAAACAAGCAAATAGAAGTAATTTTCGTTAATTTCAAAAACAAGAAGTACTTGAAAAAG
>JAFUKM010000001.1 GCA_017473605.1 Clostridia bacterium | reverse complement strand
TATTCATACCGCCACGCCCCTTTGCTCCGCCCGAAGCTTCGCCACCATCTGTTTGATGGCGTTTGCCAGCAAATGCGCGCTCTTCTCGCTTAATTTAACCGAGCGCAGCTTCTCCGCGTTGTAAAATACGTCTTCCGCGCTCGCCGCTTCGCAACACACACCCCAATTCGGAATCGCTATAAAATACCCGTTCGCATGACTGCCGTAAATTGTTAAAAACAAATTACCGTTTACTTCAATGTTTGCTTCGAATATTACCGAAGCGTCAAACAATCTACCTACCATAAAAATCTACCTACCTTTTTTTTCTTTTGCCTACCCCTTGAAAAAGAAAACGGGCGGTTTTTCTTTTGCTGTGATAATGTGTTTTTGTTAGCGAAAATAGATTTATTTACAAGCACGCCGCCCCGTGTTTGTATCGGTTTATAGCAAGCCCTTATTATACCGTTCTTGCCACGACATTGGGGAAATGTTTTTGCTCCCATTTCTTCCCGGGCGTTTGAATTTCGGCGCGCATTTCGGACAGTAGCATTTTTTCCTATCCCGTGAGAAAACCCAGCCCAGCTCTCTCGCTTCTGCCAAATTCTTAAAATTTGTTGCGCCGCCCCATAAGCAGTGGTCACAATTCAGAGCGAGATAAACTATTTTCCTTACGCCCATTTTTCACACCCGATTTCCTGCCCAAAAATCACGGCGCGCCTTTTCTTCCGCCTGCGCTGCTTTCTTCGCCGCTTTCTTCTCTGCCTTTTCCCAAGGCATACCCCGACGCTCGATGACGGCGTTTGCGATAATTACGCCCAACGCTATTAAAAAAAACAAACCAATCCCCACAGGTACCATCTTGTACATCCACGTTACAACGTTGTAAAAAATTTCTAAAAAGTCCATAATCTACCTACCTTTTTTTCTTTTGCCTACCCCACCTACCGCCGCGGCGTAAAGGAGGTTTCGCCGCATTGGTTTAGGTAAGCAGTAGCCCTTCGAACGGTTCGCCCGCTCCGCGCCCGTCGGCGCGCCCTGCAAGGGAAAAAGGCATAAAAGCAACAAAAGGAAGCTTTCGCCTTGGTCTTACGAAAAAACTTCCTTTGCTTGCTATATCGATACGGGAGAAGAGAGAACAACCCCCGTTGATATTAAGTTTTTGACCAAGTGTTTCTCCCATCGGGGCGCGCTATGGTTGCGCGCCCACCTTTGGAATAAATATATCGACTACCGACACAAAGCGGCTGTCTATTTTGTGCTTGCTTCCGTTTGGTGGAGCGGCGTTTTCCCACGCCCGCCCCGTTCACAAACAGAATTACATATCCTGTACCCGTCCGCGATTTTAAGTCGCTTTCGGGATTTTAGGCAAATTTTTTGTGTATTTGCGGCAATGCCTTAACATTGCCTTTTTCTTTTCTCTGCTCAAATCCACTCGTTTTATGCGGATATAATCTTCCAGCAAAAAGAGAATCATTAAGTAGAGCAAATGTGCGATAAGTTTCATAGTTTTTGTTTGGCGACAAGTTGAAATTTTGACAGAAAGCCTTTTATAGAAGTCCCGAACAGGGTCTGCACTGCAACGTCTGTTTTACCCGTTTTTTTCCTTGGCGGCTTTTTGATTGTGCATAAACTGTCATTTTCCCCCTTGCCTTTCAGCATTGCCCGAATTTTGGGCAAGTTTCATATTGACAATAACCCTTGTTTTGTGGTATAATAATTGACACTAACAATAACGAGGTATTATATGAATAACATTTCCCTTCTTCAAGACCAAGAATATATTGACACCCTTAAAAAATACACTATTTTTCTGTTTAGAATTAAAAAGTGGAGTCAGTCAATATATTCCACGTTTATTAATTTGGTAAATTGTTTATACGAAAAACCCATTTTGTCCGTCCGTTCCCCCGAATATTTTTTTAGGCTCACACACGAAGAATCAATCAATTTTTGGAAACAGTGTATAGCAAGCATAGAAGAAAGCGAATACGCTAATCAAAAAGAGCTTATTTTTCTTAATAGCGAGGAAGAAGAATTCTACAACTCTTTACCAAACGACGTCTCCCTGCTCTCGTGCGCTCTATATTTTTTAATGCTTCCGCATCCCGAACAGTTGAAACGATATGAAGAATTGACAAGAATTTTGATTTATCATTACGAAGACAAATATAGCAAAAAAGAGCAAAATCTTCTTGCCGATTTCCATTTCCTTTCTGCTTTTAACAAAACACTCGTTTGTGAGTACGCACACCGCCTTGCCGAAAAACAACTCAAACAATCAGCACCTATTCCCGTGGACGAAGATTAGCCATTTCTATAACAATCGCAAAATTTTCCGTCTTGGGTATAACCCGTATCTCGACACTTTTGGCAAATAGTTTTCGGGATTAAGTCTAAACGCGTTAATTGCATTTTTTGTAAAATCGAGTCGAGCTCTGTTTCGACTCGATTTTTTTCGTCCGCGAGTAGCTCCAACTTCTTGATATCGCCTTCAACCTCTGCTTTTGCCATTTCATACGGCAATATTAGGTGTAAATCTCGATATAGTTTTTCAAATTGTTCATTTTCCATTGCTTTTTCAAAATTCGCGTCGGCAATTCTTTCCGCCGCGATTTTTCTTTGCGTATAAAAATCTTCTCTTTGCACTCTACTTTCCATAATTACACCTACCTAATTTAGACAAAATCGAATTTTATTAGATTTTTAATAAATTATAATCGATTTATTTTAGATTGTCAAGTATTTTTTCTAAAAAAATTAGATAATTAAATAAAAAAGGAGATTTTTATGCTACGAGTTAAAGAATTGCGCCTTGAAAATGGTTTAACGCAAAAAGAATTTGCCGAAAAAATCAATTCAACAAGCAAAAATATTTGGGCATACGAAAATTTTGTTGCCGTCCCGCCCCTTGACGTTCTCTCACGTATGGCAGATTTTTTCGGTTGCTCTCTTGACTTTTTAACGGGGCGAAGCGATGACTTCGGTACTATAAACACACCTGCCCTTTCGCCGGACGAAAAAAAACTGCTTGACGATTATCGTGCGTTGAACACGAAAAACAGGATGCACGTTTCCGCGTACGCAGCAATCCGCCGGGAAGAACAAGAAGACGGCGCATTAAAACGTGGGTAAAAATTGCATTTGTTGTAATATTTTTTGCTTTTCTTTATCATAAAAACAGGAGGTTTTTATATGTTCAGTCAAAAACTTAAACTTTTAAGGAAGCGCGATGAATTATCCCAAATACGTTTTGCTATTGATATAGGATTTTCGCAAGCTTCCGGACGAGCTGAAACATCGCGCCGGCTTTTATATGGAAAAGCTTGTTGAGCTCGCTGATGAGGAAAGTGCATCCATTTTCTCACAAGAAAAAAACGTCGCGATATTGCGACGAAAAAAATAATTTTATATAGGAGTGTTTTATGGAAAATCAAGAACAAACGTCACAATCCAACAATCCAACTTTCACACCGATTTCTTGCCCAAACTGCAAAAGCAAGAATATTAAATTTATAACAGAATACCATAAATGTATCAGCCTGCGTATCGTCACGTTATTTTGTGCGATTATAGCTGTTGTGCTTTTTCGAATTGGGGCGGGGAAATCTGCGCTCGTCTTAGCAGATAAAGCGGAGGACGCTATTTTTACATCAACGACGGTAGAATCGGTTGAAGAGTTCGAGAACCTTGCAACGCCTCCCAACAACACGACGAGCGATAGAACCAGCGATGAAAATAGGGTTTTATTTTTTTACATCGTTGGCGGTCTGTTTACGCTTCTTGCTCTTATTTGTTTTATTTCTTACCTTACCATTGAAGCGAGAACACACGTGCAATGCGTCTGTCCGAATTGCGGAAACGTGTGGCTACATAATTAACGCAATTTACAAAAGATTTCTTGCGAGAATTTATAGCCATAAATTCCGCAAAATCCCATTTGTTGAAAAACGGTTAAAACATAGTAAACTTTTCCTATGCGCTTATAGCGTAAATTTTTACATAGGAAGGTTTACGATAATGTTAACCGAAAGAGATTTGCATGCATTAGAGCAAGCCGCGCAGCTCATCGTTTCCGTAGTGGAGCGGCAACGCGTCCATAACGAAGACGCCAACGAGCGGCGCGCAATGTTTCGGCTGTTTACCAACGAGCCGAACGGACAAAAGAAAACGCCCGACGTCGTGGGGACGTCGGGCGAAAACGTAGGATTTGTAGAATTTAACGACAAGGAGATTTTACAAATGCCAAAACAATTCAAAAATAAATACCGTATCAACAACAAAGTAGTGCGCTGTCGGCACAAGCAATGCGGCCCGAACAGCTGGACGTACGAACTGCGTTACCGTAGCGACGGATATAACATATCCGCTTGCGGTCCTACCGTCGAAAAGGCAAAGGCGCGATTTTTAGAAAAGCTGAAATCGGAGCAACGGGAACGGGAATACGGCGTAGACGTTCCGATGGTTTTTTCCGCGTTCGCCACGTACTATTTTGAAAACTTCCGAAAATTGCAGGTTTCGGAAAAAACGTACAAAAGCGACTTGAACCGTTTACGGTTACATATCTTACCGCATTTTGGGAAGCTGCGACTTTCCGAAATCCGCCCTATCCATTGCCAACAGCTTATACGGCGGTTATGCGAACAGGGAAAGACGAAAACTGCGGACGAGATATACAGCCTTTTATCCGTTATTTTCAAAGCGGCGATTGCGCATAGTATTCTTGACCGCAATCCGCTTGCACTTGTGCTTCCCGTGAAACACGAAAGCGAACACGGCGAAGCTCTCTCCCGAACGGAAGAAGAAACGATGCTTTCCGCGCTCGATGGAACGCCGTATCGCTCCGCTTTTGCTCTTGCTTTGTATACAGGGCTACGCCCGAACGAGTACAAAACGGCAAAAATCGAAGGCGAGTTTATCGTTGCCGTGAACTCGAAGCGAAAAAACGGGAAAGTGGAATACAAGAAAATCCCGATATGTAAGCGGCTTGCAAGGGAGCTGGAAGCACAGCCCGTATATTTCCCCTGCGTTCGGTATATGCGCGACCACGTGAAAAGCACTTTGCCCGGGCATAAGCTGTACGATTTGCGAACGACGTTTTATTCCCGCTGCGACGAGTTGGGCGTTGCGCCCCCAGCGCGCGACGAGTTCGTCGGGCACTCTTCGGGAGCTTTAACAAACGCTTACCGTGATTTATCAGACGAGTACCTTCTTACAGAAGGTAAAAAGCTTGATAACTGGTAAAAATCCCCAAAAAATCCCCATTTTTTTGAAAATGCAGTAGGCGGAAAACAGGCAAAAACGCACAAAAAAAGGGCAAAAACAAGCGATTTTCGCTCATTTTTACCCATTTTTGGTTGAGGCAACGGGACTTGAACCCACGACCTCTTGGTCCCTAACCAAGCGCGCTACCAAACTGCGCTATGCCTCAATATGTATGCGCCGCAAGCTTTTCCGCCTGACAGCATAATCCATTATACCTATCACAAACCGTTTAGTCAAGCGTTTTTTCACTCTTTTTTAACTTTTTTCAAAAAAAATCCTTTTGCGCAATAAAAAAGACGGAGTGCAAAACCGCCCTGCTCTCCGTCTTAAACTTTCTCGATTATTTGTTTTGGATATATTCGTCAATCGCCTTGGCAGCCACTTTTCCAGCGCCCATAGCTTTGATAACCGTCGCCGCGCCCGTTGCAGCGTCGCCGCCGCAATATACGCCTTCTATCGACGTTTTACCTACTTCGTCCACCGCAATTTCGCCGCGGCGCAACGTTTCCAAATCAGGCGTCGTCGCTTTCAACAACGGATTGGGCGAAGTACCGAGCGACATAATCACACAGTCTACGGGAATAATAAATTCACTCCCCTTGATTTCCTTAGGCGAGCGTCTACCGCTTGCATCCGCTTCGCCAAGCTCCATACGCACGCACTCGATACCGCTAACCCAGCCGTACGACGGGTTGCGCGGGTCAGTAGTTTCCGTAGCCAAAATCCGCGTGGGATTGGTGAGCAAATCAAAGATAATCCCTTCTTCTTTCGCATGCTCGATTTCTTCCTTTCTCGCAGGCAATTCTTCTTCGCCGCGACGGTAAACGATATGCACTTCCGCGCCCAAACGCTTCGCCGTACGCGCCGCGTCCATAGCCACGTTGCCGCCGCCCACTACCGCCACGCATTTGCCGTGCTGAATCGGCGTATGGCTGTCCGACTTGTACGCCTTCATAAGGTTGGAGCGGGTCAAAAATTCGTTCGCCGAATACACGCCTTTCAAACTCTCGCCGGGAATATTCATAAACTTGGGCAAACCCGCGCCCGAACCGATAAATACCGCTTCGAAACCGTATTCCGTTTTAAGTTCTTCAATCGTAATTACGCGCCCGATAACCATATTCGTTTCGACTTTCACCCCAAGCGCCTTCAAATTTTCCACTTCTTTTTGTACGATAGCTTTGGGCAAACGGAATTCGGGAATCCCGTACACAAGTACGCCGCCCGCCACGTGCAACGCTTCGAAAACGGTTACTTCGTAACCCATCTTCGCCAAATCGCCCGCGCAAGTAAGCCCGGCAGGTCCGCTGCCTACCACCGCCACTTTATGACCGTTCGGCGTAGGCTTTTGCGGTTTTTCGTTGCAGTTTTCGTTGTGCCAATCAGCAACGAAACGCTCCAATCTGCCAATGCCTACTGCTTCACAGCCCGCCTTGATACCGCGCGTGCATTTGCCCTCGCATTGATTTTCCTGCGGACAAACCCTGCCGCAAACGGCAGGTAAAGAAGAATCTTTCGCAATAATTTGATACGCCCCTTCGAAATCCCCTTCCGCGACTTTCGCGATAAATTCGGGAATATCGATATTGACGGGACAAGCCGCTACGCAAGGACGGTGTTTGCAACGGATACAGCGTTTCGCTTCGTCTATCGCCATCTCCGCGGTATACCCAAGCGCTACTTCGTTGAAATTACCGTTGCGCACCTGCGCGTCCTGCGTGGGCATCGGGTTTTTCAAAGGATTCATATTAAACGCCATTTTATTTCACCTCCTGCTTGAACAGGTTGCACGCGTCGTCTCTTTCGTGCAATTCGAAATCGGAATACATACGCGAACGACTCATCGCCTCGTCAAAATCAATTTCGTGCCCGTCGAATTCCGGTCCGTCCACGCACGCAAATTTCATTTGCCCGCCTACGGTAAGACGGCAACCGCCGCACATACCCGTTCCGTCAATCATAATCGGGTTCATACTCGCAATCGTTTTCACGTTAAACGCTTTCGTCGTCAAGCATACGAATTTCATCATAATCAACGGCCCAATGGTAATCACCTCGTCAAACGTTTCGCCGCTTTCCAACATCTCCTTTAAGGGAACGGTAACGTTGCCTTGACGACCATAAGAACCGTCGTCCGTCATCATATAGAACTCGTCGGAAACCGCTTTGAACTCGTCTTCCAAAATAACAAGGTCTTTGTTTCTAAACCCGATAATAGACGTAACTTTCGTGCCCTGTTCGTGCAAAGCGCGCGCCACAGGGAGCGCGATAGCACAACCAACGCCGCCGCCGACAACGCAAACCTTTTTAAGCCCTTGCGTGTGCGTAGCCTTGCCCAAAGGTCCTACGAAATCGGGAATAAAATCCCCCGCGTTTTTATGGTTCAATCTCTCCGTCGAACCGCCCACGATTTGAAAAATAATCGTAACCGTACCCTTTTCTCTATCGTAGCCTGCGATAGTAAGGGGGATACGTTCTCCGTCCTCGTCCACGCGCAAAATAATAAATTGCCCGGGGAGCGCCTTTTTCGCCACAAACGGCGCCAAAATCTCCATTTGCGTTACCGTCGGATTCAACGACTTTTTGCTTACGATTTGATACATAAGACAAACTTTCTCCTAAATATACTCTCATAGAGTATTATAACGAAGTTTTTATAAATTGTCAAATACTTACGCCTTTCAACCGTAATTTCTTTTCACGAACTTTTTTTCGTGAAACGTAAAAGCGGAGCTTTCAAAGCTCCGCTTTTGGTTTGTTTGTTTTTACCACGCCGTCGGTACGCCGTCCACGTAACGCCAATAATTACCGCCGTCCGTCGGCACGTCCGCTTCGTTTTCGATATAGTAGTAACTCGTTTCCTTGGTTAATTTGGTATTATAATTGCCAATCGTAATTTCCGCCCACTCGCTCGCCGTGCCTTTGTAATATACGCTTGTTAAATCTTCGCCCCAAACATAATAAAAAGCATATTCGCCAATGTAAGTTACGCTGTTCGGAATTTCTACGCTTGTTAAATAGTAGCAATCATAGAACGCATGATTACCAATTGAAGTTACGCTGTCACCAATTACCACGCTTGTTAATTTGGTGCATTTATAAAACGCATAAGCCTTTATTTCCGTTACTGAATTAGGAATAACCAATTCCGTCAACAATTCGTAGTCCGCTTTCTCTTCATTGTATATATAGAAATTTTTCGCATAACACATAGGATTGGCATCTGCATTGCCAAACGTAATATTACACCAATCTTCTATTGTACCGTTATAATATACGCTTGTTAAATTGGTGCATTTATAAAACGCATTATCACCAATTGTAGTCACGCTGTCGCCAATTACCACTCTTGTTAAATTGTCGCAATCATCGAACGCATAATTACCAATCGAAGTTACGCTGTCGCCAATTACCACGCTTGTTAATTCGTCGCAATCATCGAACGCATAACTACCAATCGCAGTGACACTGTTCGGAATTTCTATGCTTGTTAAACCGTCGCAATTATAGAACGCCCAACTACTAATCGAAGTTACGCTGTCGCCAATTACCACGCTTGTTAATTTGTTGCAATTATAGAACGCATAACTACCAATCGTAGTGACACTGTTCGGAATTTCTATGCTTGTTAAACAATCAAAGCCACAGAACGCATAATCTTGAAGCTCCGTCACTGAATCGGGAATAACAACTTCCGTCAACAATTCGTATTCCGCTTTCTCTTTATTGTATATATAGAAACTTTCAGCATAATACATAGGATTTGCGCTTGCGCCACCCAGAGTCACCTCCCCAATGCGCATCCAAGCAAATCTAATATCGCACCAATCTTCTATTGTGCCGTTATAATATACACTTTCTAATTTTTCCATACCCGAAAACGCATAATTACCAATCGTAGTGACACTGTTCGGAATTTCTACGCTTGTTAAATTGGAGCAACCACAAAACGCACCAATACCAATAGCTTCTATACTATCGGGGATTTCTATGCTTGTTAAACAATCAAAGCCATAGAACGCATAATCTTGAAGCTCCGTCACTGAATCGGGAATAACAACTTCCGTCAACAATTCGTATTCCGCTTTCTCTTCATTGTATATATAGAATTCTTTAGCACAATACATAGGATTTGCCGTATAGCTGCTTTCAAACGTAATTTTACACCAATCTTCTATTGTACCGTTATAATATACGCTTGTTAACTTGTCGCAATCTTCGAACGCATAATTACCAATCGAAGTTACGCTGTCGCCAATTACCACGCTTGTTGAATTGGTGCAACCATAAAACGCATAACTACCAATCGTAGTGACACTGTTCGGAATTTCTACGCTTGTTAAATTGGTGCAATTATAGAACGCGAAATCGCCAATTGAAGTTACACTATTGGGGACAACCACTTCCGTCAACAATTCGTATTCCGCTTTCTCTTCATTGTATATATAGAAATTTTCCGCACAATACATAGGATTTGCTGCACCGCTTACAAACGTAATATTACACCAATCTTCTATTGTACCGTTATAATATACACTTTCTAATTTATCGCAACTATAGAACGCATCACTACCAATCGAAGTTACACTATTGGGAATTTCTATGCTTGTTAAATTGGTGCAATCTTCGAACGCATAATTGCCGATAATTTTACAGTTTGCGTTTATTTCCGCAGTTTCAACATTTTTATCCTTTACCCCAAAAAGGTAAAGATACAAATTATTATCGTTTCCAAGATATTTTAATTCGCCTTCAATATTAAATTCCAAGTTACTACAACCACCAAACGCAGAATAATCAATACTTTCTATACTATCGGGGATTTCTACGCTTGTTAAATTGGTGCAATTATAGAACGTATATTCGCCAATCGAAGTTACGCTATTGGGAATCTCTACGCTTGTTAAATTGGTGCAATTATAGAACGTATATTCGCCAATCGAAGTTACGCTATTGGGAATCTCTACGCTTGTTAAACAATCAAAGCCATAGAACGCAAAATTGCCAATTGAAGTTACACTATTGGGGACAACCACTTCCGTCAACAATTCGTAGTCCGCTTTCTCTTCATTGTATATATAGAAATTTTCAGCATAAAACATAGGATTTGCCGTATCGCTTTCAAACGTAATTTTACACCAATCTTCTATTGTGCCGTTATAATATACACTGTCCAAGTTATTGCATTGTAAAAACGCAACATTACCAATCGTAGTGACGCTGTTCGGGATTACTACGCTTGTTAAATTGTCGCAACCAGAAAACGCAGAGCTAACGATTGCTGCAACCTTTTTTCCGTTGCAGGTTGAAGAAATTATAATTTCTGTATCTACACATTCCCCAAGACCTATTACAGAATAATATGTATTATCTTCACTTAATCGATATTTTAATCCAATGCTTGCGCCGTCATCAATCGAAGGATTTTGGGGGATACTTTCATCTATGTCCCCATTATTTCCACCGCCTTGCTCGGTATTCGTACCGCCGCCACCGCCCGACGGACTTTCTTCACTTTCACCGCAACCGACCAAACCTACCGTAGCAAAAACGCTCATACAAAACGCCGCCAACCCTAAAAGCCATTTCCTTTTCATAACAGTCTCCTTTCATTTATTACTTAATATTATAGTAACAATTTTTGTTACTGTCAAGTGTTTTGTAACCAAAAATGTTACAATCTAACTATGATGAGGTTTTGTGAAAGATTAAAAGAATTGCGTATAGAAAAAGAAATTTCCCAACAAGAGCTTGGAAAACTTCTTAACGTATCCAAAATGGCGGTTTCTCATTGGGAAAAAGGACATAGCGAACCGAGCATTTCACAATTGATTATTTTATCTAATTTCTTTCAAGTTTCCGTTGACTATCTCGTCGGGAAAACGGACTTATAAAATTTTTCAATTTAAACGAAAAGCGGAGCTTTCAAAGCTCCGCTTTTGTTATTTCTTCAAAACTTTTTCGATAAACTCGATTTTTTCTTCGCTCGTTTCTCCATACGGCGTGGGATAAACGCTCCGTTTCGGACGGATATCCAAAGCAATTTTTCCGTCTTTTAATATAAGTATTCTATGCCCCAAAGCCCACGCTTCTTCCAAATCGTGCGTGACGATTACAGCCGTCGGTTTTTTCTCTTCCCAAAGGGAAACAAACGTGTTCCAAAGCCGAATTTTCAGCGCGGTATCGAGCGAGGAGAACGGCTCGTCCAAAAGCAGCGTATCCGCTTCCACCGAAAACGCTCTTGCAAACGCCGCGCGTTGCTTTTCGCCCCCTGAAAGCGTACCCGCTTTTTGTTCTTTTAACGGCAAAATTTCCGCTTTTTCCAACACTTCGTCTATCCGTGCTTCTTCACCGCCCACGTAGCGCAAATTTTCCGCCACCGTTAAATAGGGCAACAGCCTTGCTTCTTGAAACACAAACGCGCATTTTTGCGGCGCGTTTTCAATACTCCCTTCAAACGGCTCCAAGCCCGCCAAAATGCGGAGCAAAGTCGTTTTCCCCACGCCCGACGCGCCGAGAATACAGGTAACTTCTCCCTTAACAAGCTCTATTTCCAAACGGTCGAACACCGTTTTTTCGCCAAACGCTTTACTGATAACCGCTTTCATCGCAACCCCCTTTCGATTGCCTTTGCCAAAACGTTACCAAGGCACTCCAATAAAAATCCGATAAGGCATACCGCGATTACGAGCGCAAACAACTTCGGCAGTTCCGTATATCCGGACTGCGTTTCCAAAACGAGATAACCCAAGCTTCTCGCCGTCCGAACAAGCACTTCCGCACTCACCACGAGTTTCACGGCAAAACCCAACCCTGCCCCCACTTCTTTCACAACAAACGGAGCGACGGACGGCAGGTATAGCTGCGTTATCCGCTTTTTAAGCGGCACTTTATACGCTTTGCTCATTTCCACAAGTCCCTTATCCACGCCCGAAAACGCGCTAAAAAACGCCGTATACAGCATAGGAAACAGGGATAAAAACGCCACCAATACGGGCGTAACGCTCGCGCTCGTCCACGTGAGCAATAAAAACACGATAGCGAACACAGGCAACACACGGATTACCGCCGCCACGGGCGCGAAAATACGGGCGAACGTGGGGTACAGGTACGAGACGAAAGCCAAGCCCCCCGCCAAAACGAAAGATATCAAAAACGCAATCAGCACCCGCAAAAAGCTACTGCCCAGCGCGCGCCAAAAACCGCCGTCGATAAAGTACGTAAAGAACGCTTTTACGGAATCGGAAAACGGGGGAAAAATCGAATCGTTCCCCACAATCGCCCACACGACGAGCCACGCGCCCACTAAAAGAGCCAGCGCCACCGCCGTTTGCCATACGTTTTTCCATACCGTTTTTTTCATACGCTACCTATCAACCGAGCCAATAAAAACCTTCGCTCGGAATTACCGCCTTACTCTCCACCGTTTTTGCCACTTGCAAAAAGGCTTCCGTCTTTGCCTTGCAAACGCTCGCCGCTTCAAAGCGCACGCCGCTGCGGCTGACCACTTCTCCGTTCAATACGGCGGCGTTCAAGCTCGTTACCGCGCTCGTATCTTCAAAATGCGCCTGTACCGCGTTTACCAGCGTTTCTCCGCTTTGCAAAGTCGCCCAAACCGCGCTTTCCGCCACGTCCGTCAAAAATCCGTTCAGCCAATCCTTCTTTTCTTCTACGAGCGATTTTTTCGCCACGAGCACCGCTTGGGGATAACCTTGTTCCCCGTACAGCGTTTGCACGTTGCCCACCGTTTGAAAACCGCCGTTTTTCAGCGCTGTTACGGCAGGTTCTGCCATCACGAACAAATCCACCCCTTGCGCTATCATACCGTTCAACACCTGCGCCACGGGCGTACCTTCGGGGGTGACAATCGGCGTCAAATTGATTTTATCGTCCGCCGTTTCCGCTCCGCCCGTCAAATCGTTGTAAGGCAGGTCGTTTTTTGCAAGCGTAGTCTTAAAAATCATACCGGGCGTGGAAGCGAGCTGCAATACCCCCACCGTTTTCCCAATAAGCGACGATAAATTATCCGTAGTGTACGTCGTTTCCGCGTTCTTGGAAATCATATACAAGTTGCCGTGCGTTACCGCGCCGACCATTTGATAGTTTTCCCCCGTACCGAGCTTCGCCGTCGCCGCCGTCAAGGGCAATACGCACAAATCGGCGTTCTTTTCCGTATCGGTATAGGACACCTTGCTCGCAATTTGCGCCGCGTTCACCACAAAATAGGAAACGCCGTCGTCTTCGGTATCTTCGTGCATTAGCCCCGACAAAGCCAGCGCAGGCGCGCCGTCGGGCATATAGACGGTAATATCTTCCCCGTCCGTTTCATCTTTACACCCTGCGCCCAGCGCGCAAACGCAAAGCGCCGCCGCCAACGCCAAAGTAAAAATACGTTTTTTCATAAAATTCACTCCTAACTCTTTATTTTCTCACGTTTCCCCCGACGAAAAATCTCCCTTTTAGGCATTTTTCGGTTGTTTTTGACAGTTGTCCAAACGGGCATATATCGGAAACCGCACTTGCGGTTAACCGCATACCATCTCCCGTAAAAAGTCGAAATCCGTCGTTTTAAATCAGCACGGTAGGGGACTTATTTCAAAACCGCTTCCACACGGTGAATAGGCAAACCGCGTTCCACCCACTTTTGTTCGTATTCGGTTACCACGTTCCAATCGGGATTGCCGTTCTCGTGTAAATTATACGTTACGTTTTCGAGCGCAAAACCGCAAGCGCGGTATTCCTCCAAAGAAAAATCGAAGAAATCCCTATCGTCCGTCTTTTGCAAAATTTTACCGCCGTCCTTTAACAATTTTTTATATACTTCCAAAAAGTTACGGTGCGTCAATCTTTGCGTCGCGTATCCGAGCTTGGGCAGCGGCGTAGAGAAATTGAGATAAATACAATCCAAACTCTTTTCGGGAATATAGCAAGGCAAACACTCCGCGCGAATATTGAGAAAACGGATATTTTCAATCCCTTGCCTTTTCACTTCTTCCATCGGCGTTAAAATCACGTTGCTCATCTTTTCGAGTGCGAGAAAATTAACGCTCTGCTCCTTTTTCGCCGTAGCAATTACAAATCCGCCCTTTCCACACCCGATTTCCAAGGCTACGGGGTTATTGTTTCCAAACGCCGCGGAAAAATCAATCAGCGCGCGGTAGCTTTCCGCCGCTTCTTTCATATTCAAAATCCCGTTCGCGCCACGGGCAAGCAGCAAATCTCCGCACGCTTCCATACGCGCGTCGAAATTGCGTTTTTTACGCATTCTCATCGACATAATATCACCTTACTTCGTGCCCGTGCTACCGAATCCGCCCACGCCGCGTACCGTTTCGGAAAGCTCGTCCTGCTCGCAAAATTCCGCCTTCAAAAAGGGCGCGATAACCAGCTGCGCAATCCGTTCTTTCGGCGCGATGGTTTGTTCTTTATCCGAGTGGTTATGCAGCGCCACCATCACTTCACCGCGGTAATCGGCGTCCACGACCCCCACTTTGTTGGCAGGCGCAAGCGAACGCTTGGAAGCCAGCCCGCTTCTCGCATAAATCAGCCCTGCATAGCCTTCGGGAATCTCCATTGCAAGCCCCGTACGGATAAGCTTCGTTTCGTGGGGCGCAAACGTAATTTCTTCGTCCGTCAGCGCGTACAAATCCGCGCCTGCGGAATACTGCGAACCGTAGGTGGGGATTACGGCGTTTTCGTCCAATTTCTTAATAGCAACCTTTGGCATAGTTTTCTCCTTCTCTTCGGTGTAAACACCGAAATTTACCTTTTTCGACAATATTATAGCAAATCCCAACAAAAAAAGCAAAGCTTTTCGCTTTGCTTTATAAACTTTCCCGTCATTGCGTTCAGCCTGCAATTTGGCGCAGCCAAGCCGTCGGCGCGGCAATCTTATATAAAAATCCACCGCAACTTTTATGCGTTGCATAAAAACTTCACTGCAAAGCAACGTCACTACGCCGTAGGCGTAACTTCACTTTGCCAACGGCAAAACCTCACCGAAAAAGAGCTTCGCGCTCTTTTTCTCTTACCACGCCGTCGGTACGCCGTCCACGTAACGCCAATACTTTCCGCCGTCCGTCGGCACGTCCGCTTCGTTCTCGATATAATAGTATCGGGTTGCGTCGGTTAAATATGTATTATAACCGCCAATCGTAATTTCCGCCCACTCGCTCGCCGTACCTTTATAATATACACTCGTTAATCCGCTACATCCATTGAATGCACCCTCGCCGATACTTGTTACACCGTCGCCGATTACTATACTCGTCATGCTACGCCAGTTAAAAGCAAATTGATTGATTTTTGTAATAAAAGAAGGCAAGATTAAATCCGTTTCCGTCCCCGTATATCCCACCAAAATCTTTTCTTCGCCGTCCGTGTAAATAGTATAACCATTGTCGTTAGAAATTTTCGTCCCCTCAAACGTGTCGCCACTATTATACACCGCCAAAGCGTAATACCCCACTTTACCGTTTGAGTCAGCCCCTTTCTCTATCGTAATATGTGTAGATTTATTGATTACTTCTACAAGGTAGTAACAACTAGAGAACGCATCATCGCCGATACTCGTTACACTGTCGGGGATTTCTATACTCGTTAATCCGTCACAATCAATGAACGCATCATCGCCGATACTCGTTACACTGTCGGGGATTTCTATACTCGTTAATCCGTCACAATTATAGAACGCCCACTTGCCTATCGTTTTTACACCTTCGCCGATTACCACGCTCGTTAATCCGCTACAATCATAGAACGCCCTCTCGCCGATACCATCGCCCGTTATCGTTACTTTCTTTAACGACGTAGGGATATAATAATGATAATATTTATAGGAAGTACTGCTCGACGAATTGTAATATTGATACGTTGCTCCGTCAATAGTAGAAGAACTTGTGCTTGTGGTATAACCAAAAATATACCCAAATACCGATGTATTTTCCGTCGCGTTTTTGCTTGCACCTACAAACGGTATCGTTATGCTCGTTAATCCGCTACAACCTTTGAAAGCACCATTGCCGATACTCGTTACACTGTCGGGAATTACTACACTTGTCAATCCGCTACAATCTATGAACGCAGAAGAGCCGATACTCGTTACGCAATCTGGAATAATAAGCTCCGTTACCGTTTTATCCTTTAAGCCCGTAACCGTACAAGTAATCTCGTTAGAAGTAAAATTAAATAATTCCATCCCCTCTATTAGTTCCCATTTTGCGGTATAAGTTATATTTTCCGCGGGCATTTGGAAAGTATAAGAAAGTTCGTTGGTTAATAACTCGTCGCCATTATACCAACCCGTAAATACGTAGCCGTTGTTCGTGCTTGCCGTGATTGTTACGCTACTGTTATAATTGTAATCGTTTGCGCCCGATACCGTGCCGCCACTACTTATATCTTTATTCAACGTAACGGTATATTGATTGATTTGCCACTCTGCCGTTAACGTAACGTTTTTGGGAATATCCCAAGGAAGAAGACCGTTTCCGTTGCCGTCCGTTAAAAGCGTGCCGTTATACGACCAGCCAAGGAAAGTATATCCCGTGCGCGTGGGTTTTGCAAGCTTATACGCATTACCGTAGACAAGCCCCTTTTCCGTTGCCGATAATTCGTTACCGCCGTTTACGTCATACGTAACCGTATAGGTATTCGGTGTTTTATCCGCATACAAATACAACGCGCCCCAAATTACCGATTTGTCAAATTTACCCGATTCGTCTTTCCAATAATTAAATGTATAGCCCGTAATATCGGGTACGTAATCCGCTACGTATTCGTAACCCGTATATGCCGCATCGCTATAAAGCAAATTCACGCCGTCAAAGTAAGAAACGCCCACAAGATAGCTTCTATACACGTTTAATTCGTACACGTTGACCTGCACGCCGTCGTTGGACGTAACCACTATGTAGAAGATATTATCCCCGTAATCCAACGAGCCTTTCATATTTGCCGCCATTTTGGTAGGGATTTCCGTTTGCCCAAGCTTATCGTAATACAATTTCCACGTGCTATCATCCGAGCAAACGACTTTATTTGCCAACGAAACGCTTTCCACGGACGTATCCACAAGCATAAAGATTTCTTTTTCTTCAATGCTTGCGCCGTCCACGCTTAAAACAATAGCGGATTTTTGTTTCCACGTTGCGTATAACGTAGTGTTTTCCGTTACCGTATCCGTTGCAAAATCCCACATCTCCTTTCCGTTTTTGCTTCCCCAACCGCTAAACGAGTAATTTTTTCTCGTTGGGGATTCGGGCGCGGTAAGCTTACCGTTTTCTTCCACCGTATCGGTTATACTCGTTGCACCGCTTGAAAACGTACCGCCGTTTGTATCATACGTTACCGTATAGCTTACGGGCGCTACCTCTCCGCCGCCCTGTTCGGTGCTTGTATCGTTGCCCGTATTTCCAGCGCCATCTTCTCCGCAACCGACGAAAGCGACTGTCGCAACGCTCATACAAAGCGCCAACAAGCCTAAAAGCCATTTCTTTTTCATATATGTATTCTCCTTATAAAAATTTCCATAAAAAAAGTGCGCCAACCGAAGTAAGCGCACAAAAACGCAAACTCCAATCGTCGCCAAACTAATCTTAACGGAAATAGGGATATGCCTATACTTTACCTTTAAGCGGAATTTGCATTTTATCAAATTCTCCAAGTAAAATATAAGCAAAAAGACAGGTAATTATCCCCTAAAAAAGAGAATATCCCCGTAAGCTTCCGTTATTCAATTAGTTTGGCATAATCAGTATACCACTTTTCACCTATAAATGCAAGTATTTTTTCAAAATAAAAAAGCAAAGCTTTTCGCCTTGCTTTTCCATATTTTTGATAACCGTTCTACCTTTATTCCGTTTGGGCAGCCGCGCAATCCGCCGTTACTTCCACCGCATACGCGCTTTCCGTATCTTCCGATTCGTCGCTACGCAACGCCGAACCGATAAGCCATACCGCCACCACGCTTGCGCAAATCAGCGCCAATTTCCAAAGCCATTTCAAAGAACCCATAACCACTTCCCCCTTTACGTACGTTTCTTACGTCGTTATTGTACCGCATATTTCCTTCTTTTGCAAGCGTTTTACCCCCGTTTTTTCAAAAAAATAAAAAGCAGAGCTTCGCCCTGCCTTTTACCCGTTTATTGTGTTTGAAGATAGAAATAATCCCACGTCGGCGCGTACAATTCTCCGAGATATTGCACCGCAACGGTATCCGCTTTGAAGCTTTCAAACCGCTCGTTCGCGTCGTCGTAAGTTTGAGTATAATACACTCTAACGATAGCAGCGCGTTCGGATAACGACAACGAATAATCCACCCTATACGGCGCTTCCCCGTCCGCTTTCATACTGAATTGCAGATAGAATAACAGCGCTTCGCGGATAAACGACACTTCTTTTTCATACTGACTTTGTAACTGTTCGCAATACGCCGTCCATATCCCCGAAACAAACGTACCGTTTTTCACCAATCTATGCTTTTCTTCCCGTTTATCTTCTTCCAGTCTCCAAGTCAGCTTGTCCTTTTTCTCTTGCGCCTTATATACTTCTTGCAACTGAGTTTCCGACAGCGTTGCGTACTGCCCGTCCGTAAAAGTTATAATATCGATTTCCATATCTTATCCCCCTTATCCGAGCGTTTGCAATTCCGCCGTCATACCGCGTATTTTTGCGCCTTGCATCAGCTTGAACGCAATCGCGAACGTATTTCCACGCATAGAAAGCCGAGCGCGCGCAACGCCGTTTCTCATCGTTACCGTTTGCGTTTTCGTTCTTTTTCCATCGGATATTGTAAGTGTAAACGCGCCGTCCCCTTGAAAACGTAGCGCCGTCAACGTCTTGTTCCCCGCCATACCGAAATCGGTATCGGGCAAGACGAATTTCGCTTCTTCTCCGCTCGGCAGAGCGCCGTCGGCGCGCGCCGAATACAGTTTTCCGTTATGCGCGAACGCCGTTTTCCCTTCCGCAGGACACAGCCCTTGCATCGTGAACGTTTCGCAACCTTCTCCGCTTTCCAAATCCACGGCAACCGTTTTCAAAACCCCGTTTCCGTACCCGCGGCGATACCGCCGTTCAACCCCACTTTAACGAGCTTTTTAACGTCTTTACCTACCACGTCCACCGACGTTTGCTGAATTTTTGCAAGAAACGGATTCGTCTTTTTGTCAAGCGCCTCCGTAACTGCGTCCAAATAAAAAGATTTCAATGCGTTATCCGCTGTTTCCATAGTAACCATAATTTTTCACTCCTGTTTTTTATTTTTGCGCAAATCACGCCTTTGCGCTCTCTTTGCGAAACCACCGAAGCGCCATTTCCCCCGCTTCCCTTACGGTTTTCGCCTTTATCGGCGGCGCCGAAAGCAAGCCGTTGCCGCCCTTAATTAACGGCGCGCCCGATTTTCCTACCGAGTTCAAATACTCCCCGATAATCTTCAATCGTACCTGCTCGTCGGCGCTTGCCAAACGGTACAGTTCTTCCGACGAGGGCGCTCGCTTTTCACGGCAATCCGCAACGGACTCCCCTACCGAAAACGACGCTTGACCGTCCCCGTCTTTTTCCCCCGTACCGTTTCGTTCGTCGCGGCTTACCGCCGCGTCCGTCGACGGAACTTGAACGGGTTGCGCCTGCGTAGCCAAAGCCGACGCCTGCGTTTCGTCCGTTTCCGCTTGCAAAGTCGCGGGTTCCGCTCGTAAAAGTTCTCCGTCCAAACGGGCGCGTACGTTCGCCCTTTCCAGTTCGGCGACAAAGCCGTCGAATTTCTCCGTTTCCGACCTTGTCTTTTCGGCGTTCTTGCGCAGTTTTTCCACCGCTTCCGCCGTTTCCCTTTTATTCTCGGAATTTTCCGCTTCCTTTTCCAACTGTTTCAGCCTTTGACTGCGCCGCGTGAACTCCGCTTGCAAACAGTCGTAAGCCTTCAAAAGGGCGTCCACGTCCTTAAATTTCCCGATAGCCGTCGAGACGGGTTTAGGGCAGCGCTCTTGTCTCTCCGCTCCCTTATCCGCCGATGCGGTTGTCTCCGCTTGGGTATTTTCCACGTAACCGTTATCCTTTTCTTCCATCATTTCTCTCCTTTTTACTGTTTTCAAGGCGTACCTGCCCCTTGCTTTTCTTCTATTTCTTGCTGTTTTTGCATCTTTTTATGCTCTTCGATATGCGCCACGTACCGTTTTTTAAGCGTTTCCTTATCCTTTGCTTTTTTGAACTCGGACGAAAGTAAAAATCTCGTATGTTCGGTAATATGCAAACGGTGCTCGTCGTAGGTATCGGGCGTTACTTCTTCCCTTTTCATTTGCAAGTTCTCTTCGCCCGCCTTTGCGATATGTAACGCGGAAATATCCCTTGCGTTCTCCAAAGAACCGAACCCGAACGCTTCCAATACGCGGTTTTTGTTTTCCGCGGACATCTTCCCGTCTTCGTCGGTCAACAGCCCCGCCTCGTACAAACGCAAAATGGTCGTTTTCTTTTCCTCTGGCGTTATCGCGTCTTGCGAATCGAACTGTAAATCGTTGACGTCCAAATCGGCGGCGTTGAAATAATACACCTGCGTTTTCTTGTTCTCGCCCGTCAACGTCATCAACCGCGCCGACCCGGCAAACTGTCTGTATAAACGCAAAATTTGTCTACCCACGGCTTTTAAAGCGCGCTCTATGCTCCCAAGCGTAGCGGATAAGCGGTTCTCGTCCTGCGACAAGAGCAGTTGCAAGCCCGAAGCGCTGGTAACGCGCGTCGGCGTGGAATTCTGCGACAAATCGCTCACGCCGCTAATCAAGGTAAATTCTTTTTCCAACCACTCTTCTTCCACGGAAAATTCCGCAGGTACGCTGCCGCAATCGAGCATTTCGGGCGGTTTACCCCCTTGACGGTACACGAGAACCTTACCCGGCAGCAAGCCTTCTTCCGTCAGCTCTTCGGCATCTACCGAGCCGTCCTCCACGGTAAGCACGCCCATAGCCGAACGGTTCAAAAACTCGTGCTTGCGGTTGCGAACGGCGTTATAAGCGCGTTGTACGGGGATGAGCCTGTCGACTACGCTGCTTCCGAAAAATGCGGCGGGCAAACGTAAGCAATCCTGCTTCACGAACGGGAAAACACGTTCCCCCCTGTCCCCGTTCTCATAAGGCAAATCCCCTTCGTAGAGCAACTTATCACCCGCGACGATTTCCACCCTGCCGTTTGGATACGCCGCGCAAGGACGAGTGTACCGTTCTATTAAAATCACACCTTTGCGTACGGGCGCAACCGAACCTCCTATCCCTTGCAAAGCCAGTTTCCCCGCCGACGGCTCGCTATAACAAAACGTTTGGTTTTCGAGTGCCGATTCTTCCACCGTCGCGCCGAATTTCTCGAATATGTAATCGGCGGAAACGACCTGCGCGTGAATTAAGCTCGCAAGTTCTTCCACGCTCTCTGCGTCCAATCTGTCGGGATACACTTCAAAAGGCGACACGACGCTCACGGACACTTCTCCTTCATAAACGGGATTTCCTTCTTCGTCCACGGCGACCTGTCTGCCGCCTTTTTCGTCCCAAGCGATTTTGTAAAAACCGCTGCCACACGTTTCCGACCATACAATACATCTCGACACCGTATCTGAAAACCCGATTCTGTCCTGCGCGTACTGCAACACGCCCGTGGCGAGCTTCGCCGCCTTAATATCTCCCTCCTCGTCGGAAAAGGCGCGCACGCTTAACGCAGGTCGCAGTTTTTCCAGCTTGGAAATTCTCGAATCGACCATTGGCGCGATATGGTTGAACACCCTTCTCGATTGCCAATAAAACTGCTTGTCCTCTTCCACAACGCCGCCGAGCGGCGATACGTCGCAATACTGATTGCCGCTCAAAAAGTTCATATTCAACAGCCAACCGCTTTCGACGGCGCGACGAACTTCTCTTCTCTCTTCAAAATCCTCCACGATTTCTCTTGCGCGGCGTTTGCGTGCCGTTTCCAACGACTCTTCGCGTTGTTCCCGTTCCCTTTTTTCATCGTCTTTCGTCATGTTCTTTACTCCTTTTTATTTCGATATACTCTTTTTTTCGGCTTCGAATGCGGTTTCCGCTCCTTATTCGTCCCCGTTTTCGCCTTTTCAACGCGTACCTGCCCCGTTTCTTCCGTAATATCGAGCGTTTCTTGCTCCGTCCGCCCCAATTCGGATAGTAGCCGCATTTTCTCCCTTTGCAATTCCTCGTCGCTCATTTCGTCAAAGTTTGCACCGTTCTCCGTCAAAAGCAGTTGCACCGCTTTCAAATCGGGCGGAATATCCTTTTTTGTCTTTTTTCTTTTCGTCAGTTTGAGTTCTCCGTCCACGTCCGCATACTCTTCCGTTACTTCCGCAACTTGAAAACCCAGCGCCACTTTTAAAAGCGCCTTTTCTATTTTTTCCTTTTCTTCCATACGCTCTCCTTATCTAAAACGCTGTCCTTTCAACCTTCTTATCATCGACTCCTTATCCTTTTGTATTACGGATTTTTCCGCTTTCAACGGCGTCTTTTTCGGACGGCTCATCAAATAATACCGCATTTCGTCCAAAGCGTGGTCGTCCGCCTTTCTCGGCGCGTCGCCGTTCCCCCAATAATACCCTTTGATTTCGGAAATCAAGCGCACGCAATTATTGAATATATAAATATTCGGCAGTCCGTTTTTCGTGTTTAAGTAACTCTTTACTCTCGCTATCCCCGAAAACAAATCCTTTTCCACGTCGGGATTGACGAGTATTCCACGTTCGTAAAAAAGCTCCGCAACGCTTTGCACGCCCGAAAGGGTACGCTGTTTCGCCGCGCTGTCGATAAGCGCGCAAACCCTGCCTTGACGGTCCTTTTTCCAATGCAGCTTTTCGCAAATCCGCTTGATTTCGCTTGCGTGGTAATCAATATCCTTACCCGCTTCATAATGCTCGTACACCACGTAAACGTTGTCGTCGAAATCGACGGCGTACCAATGCGCCGAAAGCGGATTGTTCAAACCGGGGTCGATGGAAATATTGTCCTGCCACTCTTTGGGTATTTCAAACGGCTCGATAACGTGTATGCCTTCTTCGAATTCGGGATATACCAAGCCGTCGCTCGCGCCGAAACGCCCATACTTTCTCGATTGTAAAGCCCGCTCGTCCATACACCCTTCCAACGTAGCGATTTCTTCCGCGTCTAAATAGGGATTGTCGCTCCAATCGATGAACTCGTACCAAATTTCGGGGTTGTGCGAACGGTTGAGATAAATTTCGTTATACACGAAAGTCAAGCCTTTGAGCGGCGTCATCGTGCCGAAAATATCCCCCCTTTTATCCAAAACGCGCATACGGCACTCCACGTAAATATCTTCGGGCGGTTCTTCGTCAAACCACACGAAATCGAGCGAAGTACCCTGAAACTTCTCCCTGCCTTGGTCGCAGCTTTTGAACCCGATAACGGACGTTCCGCCCAGCGCGTTTTTCACGCGGATAAAATCGATGACGCCGCTTTCGGGCGCGTCCTTTCTGCCGCTTAACATCACGATTTCTTCAATCCAATCCTTACGCAAATAGGAAAGAATTTTCTTTTGCGCGACGTCGCGTTGCACCTGCTGCGATAAAGACACCACCCACCCCTGCACGTTTTTGCGGTTTTCGCGGTAGGGATGCACGCCCCTTGCCATATACACCGCTTCCACCGCGCCGCACTCCGTTTTCCCCGAACGGTTACCGCCGAACACCCAACGGTTGCGTTTTTTACACTTGTGAAAAAGCACCTGCTTTTCGTGCACGGTATCCCCCGTATTGTACCGCGCCAGCCTGTCGTTTTCCTTTCGCCTGTTTTGTTCCGCCTCAATGGCGCGTATCCTTCTTAACTTTTCTACAATATCTCCCATAATTCTCTCGCCTTTGCCTAAAAACGCACCCGCAACCGCGAGTATAATGATATTTATGAAAAAACGTATTTTCGCTCTAATCGCGCTAACTTTATATGTTTTATCCGTATTCCTGTTTCCGCCCGTAAAACGCCTGAAAGGCAACGCAGCGGCAGACGGAGAAACGTACGCGTGTATTTGCACGGACGCGGCGTATTTTTACGCTGCAAAGAACGAAAATAACGGATTGTTTTTGCTTCCGCAAACCTACTTCGTCAAAGTCCTTTCCGTCGAAGCGGATTACTGCCGAATCGAATATTTGTACGATAGCGAATACACGCAAAAATTGAGCGGTTACGCCAAAACGGAAGATTTGACTTTCGTCGATTTTACCCCCAACGAGCCTTATTTGTACCACGTTTTCAACGTCCGTTACACCATAGACGGTTCTTTCTCAACAGACGATTCGTTTTTAGACCAAATCACCGTTACCTGCGCCTATTACGGAGATTACAACATCGGCTCGAAAACCTATTGTTACGTATTGCGCGGGGATTCGTTCGGCTATATCCCCAAGCCCGTAGATTTATACTACGCGGAAAACACCGAATATGAGGACTATCTTTCCCAGCTTTCGCAAGCCCCCGTCGCTACTCCGCCGTCAAGCGACGACGGCGCGGGGATGAGCGCGGCGCAAATTGCTATCCTGATTACTCTTTGTCTGCTCGTTCCCCTTATCGCCGCGCTCGTGTTAAAGACCTCCAAACGGAATACCTACGATTTGGACGAAAACGGCTAAACGCGTTCCTTTTGCCGTAACCGATTATCTCCGCCCTGCGCCAAAAACCGACGCACGCATTGAAAAATATCGATAAAAGCAAAATCCTTTTCAAATATCTCTTCGCTCAATCCCGCGCTTTTGAGCATTGTTTCAAACTTTTCCGCCAATCGGCTTTGCCGACGGAAATACGTACTGTCCGACCACGCCGCAATCCCCGAAAAGATTTCGGCGTTTTCCTTTTGCGCCCCGTAGTTTTTACGGTTTCTCGAAGCGGAAAAATAACGGATATGCAACAACGTTTTTTCCGTTTCGTCCAACTTGTCCATTACCCCTTCCAAAAATTTCGTCAACCACTCCAAACGCTGTTTACAGATAATTTCTTTTGCAATATATTCCACAAGCTCTTCCGTCGGCTTTGCGCTCTTATACGACAATAACGCGCGGTTGGAAATATGTACGCCGTATTCCTCTCCCATTTTCTTTAATATCGGGTAAGCGTATAACACTACCTTCACGTATTCTTTCAAAACAAATCACCTCCCGCGATGAAGCTTCTCCGCTTCCTTTCCTTTTATTCCTTCGTGTTCGCACACTTTCTCTCGCCGCTGCCATAAGAAACGCTCTTCCGCTCTCGCAAGCAAACGCATTATGCCACGAAACCCGTTTTTTGCAAGTCTACCCTTTCATTTTTTGAAACAAAATCCGAACATTTGTTCGTCTTTTTTATTATTATAACCCATTAAATATGACATACGTATGCTTGATTTAAAGAATTTTTGGATATTTTTTCCATTTTTTAAGCCAAAAAAGCGAACGCACAAAAAAACTTTTACAAAACTTTAACTTTTTTCAAACTTTTTGATAACGAAACGGGCGTAATATGTTATAATGTAAGTATAACCGAATTTAGGGAGAAACGATATGATTAAAATTCTCGTAGCGGAAGACGACAAACCGTTAAACGATTTGGTATGCTCGTATCTTCGTGCCTGTGGGTACGAAACGACGGCGTGTTTCGACGGCGAACAGGCGTTGCAAGCGTTGGAAAACGGTAATTTTTCAATGTTGCTCACCGATATCATGATGCCCAAAGCGGACGGATTTGCTTTGGCGGAAGCGGTACGCGCGCAAGACGAAAGTATGCCCATCTTGTTTATGAGTGCAAGGGACGACAAACCGTCGAAAATGCTCGGTTATAAAATCGGTATCGACGATTACGTGGTAAAGCCGTTCGATTTGGACGAGTTGACCTTAAAGGTTGGCGCGCTTCTCCGCCGCGCGAAAATTTGCGCGGAAAACAAGCTGGAAATCGGCAATTTCGTGATGAACGCCGAAGAGCGCTCCGCCTACGTAAACGGTCAAGAGCTTCCGCTTACCGCACGGGAATTCGATTTGCTGTTCAAATTGCTTTCGTATCCGAAAAAGACGTTTACCCGTTCGGCGTTGATGTCGGAATTTTGGGATTACGATTCTTCCGCTACTTCGAGAACGGTAGACGTCTATATGGCGAAAATCCGCGAAAAGACGGCGGATTGCGACGGTTTCGATATCGTTACCGTACACGGACTTGGGTATAAGGCGGTGTTAAAATGACCCGTAAAAACAAGCGAAATTCCGCTCGGTTTTCCTTCACGGGTGCGATTATCTTCTTTTGTACGGTGGCGCTCGTCATTACCGTTTCCCTGCTCGTATTCGGGCTGGTAGACGAAAAAACGAACGGCGACAGAACAACGATTGCCGTCGTGATGTTGCTCGTCGTATTATTCTTATCCGTGCTGTTTACGCTCGTGGACGTTTTGCGAAGACGGATAATGATAGACAAACCCGTAGAGCGGATTTTGGAAGCGACGGATAAGATAGCGCACGGCGATTTTTCCGTACGGCTTCTCCCCACCCGTCCGTACGACGCGCACGACCCGTACGACGAAATTATAGAAAATATCAATACGATGGCGAAAGAGCTGGGCAAATCGGAAACGTTGAACACCGATTTCATCGCCAATCTCTCGCACGAGCTGAAAACGCCCCTTTCCGTTATCCAAAACTACGCCAAAGCGTTGCAATCGGATAATTTGGATACGGAAACCCGTAAAAAATATTTACAAACGCTGTGCTCCGCTTCCGCAAGACTTGCTACGCTCGTTACAAATATTTTAAAGCTGAACAGATTGGAACACACTCGCCTGTTGCCCGAAAAACGGAGTTTCCGTCTGGACGAACAGCTCGCCGAAGCCGCAATAAATTTAGAAGAAATTTTCGAGCGCAAAAACATCGAGCTAACCTGTGAAATGGAAGAAATCTCCGTATTTTCTTCGCCCGAGCTTTTGGAAATCGTTTGGAACAATTTGCTTTCCAACGCCGTCAAGTTCACGGGAGCAAACGGAAAAATCGCGTTGACGGCAAGACGGCTCGGCGATACAGTCGCGGTATCCGTGCAAGACAACGGCTGCGGTATTTCCCCCGAAACGGGCAAACGGATATTTGATAAATTTTATCAAGGCGATACTTCGCACGCATCGGAGGGCAACGGTTTGGGCTTGGCGCTCGTCAAACGGGTTATCGATACGTTGGGCGGCGAAATTGCGGTGCAAAGCGAAGAAGGTAAAGGCAGCGTCTTTACCGTTACTTTAAAGGAAGTATGCTATGACGAATAACCGCCCGCCCTTTTGGTTGCGCTTGAAAACGGACTATGCGTATCGCACCCTGTTTTTCGCCTGCTTTTCCTTTGCCATGAGCGTTGCTTTCGGCTTGTTCAACGGCGTACAGGGCATATTGTACGCTTCCGTTTGGAACGGCGCGCTCGCCGCGTATTATATCCTGCTCGCTTTTTTACGGGGCGGCGTGCTCTATTACCAAAAAAGCCGCAAAAAACGGGAAAGAAAAGGACGGGAAATTAACGAACGGTTGGTGCAAGCGAAAGCGTACCGAAACTGCGGTTTTATATTGCTCGTCTTGCATATCGCCCTTTCCGCCGCCATCGCGCAAATGATTTTCGAAGGCCGCGCCTTTTCTTACGACGGCTGGACGATATACGGCGCGGCGGCGTACGCGTTTTATAAAATTACGGCGTCCGTTATCCAAATCAAACGGGTACGCAAACACGACGATTTTACGCTTCGCGCCATACGCAGCGCAAATCTTGCCGACGGAGCGGTATCCGTGCTCGCCCTGCAAACGGCGCTCTTATCCACTTTTGGCGGCGAAGAAATAAACGCGGACGCTTTTAATACCGCCACGGGTATCGTCGTTTCCGCTTTGACAGTCGCTCTCGGTATTTTTATGATTGTAGACGCGCACAAAAACGTTCGCAAAATAACACAAAGGAAATTTCAAGATGAACGATAATCAATTTCATTACAATTACACTGCGCCCACGCAAAGCGAGCGCAAAGAAATAGAAGCTTTACAGAAAAAATATCTACCCAAAGAAAAACGGGAAACAAACCGCTTGGAGAAATTACGCGCGCTCGATAAAAAAGTACACGATTTTCCTACGGCACTCGGCATTATATTCGGCGTTGTCGGCACGTTGATTTTCGGCTTGGGACTTACAATGATTTTGGAGTGGGAGCTATTGGTTTTGGGCAGTTTTGTATCCGTGATAGGACTTGTTCCGCTCGCACTTGCCCACCCCATATACAAAAAAGCACTACAAAAACGCAAGGAAAAATACAGCGAAGAAATCCTTTCGATTTCCAAAGAACTTCTCGACGAATAGCATAAGGAATTTTACGGCAAACCGCGCAAAAAAATTGCGCGGTTTTATTGCTTTTTTTTACGTCTTGTGTTATAATAATAGTGTATGAGAAAAATTTGCGCGACAATTATATCCCTTTTGACGCTTTCCGCCATCGTATTGCCGACGGCGGCAGACGCGTTTGCGGTAAAAAACGCGACGGCAAGGGCGCAAACCGCGCAAGAGCAAACAACGGAAAACGGACTCGTCGCGCCCCCTTCTTACAAGGAATATTTGCAACTGAAAGAGCCTGCTTGCGTCGCCGTTTGCGAAAATTACACGGCGATAGCGGACGGCAACGATATCTATCTTTACGACGGAGCAGACAACGAATACCGTAAATACACGCACACCGTCAACGCCGAACTCTCGCAAAACAATATCAATCAAATGCAGTTTGACAGCGAAGAAAATTTATACTTTTTGGACGGTAGCTTCCTGTTCTTAATGGAAACGGACAAATTCGACGAATTTTCCACGGCAACCGCCACGGCGACGGGATTCCCTTGCGACAACTTCCTTATCGACGGACAGTATATCTACTACGTAGAAGCGAAAACGCCCGCCGTAATTTCCAAAACGGAGCTGAAAACCCCCAACGTATCCACTGCCAAAAAGATTACCGACGTGGGCGGCAAACCCGATTTGGCGATGTTCAACGGCGAGCTGTATTTTGTGGACGCACGCGCGCAAGTCATTTTGTACAAGGTTAACCCCCAAACGCCCGATACGTTGGCGCAGGTGGCGGTATTAGACGGTAGAATCGAACACATGACGGTGGCGGACGGCGTATTCGCTTACACCACCCCCACGGGCGAATTGTTCGTATATTCCCTTTCCGACGCAACGGAACGCGGCTTGCAATATTCCGCTTTGGACGGGGGATATTCGAGATTGACCGCTTACGGCCCGCATATCTACGTAACGCAAAAGCAAAAGGGTATCGTGAAAGAATACTCCGTGGAAAACAAAGCGTTTACCGATTTTGAAATTTCTTCCGATTCCCCTGCCGAACACCGTTTGAATAAGGCGACGGATATCGCCCTTTGCGGAAACGGGCTATTTATCATCGACGACGGCAATCAGCGCGTTTCGGTATACGACCAAACGAACGGAACGTTACAAGAAAGTTTCCCGATAGCCACGTCGGCGACTTATATCGCCACGGACGGAAAAACGGTGATTACCGCTTCGCAAACGGAAGCAACCGTGTACGCGACTACGGGCGAACCCCTTGCTTCTTTCAACGCTTTTAACGGCAATATCACGGGCGTTGCCGCCGTATACGGCACCCATTATATCGTTACGGAAAGCAACTATTTCTACGCCGTAACGACCAACGAAGAAAACCTTTGGCAAATCACGGAAGTGCAAAAAACTTCCACGCACCCTCCGCAGCTTTTAACAGCGGACGCATACGGAAACTTGTATATCAAAAGCGGCTCTTACGCTTACACGTTTACGGAAACGAGCTTTATGCAAGCGGACGGCAACGGCGTAAAGCTGCTCGATTCCCTGCCCACGGACGCGGTAAAAATCGCCGTGGATTACGACGGAAACCTTTACGCGCTTGCGGGCGGTGTGTATAAATACGAAAAGCAAACGGACGGCGGCTATACGCAAACGGCAATAGACGTGAGCGAACGGTTTGTCTACGGCGACGCGCCTACGTTCACTTCGTTGGCGTTCGGCATTGAAAAGAACGCGACGTACTTGCTTTGCAACGGCAATTATATCGTACGAACGGCAAATCTCGATTTACCCACCGTCACGAATATCCCCGTGGACAACGCGGACGAGAGCATTTTTGCGGAAACGGAAGCAAGCTTCGAAATCGTGAAAACTGCGCCCAAGACTTTGCTCGTGGCGTTCGACGTAGAAACGTTAAAAAGCGCGGACGTTTTCCCCTATCTTTCCTATCACAGAAGCGAAACGGAAAAAACAGCGCTGAAAATCGGCGAAGATACCAGCGGAAAATACAATCTCATCGCGCATTTCGATACGCAAACGAGCAAGTATTCCACCTATCTCGTCTTAAAATCGGCTTGCGAAACGCTGCCCGCCGACGATTACCGTATCGAATACGCGGAAAGCGAACAAAAATCCGCTTGGCTTACCAATTCCCTGTCCTTATACAAATTCCCCTATCTTTGTGAAAATCTCGTCGTAACACAAACGCTGCCGCGCGGCGCGGAAGTAACGTTGCTCGGAGAAATCGGGGAGCTGGACCACGCGTATTACCGCATTGCTTACACGGACGAAAACGGCGCTTTAAAAACGGGCTATATACCGCAATCGTACGCTACTCTTTTCGACGCTTCGCCAAAAGAAAGCACGACGACGCTCGTCGGCGATAAGGAAAGCAACCGCGACGCCGTTTGGCGGCTTGCGTATATCTTGCTCGGGTTCGGAGCAATATGTATTCTCGTTGACTTCCTGATTTTACGCAAGAAAAAAGACGATTGACGAAAGGCACGAGATATAAAAACGTATTTTATAAACGAAAAATAACTATAAGGAGGAACGGCTCGTTATGTCAGATTATCACAGTAGCAGCGTATATCCGCTATGTTATACGGCGTGCCGTTTCGACGCGCCTTAAAATGCGCTATACGCTACCTTTCAAAAACATTTTTCAAATTTTCGGAGGTAGTTTACCATGCAAAAAGAATTGATTGATTTCCTGCAAGCGCAGGATTATGAAAACGCGGCGGAGCTTGCCAACAAGCTTACCAGCGAAGAGCTTGCCGACGTTTTAACGGAAATGGAAAAGGCGGATATCCCCGCTTTTTGTCGCGCCCTTGACAGCGATTTACTCGCCGACGCCTTGGTGCTTCTCGAAAGCGATTTGCAAGAAGACGTCATCAACGGTTTGCGCGACGACGAATTGGAAAAAGTACTCGACGAAATGTCCGTCGACGAAACGGTGGACATCATCGAAGATATGCCGCAGGAAATTATACGGCGTATTGCGGAAACGGAAGAAATTTTACAGCTTCTTTCCGAGCGGAATTTCTCCGTCTTACGCCCCCTTATCGCTTCGATGAACGCTATCGACCTTGCGGAAGTATTCAATGAAATCCGCGACGAATCGGAGCTGCACGTGCTGTTCCGTATTCTCCCCAAAGACCTTGCGGCAGAAACGTTCGTCGAGATGGACAGCGACGTGAAAGAAACGCTGATTCATAAGCTCAACGACAGAGAACTGCGCGCCGTTATGGACGAACTGTTCTTGGACGACACCGTCGACATTATCGAAGAAATGCCCGCAAGCGTCGTCAAGCGCGTACTTGCCCAAAGCGACAACGAAACGCGCGCGTATATCAACGAAATATTGAAATATCCCAAGGACAGCGCAGGGAGCATTATGACGATTGAATTCGTTTCCTTGCACGCCACGATGACGGTGGACGAAGCGTTTGACCGTATCCGTAAAACCGCTATCGATAAGGAAACCATATACACCTGCTACGTCGTAGACGAAACGAACAAACTCATCGGCTTGGTTACGGCAAAAGACTTGATGCTCGCAAATAAGAGCAAAAAGATTGCCGATATTATGAACGATAACGCCATTTACGCGCACACCGAAGACGACAAGGAAGCAGTGGCGCGCATGATTTCCGATTACGGGTTCCTTGCTCTGCCCGTCGTGGATAGAGAAACGCGACTCGTCGGTATCGTTACCGTTGACGACGCAATGGACGTCATCGAATCGGAAAACACCGAAGATATCGCCAAAATGGCAGCCGTTACGCCTACCGATAAGCCGTATCTCAAAACGAGCGTTTGGCGCATTTGTTTGAGTAGGCTGCCTTGGCTTTTAATCCTGCTTATCTCTTCCACTTTCTCGGGTTTGATTATCTCCGCGAACGAAAGCACGCTGAATATGCCCGTCTACGGTATCGTTTTAACGGCGTGTATGCCCATGTTAATGGGTACGGGCGGTAACGCCGGCTCGCAAGCATCCGCTATGATTATTCGCGGTATCGCCATCGGCGAAGTGCGCTTTTCCGATACGTGGAAGGTCGTTTGGAAAGAAATACGGGTATCCGTACTGCTCGGCGCAATACTTTCCGTAGCCTGCTTTGCCAAAGTAATGCTCGTGGACGGTCTGTACGCAATGACAAACGGAACGTGGGTTGCGCTCGTCATCTGTCTTTCGATGTTCGTAACGATTCTTGCCGCCAAGCTTATCGGCGCGTTACTTCCCCTGTTTGCCAAGAAATGCAAATTAGACCCCGCCGTCGTGGCTTCGCCCTTTATCACCACCATTATCGACGTGCTTTCGCTCACCGTGTATTGCGCGTTCGCCGTATGGATTTTGGGCGCGTTATAACAAATTAAAAAAAACCGCCGAACGGAATACCGTTCGGCGGTTTTTTATCGCTCTTTTTCAGTCAAAAACTTTCGTGGACAAATACCTGTCCCCACTATCGGGCAATACCGTTACGATTTTTTTGCCCTTATTTTCCGCGCGCTTGGCAAGTGCAATCGCCGCCGCGACGTTCGCTCCCGAAGATATGCCCGCAAATGCGCCTTCCATAGCGCTCAACGCCCTTGTCTGCGCATACGCATCTTCTTCCGTTACCGTCAATACTTCGTCGTACACACTTCTATCCAATACCTTGGGGATAAAATTTGCGCCTATCCCCTGCAAGCCGTGCGCCCCTGCCACGCCCTTGGACAGGAGCGGCGAAGCAAAAGGCTCTACCGCCACAATCCGCACGTTCGGATTCCTTTCTTTTAAGTATTTCCCCACGCCCGTCAGCGTGCCGCCTGTGCCTACTCCCGCGACGAAAATATCCACGCTACCGTTCATTGCTTCGTAAATTTCCGACGCCGTCGTATCGTAATGCGCTTGGGGGTTGGCAGGATTATCAAACTGCCCCGCAATGATTGCGTTGGGCGTATTTTTCAAAATCTCTTCCGCCCTTTCCACCGCGCCTTGCATACCCTTTTTTCCGTCGGTAAGCACCACTTTCGCGCCGTACGCTTTAATGAGTTTTTGCCGTTCTACGCTCATCGTATCAGGCATAACGATAACCGATTGATAACCGCGCGCCGCCGCCACGAGCGCAAGCCCTACGCCCGTATTGCCGCTGGTAGGCTCTATCACCGTGCCGCCCGCCTGCAATCTGCCGCTTTTTTCCGCGTCGTCTATCATCGCTTTGGCTACGCGGTCTTTTATCGAGCCGCCTGCGTTAAGATATTCGAGTTTGGCGTAAATATCCGCCGAAAAACCGTACGCGCTTTTCAATTTCGCCAATCGCAATAAAGGCGTATTTCCTATTCTGTCTTCTACGCTGCGTATCCAAGACATTGCGTTTGCTCCTTTTTATACGCTTAATATATCTTCCAAATCTTTGGCGGTATGCGCTATCTCCGTAGCGCCGTTGTCGCGTAAAAACGCTTCGTCTTTGAACCCCCAAGTAACGGAAACACACGCCACTCCTGCGTTTTGCGCCGTTTGAATATCCACTTCCGAATCCCCCACGTACGCCGTTTCCGCTTGCGTTACGCCCAGCGTTTCCATTATCTTCAACAGCGCCGTAGGCGAAGGTTTCCGCCGTATACCTGCGGCTTCGTTCTCGCCCATTACTTCATCGAATACGCCGGGGAAATAATCGTTGATAAGCGCTTGCGTCGCCGCGTGCACTTTATTGGATAACACCGCCAACAACAAGCCCTTTGCCTTTAACGTTTGCAACAGATTTTCCACGCCCGCATACGGACGGGTTGCGTCCTTGCAATGCTCTGCATAATACGCGCGAAAATCACCTATCATCTCCGTTAAACGGGGATAGCTTTCTATACCTACCGAGCGTTCCATCAATTTCACTATTCCGTCGCCTATAAAGCTACGCACTTCTTCTCTCGTGCGAGTAGAGAAACCGTACGTGAGCAACGCAGCGTTGGTGGACGCCGTTAAATCGTCCAACGTATCGAGAAGCGTCCCGTCTAAATCGAATACAATTAGTTTATACACTCCTTCCCCCCTACAATACCGCGCGAATCGCCTTTATCGCTTCGTTACGATTGTCGCTATTCGTCTTTACGTAAATGGACGAAACGTAGTTTCTCGTCGTGCCTTCGCTCAATTTCAGCGCCGCGGAAATTTGGCGGTTGGTAAACCCTTCGTACATCATCAGCGCGATTTCCACTTCTCTGTCCGAAAAGCCGAACGCGCGCGTGAGTTTGATTTCCCTGTCCGCCGCCACAAACTTCGCCGCGTCGGTAATATGGCGCGCGATTTTGGCAGGTAAAATAGTATCCCCTGCATAGGCGTTTTTCACCGCGCTTATCAATGCGTCGCCGCCGATGTCTTTCAATAAATATCCGCTTGCGCCGTTATTGATGGCGTTCAAAATATAATCGCTATCGTCAAACGTCGTCAAAATGACCACTTTCGTATTGGGATATTCCGCTTTGATACGTTGCGTTGCCACTACTCCGTTCATATTCGGCATACGGATATCGAGAAGCACGACGTCTACCGCCGTTTTGCTCATCTTATTCAATGCGTCGAAACCGTCCAATGCGATTCCCACCACTTCCAAGTCTTCATCCGTTTCCAAAACGCTTTTCAATTCCATTGCAAGCGCTTGTTGGTCGTCCGTAACGAGAACTTTAATCTTCTTTTCCATAGCCGTTTTCTCCTTTGTTATGTTGCGAATCGGACGGTAAGAAAAGGTGCAATTCGAATCCTTCTCCCTCTTCCGCGTCAAACCGCACTTCGCCGCCGAGCGATTTTGCCCGTTCCTGCATAGCCGAAAGCCCGAAGCCCAATTTCAACGTTTTCATATCCGCGCCCTTTCCGTTGTCGGATAACAAAAAGGCGATTACGCCGTCCTGTTCTCTTAACTCGAACCAAAACGCCGTCGCGCCGCCGTGACGCAAACCGTTGGATATCCCTTCTTTCAGCGTATTGCAAAGGAACCGGTGCTTCGTGGGCGATACGTCCACGTCTTGGATTTGCGAACGTACCGTCAAATTCGTGCCGTCCGTGGATTCGTGTACGATATTTTCGAGCGCCGAACGGAGCGTCGTTTGATTTTGCATACCCGACAGCAAATGTACACTGTCGCGCAGCTCTTCCAAAGCGTGTTTGGCCTGCAAATTCGCCGCGACGATTTTCGATTTCGCTTCCTCGGGATTCTTTTCCAAAATCCGCTTCGCCGCTTCCGTTTGCATAATGACGGTGGTAATCGAATGCCCCGCCGTATCGTGTATGTCTTTGGCTATCCGCTGCCGTTCTTCAAGCGCCGTAACTTCCGCCACCACTTCGTACGCCTTTTCCAATTCTTTTTTGCTCTCTTTCAACTCGCTAAGCGTTTTGTTCAGCTTCAAAAACTGTCTGTAAAACGCCAAGCCGATTTGCACGACTAAGAAATGCAACAGCAACGTCAAAAGGGAAGCAAACGACTGCGTGAACATCGGCAAAAAGGAAAATTCGTTTCCAAAGAGAAACATTCGACGGAGAATATATCCCACTTCGTAAATAATACTCCCCACGCAAATCATAACGACGGCAGGCTTCGTGCCTTCGGCGGTAATATAAAACTCCGTCAAAACAATCATAAACACGGCGATGGGATAAACCCCGTCCGTCAAAAACATAAACGCGCAAGACAGCGCCGCGTCTACCGCATACAACGACATTTTATCCGAACGGAAAACAAATAATTTTAATGCTTGCGATACCGTAAATATCGTTTCAATCGAAAGGATAACGACGAGAAATTTCCAATCCGCAAAACCGTGAACGTTAACGTGGTTCAAAAGAATAAATAATTCCACGACCAACAGCAAAACGAACAGTAGCCATTTCCCAAAACGTACGAATTGTTCTTTATCCCGAAAATCGTATTTGCCGAACAAACGGAAAAAATAGGAGCGAAAGCCCTTTTCCGAGCGTTGTTCTTTTTCCTTTTTTTCAGGCTCGGTTTTTTTATTCATCGCAATTTGCTCACTCCTTTTCGCCGTACTCCGCCAAACCGATTTGTTTCCCGAAATTATAACTGTATATACCCGTAGACGAATAAATAAAATGGTCGCAAAAAAGCACGCCGCTCTTTTCACACAATAAACGGCATTCTTCCGTCGTGTTATCGTCCGTTGCAGAAGGTACGGCTTCTCCGATTGGATGATTATGCACCAAAAGAATCCCCGACGGATTAAAATCGGAAAGCACGTTCATCAACCAACGCATTTGCACTTCCACTTTCTTTTCCCGTGAAGAAGAGCTACGTTTCCGCCCGTAAATTCTGCCTACGGAATCCAAAATGTATACGTCCAATACTTCGCAAGTGAGAGAAGCGTATTCCCTACGCATAAACGGTACGAATTCCGCCATAGAAAAACGCGACGGATACGATTGCCGATTTTGCATTTCCCGTTTTTTCAAAAATACGCCGATAACGCGGATATAGCCCGCAATCCTGTCGCCTACGCCTTCCACGCGGGCAAGCTGTTCCACGGGCGCGGAAAGCACGCCGTCCAAGTCCCCGAATTCGGATAACAAGCGGTGCGCCAAATCGTTGGTGTTACGACGGGGAATCGCATTGAATAATACGATTTCCAAATACTCGTGGTCGCAAATGCAATCCTTTTTCAAGCGTTCCAACAACCGCGTTCTATGTCCGCCGTGTAACTCCGACCTTGTCAACGCGCAGCTTTTCTTATCTTCCGTATCTGTTTTTTCTCGCACGATGATACCCCTATATATAATTCCTTATATTATTTTAACATACTTTATATAAAAAGTCAAAGTTTTCGGTAAAATTCCCCGATTTGTCCATCAAAAAAAATTATTTTTCCGCTTTTGCCCTTATTTCCTTTACCAAGCGGAAAAAATTGTGTATAATAATAGTAGTGAATAAATCAAGGACGGTGCTTTTATGCCACACCCTATGCAAAAATATTTCGACGAACTCGTAGCTTCCATTTCCGACATCGTCAAATTCGATTCTTCTATGAAAGAAGCGGAAGGCGAAAACGGGGAGTACCCTTTCGGCAAGGAAACGGCGGACTGCTTAAACTTTTTCCTTGCTTTGGCGGAAAGTTTCGGTTTCGAAACGAAAAATTACGATAATTACGTAGGCGAAGTGCTTTTCGGCGAAGGCGAAGAATTCGCCGTATTGGCGCATCTTGACGTCGTTCCCGCCGGCAACGGCTGGAAATATCCCCCCTTCGGCGGCGTAATCAACGACGACGTATCCGACGGCGGCGTAACGGGCGCAAAAATTTGGGGACGGGGTACTATGGACGACAAAGGTCCTGCAATGGCTTGCTTATACGCGTTGAAAGCGTTAAAAGACGAGGGCTTTTCTCCGCGCCGCAAAATCAAGCTTATCGTCGGCTGCAACGAGGAGTGCGGTTGGAAGTGTATCGAGCATTACAAGAAAGTGGCGACGATGCCCAAAGAAGGATTCACGCCCGACGCCAACTTCCCCGTTATCTACGCGGAAAAAGGTATTTTACATTTCACGGCGGCGTTCCCCATCCAAAATTCCCCCGTTACCGCGCTTAACGGCGGTGAAAGAGCGAATATGGTATGCGATTACGCGTCCGCTTTCTTGACGAGAAAAGCCGCGGAAGCGTTGGTGAATTACCAAAACCCCGTAGACGGTACATCCCTTTCTTACGACAACACCACCAACACGTTACAAGCGCGCGGCAAATCCGCGCACGGCTCTACCCCCGATAAGGGCGCGAACGCCCTGCAAGCCATGCTTGCGTTTCTCGCCCAAATCAACAAAGATTTCGCCTTTGCATACGACGTGCTTTTTAACGACGTTCTCGCCTTGAAAACGCTTTGCGACGAAACGGGCGTACTCACGATGTCCCCCGACGTGGCGAGTTATCAAAACGACTTGCTCAAAGTAACCGTAGACGTACGCTTCCCCGCCACGTTTGCCTTGGAAACGGTAACCGAACGTTTGGACGAAGCGGGCGTGGAATATACGGTAGATAACTATCAAGCGCCTTTATACAACGACGTAAACGGCGAATTGATATCCACCCTTTCCCGCGTATATAATCAAGCGACGGGCAAAGATGAACAACCGATTGCCATCGGCGGCGGTACGTATGCGCGCGCGCTCCAATGCGGCTGCGCGTTCGGTCCTGAAATGGGCGGCGAAGAAGCTACGATTCATCAACCCAACGAATACATCACCTTGGACAGAGTGCGTTTCCTTGGAGAAATTTATTATAATGCGTTAAAGGAACTCACCAAACCACATTATACCCGTATCGGTTACGTAACGATGCGCCGTATCAAAAAATAAAGACTGCAAACGCAAAGCCGCGGCTTAACTTTTGTTAAGCCGCGGCTTTCTTTATTCCTTTTAAAGTCTTAATACGCGATTGATATAGCTGACGTTATAGTTTTGCGTATCCAACAACACGAACACGTCCACGCTACCGAATTCCCAATCGGTAAAGCTCTCGCACGAAAATTTTGCGCCAAACGAATAATACGCGCGAATCAGCGCAGGCAACGAGTGCTTTACTTCTTTTGGCTCGTACGCCGCCACAGGCAACAACTCCACCTGTTCTTTTTCCAACGATTTTACGCCGTAAGCAGGGTCGATACCGCTAAACTCCGCCAAATAGGACAGCTCTTTTACGTATTCCTTTTTGTCCGTGCCGAAAAAGCTGGCGTCCCCGATAATAAAACGGTAATTTTGCTCGCGAATATATTTCACGATAAAACGGAGCAACAACATCAAAACGACGCTGTTTCTATATTCCTTTTTAACCACCGCGCGGGAAAGCTCGGCAATTCTCTCGCCCGTCTTTTTCAACGTATCCAGCGTAAATTCTTCTTCCGATATGAACGCTTTATCTGCGGGTAAATCGTCGCTGGTAATAATTCTGTAACAGCCCACGACTTCGTTCGTTTCGTTATCGATACAAATAATTTGGCGCGCATAAGCGTCGTACTCGGTAATATCCAAACCGTTTTGCGCGCTTGCGTCCTGACGGTATTCCAAAAGCATATCGTTAAACCGAAGTGCGTAAGCAGCATTTTTCTCTTCGTCCGTAACGGCAAATCGGACTGTAAATCTTTCCTTTTCCATAACGCTCCTAGACCTTCATGAAATCTGTTTCATTATTATATCACATTTTTTTTATTATGGCAAGGCTTTGAAAGAAAAAATAAAATACAAAGATATACGGCTTGCCGTTCGACAAGCCGTATACCATAGTGAGAGAATATGAAAAAAGTTTTTGTATAGTCGTTTTTCGTTCTCTATGTTTCTTTTTATTTATTGTATACCTGTTTTGTGAAAGAAATATGAAAGAATTGTGATAAGACAATGAAATTAAAAGTGTTTTACACCAACAAAAAGTTAAAAACGGCGTCCGCAACACGTATACCGTCCGCCGCGGAAGACGTAATTCCGCCCGCGTAACCCGCGCCTTCTCCGCAAGGAAAAAGCCGTTGCGTAGAAACCGATTGCATATCGTCGCCGCGTTGGATGCGAATAGGCGAGCTGGTACGCGTTTCCGCCGCCGTCAACAGCGCGTCGGGGTTGGCAAATCCCTTCAACCGTCTATCCATATCCGTCAAGGCGGTCTTCAACGTAGACGCCACCCCTACGGGCAACACTTCGCGCAAATCGGCAAACGCCGTTCCAGCCGCATACGTGGGAGTTACCGAACCGAAGATATCGGTGGGCTTGTCCTGTAAGAAGTCCCCCACCCGTTGCACGGGCGCGCTGTAATTGCCGCCGCCGACAAGATATGCGGCGCGTTCTATCTTTCTTTGAAATTCTATCCCCGCAAGCGCATGTTCGCTTGCAAAATCCGCGCGAGTAACCTGCGCTATCAACGCGCTGTTGGCGTTTTCCCCGTCGCGGGCATAATTGCTCATACCGTTGGTTACCACGCCGCCGCTTTCGCTCGCCGCAGGCATTACGTAGCCGCCCGGACACATACAAAAAGTAAACGCCGCGCGTTCGCCCACGTGAGCCACCAGCTTATAATCGGCGGCAGGAAGCATTTTATACGCTTCGCCGTATTGCGTTTTGCCGATTTCCGATTGTAGATGTTCTATCCGCACGCCGACGGCAAAGTCTTTTGCATGCATTTGCACGCCGCGCGTATACAGCTGTTCAAAAGTATCGCGCGCACTATGTCCAACCGCCAAAACGAGCGCGGAAACGTCTATGCGTTCCGTTTTTCCCGTAGGTAAACTGCGCACCGTCGCGCCCGTGAGCGCGCCCCCGTTTACCGCAATATCTTCCAATCGGGTATGAAAGCGTACTTCGCCGCCGTTCGCAAGAATATACGCCCGTATATTTTTTACGACCGTTTTCAGCTTATCGCTGCCGATATGCGGTTTGTTCAAATACAAGATTTCTTCGGGCGCACCGAAACGGACAAACGTTTTTAACACTTCTTTATTCAAAGGATTATGCGTTTGCGTATTCAGTTTCCCGTCCGAAAACGTGCCTGCGCCGCCTTCCCCGAACTGGATATTCGTATTTTCGTCCAACTTCCTTTTCGTAAAAAAGATATCCGTCGCCAATTCGCGCTCTTCCACCGTGCCGCCCCGTTCGATAACGACGGGACGTATTCCCCTTTGTAAAAGCCGTAATGCGCAAAACAACCCGGCAGGACCGCTTCCCACCACAAGCACGGGTTTTTCGGGAATTTTATGTTGCGGCAACCGTTCTAAATCAGGCGGCGTTTCCTGCTGCTTTGTATCGGAAAATTCTACGGTATATACGTAACGGATATTATTTTTATCCCGCGCGTCCAAAGATTTTTTCTTAATCGCAAAATACGCAGGCGGTTTCCCAAATTTTTTCGTCGCCAGCGTATAGAGCGCCTTTTCCCCTTGATTTATGGGTAATTTTATATCGGATAAAGTAATACGACGCATACTTACCCCTGTCCTTTTTCCATTTTACCGTCGATTGCCGCCGCCACTGTCCGTGCCGACGCATACGCCCATTGCAGGTTAAAACCGCCGCACTCGCCGTCGACGTCGAGAATCTCACCCGCAAAATACAAGCCTTTTACCTTTTTGCTTTGCAGGTTTTCGTCCACTTCGTCCATCTTAATACCGCCCTTAGTAACCTGCGCGTAATCAAACCCAAGCGTTCCGCGCACCCTCAAAGGAAAACTTTTCACGCCGTTTGCCGCCGCGCGTTCGTCGTCCGCCGTTTTCATAATTGCCCTGCCTATCTGGTTATTGACGATACCGCATAACAGCTCCGTACGTTCCTGCGTGGGAAACGCTTTCCGTTTTTGCCGCAAGGCGGCAACCAGCGCGCCTTCCGCCACGTCGGGAAGAAAATCCACGGATAATACGGCGTCCTTTTTATCGGCAATAAACGCCGAAAGACGGAATACCGCGTCCCCCGATACGCCGTAATCGGTAAAAATAATATCCCCCCGAATCGTGCGCGTTTGTTCCCCCGTTTGCCCTTGCCATTTCGCCGTAACCGCCGCGTCGAATACGCGTATCCCTTTCAAAGAACGGATACGTTCCAAATCCGTTTTCAGTTGCACAAGCGACGGATACAAAGGCGTGAGCGTATGTCCGAGTTTTTGCGCTATCGTATATCCCGTTCCGTCCGTACCGAAATTTTTAGCCGCTTTACCGCCCGTGCAAAGCACTACGTTTTCCGACTCGAACCGCTCCCCGTTTGCGGCAGTCAACAAAAATATATCCCCGATTTTTTTCACGTCCGTGATTTGCTTGCCCGTATAAGTTAAAACGCCCTTTTCTTGCGCGCAAAACCGCAACGCGTCGGTAAGCGCGGACGCTTGTCTGCCCGTAGGATAACCCCTGCCCCGTTCGTCGAAGAAAATCAACAGCCCCAGCGATTGAAAAAAACCGCAAAGCGATTGTTCGTCATAACGGCGAACGAGTTGCTCCGCGCAAAGTCCGCCCCTTTCGGAAAAGGAAAAATACGGCGTAGTTTTCACCGACGCGTTCGTAATATTCCCCTGTCCGTTCCCCGTTGCGGAAAGTTTTCTGCACACCCTTTCACCGCGTTCGAAAAGCGCAATTTTTCCGCCGTTTGCGCAAAGCGACGTAGCCAAAAACAATCCCGACGCGCCGCCGCCGATAATTGCCGTTTTAATTTTTACTTGCTTGTTCGTATTCATATCAGTATTGTAAACCATTTGCAAAAAAAAGTCAATATTTTCGAAAAAATAAGAAAAAAAAGCGCGCGCATTTATTGACTTTTTTTTCTTTTTATATTACAATATTTATAATAGAATATTTTTCGGTCTTTTTTGTTCGTTTCCGTCATACACTGAAACGTGCAAGAGATATCGAAGCACAAAAGGAGAACGGATATGTATCTTGAAAACTTAAATGCAATGAAGCCGATTCTTTGGATTCTTATCATCGCCGCAGCGGCAATCGTCCTCATCGTCGTAATCACCCTGCTTACGAAAAGAAAGAAGAAAAGCGGCGGTATGAGCGCGGCAGAACAAAGAGAAATCGAAGCGAATATGCAAGCGATTAAAGAAGAGCAAGAAAAAGAAGCAGCAAAGAGAAACTTGAAAGAAAAAGTAGAAGCGCAACGCCAAGCAGCCATCAGAAAAGAAGTTTTTGACAGATTGGAAGCGCAAAGATTGGAAGCGGAAGGCGAAGAAGCCGTTAAGGAAGAAACGGCTGTTACTGAAGAAAAGACGGAAGAAAAAGTAGAAGAAAAACCCGCGACCAAGAAAGCAACCGCTAAAAAAGCGCCCGCCAAGAAAGCTGCCGCTAAAAAGGAAGAAACGGTAGAAGAAAAGACGGAAGAAAAAGCGGAAGAAAAACCCGCGCCCAAGAAGGCAACTGCTAAAAAAGCGCCCGCTAAAAAGGAAGCGAAGGTTGAAGAAAAAGTAGAAGAAAAGCCTGCTCCCAAGAAAGCAACCGCTAAAAAAGCGCCTGCTAAAAAGGAAACGAAGGTTGAAGAAAAAGCAGTAGAAAAAGTAGAAGAAAAACCCGTATTAACGGACGATTCGGATACGGATACCCTTGCAAGATACGCAGGAAAATGGGCGGTTTACCATATCCTTACGGACGATAACTCCGAAGACGATATGTATTTCTTTGAATTGCACGCTTCCAACGGCGAAAAGCTCCTTGCTTCCGAAGAATACACGTCCTACCAAGGCGCGGTACGCGGTATCGAAACGCATAAAACGAATATTTTGAAAGGCAATTTCAAAATCACCCTTTCCAAGAAAGGCGACTATATCGTCAAGCTTTTGAGCGGTAGCGGTCAACTTCTTTGTACGGGCGAAAACTACGCAAGCAAAGTGCGTTGCGAAAGCGCAATCAAATCGATTAAGCGTTTCGCAAGAACGGCTGTCGTGGACGAAAACGTACAAGACTATTTCTTGAAAGTACCCAAGGAAGAAGATAACTACGTAGCGCCCATAGCGGACGGCGTAAACGGTAAGTGGATTATCAGCAACCGCGAAGATACGGACGGCGAAAAAGTATTCTTCTTCGAACTGTTTGCAAACAACGGCGAGAAACTCCTTTCGTCCGAAGAATACACGACTTACGCAGGCGCTGTAAACGGTATTCAAACGCACAAGCAAAATATTGCGAAAGGCAATTTCCGTATTACCCTTACCAAGAAAGGCGATTATATCTATAAAATCTTGAACGGTAACGGTCAACTTCTTTGCCTTGGCGAACACTATAAATCCAAAGTGCGTTGCCAAAGCGCGGTAGAATCCGTAAAACGTTTCGCAGAAAACTCTCCTGTGCTTACCGATTCCGAACAAGTAAAAGACTAACCGAATAAAAATAACGCCCTCGCGGTCAACCGCGAGGGCGTTTATTTATTCCGTGTTTTTTATTCCGTTTTAACGCCAACTACCGCCACCGCCGCCGAAGCCGCCGCCACCGAAACCGCCAAAGCTTCCACCGCCGCCGCTTCTGCCCACAAACGAGCCGCCGCCTTTGCTTTGCGGACGCATCATCGCAAGCGCCATACTACGCCGCAAACAACGGTTGATAATGAGATAATCGAACACCGTCAAACGCGTTCCGCCGCACCACGTGGGCGGTTCTAATAAAATGCCTTTGAATTTGTTTTCCCACTCGTTCGTAACGCCGAGCACCTGCGCGTACGGCAATACTTTGTAATATAAATCGGGCGTCTCTTCCAGCATAATCTTGATTTTATCCGCTTCCGTATAAACGATAAATTCTTTAAAGCCGATAATTTGTCCCAACTCTTTCATATATTTTTCCGTTCTCGTAATAGCGCCGAGCGATACGAACGTCGTCGCCGTTATAAACAGACACAAATACAGCTTTTCCCATCTCGTCATAATATGCGACGCAAAGCCGAACGTAAATATCGTCGAGAATAACAAAGCTATCCCTATCGCCACTAACAGCAACGCCGTCTTCTTGCCGTTTTTCCATTTATAGCGGTAATTTTCACGAATATACGCCGTCACCCAAACGCCGACAATCGGGATAACGAATATCCAACCGAGCATATACGAATATCCGCCGCCGATACGCGTTTTTCCCAGCCAAAACGGCAATAGGAACGCCGTCAAAAGCGCTAGTAATCCGCCCAACAAAAACAGGAATACCGATTTCTTTTCGTACATCGGCTCGGTAATCAGTTGCCTTTTCGCCATATCCACCGATTTATAAAACTTCTCTTTTAAATCGGATACGCGCACCGTTTCCCCCGAACGGAACAATCCGTTAAACAGACTTCTTTCGTGCGCGCGCGCCGTTTCGGGAAGCTCGCTTACCAATGCGGTAAACAACGGGTCGTCTTCATCGCTCAAATCGATGGTCAAATACCCCTTATGCGCAAAATAGTATATCATCGAAGTGATATCTTCATTATCCACGTTGCCGTCGATACGTTTGCCCATCGTCATCGGGTCCATATCGTCGGGCGCGGTAAGATTGACCGTCGTGATAATTTCCCGTTTCTTGCAAAGCAATTTTCCAAAGACAAACGCCAATATAAGCGCGACGCCGCCTACGAGAAATATCTTCCAAGTATCGTCCGTGAACGTTTGCGTGGATAGGAAACTGTCCATCACGCCGTCCGACAGCGAAAACCGAACGTATATCCCTTCGGCCACCCGTTCGCCGTAAACGTTGACGTATTTTTCCAGCTTATCCGCTTTCAGCACGAGCGTTTTTCCATCATCCGACAAACTCTCAAATGAGAACGCCTGCGTCGATTCTTCCGCACCGTAACGGGTAATCATCGCTTCTTCGATAGTTGCCTTATCGGGGAAGCGCATTGTAACGGTTACGTTATATAACGGCACCGTCCAACCGAACCCTACCACGTCGATTTGCATACCGTTTTCCACGTCGTCTTTGCCCGATATCATCGTATAGGCGATTTCGTACGTGCGCGTTTCGTATTTTTTCGTGTACAGCTTGCATACGATATTCAAATTATCGTCGCTATCTTCCACGTAACACTCCGCCGCGTCTTCCCCCACGCACCGTATCGACACGTTCTCGTATCGGTTTCCTTCCATCGGCAAACTGCGCGTAAAGTAACTTCCCGATTGATTTGCCGTCATTACAACCGTTTCTTTGACGACCACTTTTCTGTCCGTTTGCACCGTCATATCGATATCGTAACGGCTTATCGTCATTACGTCGCCCGTATCGGCGCTGACGGATACCGTTTTCGCGTCGTTTGGAAAGAATCCGACGAGAAATGCGGCAAATAGTAACAATAAGGCAAGAAGCGTGGCTCTTAACCTGCCACGCCACCCGCTTTTTTTATAATTCGTTTTCATCGTTTCTTAAAATTGTACTTTTACGTTCTTTCTCTCTTCCGCGCTTTCCAGCTCGAAATACGGGCGTTTCTTGTATTCTTCTCCCATACGGTTACCTACGATATTCGCAGGGAAAAGTTCCAGCTTGGTATTAAACGATTTCACCACGCCGTTATAATACCGACGGGAAGATTCCAATTCACCTTCCAAAAGCTTTAACTGATTTTGCAAATCCAAGAAATTCGTATTCGCCTGCAACTCGGGATATCTTTCCGAAACCACGGAGAAAAAGGTTTTCAACGAATCGGTCAACCCCTTTTCCGCAGCCGCTTTCTCGTCTACCGTTTTGGCGTTTACCGCCAAATTACGCGCCGCGACCACGTTTTGCAACGTTTCACTCTCGTGCTTGGCGTACCCTTTCACCGTTTCCACCAAATTGGGGATAAGGTCGTATCTCTTCTTTAAGTATACGTCGATGGTCGCCCACGCTTCTTCCACTTTATTCTTCAAGCGAACGAAATTATTGCGCGTCTTTATCCACCAGCAGGCGACGATAATCACCAAAAGAACAGCCACGCCACCGATAACAATCCCTGCAATAGCGCCGCCCGAAAGCAAGAAATTATTTGTCATATTCCACTCCTTTCGGAAGATACGTATTCTTCCGTTTTGATTGACTGTATTTATATTATACAACACGATTAAGCAAATGTCAATGCCTACGTAAAAAAAAAACGGATTCCCAAAACAAGGAATCCGTTTTATTCGTTTTTCCGTTTAATCGGCTTTTCTTCTGTTTCTCAACCACAATACGCCGTTGCTGATAATCGGCGAAAGGATGAGCCAAAGCGCCGCAAGCGCAATAAGCGAATAGACGATGACCGAGCCAACCGTTCTCGCGCCGGCAAATACCGTGGATACAAGGTTAAAATTAAACAACCCGAACAAGCCCCAGTTGATTGCGCCTACGATTACCAAAATATAAGCAATGATATTGACAATAAGCATACTCTTTCCTCCTAAAAACAGTATGCCACGCACGTTAAAATTTATGCAAAACTTTTTACGATTGCATAAACGTCGCCAAATCGGCAAGCACTTCTTCCCTATCCACGTCGTGGAAAATCTCGTGGCGCAAGCCTTTATACAGTTTTCCCGTTACGTTTTGATAGCCCGCTTCCCGCAAAAATTCAATCGCTTGAAACCATTTCAATTCGTCGCCCATCACCGCATCGTCGCTACCCGATACGAAATGCACGGGAAGGGCAGGGTTTTTCATCTCATACCCCTTTCTCGTGTACGTGCGTTTCATCAACTTAAACAAGTTCTCAAACCCGTTGCAAGTAAAAATGACCCTGCCTTTGGGATTGGAATAAAACGCTTCTATGCTTTCACGGTTTTGAGAGAGCCACGCGCCCTTTGCTTCGCCTTCAAAATTCTTATCCCCTTTGCCCGTCGAAAGGTATGCAAGCAGTCGGCTTCTATGCCGTCCGCCGCAGAAAAACCGAATACATTTCTCTACGAATATCGCCATACCAGCAAGCGGATTTTTACTGGGCGAACCGCAAATAATCGCCTTATCTATCAAATCATCGTGCTTACGCAAATAACACCTTGCCACCATCGAACCCATACTATGCCCGAAAAGGGTAATCGGTAAATTAGGATATGCTTCCTTTAACCGTTTTGTAAGCTGCGCCGCGTCTTCGACGATAGCCTCTCCCGAAAGCTCGTAAAAATATCCTAAATCTTTCATATCGTACACGCTGTCGCCATGGCCGCGCTGGTCGTGGCAAACGACGACGAAGCCATGGTTACAAAAGTATTCCATAAAATCCGCATACCGTTCTTTGTATTCGCACATACCGTGCAAAATTTGTAAAACGCCCTTCTTTTCGCCGCTCGGCTCGTACACGGTTACGTGCAAAGGCAATTTGTCAAACGCCGATTCCATTACGAAATTCTTGATTTCCATATGCTTTCTCCTTTTGCAAACAAGGAAGGGCGTCCCCTTCCTTGTGTTTTATTCTTTTACGATTTCGTTGCGCCCAAGAAAGACTTGTAGCGGGGAGCTTCGCTTGAACGCCTCATGGCGTTGGCGCGCAACCTATGGTTGCTTTTCTTGGGGCTTCTTCTTCGCAAGGGCTTCGCCCCTACAACCCCATAAGGGACTATGCCCCTTAACCCCACGTCAACGATTTCGTTGCGCCCAAGAAAGACTTGTAGCGGGAACGCACTACTCGGTGCGGAGCGCGATAACGGGGTCTTTCTTCGCCGCCGCGCCTGCGGGGATAAGACCGCTGATGAGCGTAAGACCTACGCTGACGCAAACCATAATAAACGCCGTGAGTATCGGAAGCGAAGCCAGCGTCGCTATACCCGTGAGTGTGCCCAAAATGGCGTTGATTGCCAAGGACAAAAGATACGTTACCCCTACGCCGAACAGCCCCGAAGTTAAGCCGATAATAAACGTTTCCGCATTGAACAGGTTGCGTATATCCCGTTTCCTTGCGCCAAGCGAACGCAATACGCCGATTTCCTTCGTCCGCTCTACTACCGATACGAACGTGATAATCCCTATCATTACCGAAGATACGACGAGCGATATCGCCGTGAACGCCACGAGTACGTACGTGATGGCGTCGAGCATCGTTTCTACCATACCCATCATCATACCGACGGTATCGGTGTATTTCACTTGTTTGGCTTCATCGTCCTTATACGTATTGTTCCAATCGTCGAGATAGGATAACAAATTGTCTTTCATCTCGAAATCCGCCGTGTAAATCTTTATCGAGTTCACGGTGTCGATGGCGCCGAACGCACGTTTCACCGTATCCGCTTGCCCCATCGCGATTTGCATTTGATAATTCAGCTTCGTCGCTTCGTTATCCGTCGCCAAATACAACATATCGTTCGTGGTATTTTCGTCGTTCATCCAAGCGGAAATTTCCGAATTGCGGTTTTGCGCGGTATACTCCTTTACCACCGATTCCGTCAAGTTCAATCCGCTTGCCAAGCAACCGTAGGTGCGCCCTTCTTTTAAACGTAAAATTGCCGATATGCGAATTCCCACGCCGTTATTATTCTCTACGTTCAACGTTTCTTTATACGCGTTATAATGGAAGAAACTCTCCATAGGCAGCGCGTTCTTCGTGTATACGGCGTCGTTATAGAATAACGTGTACGGCTGATTTAAGATTTTGTCAAAAGATACGTACGGGTCGTATTCGTCCTGCGTATTGTTGGCAAACGAGAAGAATTGGTCTTTATCGAGAAGCCCAAGCTGGACGAGCGTTAAATCGGTAACGTCGTTGTTTTCCCCGACGACCAGCACCGCTTCGTTGGCATTTTTCGGAAACGCGCCTTCCACAATATCGTATTGCGAAAGCACGTATTCACTGAATCTCTCGTTTTGGAAATCCGCCGTACCAGGCATTACGTTCACAACGCTGCCCAAATAATCGACGAGCGGTACCAAATCGGAATAGTCTTTGGCGTCGGGATTATTTTCCAGCTCGTCAACGTACGCGGCTTTCAAGGTGGAAAGCGAACAAACGACTTCTTCATCTTCTCCCGTCGTGGGATTTTGCACGATTGCTTTCGTATACAAGTTATCCAACAGCGCGATACCCGTGCTGTATTGGATTGCCGAATAGTAGCTTTCGTCCATACTTTCCAAATATTCGATATATTCGTCGGTAAGGTTATTCTCTACCTGCATACCCTGCGCGATATTCGTCAAGAACGAGTTGACGTATACTTGGCTGTTGAGTTTTGTCAAATCCGGTTCTTCAATCTCTTGCATGCCCGACATAATCGCGTCCATATCCGTCGTCTTTTCCATAATTTGCACGGGGTTGGACGAGAGCATATCCTCTTCCGTTTTCAGGATATAATTATTAAAACCGTTGGAGAGCGCAAGCACTAAACAAACGCTGATAATACCGATACTGCCTGCAATGCTCGTTACCGCCGTACGCCCTTTCTTTGTCAAAAGGTTCTTGGCGGAAAGACCCAACGCCGTTTTGAACGACATCGCCGCCTTTTCCTTTTTCTTCTTTTTTCCTTTCGACGTAGCTTCTTCGGCGAACGCTTCCACCCCTTCTTCCGCTTTTACGTATTCTTCCGTCGGCTCGTACGGGTTCGTATCGTCTATAACCAAGCCGTCTTGAAGCCGTACGATACGCGAAGAATATTTTTCCGCAATTTCGGGGTTATGCGTAACCATAATAACCAAGCGTTCCCCTGCGATTTCACGGATAAGCTCCATAATTTGCAAACTCGTCGTGGTATCGAGCGCGCCCGTCGGCTCGTCCGCGAGCAAAATTTCGGGGTTATTGACAAGCGCGCGTGCTATCGCTACGCGTTGCATTTGTCCGCCCGAAAGTTGATTGGGACGCTTATGAAGCTCTGCGCCCAACCCTACTTTTTCAAGCGCTTCTTTCGCGCGTTGCCGTCTTTCCGATTTCGAAACGCCCGCTATCGTCAAAGCAAGCTCTACGTTTCCGAGCACCGTTTGGTGGGGAATCAAATTATACGATTGGAACACGAACCCGATTCTGTGATTACGGTATACGTCCCAATCCCTGTCTTTATAATCTTTGGTGGACTTTCCGCAAATCACAAGGTCGCCTTCCGTGTAATGGTCCAAACCGCCGATAATGTTGAGCAGCGTCGTCTTACCGCAGCCGCTGGGACCGAGCACGGAAACGAATTCGTTTTCACGGAAATTCAGGGTAACGCCCTGCAATGCGTGCACGACGTTATCCGCTACTTTATAATCCTTTTTAATATTCCTTAAGCGCAACATACTTTTTTCCTCTAAATATTCTTATTTTTGCTCTTTTTTCATTTCTCTACATACGTCGTTCATCATATTGATAAACGTCTCGAAATCGTCGCACATACGGAAAAAGCGCTCTTCCCCGAATTTGCCAACCACTTCGTGTAAGAAGCGGAAACAAATCTCCAAATCTTCCCCGTACGTTTCCAAAACGCCGTCGGCAAGTACTATGTACGCAATCTTTCTATCCACTTCGTCCGCCACGCGCTGTACCACGCCTTGTTCTTCCAAACGGTTAACGATTTGTGAAATCGCCGAACGGGTTATCCCCAACAAATCGGCAAGTTGTGTCGATATCAAACGGTTTCCTTCGTACATTGCCGATACGATTTCGCTTAATAACCGTAGCTCCGTATCGTTAAAATGTGTTTTTCCGTCGTGGAAGACGATACGGTTTCTCGCTTTCAACATAGAAAAGATTTTCGCAAGATACGTTTCTTCTTTACACGACGAAATTCGTTTTGCGCAACGCGCGCCTTCACCCTTTTTCATCTGCTTTTTCTCCTTTGCTTTTTTTCACTCTTTATTATAATCCGTTCTCTTGTTTTGTCAAGTAGAAAACAACTTTTTGTTAATCTTTTCATAATATTTTCATTTTTTGTTATCGATTATACACAAAATTCCTTGCCGAAAAAGATTTTGCAATTCTTTTTTTGGGGGAAAGGCTTGTCAAAGCGTGTAAAAAGTGCTACAATAGATAAGAAAAATACACGAACCGTACAGGAAATGTTTATGATGGAATTCACAAAACAATTATCGGCGTTTTTGGAAAAATCTCTCACCGCTTACCACGCAAAAGACAACGTAAAAGCGCAGCTTTTGGAAAACGGTTTTACGCCGCTTTTGCCCACGCAAGATTGGGAAATTTGCGAAAGCGGTAAATACTTTGTGGAACGGGGCGCAAGCTTAATTGCGTTTACCGTTGGACAGCTCGACCATTTCACATATAAAATTGCGGCGGCGCACGTAGACTCCCCCGCGCTCAAAATCAAAACCAATCCCGAAAAGAAAACGGAGAATATGATTTCGCTTAACGTAGAAAGATACGGCGGCGGGCTTTGGTATACGTTTTTCGACCGACCCTTGAAAATCGCAGGGCAAATCGTAACGAACACGGACGGAAAGCTGCAAGCGAAAACAACGCAAGCGCCGTTTTTAGTTACTATTCCCTCGCAAGCGCTGCATATCAACCGCGAAGCCAACGACCATTTTGCCGTCAACTTGCAAACGGACGCATTGCCGTTATACGCTTTAAACGACGGAAATTTGATAGAAACCGCGTTTGCGGGCGAGAACGTCGTGGCATACGATTTGTTCGCCGTCAACGCGGAAAAACCGTATGTTTTCGGCGCAAACGGGGAATTCTTTGCTTCCCCCCGCCTTGACAATCTTACCAGCGTTTACGCTTCCTTACAAGGTTTGCTTTCGGCAAAAACCGACAAAGGCGTATGCGTGGCGGCGTTTTTCCACAACGAAGAAATAGGCAGCCAAACACTCCAAGGCGCAGGCGGCGATTTCTTGGAAAAGACCTTGCGGAAAATCGCGTTTGCGCTCCGTTTCGACGACAACGAATACGACAAAGCGCTTGCGTCGTCTTTTTTCCTTTCCGTAGACAACGCGCATGCGTTGCACCCCAACCATCCCGAAAAAAGCGACCCGACGAACAAGACGAAATTAGGCGGAGGCGTCGTGATTAAAAGCCACGCAGGCGGCGCGTACGTTACCGATTCTCTTACGCTGGCAACGGTGAAAACGGTGTTTGAAAACGCAGGCGTACCCTACCAGTATTTCTTTAACCGTTCAGACGCGAAAAGCGGTTCTACGCTCGGCGTGTCCGCTTTAACAAGGCTGGGCGTATACGGCGCGGATATCGGGCTGGCGCAGCTTGCTATGCACTCCGCTTGCGAGTGTTTTGCAATCGACGATTTTCAAGCGCTTTTAGACGGCTTGACGGCATTTTATTCTTCCGATTATTTCGCGGAAAACGGCGTAGTGACCATCGAATAAGCTATACAATATAATATAAGAACAGGCGCAACCGCTCGCGGTTGCGCCTGTTTACTATTCCGTTTTTATTTTACAAATGCTCTAAACGCAAGATATACTTCGTATACGTCCGCTTTGGAAACGAGTTCAAAAGGCGAGTGCATCGAGATGACGGGAACGCCGATATCAATGGTGTCGATATTCATATTCGCGATATATTTCGCCACCGTACCGCCGCCGCCGACGTCTACCTTACCCATTTCGCCCGTTTGCCAAATTACGCCGTTCTCGTCGAAAATCTTACGCAAAAACCCGATAAATTCCGCGTCGGCGTCGTTAGAGCCGCCTTTTCCGCGCGAGCCCGTGAATTTGGTAATCCCCGCGCCGCAGGAAACGTATGCGGAATTGAGTTTTTCGCACACTTCGGGGAAGTTGGGGTCGTACCCCGCGTTCACGTCCGCCGAAAGGCATTTGGAATTAGCTCTGATTGCCGCTGACGTCGTATCAAACGAGCGCGCGATTTCGTCAATCAAATCGGCAAACAACGCACATTGCATACCCGTCGTACCTTCGCTGCCGATTTCTTCTTTATCCGCAAGGATAACCATTACCGTATGCTCGTCCGATTTCTCGTCGAAAAGCGCCGTAAACGCGGGATACGAGCAAACCCTGTCATCGTGTCCGTACGCACCCAAAAGCGCCCTGTCAAAGCCGATATCCTTTGCCTTAAACGCCGGTACTACGCAAAGCTCCGCGCTTAAAAAGTCTTCTTCCGCCATACCGTACTTTTCGTTGAGAATTTTCAAAAGATTTTCTTTAACCGTCTTATCCTTTTCGTCATTTGCCGCCGTATACGGGATATTGCCCAGCCAAATATTCAAATCTTCGCCGCCAAGACCTTCGCCGAGCGGTTTTGCGTTTTGTTTCGCCGCCAAGTGCGGAAGTAAATCGCTGATGTAAAATACGGGGTCGTTATCATCTTCGCCCACCTTCACGTCGATAACGCTACCGTTTTTGAGCGCTACTGCGCCGTGCAAAGCAAGAGGCACAGCCGCCCATTGGTATTTACGGATACCGCCGTAATAATGCGTTTTTGCAAACGCAATGCCGTCCGATTCGTAAAGCGGCACTTGTTTAAAATCGATTCTGGGGCTGTCGATATGCGACGCCAAAATGCGGATACCGTCTTCCGCCACGTTGGCATTGCCGACTTTGATAAGATAAAGGTTTTTGCCGCGATTGTCGTAGTAAACCTTATCCCCTTTGGAAAGTTTTTGACCGAACTTAAACGGCTTATATCCGTTTTTAATCGCCGCCTCTTTCGCCCATGCGCAAGCTTCGCGTTCCGTCTTTCCCTCGTCAAGAAATACTTTATACCCTTCCGAATAATCGAAAATTTCCTTTAAGAGTTTTTCGTCCGCCTTTTCGTAGACGTTCGTTCTTTTGTACGTTAAAGCACTCATTATATATCAACCTACCTTTATTATTTTCTGTGTTATATTCTCTTCCGCCTTGGGGCGTTATAACGCAACCTATGGTTGCTTGTATGGGGCTATCTTCCGCCTAACGGCGGCTCTTGCCAAAGCGTCGTAAAGGCAAAGCCTTTACAATCCGCAAGGAACGTCGTCCCTTGCCCCGTATCGAGATACCGTTACATTAAAGCGATATCGAAGAAGAGAACGTTTGGGAGCGGAGTTTCTCCGCTTAATGTAAGAAGCCTTTGATAATTTGCTCTTCCGCTTCCTTCTCCGAAAGCCCCAACGTCATCAATTTAATCAGCTGCTCGCCTGCAATCTTTCCAATAGCCGCTTCGTGTACCAGCTCCGCGTCGATATCGTTCGCCGAAAGACAGGGCGCAGCGGTTACGGACGCGCCGTCCATAATAATAGCGTCGCACTCGGTATGCCCGTAGCAAGGCGCATTGCCGTTCATCGTCGACACGAAACGCTGCACCGATTTATCCGCCGCCACCGAACGGGAAACGACGTCCGCTCGGCAGTTTTCGCCGTTCATATCAATCACGAAATCGGTATCCGCCGTTTGATTGCCGTGCGTGTATAATTTTTCTTTTACTATAAAGCTTGCGCCCGATTTCATATCCGCGCGCGTGATACGCTTCGTCGAATCCACGCCCTTAATTTGCGTCGTTTGCATTTCCATATACGCATTTTCTTCCAAATGCACCACCGTTTCGGGATTCATAATGTTTTTACCTTCGCCGTCGCCCGAACCGTAATGTTTTTCCACGTACTTGACTTTCGCGTTTTTCCCTACGTAAAAGGTGTGTACGCCGTCGTGCCGAGAATCCATATCCACGCCGCCGCAATTATGAATGCCGCAACCCGCCACGATAACCACGTCCGCGTCTTCGCCGATATAAAAATCGTTATAAACAACTTCTTGCAAGCCCGCCTTGCTGATGATGACGGGAATATGCATACTTTCCTTTTTCGTACCCGGTTTGATAAAAATATCAATCCCCGATTTGCCGTCCGTCTTGGTAACGACGTCGATGTTCGCCGTCGTATTACGGCTCTCCAATTCCCCGTTTTTACGGATATTGTACGCGCCGTCGGGTACGCCGTGCAAATCGGCTATTTGCATAAGTAAATCTTTCTCGATTGCGTCCATACCCCACTCCTTTACATTTTATCCGTTAAAACGCGGCACGCTTCCGTACCCAAAAGCTTGGGCAATACGTCGTCTTTTTTGCCTTGCTCGCGCACTTGCCCGTCCGCAATGACCACCACCTTGTCCGCAATATTCAAAATGCGTTCTTGGTGGGAAATAATTAAAATGTTCCCTTGCGTCTTTTCGTGCATCTTTTCAAAGACTTTGATAAGATTTCCAAAGCTCCACAAATCGATACCCGCTTCCGGTTCGTCAAACACCGAAAGTTTGGTACTGCGCGCCAAAATCGTGGCTATTTCGATACGCTTCAATTCCCCCCCCGAAAGGGACGCGTTTACTTCTCTATCGATATAATCTCTCGCGCACATACCCACTTCGGAAAGATAACTGCACGCATCCGCCATTTTCAAATTCTTACCCGCCGCAATATTGATTAAATCGCGTACCGTCATACCTTTGAACCGCACGGGCTGTTGAAAGGCGTACGATATCCCCTTATTCGCCCGCTCGGTAATCGAAAGCGAGGTGATATCTTCTCCGTCCAAATAAATACTGCCCGACGTGGGCGTGAGTATCCCCGCAATCAGCTTGGCAAGCGTCGATTTGCCACCGCCGTTGGGACCCGTGAACGCCACGAAACGCTCGTCCAAGGTCAAAGATACGTCTTTGATAATATATTTTTCTTTGCCGTCTTCTTCGACGGCATAGCTTACGTTTTTAAGCTCCAACATACTTTAGTATTTCCTTACAACTTTTTCCAATATAAATATACCGCAAAACTCGTTTTGTTAAACGCGTAAACGATTAAAAGTTAACACATTTTATTTTGTTATAAGAAGAACGGGAGTTCCCTGTTATGGCGTACCCGTTTTTATCTATCGACGGACACGTCCAAGCAATATCCTGCAAACGAATATCGCTCCACAGCGTAACGGCGTTTTCCGTATGCATATCCAACGGTCTCAAATTTTCATAATCGCCCACGAATTTTATCAGCGCAGCCTTGGGCAATACGCCCGTTTCAAACGATACTTTCGAAAGATAAATTTTTGTTTCTCTATCTTCCGTAACGCTCGTATCGGGGTGTAGCGTAATCGTATATTCCCCCTGCTCGTTCGTGATATCCGCAAATGCGTAATCGATACAGCCGTACATTTTTTCTTCGCCGTCCGATTCGCTCATACGCACAGGCGAGAGTGTTTTTTCCGAAAGCGTGGGCAACGGATACTGCCAAATGCTACTTAAATCAGTGGACGTATCCGCAACGTGCGTCGTTGCAAACTCGGTAGCGCCTTTGCCGAACCACTCCCGATACAGCGTCGATTGGTCGCCCCACGTAGCGTCTACGTTATACCAAACGCCGTCGATTTTTACCACGTTCCACGCGTGTCCGTACGCCGCCGCCTTTTCCGCGTCTTCGGGAATATTTTTTACGCCCGTTTGTTCCGCTTTGCCGCCTACGGTAAGAGAGTCTATGCCGATAAGCGAACAAAGATATTCAAACGACTTTGCGTACGTTTCACATACGCCTTCGCCGCTCTCCGCCATACCCACGACATTGTGCGCCCAAATAGCGTCTTCGGGCGTTTCTCCGTCATCTTTATAGGCGTACTGCAAAGACGTAATTACGTAATCGTATATCGTAAGCGCCATTTCCGTCGCCGTCATATTCTCCGATAAATAATCCAGACACCCGTTCGCCTTCGCTTCCAGCGCCGTCTTTATTGCTGCGCGTCTTGCGCCCGTGGCATATTCCTCGAAAATTTGTAAATTCAACGTATAATTTACTTGATTGTCATACGTGACTTCGTTGTCTATCCAATAAAATTCGGGATACTCCGCGCGAAACGTTTTCCAAACCGCCACCGCTTCATTGTCCGTCAAGCCGTACTTTCCGTAAGCCAGCGTTTTGACAATATATAATTCCACTTCGTATTGATTTTTATCTTTATCTTGTACCGTTTGTTTTATCGGCAATACGTCTTTCTCCGTAGACAGACCGCAACAGGCGTTATACAAATCTATGTAAAAACGGCAAAATTTTTCGCCGTCTTGAAGCCCTGCAAAATACCGATAACCGTACTGGGAAGTAACTTCGCGCGGTGTAAAATCAAGCGTTTCGGGCAATACGATATTCTCTTCTTCGGGCGCTTCGGGGATTTCGGGAAGCGGCGTTAACGTTGCGTTCCCGTCCGAACTTCCGCCCGTAGTCCCGTTCGCAATTTGATTACCGCTCGAAAAACCGCCGCCCACCGTTAAATCGGTACACGCCGTTAAACCGAGCAGCGTAAACGCCGTCAGTATGCAGCATATTTTTCGTACGGTTTTTCTCACAGTCTTTATCTCCTAAAAAATTTCCATAAGCGCGCCGCGCTCTTTCAGTCGCTTGCGCCGCGATTTCCAATCGGGCACGTATCTTTCCACTTCCTGCCAAAACGCCTTGGAGTGGTCTTTATGACGCACGTGCGCCAATTCGTGCACCACCACGTATTCTATCAAGTCTTTGGACGTATACAAAAGCCGAAAGGTGTAGCGGATTTTATTATCCGCCGAGCAAGTCCCCCAGCGTGTTTTTGCGCCGGATATGCTTACGCTTTTGTACGTAACGCCCATTTCCGCCGCTTTTTGCGCCGTTACCGCGGTAAAGATACGTTTTGCGTTCTCTTTCAACCATTTTACAAGTCGCTTACGCGCGTTTTCTTTCGGTAAAAACACTTCGCCGTTTTGAAAGGCGATTTTTTTGCCGTCGTATAAACGAACCGTACAAGGATTGCCGAGCAATAAAAACGTATAGCCGTCTAGCGTTTCCGTCGGTAACGCCACGGAAACGGCAGCGTATTGCGCTTGTTTTTTGCGTATCCAATCTTCCTTTTCCGTCAAAAACGCAAAAATATGTTTCTCGCCCGTTTTTCTCGGCGCGCGCACCGTTACTTTCCCAAAATGGTCGACGCACACCGCCAAACTTTTTCGGTTGCTGTAAACGATTTTATCGGGCGTTATCATACCGTTCTTTCCTTTCCGTCTTTTCTATCGTCAAGCCGTCAATCTTCCACTTCGTTCTCTTCCGTTTCCGAAAGCTTTGCGCGGATTTTGAGTATTTTTTGTTTGGTTGCTTTTACCACTTTGATTTCCAAAGCGCCCACGCGCAAAATTTCTCCGATAGGCGGAATCCCACCGTAGCACTCGGTTACCCAACCGCCAACCGTATTCGATTCGTATTTTTCGTCTTCGTCTTCCATATCGAACAGTTCGAAAAATTCGTTCAGTTCGCACTTGCCGTCCACCCAATATTCCGTTTCGGAAATATTCCCGAACAGCACTTCCTGTTCGTCGTGTTCGTCCCAAATTTCACCCACGAGCTCTTCCAATATATCTTCGAGCGTTACGATACCCACCAAACCGCCGTATTCGTCCGAAACCGCCGCCATATGCACCTTTTTCTTTTGCAGCTGTTTAAGTAGCGTGGAAATACGGGTGTATTCGGTGGTAAATTCGATATCTTGCACAAGCCTGTCGATTTGCTTTGCGCCGTGGATATACGCCTTGAAGAAATCGCGCTCGTGAATAACGCCGATGACGTTGTCTATCGTGTCTTGATACACGGGTAAACGGGAATAGCCCGTCTTTTCAAACAACGCCAACACCTCTTCCATCGTCGAATCTTCTTCCACCGCTACGACGTCCACGCGTGGCACGAGTATGTCTTCCACTTTCAAATCGTCGAATTCGAGCGCGGAACGGAGAAGCTCCGATTCATCCTCTTTGAGCGTACCGCTCTCTTCCGCTTCGTCTACGAGCGACATCAATTCTTCGTCGGTTATCGATTCGTCTTTTTTCAACTTAAACGTTTTTGCAAGCAGCCATTTGAATCCGTCGAAAATCTTGCAAAGGGGCAAGAGAATCCAATAGAAAAACTGCATAAACGGATAAAAGACAAAACAGAATTTTTCGGGATATACGCTCGCCAAATATTTGGGCGTAATTTCCCCGAACAGCAAAACGACCACCGTTAAAACAATCGTTGATACCGTAGCCGATAAATCAGGGTTGTTTTGTATCAAATGAGCAAACAAAATCGTACCCAGCGCAGACGCGGAAAGGTTAACGATATTGTTGCCAACCAAAATTGCCGTTACCAGCTTATCGTATTTCTCATCGGCAAATCGATACACGGCTTGGGCGTTCTTTTTGCCAAGCGTAATCATACTTTTCAGTTTGATTTTATTCGCGCACGAATACGCCGTTTCCGTTCCCGAAAAGAAACCGGACAACAAAACGAGCACTACGATAATGATAGATAGGGGCAAGGGGTCCATAATAGTATACTATCCTCCAAAACAAAAAAATTCTACGGCTTATAGCCTTACAATATTATAATACATTTCTCCTGTATTTGTCAACACGAAAAGAAAAATATTTATATTTTCTTTTCCCATTTTCACAAATTCCCCGTTGTTTTCACTTATTTTCGCCAAAACGGGAAAGCCGCAGCTTCCCCGTTCTCTCCTTTATTCGTTTTCAAACGCTTTCGCGCGTTTTTCTTTTACCGAAGTTTCCGCAAAATGACAAGATGCGAAATGCCCTTCTCCCACTTCTTGCAACGTTACGCCTTTATGAACGCAAATATCCCGCGCCATAAAACATCGGGTATGGAAAGGGCAACCCGTTGGAGGCGATACCGCGCTTGGTAGCTGCCCGTCTAAAAGTATCCTTTTTCCGCCTTGTTTCCCAATCGACGGAATTGCGCTCATCAAAGCAATCGTATAAGGATGTTTCGGATTGTTAAATACCTGTTCCGTTTCCCCCGTTTCCACAATCCGTCCCAAATACATCACCGCAATTCTATCCGAAACGTGGCGAACCACAGATAAATCGTGCGAAATAAACAAATAGGTTAACGAACGCTTTTCTTTTAGCTCCGCCAATAAATTCAAGATTTGCGCTTGTACGGACACGTCGAGCGCGGAAACGCACTCGTCGCAAACCACGAATTCGGGATTGAGCGCAAGCGCCCTTGCAATACAAATTCTTTGCCGCTGTCCCCCCGAAAACTCGTGCGGGTAGCGGTTTAAGTGGTGTTTTTGCAATCCGCAAGCGTCCATAACCCCCAAAACATACTCGTTTAACGCATTACTACCGCGAGAATATATACCGTGCGTCCACACCCCTTCGCCGATAATATTCCCCACCGTCATACGGGGATTAAGCGAAGAATAGGGGTCTTGGAAGATGATTTGCAATTTCTGTCTTAGCGCGCGCATCTCCCTTTCTTTACACGTGGTAAGCTCCCGCTCCGTTCCGTCCCCGCCGTAATACCGTACGTTTCCATGCGTAGGGGGGTCTAATTGCAAAATCGCCCGTCCGAACGTGGATTTACCCGAACCGCTCTCCCCCACCAAACCGAACGTTTCGCCGCGACGGATATCAAGCGTAATTCCGTCGTTCGCGCGCAAAAAACGCTTTTCGCGGGAAAACACGCGTTTTTTCGGCAAAGGATAATATTTTTTCAAGTTCTCAACGAACAATAATCTTTGCGTGGTCTGCACCCTTTCGTTCCTCCTTGTCGGGATAAAAGCAACGGATTTTTTGCGACGTGCCTTTCACGGAAAAAAGGGGCGGTTCTTCCGCGATACACTTTTCCGTACGGTACGGACACCTTGGCGCGAATTTACAGCCCTTGGGAAGTTCCTGCGGTGCGGGTACGCTACCGGGAATTTGCTCCAACCGTTCCCCTTTTTTATGCGTGGACGGTAAGGACAACAGCAAGCCTTCGGTATACGGGTGCGAATATTTCCCGCTGAAAATACGTTTCTTTTCCGCCTGTTCGACGATTTCTCCGCAATACATCACAGCCACTTCGTCCGCCATTTCGTTGACCACGCCCAAATCGTGCGTGATAAAGAGTATCGCCGCGCCGCTTTCTTTTTGCAAATCGCGCATTAACTCCAAAATTTGCGCCTGAATCGTTACGTCGAGCGCCGTCGTCGGTTCGTCCGCTATCAACAGCTTGGGTTGGCAGGCAAGCGCCATCGCTATCATCACCCGTTGCCGCATACCGCCCGATAATTGATGGGCATAGCTTTTAAGCACTCTTTTCGGATTGGGAATACGCACTGCTTCCAGCATTTTTCCCGCCGATGACGCCGCTTCCTTTTTCGACATTTTCCGATGAATCCTAAACGGCTCGGATAACTGCCGTTTTACTGTAAAAACGGGATTGAGCGCCGTCATCGGTTCTTGGAAGATAACGGAAATTTTATTGCCGCGTATTCCGTACATTTTCTCTTGCGGCAAAGCCGCCAAATCCACCCGTTCTCCCGTTTCGTTTTCAAAGATAATTTTTCCGTCTGCTATATATCCGTTTTCATCGAGCAACCGTAAAACGCTCATCGCCGTAACGCTTTTCCCCGAGCCGCTCTCTCCTACAAGCGCCAGCGTTTTTCCTTCGTTTAGGGAAAAAGTAACGCCGCGTACCGCCGTTACTTCCCCTTTGCGCGTGCGGAAACGCACGCGCAAATTCTCTATTTCCAATAAAGACATACTCCCTCCGTTTTTTTGCTCAACTCGTACTTGCCCCCTACCTTTCGCCTTTGGGGTCGAGCGCGTCGCGCAGGGCGTCGCCCACTACGTTGATACAAATGACGGCGAGCGACAAAAACAATGCGGGGAAAAGCCATTGCCACCAATAATTTTGTATTACGATACTGCTGTTGCTCCCGTTGAGCATATTCCCCCACGTAGGTTGCGGTTGCTGTACGCCGAACCCCAAATAAGACAACGACGACTCCGTCAAAAGACAGCCCGCAAAATCAAGCGTCATACTCACCAAAATCACGGAAACGATATTCGGCAATACGTGTCGGAAAGCAATCGTCCGTTCTTTCACCCCGATTGCGCGCGCCGCCGTTACGAATTCCTTTTCCCGTTCGGCAAGTACCTGTCCGCGCACCATCCGCGCCAAGCCCGTCCAAGAAAGCGCGCCGAGTATCAGCATAATGATAAAGATACGCATCGTTTCCGAAACGTTATAATATTTAATAATTTGAGAAAGCAGCATCGCGAACGGCAAAAAAGGAATCGACGAAAATATCTCGGTAACGCGCATCAGTACGACGTCCACCGCGCCTCCGAAATACCCCGATACGCACCCCACCAAAACGCCGATAAGCGTAGAAATAATTACGGCGACAGCGCCCACCGTCAACGTCATCTTCCCCCCGTGTACGATACGGGCAAACACGTCTCTTCCCCGTCCGTCCGTACCCATAATATAGCCTTTGAGTCCCACGCTTTTGACAAGCGCTCCGCTCTCGTCTACCAAATAGCTTTGCAATGCGCCCGCAAACGCTTTTACCGCGCGTTCCCCCGACACGTTACATTGTTTATATGCGTTATGTCCCCAACCATACGCGTTTTGCAGGTTCGTTACGCCCACAAAATGTCGAGAACCACCGTCTAAGGAAGTGAAATATTCTCCCGATTGCAAAACGGGCAATTTTTCTTCTCCGTTTTCAAATACGCCCGACACGAGCAATTCTCCGTCGTCCAACAATACGGCAAGACATTTGTTCGTCGCGGCAATCTCCACCGCGCGTTTTCCGATTAAATATTCTGCCAAATCGCTCCCCACGCCTATTTTACTGCTTACGAACGCCGTAAACGCTTTATAGCCGCCCGTAGAAACGCTCCCGTCGGAAAGCAACGCTACCGCCGCCGAATTGGTAAAAGCAATTTTCTGCACGTCCGAAAGCGCAGCTACTTCCCTTAAATTGTGTGTAGCGTTCAAATTTCCCCATACGAACGCCGTCCCGTCCTTTTTCACGAGCGCGGAAGATTGATAACCGCAACAAAGCTGTTTCACTTCTTCCACGTTTATCCCCGATTGCAACTGCGTCGGCGTCGTTACGGCGTTCAGCGTAGGGGTATATCCGTATTGTCCGCAGCTTTTATCCCCCCAGCCGACGAGTTCCCCCGATTTTGTCAACGCAAGCACGTGGTCTTTCCCCGCCGCCACAAACGCCGCTCCTTGCTCTTTTACTTTTGTCGGTACGTCTTTATAATTGATTTTTAACAGCTTGTCTTTTACACTCCCCCAAACGAACGTTTCACCGTCTTTGGAAAGCCCGACGGTGAAGCCTGAAAAGCCGTCGATATATTCGACGCTGTCTTTCAATTTTTTCGGAACGCTACGCAGCGTTAATACGGGGGCTACGTTTTGTTGCAAAGGGTCGGTATAATTGACGTCCATCGGTACAAACAACGGCGCAATGAATACAAAGGCAAACAGTAAGGCAAACGCAATCAACGAAACCACCGCCGTTTTTTTACGGAAAAATGCCGCACGAAGCGCTTTTGACGGCGTTTCCAGCATTCCCGACTGCGGCAGCTTTTTCCCCGTAAACGCACGTTTGAGCCAAATCCAGCACCGTTTCAACGCGTACTTGGTACGTCGTAACGCGCGTCGTATCCAATTTTCTTGTTTGGGTGTGTTATCCATAATACTCTCTCATCTATCCACGCGAACGCGCGGGTCAGCCAACCCGTACGCCATGTCCACGAGCAAATTTCCCACGAGCGCAAGCAAGATATAAAACATTTGCATGGCGAGCGCAATTTCGTTATCGTTTGCCGTCAACGCGTCGAAATATACTTTGCCTATTCCGTTGATACCGAAAATGTTTTCAATCATAATCGAGCCAGAAAACACACCGACCAGCCAACCGATGGCAACGGAAACGATAGGAATCAGCGCGTTACGCCACGCATGCGAACGCACGACGAGCCGTTCTCTCAAACCTTTTGCCCGCGCAGTGCGTATACAGTCAAGGTGCAAAGCGTCAATCATCGCCGCGCGCACATAACGCGTCATACCGCCAAGCGACGCAAAAGTCATTACAATGAGCGGCAACGCAAAATGATACAATTTATCCAAAAACGCGCGAAATCCCGTATAATCCTTTCCCACCGACGACATACCCGAAACGGGAAATACGTTCAGCTTTACCGCAAACAGCCAAATAAAGAGTATCGCCACAATAAACGTGGGCAGGCTATACCCCACAATGGTACCGATTTGCACCGCCGTGTCCCGTTTACCGCCGCGTTTTCTCGCGCAAAAAATGCCAAGCGGTATCGTGATGGCGAACGCAAAAACGGTGGCGAATAAATTGAGCGTCAACGTATTAAGAAGCGGCTCTTTAATCACTTCCGAAACGGGCTTCCCGTACGTTATGGACGTGCCGAGATTACCCTGCAATAATCCGTTATACGAACCGTCGTAATACGCCGCCGCGCCTATCCAGCGCAAATAGCGCGTAAACAGATTTCCGTCCAAGCCGAAACGGCGCTGCCAATAGAGATACCGTTCGGCATACACGAGATTTTTATTGGCGGCAATCTCCTGCATCGCCATATCCGCCGCCTTATCCACAGGCAAGAGATTATAGATAAGAAACATCACGAACGACAACAGCAGCAATACGCCGAGCATATATAAAATTCTTTTGAAGATATATTTTGACATCGTTTATACCTAATGATAAAAAGCGAGCGAGAAAAGCGGAGCGCAACGACGAAATACGCCGTTTATATGCCGTTAATTAAAAAATCCGCTTCGTCCATCAAAAAATTACTACTGTAATTGGCGTACATAGACGGGTCTATCGTCCAATAGAAAGACTGGTCGTAAACGGCGCTCGTAAAGCCCGTAGCAAAGTTCACCGCCCCATAACGCGCTTTGGTAAAGCCATACGCCGGCATTTGGTAATATTCTCCGTACAAAGCCGAGTTCATATCCCCCGTAGCGTACGTGATATACGCGCCGATTTTCTCGCCTGCGTTGGGATTATTTTGCCAAGCGGTAATCAGTTGGTCGGTAACGGGATTGGGCTGCGTACCCATCCAGTTAATCACAAGCGGCATATAATACTCGCCGTTTATTTTCACCGTACGGTATTTATTATCCGTTGAAGCGAACGCAAGATTATTATATGAAAGCTCGTAGCCTGAAAGTTTTTTATAGCGTACACCCCCTTGCGATTCGTCGTAGCTCTCCCCTTTGTCGTTATACGTCCACCCCCCTTCGATAAGCGAACGCTTTGCGTTTTCCACACTGTATTCGTATTTATTCAAATTCAGTTTATCTTTTACGGCAATATATGCGTCAAGTCCTGCGTGATAGGGCGCGTCTACGACGCTGCCGTAACCGCCCGTAAACGTCTGCGCGAACTCATTTCTGTCAATCGTATACATCACAGCGCGACGCACTTCGGCAAACTGCGTAGGCGAGAAATCGCAACGGAACGCAAGTTTTCCGTACCCTGCTCTGTCGTAATGCGTTTCTTTGAATTTCACGTTATCCACCACGGCGAGCGCCGCGCGCGTTTCTTCGCCGCCCGTTACCGAAGCAAGTACGTCCACACGCCCCTGCTTTAATTGGTCGAGCTGTGTTTCGGGAACGATTTTCACGTAAGAAATCCGTTCTATCGTCGCCTTGCCGCGAATATCCCCTTTATAGGCGGCATTGCGTTTAAGCGTCGCCGTTTTCGCGCTCGCATCGTAGCTTTCCACGTAATACGGTCCAGAATAAGGAAATTTCGTCGCGCTCACTTCGTTCATATTGGAAACAATCGTATCGGCAAGCGCATACGCCGCAATACCGTTTTTATTCGTTTTTTCGTAAAATCCCTTTTCGATATACGCGCCCTGCCCGTCGTCCTTTATCTTGTAATTTCCAAGGTATAAATACAAAGGTACAGGCGTAAACGCGCCGTAACGAAGCGCATAATAATAATCGGCATATTCGGGCTTGACCGTGACGGAGAAGGTATAATCGTCCAAAAGCCGCACGCCTGAAAAGGGCGCGACTTCCCCATCTCCCGTATAGGCGTTAAACGCTTCGTAGCCAACGAACGTAAGCCCCGCCGCGTCGCCGCCGCCCGCCGCCTTCATGACGGGCGTACTCCCTGCAAGCAAACCCGCCAAATAGTTTTCCGCTTTTATCTTTGAACCGTCGGAAAAAGTCAAATCATCGGCAATTTGCATGGTGTACGTCTTTGTGCCGTCCGCGTTTTCCGTTTCGGAGTGAGAGCGCAATATCCCCGTACCTGCCCACGTGAAAATCCCGTTTCTATCGGTTACGACGGTGGAATATCCGCTCGTAAGCGTTTGCACGGCAAGGTCCGCAGCGCCCGGGGACGACTTACCGAACGACGCGTTTCGAAACGAGCCTGAAAGTTCGGTATTGCTTCCCAAAACGACGGAATTATCGCTTGTGGTTACTTTCGCACCGACAATAGCGTCCGTAACCGACCAGTAGGGATTGGTTTTCAATTCGTCTATCTTAGCGTTATAAACGTCGTAATACTGATTGGAATAGAGCGGCACTTCGGGCACGAGCAAATTCCAACGCCTAATAAATAGCCGCCACCACTCGTTATATACGTCCGTCGCCGTCGCAAACGCGCCCACGGGACGGGTATTGTACACCATTGCCATAGACAAAAAATCCATACCCAATTCGTATTCCACGCCGTCCACGGTAACGTACGCTCTGCCGTTTCTTTCTTCCACCATATCCACGGTTACTTGCTCACCGATAGCCCCATACACGGAACGGTAATCTTCCCGTATTACTACGTCGTCCAAAAAATCCTCGTTATTTCTTCCGCAGCCTTGGCACGCCGTCAAAAGACACACGGCGCTCACCGCCGCCACGGCGGTGATACGGAAACAGTTTTTTAATGCGTTTCTTTTCATATCCGTTATTTTGCGCAACGCCACGCTTTTTTATCCCGAAAATACTTGACGAAATTCCTTTTTTCGTGTTATACTGAAATGATAGATTTATTCACGCATAAGCGCGAAAGGAGAAAGCGTATGAAAAATCAAAATCCCCGTATAGAAACCACTTGCGTACAAGGCGGGTACGCGCCCGGCAACGGCGAACCCCGTCAAGTGCCTATTATCCAAAGCACTACTTTCAAATACAACACCAGCGAAGATATGGGCAAACTGTTCGATTTGGAAGCGAGCGGTTATTTCTATTCCCGATTGCAAAACCCTACCTGCGATACGGTAGCGGCGAAAATTTGCGCGTTGGAAGGCGGTAGCGCGGCTATGCTTGTATCGTCGGGACAAGCCGCGTCTTTTTTCTCCGTATTCAATATCGCCGCTTGCGGCGACCACGTAGTATCCTCGGCAAGCATTTACGGCGGTACGTATAACCTTTTCGCCGTGACTATGAAAAAAATGGGTATCGAATTCACGTTTGTAGACCCCGATTGTACGGAAGAAGAACTGAACGCTGCTTTCAAACCCAATACGAAAGCGGTTTTCGGGGAAACGATTGCCAACCCTGCCCTGACCGTACTCGATATTGAAAAATTCGCCAAAGCGGCGCACGCGCATGGCGTTCCTCTGATTATCGACAATACGTTTGCAACGCCTATCAACTGCCGTCCTTTTGAACACGGCGCGGATATCGTTACCCACTCCACGACGAAATATATGGACGGGCACGGCGTGGCCGTGGGCGGTTGTATCGTCGATTCGGGCAACTTCGATTGGATGGCGCATAAAGAAAAATTTCCCGGGCTTTGCACGCCTGATGAGAGCTATCACGGTATTACGTACGCGGAAAAATTCGGGCAAGGCGGCGCGTATATTACGAAGGCAACCGCACAGCTCATGCGCGATTTCGGTTGCACGCAATCGCCGCAAAGCGCGTTCTATCTCAATCTTGGTTTGGAGAGCTTACACGTACGCGTTCCCCGTCATTGCCTTAATGCGCAAAAGGTGGCGGAGTTTTTGGAAAAGAACGATAAAATCGCTTGGGTAAACTATTCGGGTTTGCCTTCGAACAAATATTACGCTTTGGCGCAAAAATACCTGCCCAACGGTTCTTGCGGCGTCGTCAGTTTCGGCGTAAAAGGCGGAAGAAAGGCGGCGGAAAAATTTATGAAATCGCTGAAAACTATCGCCATTGAAACGCACGTGGCGGACGCGCGTAGCTGCTGTTTGCACCCGGCAAGCGCTACGCATAGACAAATGAACGAACAAGAACTCATTGCAGCGGGCGTTCCCGGCGATTTGGTTCGCCTTTCCTGCGGTATTGAAAATTATCAAGACCTTATCGACGACATTGCGCAAGCTTTGGAAAGCGTATAAAGAAGTGAATTTTACGCCACGCGTAAAAATTCACCTTTAAGGAGTATTTTATGCCTATTAAAATTCCCAACAACTTACCTGCCGTCAAAACGTTGACGGATGAAAATATTTTCGTAATGACGGAAACGCGCGCCATCACGCAGGATATCCGTCCGCTCCGTATTCTAATTCTTAACTTAATGCCCAAGAAAATCGAAACGGAAACGCAGCTTGCGCGGCTTCTCGGTAATACGCCGTTGCAGGTAGAACCCACCCTTATCCACACCACTTCCCATCAATCGAAAAACGTTACGGAAGAACATTTGCTCGCCTTTTACAAAACGTTTGACGACGTCAAGGATGAAAAATTCGACGGTATGATTATCACGGGCGCGCCCGTAGAACATCTCCCCTTTGAAGAAGTGGAATATTGGCAAGAGCTTTGCGAGATTATGGAGTGGAGCAAAACGCACGTACACAGCACTTTGCATATTTGTTGGGGCGCGCAAGCAGGACTTTATTATCACTACGGCATACAAAAACACGCCGTACCCGAAAAGCTGTTCGGCGTGTTCCCCCACCAAGTGGAATACAAATCTTCTATTTTATTCCGCGGCTTTGACGATACGTTCTACGTGCCGCAATCCAGACACACGACGGTGCTTAGAGAAGACATTGAAAAGATATACCCCTTGCGTATTTTGGCTTCGTCCAAAGACACGGGCGTGTATGCGGTAACGACGAAAAACGGCAGACAAATCTTTATCACGGGTCACTCGGAATACGACGCGGATACGCTGAAAAACGAATATCTGCGCGATTTATCGCAGGGCAAACCGATTAAAATTCCGTTTAATTATTTCCCGAACGACGACACAAGTCAACCGCCCATGGTTTCATGGAGAGCGCACGCCAATTTATTGTTTTCCAATTGGCTCAATTATTTCGTATACCAAAGCACCCCTTACGACGTAGAACAAGTAAAAGCGGAAAACTAATCCGCCTTTATATTAAAAATACGTACTCTAACATTAAAAATTTATAATAAGGAGATGGAAAGATGAAATTGAAAAGATGGATGGTTATCACCCCTATATTTCTTGCCCTTGGCGGAGGCGTCGCTTTGTTTGGCTGTTCTTCTTCTCTCAGTGGCAATAGAACGTACTGCGACGATTGCGGAGCTTGTAGCAATTGTTCGTACACGGCTGACGGAAATTCGTACCAATGCGGCGAATACGGTTGCTTGGGCGAAACGTTTTCTTGCAATACCGTAGGTGATTGCCTTAGCTGTTTCGGCTTAGGTTGTACGACCATAGCGGGCAACTGCACGGAGCAAAGTTGCACGGGCGGCGGCAGCCAAGACGTTTACCGCGAACTGTTTGTAAGAGAAGATTTTGTATACAGAGAATCGCCTGAAATCACCTATTTTCAAAAAATCCACACCGAAAACGGTGGCTACTATCACGAATTCCGTGTAGACGTCGAATTTGAGTTTTTCAAAACGGTATCCGACTTGAAAATAACGGGTAACGTTCTCTATAACGGCGAAGTTGTGGATAGCTTTGTTTACTATCAAGAAGACAATTCAACCGCTATCGTACGCGGCTATACTATAAGCGAACAAACCACCCTTTTGCCCCAAGACGCGACGCAAGAGAACCTCTCCGTATCCTTCACCAAGATTGAAGGCACTGTAAAAGCGGATTAACAAAAAAGGCGTTTATTATGTATCCTATTCTTAAAATCGGAATTTTTCAAATCCCCTTATTCCAAACGCTGACGCTAATAGGGCTTCTTGCCTTTACGATTACTACCATTCTCGTTTTGGAAAAGAAAGAAAACACCCAAAAAAAGACGGTAAACCGCATTTTGTTGGTTTGCGCGCTCTCGTTCCCGATACTCGTCGTAAGTGCGTTTTTAGCGAATTCGTTATTCCATTCCATTGCAGAAAAAAAGCTCGTACTCGGTGGAATCACTTGGCTTGGTGGCATTTTAGTCACTCTCCCTATTTGGCTACTGTTTATCCATTTCTTTTGTCCGAGAATAAAGGGCAATGCGTTATACTATTTTAACCTGCTCATCCCAGCTCTTGCACTTGGGCACGCCTTTGGTAGAATCGGTTGTTTCTTGGGCGGTTGTTGCTACGGCGGAATTACCGACGGCGTATTTGGCGTTAGCTTTCCCCCGCACAGTTCCGCGGCGCATCAGCAAGTCGAAGCGGGTTTCATCGTTCACGGCGAATGGAGTTTACCCGTCTATCCCACGCAACTGTTTGAAGCCGCTTTCGAGCTTCTTCTTTTCGTAGGTATGATGGTCTTTTATAAGAAATTACGCGGGCATTTTTTGGAAACGTATTGCTTTGGCTACGGCGTATTCCGTTTTTGCCTTGAGTTTATGCGTGGCGACGACCGCGGCTCGGTTGGATTTTTCCTTTCCCCGTCGCAACTTATGAGTTTGATTTTAATCGTTTACGGTATACTGCTTATTTTATATCATAAGCGGATTATTTTCAAGAAATTGCACCAAAAAATGGACGCATATAAAAAGGAAAGCGAAATATACGGCGTACATCTTGGACAGGACGTAAAGTCCGTCTTGAAAAAACTGCATGAGTTAAAACAAAACGGTATGTTGACGGAAGAGGAATACGAAAATGCAAAAAACGAGCTGGAAAAACGGCTCTATTCTCCTTCCCAAGACAAATATTAAAGAAAAACAATAAAACTTAACGCCGTTGCGGTACAAGACCGCAACGGCGTTTTCAATTACTCCAATTCTATTTTATCAAATCTTTGATGACTTCGCCTGCAATCGTCAGCCCCGCCATCGGCGGTACGAACGAGATACTCGCAGGAACGGGTTTTTCGCCGTTATTTTCAGCGGTTTTTGCTTTTCTCGGCTCTTCCTTCGAATAGACGACTTTCACGTGTTCTACGCCCCGTTTTTTCAGTTCTCGGCGCATTACCCTTGCCAGCGGACAAACGCTCGTTTTCGTAACGTCCGCCACTTCAAAAGCTTGCGTACCCAGCTTATTTCCCGTACCCATGGACGAGATAACGGGCGTTTTCGCCGCCGTTGCCCTTTCGATAATCGACAGTTTTCCGCTCACCGTGTCAATCGCGTCCACCACGTAATCGTAGCAAGAAAAATCAAACGGAGTATCGGGCAGGAAAAACAGGTTATACACGGTAACTTTGACGTCGGGGTTAATATCCTTTATCCGCTCCGCCATCACTTCCGTTTTCTTTCTTCCCACCGTAGAGTGCAGCGCAATAATTTGGCGGTTGATATTGCTTTTGCTTACCGTATCGTTATCGATAATATCTATCATACCCACGCCTGCGCGAGCGAGCGCTTCTATTACGTAACCGCCCACGCCGCCGACGCCGAACACCGCTACGCGCGCGTTTTTTAATTTTTCAAGCGCGTCCGCGCCTATCAGCATTTCCGTTCTCGAAAATTCTTCCATAACTAACTCCACGCGCTCGGCGTCGTACGGTTATTTTTAAACCACTCGGTGTCTTTCAATATTATCGCGTTATTCGAACAGCGAACTTTCACTTCGCCGTTCTTGGAATACACGACAATATTGCCGTTCATCGATTCGTAACCCGTTTCCGTATCGTTGGCAAGCGTCGTTACGTATACGTACTGCGTATACTTCGCCACTCTGTCCACAAACGCTTGCGTAGGAAAGGTATTTTCGGGTTTAGCCTTATATTCGTCGCTACCTGCGCAGCAACATACGCATACAATGTCGGGTTCGATAACCGAAAGGAGTGCGTCCGTACTCGACGTTTTACTGCCATGGTGTCCGCCCTTAAACAGTTTGCATTTCGGGAGCGTATTGCTTTCCACTAACGATTTCTCCCCGTTCTCTTCCAAATCGCCCGTGAATAAATAGTTTACGTTTCCGCCGTCCGTTTGCTCCGTAAGCAGCATACATACCGAGTAATCGTTTTCGTCGCTCGTGCTTTCTTCATAGAATTTCTGATACAAGAAATTCATCGTAATGCCTTCGCCGAGCGTATAGCTTTTTTGCGCGCCGTTTTCGTCGTTCCAGCATTCGAGCGCGGTATAATGCGTTGCGCCCGCCGTTATCTCCGCCGAACGAGCCGCCACGTATTTTTGATACACTTGCGAATCTTTGTTGGTTTTAGGGAAATCGATAATCGTTTCGCATGTAAACGTTTCAAACACGTCGGGAAAAGCCGCAATATGGTCTTGGTCGGCGTGCGTTGCAATTACGTATTCGAGCGTACCGTCCGTACAAAACTGATTGACGTAAGAAATAATCGTCGGCGCAGAATTGGCGCGAGAGCCTGCATCGATAAGCACTTCCGTATCGCCCACTTTAATCAACGTGCAATCGCCCGTGTATTTGTTGCCAAGTTCCAAAAAGTGGATACTCAAATCGTTAGACTTGATTTCTGCAATATCCGCGTCGGAGAACGCGCCGCCCGCGGCGTCGATATTCAAATTATCGTCCGCTTCTTCTTGCGGTATGATATTATCCAAGAACGGGATATGGATTATCCGTTTTCTATGCAACACACAACACACCACAATAGCCACGATTAAAAGGAAAATCACGGTTATCAATACAGGATGTTTTTTCGCCGCCTTTTCCACTTCTCGGCGTTGCTTTTTCGTCATTTTCTTTCTTGCCATATTACTCCTTAAAAACGAAAGGCTGTCGCCCTTTTTCAGGCGACAGTCTTACTTTTTTCAATTACTTTTCCAAAGCACCTGAATCCATTAGATTACATAGATTCGTGAATCGTTCTGGAAATAACGTCGTCCTGCTGTTCCTTCGTAAGTTTGATGAAGTTTACAGCATAACCGGATACGCGGATGGTAAGCTGAGGATATTTTTCAGGATGAGCCTGTGCGTCCAAAAGCGTATCGCGATTGAAAACGTTTACGTTCAAATGGTATCCGCCGTCGCCGACGTAACCGTCTAACATATTTACCAAATTATCAACTCTGTTCGACATAATATTATCTCCTTTTTTATTTTATGATTTTACCCCTACGTTTTGCGCTTTCCCTTTACCGAGAAAGCCAAAACCAAGGATAATTTGTTTGATTAGTCTTCTTTACCGAGCGAGCCGGGCGTAATCGAGAACGTATTGGAAATACCGTCTCTCGAATATTCGTAAGGAAGTTTTGCAACCGATTCAAGCGAAGCAAGCGCGCCGTTGCAATCTCTGCCGTGCATGGGGTTCGCGCCGGGCGCAAGGGGCGTACCGCCTCTTCTGCCGTCGGGCGTGTTACCCGTCTTCTTACCGTATACGACGTTGGACGTAATCGTAAGGATAGACGTGGTAGGTACGGAGTCGCGATAGGTGTAATGGCTCTTTACCTTCTTCATAAACGTCTTCAAAATCCATACGGCGATTTCGTCCGCTCTGTCATCGTTGTTGCCGTACTTGGGATAATCCCCTTCAATACGGTAGTCTACTACGATACCGTCTTCGTTGCGTACAGGGTAAACTTTTGCATACTTAATAGCCGACAAGGAGTCTGCCGCGCAGGAAAGACCTGCGATACCCGTTGCGAAGAAACGACGTACGTTGGTATCGTGCAAGGACATTTCAAGCGCTTCGTAGCTGTACTTATCGTGCATATAGTGGATAAGGTTCAGCGTATTCACGTACAAGTCTGCAAGCCACGTCATCATGTTATCGAATTTCGCGCAAACGTCGTTAAAATCAAGCGCGTCGTTGCTCGTAATCGGCATAAATTCGGGGGAAACTTGCATAGGTTTGCCCGTCTTCTTATCCTTCATAAGCTCGTCTTTACCGCCGTTAATAGCGTAAAGCAAGCACTTCGCAAGGTTCGCTCTCGCGCCGAAGAATTGCATATCTTTACCGACTCTCATACAGCTTACGCAGCAAGCGATAGCGTAGTCGTCGCCCATTTCCGGACGCATCAAGTCGTCGCTTTCGTATTGAATCGAAGACGTACGGATGGAAATATCCGCGCAGAATCTCTTGAACGCTACGGGCAATCTCTTCGACCAAAGCACCGTAAGGTTGGGCTCGGGTGCAGGACCAAGGTTGTCAAGCGTGTGCAAGATACGGAAAGCCGTCTTGGTTACGAGCGTTCTTCCGTCCACGCCCATACCGCCGATAGCTTCGGTTACCCACGTGGGGTCGCCCGAGAAGAGTTCGTTGTATTCCTTCGTTCTCATGAACTTCACGATACGAAGCTTCATAACGAAATGGTCGATAAATTCTTGCGCTTGTTCTTCGGTAATAAGTCCCTTCTTCAAGTCGCGTTCGATAAATACGTCAAGGAAGGTCGTGTTTCTACCAATGGACATAGCCGCGCCGTTTTGGTCTTTAACCGCGCCAAGATAGCCAAAGTACAACGCTTGAATCGCTTGTTGTGCCGTTTCAGCGGGTTTGGAAATATCGCAACCGTAAATAGCAGCCATTGCCTTCAATGCTTTAAGCGCTTTGATTTGGTCTGCGATTTCTTCACGGTTTCTTACCTTTTCAGGCGTCATATCGCCGTTGATGGCAAGCTTGTCTTCTTCCTTCTTTTGAATAAGGTAATCCACACCGTAGAGCGCTACGCGGCGATAGTCGCCGATGATACGGCCACGGCCGTAAGCGTCGGGCAAACCGGTAAGGATATGCGCCGAACGAGCCGCGCGCATTTCGGGCGTGTACGCGTCGAATACGCCTTCGTTGTGCGTCTTTCTGTATTTCGTGAAAATTTCTTTAACGTCGGGGTCAATCGTGTAACCGTACATTTCGAGAGCGCCTTCCGACATACGGATACCGCCGAACGGTTGCAAAGCGCGCTTGAAGGGTTCGTCCGTTTGCAAACCGACAATCTTTTCAAGGTCTTTATCCAAATAACCTGCGTCGTGGGAAGTAAGCGTGGAAACGATTTTCGTATCCGCGTTCAAGACGCCGCCGTTCGCAAGTTCTTTCTTCGTCAAATCACAAACGATATCCCAAAGCTTTTTCGTTGCATCCGTTGCAGGCGCCAAGAAGCTTCCGTCGCCTTCGTACGGCGTGTAGTTACGTTGGATGAAATCACGTACGTCTACCTCGTCGTTACACCATTTACCGGGAACAAATCCCTCCCAACCTTTGTATTGCATCATATCATTACTCCTATAAAACAATAATTTTTTGCTATATATTACCCGTTTTCGCAAACGGATTTTTTGCCGTCGTTATTTTTTGAGCGCCTTTCTCTCTTCGATTTTCGCGTCCAACCAAATTTCGAGTATCTCTTCGGGTTGAAAGCCTGCGCAACGGGCGAATATCTCTTCGCCGTCCGTCAGCAGTATCGTAGGCACTCTCGTTACGTCCCACTCTTCCATAAGCGCCGTCGTGGAATAGTCCGCTTCCACGTGAACGAGCTTGATATCTCCCCGTTCCCCGCAAAGCCGTTCCAAAATCGGCATTAAGGTCAAACAGTTCGCGCAAGATTCGCCGCTCACTTCCACACAGCAAAGCCCTTGCAGTTGTTTTTTATAAGCAAGTTCCTTTTCGTTCATTTTCTCTCTCCGCAAAGAATACGCTTGGCGTTTTCTACACGCTCTTTCGTCGGGGCTTCTACCCCTTTCAACGGATATTCCATACCCAATTTTTCGTATTTGACCACGCCCATCGTGTGATAGGGCAATACTTCCACCTTTTCCACCGTGGAAAGCGTGTCGATAAACGCTCTCGTCCGCTTTAACGATTCGTCGTCGTCCGTGATATTCGGCACAAGCACTTGGCGAATCCAAATAGGCTTTTGATGGTCGCTTAAAAACCTCGCGAACGCAAGCGTGTTGGCGTTGCTTTGTCCCGTCAGCTTTTTACAAGCCACGTCGTCAATATGCTTAATATCGAGCAAAACCAAATCGGTAACCGAAAGCAGCTTTTTATGCTTTTCCACACTTTCGTGATTGTCCGCCCGAAAGGTAATCCCCGATGTGTCGATACACGTATGCAAGCCCTTTTCTTTGAGCAAGGTAAACAGCTCTATGACGAAATCGATTTGCAAAAGCGGTTCGCCCCCCGTTACCGTCACGCCGCCCTTTTCCCCGAAATAATTTTTATAACGGAGCGCGCGGCTTACGATGTCTTCGGCGGTATGCTCTTCGCCGCCCGATTTCCAAGTATCGGGATTATGGCAATATTGACAGCGCAAGGGACAGCCTTGCAAAAACACGACGAAACGGATGCCCGGTCCGTCCACCGTACCGAAGGATTCGAACGAGTGAATACGACCAACCATTTTACCTCCCTTACGGCGTTTGCCCGTCAACTTGCAAAATAAGGCGACACGCAAAATCCTGCGCGACGCCCCTTTTTGTCTCACGTTTATATTATAACAGGCGTCGAAACGTTTGTCAAGCTTTTAGAACAAAGTTTTTCTTTCTTTTTGCGTGCTTTATACGCGGAAAGTTTTTCCATCTTTTCCGCGCCCCTTGCAAAGTTTATATACTCGTATATAACTTCTATCATTATTATAACGCAAAAGAATAAAAATTTCAATACTTTTCGCTGAAAAAGTTTGCCAAAAAAGGCAACTTTTTCCATTTGTTTTTCAACGCAAACACCGAAAAAACGCAAACGGATTTCCTTGAACGCCTACCTGTCCCTTCACAAAACACAAAACCCTCCGCATACACGGAGAGTTTTGTTGATTGTTTTTTCTGTTATGCAATCGGTTCTTCCGTTTGCGCCGTAGCGTCTGCGGATGCAATCGCCTCTTCCGCTTTGTACGCACCGATATACTGAGGCGTAACGTTCTTGTACGCCTTCGTACCCGTACCAGCGGGAATAAGTTTACCGATAATAACGTTTTCCTTCAAGCCGACAAGGTAATCGCGTTTGGTGCGGATAGCCGCTTCGGTGAGAACCCTCGACGTTTCTTGGAAGGAAGCCGCAGACAAGAAGCTGTCGGTGGCGAGCGCCGCTTTCGTGATACCGAGCAGCACACGCTTTGCAAGGGCGGGTCTGCCGCCGTTTTGCATCGCTTTCGCGCTTTCGTCTTGGAAGGTTACCATATCCACGAGTTCGCCGGGCAACAGGTTGGTGTCGCCTGCGTTTTCTACGCGGACCTTTTTAAGCATTTGACGAACGATGATTTCAACGTGTTTATCGTTGATTTCAACGCCTTGCGAACGGTATACCGATTGTACTTGTTCAAGAATATAGTCTTGTACGCCCTTGACGCCTTGTACGCGGAGAATATCTTGGGGATATACGCTACCTGCGTTGAGCAAGTCGCCGGGAACGACTTTCGCGCCTTCTTTGACTTTGATTTCCGCATTGAACGGCAACGTGTATTCCTTTTTCAGTTCGCCCGATACTTCGTCGGTGATACGGATATGCTTGGAACCGTCGGAATCGTCGATGGATACGACGCCTTCGACTTCGCAAATGGTTGCGCAGCCTTTGGGCTTTCTCACTTCAAACAATTCTTCGACACGGGGAAGACCTTGCGTGATGTCCCCAGTAGCGGCGATACCGCCCGTGTGGAAGGTACGCATCGTAAGCTGCGTACCGGGTTCACCGATAGATTGCGCCGCAATCGTGCCGACTGCTTCGCCCACCTGTACGGGAAGCGTGGTCGCCATATTTTTACCGTAGCACTTCGCGCATACGCCGAATCTGGACGAGCAAGCGAATACGCTGCGGATAGAAATTTCTTCGATACCTGCCGCAACGATTGCGTCCGCTTCTTTTTCGTCGATGAATTGGTTGGTCGCTACAAGTACTTCGCCCGTTTCGGGATGAATTACGTCTTCGGAAGCAAATCTACCGAGAATTCTCGAACGCAAGTTTTCGATTTCCTTGCCTACGATATCGCGGATAGCGCGTACTTTCATACCCTGCGGCTTTCTGCCCGCGCAGCAATCGTCTTCACGTACGATAATTTCGTGCGATACGTCTACAAGACGACGGGTAAGGTAACCGGAGTCCGCCGTTTTCAAAGCGGTATCGGTCAAACCTTTACGTCCACCGTGCGAAGAGATGAAATATTCGAGAACGGACAAACCGTTTCTGAAACACGATTTAACGGGAACTTCAATCTTTTTACCTTGGGGGTTAACCATTAGACCACGCATACCTGCAAGCTGCTTAATCTGGTCAATAGAGCCACGGGCGCCGGAGTCAGCCATCATCCAAATAGGATTGAACTTATCCTGTTCGCCTTGCGCTTTCAAAAGGTCGGCAACCTTATCGGTTGCAGCGTCCCATTGCGCGATAACCGCGCCGTAACGTTCTTCTTCGTTCAAAAGACCACGCGCGTATTTCTTCGCAATCTTGCCCACTTCTTTTTCCGCGTTTTCAATGATTTCCTGCTTTTCGGGCGGAATCTTCATATCGAATACGGACGTCGTCAAAGCGGCGAGCGTGGAATATTTGTAACCTCTTTCTTTCATTGCGTCCAAAACGTAGGAAGCCTTGGGCGCTTTACCCGTCCTGAACGAAGCTTCTACGATACGGGAAAGATGTTTCTTACCGATTGCGCGCGCCTTCTTACCGATGAATTCGGTATCGAGTTCCAAACGCAAGTACGATTCGGGCGTGTCGCGTTTTACGAAGCCCAAGTCTTGGGGCAAACCTTCATTGTAGATAAGTCTACCAATCGTCGTCTTGATAACGCCCGACACTTCCAGCTTACCCGTCTTTTCGTTGCGACGAACTTCCGCATATTTAATGGGCGTTTCGCCGTCCTTGTTTTCCACGGGGCATCTGTAAGGCAAAGGCAAATCTTCGAACTTACCTTCGGGAAGTTCCACTACGCGTTTGAGATACATTTCGTCCTGTTCGTGCGCAATCTTGTTTTGATATGCCAAAATCGCTTCGTTTTCGGACGCGTACATAGGCGCTTCGTATACTTCGCCGTTGGGGTCGAAACGACCTTGTTCGTCGTACGTCTTACCTTCTTCGCGACGTTTAATCGTCAAGCAGTACGCGCCGATAATCATATCTTGCGTAGGCGACATAACGGACTTACCGTCTGCGAGTTTCAAAATGTTGTTCGCCGAAAGCATCAAGAATCTTGCTTCCGCTTGCGCTTCTACGCTCAAAGGAAGGTGCACAGCCATTTGGTCGCCGTCGAAGTCGGCGTTGAACGGTCCGCAGACAAGGGGCGAAATTTTAATCGCACGCCCTTCGATAAGCACGGGTTCGAACGCTTGAATAGACAAACGGTGCAACGTAGGAGCACGGTTCAAAAGCACGGGATGGTCTTTGATAACGTCTTCAAGAACGTTCCACACCATATCTTTCGTAGCCTTTTCCACGGCGCGTTTCGCCGTTTTGATGTTATGGCATTGACCGCTTTCCACAAGACGTTTCATAATGAACGGCTTGAAAAGCTCGATAGCCATTTCCTTGGGCAAACCGCATTGATAAATCTTCAACTCAGGTCCTACGACGATAACCGAACGTCCGGAATAGTCTACACGTTTACCGAGCAAGTTTTGACGGAAACGGCCTTGCTTACCGCGAAGCATTGCGGAAAGCGATTTCAAATCACGGTTGGAAGGACCGGACAACGCCTTGCCTCTTCTGCCGTTATCGATAAGCGCGTCAACCGCTTCTTGCAACATACGTTTTTCGTTTTTGATAATCATTTCGGGCGCGCCGATTTCCATCATCTTCTTCAAACGGTTGTTACGGTTGATAACGCGGCGATACAAATCGTTCAAGTCGGACGTAGCAAATCTGCCGCCGTCGAGTTGTACCATAGGACGGATATCGGGCGGAATAACGGGAAGTACCGTCAAAATCATCCACTCGGGGCGGTTGCCGCTCTTTCTGAACGATTCGATAACTTCCAAACGCTTAATCGCCTTAATCGCTTTTTGACCGGGACCTTTTTGGCTGTTTGCGCCTTCGTCAAGCGCTTTTTTGCACTCTTCGCTTTCCTTGTCCAAATCCACCGCCATCAACAATTCGCGGATAGATTCCGCGCCCATACCTACTTTCAAGCCCGTCGTGGAAGCGTCGCCGTAGCGTTCTTCGATTTCACGGAGTTGTTTGTCGGTAATTACCTGCTTGTATTCGAGTTCGGATACGCTGCCGGGGTTGAGCACGACGTAGGAAGCAAAGTAGATAACCTGTTCAAGTTGCTTGGGTCCCATATTCAAGAGCAAACCGATTTTCGAAGGCACGCCTTTGAAATACCAGATATGCGAAACGGGCGCGGCAAGTTCGATATGCCCCATTCTTTCACGGCGCACTTTGGAGCGGGTAATTTCTACGCCGCATTTTTCACAAACGTGCCCCTTATATTTGATTCTTTTATATTTACCGCAATGGCACTCCCAATCCTTCATCGGCCCAAAAATCTTTTCGCAGAAAAGACCGTCTTTTTCGGGCTTTTGGGTACGGTAATTGATGGTCTCGGGCTTGGTAACCTCGCCGTAAGACCATTCTCTGATTTTCTCGGGAGAAGCAATGCTGATTTGAATAGAATTGAAATCGTTTAATTCGTACATAGTCTTTTCTCCTTACTCCTCGTCTTCAAAACCGTCGTCAAACAGTTTGTCAAAACCGAAATCATCGTCGTCCAAATCGTCTTCAAACGCTTCGTCGTCGCCGCTTTCGAAACCGTCTTCGTCGTCGCCTTCTTCTTCGAAGATATTGACGTCGAATTCGTCGTCTTCGTCCTCTTCGTCGTCCATGCTGAAATCGATTTCTTCAAGCTCTTCCGCCTTCGCGATGTCTCTTTCTTTCGCCGCGTTGTCCGCGATATCGTCTTCTTCTTCGAATTCACGGATAACGAGTTCGTCGCCCGATTCGGTAAGCACTTTGACGTCGAGCGCCAACGATTGCAATTCTTTCAAAAGCACTTTGAACGCTTCGGGAATACCAGGTTCGGAAATGTTCTCGCCGCGAACGATGGATTCATACGTCTTTACACGTCCGACAACGTCGTCCGATTTTACCGTCAAGATTTCTTGCAAAATGTGTGCAGCGCCGTATGCTTCGAGCGCCCAAACTTCCATTTCACCAAATCTCTGACCGCCGAATTGCGCTTTACCGCCGAGCGGCTGTTGCGTAACCAAGCTGTAAGGACCGATTGCACGCGCGTGAATCTTGTCGTCGACAAGGTGGATAAGTTTAATCATATATTGTACGCCAATCGTTACGCGGTTTTCAAAAGGCTCGCCCGTTCTACCGTCGAACACTTGGAACTTACCGTCGACCTTGCCGTCGGGGTTAAGCAGGTTGTTTTCGCGGAAGAGCATTTCCAAATCTTTTTCCGTCGCGCCGTCGAATACGGGCGTAGCAATCTTCCAGCCAAGCTGTTTGCACACGTAACCAAGGTGCACTTCAAGAACCTGACCGATGTTCATACGCGAAGGAACGCCGAGCGGGTTGAGCAAGATTTGAAGAGGCGTACCGTCGGCAAGGAAAGGCATATCCGCCTGCGAAAGCACGCGGGAGATAACGCCCTTGTTACCGTGACGGCCTGCCATCTTGTCGCCGACCTGAATCTTACGTTTCTGCGCGATATATACGCGAACGAGCTTATTAACGCCCGGTTCGAGTTCGTCTTTGTTTTCTCTCGTGAATACCTTAACGTCAACGACTACGCCGCCTTCGCCGTGGGGTACTTTCAAGGACGTATCGCGAACTTCTCTCGATTTCTCGCCGAAGATTGCGCGAAGCAATCTTTCTTCGGGCGTAAGTTCCGCTTCGCCCTTGGGAGAAACTTTACCGACGAGAATATCGCCGCTTTGAATTTCCGCGCCGATACGGATAATACCGTCTTCGTCCAAATCTTTGAGCGCGTCGTCGCCCACGTTGGGGATATCGCGCGTGATTTCTTCGGGACCGAGCTTGGTATCTCTCGCTTCCGTTTCGTATTCTTCAATGTGAATGGACGTGAACACGTCGTCTTGCACGAGTTTTTCCGAAAGCAAGATAGCGTCTTCGTAGTTGTATCCTTCCCATTCCATATACCCGATAAGGATATTTTTACCGAGCGCAAGTTCGCCGTTGTTGGTGGAAGGACCGTCGGCGATGATTTCGCCTTTGTATACTCTGTCGCCCGTAGCCACGATGGGACGTTGGTTCAAACACGTACCCGCGTTGGAGCGTTCAAATTTCTTTAAGGGATATTCGGTAATCGTGCCGTCGTCTTCCTTGACCTTAATCATATTGGAAGAACAGGAAACGACTACGCCCGCTTCTTTCGCCGTAACGATAACCCCCGAGTATTTCGCGATATCCGCTTCGATACCCGTCGCAACGATAGCCGATTCCGTTTTCAAAAGCGGAACTGCCTGACGTTGCATGTTCGAGCCCATCAGGGCACGGTTGGTATCGTCGTTTTCCAAGAACGGAATCAGCGCGGTTGCAACCGATACGAGCTGTTTGGGCGAAACGTCCATATAGTCCATCTTTTCGCGGGGCATTTCCGTAATATCGTTTTGATGACGGCAGCCTACGCGTTCGTTAACAAATCTACCGTCTGCGTCGAGCGGTTCGTTCGCTTGCGCAACGATATATTTATCTTCTTCGTCCGCCGTAAGGTAATCCACGTGCGTCGTTACGATACCCGTTTCTTTGTCCACTCTTCTGTACGGGCTCATAATAAAGCCGTATTCGTTTACCTTTGCATAGGTAGCGAGCGACGTGATAAGACCGATGTTTTGACCTTCGGGCGTTTCGATAGGACACATACGTCCGTAGTGCGTATGGTGAATATCGCGCACTTCGAAGGTAGCGCGGTCTCTGTTCAAACCGCCGGGACCGAGCGCGGAAAGCTTACGCTTATGCGTAAGTTCTGCAATCGGGTTGGTTTGGTCCATGAATTGCGAGAGCTGGGAAGAGCCGAAGAATTCGCGGATAACCGCCGATACGGGACGAATATTGATGAGCGCCGTCGCCGTGATGTCCATAGGGTCTTGCGTTGCCATACGCTCTTTGATGAGTCTTTCCAAACGCGCGATACCCACGCGGAGTTGGTTTTGCAACAATTCGCCTACCGAGCGAACGCGACGGTTGCCAAGGTGGTCGATATTGTCCGTCGTGCCGATGCCGTAACGCAAATCAAGGTTGCTGGAAATGGAAGCCACGATATCGTCTACCGTAATGTGCTTATGGCAAAGCTTATCGATGAGCGGACGCATTTCCTTCTTTTGCTCCTTGGTAGGAACGGGATGTTCGCTATGCAATACTTCGTGGAAAAGCTTACAAGCCGCAACGAATTTGCAGCGGTTGTCTCTTCTCTTTTCTCTGTTCTTCTTTTCTTCGGGCTTTTCGTCGGGTTCTTCCGCCTTTTCAATCGTCTTGTAAAGCTCGTTGATGTCGTCCATATACTTGTCCGCAACTTCTTCCACGCTCAAAGAAGCGCATTCCTGTGCAATGAGCTTGGAGAATTTATAGTTGGGATAGTACACGGTAGGAAGCAAGCCGAAGTCTTTTGCGCGTACCGGCAAAGGAACATCGGAAATTTCCGCAAAGTCCACCGTACCGTTGGAGATAATCTTATGCTTGATTTCCCCTTCTTCGGGGTCGTCTACAAGCACGAATATTTCGTTGATACCGCAGTTTTGGATTTCCTTCGCTTTCTTTTCGGAAATCACTTCCCCTTCGGTAGCAAGCACTTCGCCCGTTTCGGGATTGATAACCGTTTCCGCAACGCGACGGCCTTCCAAACGGAAAGCAAGGTTAAGCTTTTTATTGTACTTGTATCTACCCACTTTCGCAATATCGTAACGACGGGGGTCGAAGAACAAGTTGAAAAGGTGCGCTCTTACGGAATCTTCCGTAGGCGCTTCGCCCGGGCGCAAACGACGGTACAATTCGTACAAGCCGTCCGATTCGCTCTTTGCCGTATCCTTTGCAAGCGTCGCGGCAATAATCTTATCGCCGGGGAACAAGTCTTCAATGGCGCGGTTAGAACCGAAGCCGAGCGCGCGCAAAAGCACCGTGATGCAAAGCTTTTTCTTTCTGTCCACGCGAACGTACAAAGCGTCCTGCGCGTCCTGTTCGAGTTCAAGCCAAGCGCCGCGGTTGGGCATAACGGTGGTAGCGAACATTTCTTTACCCGTCTTGTCCTTGCTCGACGAATTGTAAACGCCGGGCGAACGAACGAGCTGGGAAACGATAACGCGTTCCGCGCCGTTGATGATGAAAGCGCCGTTTTCCGTCATAAGGGGAAGGTCGCCCATGAATACTTCTTGGTCGAGAACTTCGTTTTTCACCTTGTTGACAAGGCGCACCTTAACGCGGAGCGGAAGCGCGTATGTTGCATCGCGCGTACGGCACTCTTTTTCGTCATACTTGGGTTTGTCGCCAAATCTGTGCTCTAAAAAGTAGAGTTCAAAATGGTCGGAGTAGTCGGTAATCGGGGAGAAATCCTCGAATACCTCTGCAATCCCTTCTTCGATGAAGGTCTTGTAGCTGTCTTTCTGGATTTCGACGAGGTCGGGAATATCGATAACGTCGTCGATTTTGCCGAATTTTTTACGTTCGGTTTTTCCATACTTAGAGATAGGTAAATCCATCGGTTCAAAAAGCTCCTTACATATTTTTTAGCGATTTACCGAGTATATCTTTTCATCGATAAAAATCGAATTTTCCGTTTTTTTTCTCATAATGCTTTACTTTTGCGTTTTTTTGCGATATAATGACTATACGAACGCTTTGGCAAAAAAGTCCGCAATCCCTTGATTTTTCTGGGATTTTCAAGGATTTCTTTTTTCGAAAAAACCGCCTGCGAGCGGCAATACGCCATATTAAGCATAATGATACATTATCTAATTATAAGCCACCGAAAAAAAGATGTCAAGCGTTTTTGAAATTATTTTTAACTTTTTTGGAATTTTTTTATGAGAATCGACAAATTTTTGAAAGTATCGCGAATTTTGAAGCGTCGCACCGTCGCCCAAGAAGCTTGCGGCGAAGACAAAGTGCTTATCAACGGCAAAGCGGCAAAACCCGCGACAAAAATCAAAATCGGCGACGTGGTAGAAGTGCTGTACGCTTCGGGCAGCTTGAAATTCCGCATTTTAAATATTAAGGAAACGGTAAAAAAAGACGAAGCCGCTTCTCTTTACGAGGTAATAGTATGAAATATACGGTAAGCGTTATTATCTGCGCCGCAGGCAAAGGCGCGCGCGCGGGATTTGATAAAAACAAACTGCTCGTTCCCTTTCAAGGCTCGACGGCGCTGGAAAAATCCCTTTCCGCTTTCGATTTCCCTACTGTAAACGAAATCGTTATCGCCGCTTCGCACGAAGATTTTTCGGAAATTTCCGCCCTTTGCAAAAAATACGAACGGACGAGCGTCGTTCTCGGCGGAGAAACGCGCTCGGCGTCCGTGTATAACGCTTTGCAAACCGTTCAATCGGATATTGTCCTTATCCACGACGGCGCAAGACCGTTCGTTACGCGCGAAGTGATTGAAAGATGTATCCAAAGTGTCAAATCGTTTGGCAGCGGCATTTGCGCTATCCCTTGCACGGATACGGTGGCGGTGGCGGAAAAGAGCAAAATCCAAAGCGTGCCCGACAGAAATACCCTTTGGCAAATCCAAACGCCGCAAGGTTTTTTCCGAGAAAATATCCTTGCCGCCTATCAACAAGCTATTGAAACCGCGAACGCAAGCTATACGGACGATTCTTCCGTATTCGCGGCGTTTTGCGGAAAACCCGTCCTTTGCGACGGCGCAAAAGAGAATATCAAGCTCACGCACGCAAGCGATTTTGCGGACAATACCGCCCGTTGCGGCTTTGGCGTAGACACGCACGCCTTTGGAAAGGAGCAAACGTATATCACGCTCGGCGGCGTAAAAATCCCGTCCGAGACGGGCTTGATAGCCCATAGCGACGGCGACGTCCTTATCCACGCGCTTATGGACGCCCTGCTTTCGGCGGCAGGCTTGAAGGATATCGGGCATTATTTCCCCGATACGGACGAGCAATGGAAAAACGCCGATTCAATGAAAATGTTGGAAACCGTCGTGGGTATACTTGCGGAAATCGGATATAGCGTAAAAAACGTTTCCGTGTCCGTGCAAGCGGAAAAACCCCGTCTTGCAAAACATATCGACGAAATGAAAAACCGCCTTTCTTCCGCTTTGAAAGTAGACCCCACCGCCGTCGGCATTACGGCGGGCACCAACGAAGGCTTGGGGTACGTCGGCGAAGGCAAAGGCATTACTGTGTACGCGTACGCGCTATTAAGAAGCGGAAAGTGAAGTTTTTTGTCCGTAAGCGGACAAAAAGTAAAGGCCAATATAAATAACAGCCACAACTTTTTCGGCAAAGCCGAAACTTCACCTAAAATAAAGGAGTAACTATGGCAACCAAACCCAAAGCCCCTACCAGCCAATTCGTATGCAGCCAATGCGGCTATACCGCGCCCAAATGGCTGGGGAAATGCCCCGACTGCGGAGAATTTAATACGATGCAAGAAGAGCTCGTCCGACAAAGCGAGCCCGTTTCTTCGCGCGTGGGCGCGGGCGTATCGAAAATGCAAACGCGCGCCTTGCCCTTATCGCAAATAGGTTATGAAAAATTCCACCGCGTAAAATGCGGTATCGGGGAATTCGATACCGTTCTTGGCGGCGGTATGGTACGCGGCTCGCTCGTGCTTCTCGGCGGCGACCCGGGCATCGGAAAATCCACCCTGCTCACGCAGGTTTCGGCGCACCTTGCCAAGACGGAAAAAGTACTCTACGTATCCGCAGAAGAAAGCTGTTCGCAGGTAAAAATGCGTTGCGAACGCTTGGGCTTGAACTCGGATAATTTATACCTTTTGAACGAAACGTGTTTGGAAGATATCGAAACGGCTTTGGACGGACACAGCGTCGTCGTTATCGACTCTATCCAAGCGGTGTATACGGAATCGCTCTCATCCGCCGCAGGCAGCGTAGGACAGGTGCGCGAGTGCGCCGCCAAGCTTATGCGGATAGCCAAATCGAAGAATATCACCTTCTTTATTATCGGACACGTAACGAAAGAAGGCTCGCTTGCAGGACCGAAAGTGCTTGAACATATTATGGATACCGTACTGTATTTTGAAGGTCAACAAGAAGATAATTACCGCTTACTCCGCGCCGTCAAAAACCGTTTCGGCTCGGCGCAGGAAGTGGGCGTTTTCGAAATGACGGACGAAGGCATTAAGAGCGTCAGCGATTACGCCAATTTATTCTTGTCGGACACGCGCGGTATCGCGGCAGGCTCTGCCGTTACCCCGTCCGAAAGCGGAAACCGCTGTATGAACGTGGAAATTCAAACGCTCATATCCAAAGCGCCGTTCGGCGCGCCGCGCCGTATGAGCTTGGGCGTGGACTACAATAAACTCGTGGTATTGATTGCGGTACTCGAAAAGCGTTGCGGAATCCCCTTCTTTTCGTCAGACGTATATATCAACGCCATGGGCGGCATTAAACTGAACGAACCGTCGGTAGATTTGGCAATCTGCGCGGCGCTTGCCAGCGCGGCGAACGACGTGCCAATCGATAAATATACGGCGCTGTTTGGCGAAGTGGGTTTAACGGGCGAAATCCGTCCCGTAGCGTACGCCGACAAACGGGTAAACGAGTGTATCAAAACGGGTTTCAAACGGGTAATTTTACCCGCCAAGAGCATGAAAGCCTGTCAAAAATACGCGGACAAAATAGAGCTTGTCCCCGTGCAATATGTGGGTCAAATGATAAAAGCCTTGCACTTGCGTCCCGCTCCTACAATGAGCTAAATAAAACCAAACATATAAATGAAAAGCCCACTACCTTTAACCTTGTCGTTAAGTGTAGTGGGCTTTATTTTATTTATCCGATTGTCACGCAACCACCGTCGCGGCTGCGATAATAACTACTGCGATAATATAACAAAGAAGAATTGTCGCAATGAAGAAACCTACGCCAATCAATATTTTGTAGCTTGCTTTTTTTACCATACCCGCTATAAGAACGTTTAACACTGCGCCTATCCCACAGATTGCACCGCCGATGAACCCGCCGACGATAGGAAAAACTGCGCAAAGCGTCGGAGAATTTCCCCAAACGATGACAAATATAAACATAAGGATAGAAAGCACCAAAACGTACCAAGCAGGCTTATCTACTAGCCGAATTACTTCATTTTGAATTTTCAAGGTTACTCCTGTCAATGTGTTTCCTTTCAATTCTACCGTTATCAACTCTCCATCAAGGCTATATGTATAATGCGTTTTGTCTACTTTGGTCAGCGGAACGCCGTTAATCGTCAACGATTTTTTACCCGTCCAAGCTCCTTCTTCGTATATAATCGAACCGTATACATTGTGTTGAATTACTCTCTTCATACTTTCTCCTTGTTTATAAAAATATGTTTTTCTTAAAATATTATAGCTCAAAATAGGGAAAAACCTATTTGTCTATGTTTATATTATACTCTTACTATTGTAAGATGTCAAGTGTTTTTCTTACATCTGTGAGGTAATCTTTTATGGAAACGAAATTTGGGGAAAAATTAAAAGAATTGAGATACGAAAACAAATAGGTCAAGTAGAACTATCTATTGCCATCGGTGTCAATAAGAGCATCACAAGCTTATGGGAGAACGGACAAAGAGAGCTGAAACTCTCTCATTTGGTAGCGCCGGCTAAATATTTTAAAGTCACTATCGATTATTTGGTTGGATTAGAAGATTAACGGAAAAACGTATTGAATCCATATCCGTGCAATATGTGGGTCAAATGATAAAAGCCTTGCACTTGCGCAAAGAATAAATCCCATAACAAACGAAAACGGGAGTTTCGGTTTTTCGAAACTCCCGTTTGTATTTATTCTTCTTTTTCTTCCGTCACCGCAACTTCTACAACCGCTTCGTTTTCTTCCGCAAGCCGCGCCGCTTTTTTCTTTTTATAAGCGCGAATTTGCGAGATAATTTGCGGCAGGGAAATAAGCGTAAACAATACGATTAAAATACCTATATACAGTACCAACCGCACCCAAATGTTTTCGGGTAAAATATTGGCAATCGAATCCCCGTCCGTACCCGCGGCAAGATACATAAAGTTTGCGCCCTCGATACGCGTATTGGCGATAATCGCAAACACCGCAAGCACGGCAAGTACCGAAAAGGGCTTCCATATCTTTTTATAATCCGCTTTAAACCCGTGCACGAACATCATATAGAACACCGCGTATACGGGCACTAAATGTTCCAGCCAAAATTGGTAATACCGCGCGTAGCCGGGACCCGTGTATTCGATAACGGCAGGCATGAAAAAGGGAATAATCCCCAACGTCAAGCATATGTAATAACAAACGTCGAACATATGCTTGCTCTTTTTCATCACCATAAACGCCGCGATAAACGCCGACCATTCGCATACCTGCAACGGCAAATAGGCAATCATTTGAAAGTCCTTGCCCGAATTGCCCACGTACAAAAGTCGCCAATAATAGAACGCTTCCGTGAAAATCAATACCGCGCCGATAATAAAACGGATATTTTGTTCCCATTTGCAGTTCTTGATTTTTTCACGGTAGCGATACGTAAGCCATATCCCCACGCAAAGCAGGATAATCGGCAAAAAATGCGCCAACGACCAATAGTTGAAATCCTTTTCCAGGCTATACCCGAAAAAACCTTCGTGATAATATTCGTAAACCATAAAAACTCCTTCGTATGCGTTCGCACTACCCGCTTATTATACTAAATCAGGAAAATTTTGTCAACTGACTTTACTATGTTTTCCCAAAACGGATTTTATCACGAAAAAAGGACTTCTTTGTGAAGTCCTTTCGTTTTTAGTTCTCAACAACGTAACCCTTTGCCAAAGCCTTATCCTTCCATTGCTTGGCAAGCACGGGATTTTTCGCCGTTCCAAAGCCGTTTTCATAGCACAGCCCGAGATTGTACATACCGTCTATATCGCCCTTTTCCGCCGCCTTTTTGAAGTAGGAAAACGCCGTAAATTTATTTTCAACGATGCCGCTCCCGTTCCCATAGCATACGCCCAACATATTCATAGCGTCTGCGTTTCCGTCCGCAACGGCTTTTTCCCATTTCGCAACGGCTTTTTTATACCACGTTGTAGACAAAGAAAGATTTTTTACAGTGCCGACGCCGTTCTTGTAACAATTCCCCAAATAGAGCATTGCTCTGGGTTCGTCTTTCCACGCCGCCTTATAATACCAAGAAAACGCTTCCATCGGATTTTTGGCAACACCTTTGCCGTGTTCGTAGCAGATGCCCAAATTCCTCATTGCCCTTTCGTTGCCGTTTTTTGCCGCTTTTTGATAGTACAAAAACGCGCTCGTATCGCTCTTCGTTACGCCCCTGCTGTATTCGTAACAAACGCCCAAAGCGTTCGTCGCGCTATCGTTGCCTTGCGCGTCCGCTTTTCTGAACCACTCCACCGCCTTGGTATAATCCTGTTTTACGCCTTCGCCGTTGTAGTAGCAAAGCCCCAAATTATATTGCGCGTCGGTGTCTCCTTGTAAAGCCGCCTTTTCGTACCACTCCACCGCTTTGGCGTAATCCTGTTTTACGCCTTCGCCCTTTTTGTAGCAAATCCCCAAATTGTTTTGCGCTCTTGCCAGACCTTGCAACGCCGCCTTTTCGTACCACTCTACCGCCTTGGTATAATCTTGTTTGACGCCGTCACCTTTATCGTAACAATACCCCAAACGTCTTTGTGCGGGCGCGTAGCCTTGCAACGCCGCCTTTTCGTACCACTCCACCGCTTTGGCGTAATCCTGTTTTACGCCGTTGCCGTTATAATAACAAACACCCAAATTGTTTTGCGCCCACAAGTCGCCTTGCACCGCCGCCTTTTCGTACCACTCCGCCGCTTTGGTATAATCTTGTTTTACGCCGTTGCCGTATTCATAACAAACCCCCAAATTGTTTTGCGCTCTTGCCAGACCTTGCAACGCCGCCTTTTCGTACCACTCCGCCGCCTTGACATAATCTTGTTTTACGCCGTTGCCGTATTCATAACAAAAGCCCAAATTACATTGCGCACTTACATTGCCTTGCGCCGCCGCTTTTTCGTACCACTCTACCGCCTTGGTATAATCTTGTTTTACGCCGTTGCCGTATTCATAACAAACACCCAAATTGTTTTGCGCCCACAAGTCGCCTTGCACCGCCGCCTTTTCGTACCACTCTACCGCCTTGGTATAATCTTGTTTTACGCCGTCACCTTTATCGTAACAATACCCCAAATGTCTTTGCGCACTTACATAGCCTTGCGCCGCCGCTTTTTCGTACCACTCCGCCGCTTTGGTATAATCTTGTTTTACGCCTTCGCCGTCATAATAACACTGCCCCAAGTTGTCTTGTGCGGGCGCGTAACCTTGCAACGCCGCTTTTTCGCACCACACCGCCGACTTGTCGTAGTCTTTTTCCACGCCGTCGCCGTAATAGTAACAAACCCCCATATTGTTTTGCGCGGGCGCGTAGCCTTTGTCTGCAAGCGTTTGATAAAGCGCAACCGCTTCGGCGTCGTTCTTTTCGCAACCGTCCCCCAAATTCTTGCAACGGGCGTACAAAAACGCCGTTTCGTTACCGTCGTGCTTATGCGCCTGCAAATATTCGAACAATCTTACCCTGTCAAAATAGGGCACGTACAGCGTGGAAACAAACGCGCCTTGACGGAATTTCTCCACGTAGTCTTTGCCCACGTCTTCGCCCATTTTCACGGGAATCAAACCGTATGTATTCAAACACTCTTTCAAAAGCTCGTCTTGATTGTGTAAAAATAATCGTACTTCCCACGCGCTGCCGCTAACATTGTTTTGATAATATTTTACCTTCTCGTTATCCAGCAACGTTTTCAGCCAATACAAGCATTTTTCGTTGTCTTTATTTAAGTATTCGTTGACTTTTTGGATTTGCATTTTCCACGAGCCGTTTTCCGCCGCTTTCGTCGTCCAATAGGTCTTTTTTCTCCAATCCGTTTCCAAGGCGACCATAATTTCCATCGCAAACGTATTGCCCGCCTTCGCCGCGATTGTATACAAATCGTAAATTTTTTGTTTGGTTTTTTCGTTTACTTTTTTCCCGAAGGCGTCTAAATAAGGAGAACCCCCTATTATCACGTTGTTTTGCAGCGCGGGCGCAAGATACGCGGCAAGCTCCATCGCGCACTCCGCGTCGCCGAGCGCAGCCCCCTGTTCCCAAAGCGCCAACGCCTTTTTCTCGTTTTCTTTTATGCCGTACGCGTGAGAGCCCAAACGATAGAACGTCGCAAGTTTGCGAATAGACTCTACGTCCCCTTTTTCCGCCTTTTCTTGCATTTCATTCAATTTTTCCTTTTGGCTCTTTTTCGAATCCTTTTCAATTTCCCGCCAAATTTTTCTCATCCCAAGTCCCATATTTGACTCTCCTTTTTACGAGAAAAACTCCCGACCACAATCGGAAGTTTTCCGTTTTGATTGATTATAACAGTTTTGCAATCGCCGTTTCTCTCGTTTCTTTCATCAAATACACGGGCGCAACGTCGAGCATCGTCTTGCAACCGAAATTCCCGTCCTTATGCATACGGTAAACCGCTCTCGCGCACGCCACCAATACGGAAGAAGTAAATTCCGCGTTGGAATCGAGCTTGATACGGTATTCGATAACGTGTTTGTTTTCCCCGTTCTTGCCCGTAACGCCGTTGCGGATAACGCTGCCGCCGTGGGGAAGTCCGCCGTGCTTTTCGTTCAGCTCCTGCTGCGATATGAAATGCACCGTCGTATCGTATTCGTCGAAATAATGGGGCATCGTCTTGATAGCCGTTTCCACCTTTTCGGCGTTCGCGCCGTCTTTGAGCACGACGAAACACTCTCGTTTATGTTTTTCCCTTACGGTAAAATCGGGCGATTCCCCGTTTCTTACCCGTTGCAAGGCGGCTTCCACGGGAATCGTGTATTGTTTTGCGTCGGCTACGCCTTCAATTCGGCGAATCGCGTCCGAGTGTCCTTGACTGACCCCCTTTCCCCAAAAGGTATAATCCTTACCCTGCGAAAGGATAGCGCCCGAATACGCGCGGGCAAGCGAGAACATACCGGGGTCCCAGCCCACGGAAATCATCGCCGTCTTTTGCGCTTTTTCCGCCGCCGCCTGTACGTTTTTCAAATGCTCGGAAATTTTCGCGTGGGTGTCGAAGCTGTCCACCACGTTAAAATATTGCGCAAGGTACGGCGTTTGCTTGGGCAAATCGGTAGAACTGCCGCCGCAAAGAATCATCACGTCGATTTTATCCGTCATTTCCGTTACTTTGTCCGCGGAATATACGGGAATCCCCGTCAACGTTTGCACCGATTCGGGATTGCGACGGGTAAATACCCCTACGCACTCCATATCTTCGTTTTGTCTTATAGCAAGTTCTACGCCCTTGCCAAGGTTACCGTAACCGTAAATACCGATACGAATAGGCATTTTCTTATTCTCCCAACAATTTGGTTTACTGTATTACATTATAACATATGCGTTTACCTTTTTCAAGCGTTGCAAAAGAAAAAATTATGGAAAATAGCTAATTATTTTTTATGACAGGTATGCGCGTAGCGTATAGATAAACGATACAGCCGCGGCGTTCGCCGCGGCTGTATATTCTTTCGTCCGTTTTAGATTTGATTTTATACGTCGTAATGCATCGTCGCTTTCTGTACGGTACTGTCACTCAATTCGATTTCTCCCCATTCCGTCCACGAGCCTTTATAATACACGTCCGTTAAGCCCGACCCCGAGAACGCCCTGTAAATCCCCTTCACGCTCTTGGGAATTATTACGCTCGCCAACGCCGTACAATCCTGAAAAGCAAGCGGGTTGATATATTGAATACCGTCCGGAACGGTATAACTCGTAAAGCCCGTACCCTTAAACGTATAATCTTCAATCACTGTCATCTTGATACTGAGCGTTGCGCTCGTCAAGCTTGCACAACCCGAAAAAGCAGATTTACCGACGGTTTCAACGGTATTGGGAATAACGATTTCCGTCAAACCCGTGGCGGAAAACGCGCCGTCACCAATCGTTTCTAAGCCGTAAGGGAGCGAAACGCTCGTCAAAGCGCTACATCCCGAAAACGCTTTCTTACCAATGCTTTTCACGTTATCCGACCACTCGACTACCGTCAAGCCCGTACAACCCAGCAACAATTCGTCGTCAATACGCGTTACGCTCGATTCAAACGTAACCTTTGCCAAATTGGTACAACCCGTAAACGGCGTTCCGTCAAATTCGGTATCGTTTCCGTTAATTTTGGCGTAGGTCAACGCTTTATTGCTGTCAAATACGCCTTTCCCAACCGTTTCTACCGTATACGGAAGGGTGATTTCTTTTATCGGCGTATTCCGAAACGCCGAATCTCCAATCGTTTTAATGCTTTCGGGCAAAGTAACCGCTTCCAATTTTTCACACTGTTCAAACGCCGACCTTTCAATCGTTTCCAAGCCGCTGCCCAAGTCTACGTTCGTAACCTTGTTACAAAGCGTAAACGCCTGTACGCCGATTTTCGTTACGTTGTCGCCAATCGTTATCCCCGTTATATTCCTATAACCGTGAAACGCTTGGTCGGCAATTTCCCGTACGGGTTTTTCCTTATACGTATCGGGAATAACCAAATTGCCCGTAGTTAAACTCATCCCCGCCGTCGCTTTCGTTACGATATAATACGTACCGTCTTCGCTGAGCGTATACACCAATTCGTCCGCCCCGCATACGCAAACGCCGTCGACAAACGTATGCTGGTCATAATTGTGCGTGCCGTCGTCCGTCGTTTCTCCCCCATCGCCGTCGCCGCAACCGACCAAACCTACCGTCAAAACACCTGCGCAAAGCGCCGCCAATCCCAAAACCCACATCTTCTTTTTCATAATGTTCACTCCTTTTGATAGCAATACGCTATATTCTTGTATAGATTATATAGCAAAATGCTATAATTGTCAAGAACAAAAGGTAAAAAAATGAAAATTTTTCAAGAGAGACTGATTGAGCAAAGAAAAATGAATAAATGTACGCAAAGACAACTATCCGAGTACTTGGGAATTGCCCAGCCGTCGTATATACGGTATGAAAACGGCTCGTCCGAGCCAAGCCTTGAAACGCTTGTAAAATTAGCCGATTATTTCGACGTGTCCGTCGATTATTTGCTCGGCAGAACGGAATATTGAACGCAAAACCCCGAACGGCAGTTTGCCGTTCGGGGTTTGATGATTCTTTTCGTTATTAGAACATTTCCACGTAAGCGTCGCGTTCCGCGCCGACGGATACGTATTTGATTTTACAACCGCAAGCCTTTTCGATATACGCGATATAGTCAAGCGCTTCTTTGGGCAAATCTTCCTTCTTTCTGCAACCCGAAATATCGCAATTCCAGCCCTTCACCGTTTCGAAAATCGGTTTGCAATCGTCGAGCACGTCGATGAACGGGAATTCGTGGATAACCTTGCCGTTCAGCTCGTAAGCGGTACAAATTTCGATTTCTTCATACGCGGAAAGCACGTCCATTTTCGTGAGTGCAATTTCCTTTGCGCCTTGGCAACGGATACCGTAACGGGAAGCCACTACGTCGAAAGGACCTACTCTTCTGGGTCTGCCCGTAGCCGCGCCGTATTCGCCGCCCAAATCACGGAGCTTTTTCGCTTTTTCGTCGAAATATTCCGCCGTGAAAGGACCTTCGCCCACGCAGGTAGAATATGCTTTCATAATACCGATAGAGTTATCAAGTTGGAGTTGGGGCACGCCTGCGCCGATGGGCGCGTACGCCGCAATCGTCGAAGACGACGACGTGTAAGGGTGAATACCGAAATCGATATCGCGCATTGCGCCAAGCTGCGCTTCGAACATAATATTTTTGCCTTCGTCGTTGGCTTTCGTCAAGAATTCGCCTACGTCGCAAACGAACGGAGCGAGTTTTTTACCGTATTCTTCAAAGTATGCGATAATATCTTCCGTCTTGACCGCTTCCGCTTTATAGCCGCCGACGACGGTAAGATTTTTCCACTCTACGATGTCCGCAACGCGCGCGTACAATTTTTCCGTATTCAAAAGCTCGCCCATACGGAACGCCTTTTTATAATACTTATCCGCGTAAACGGGCGCGATACCGCGACGGGTAGAGCCGAATTTTTTGCCTGCAAGGCGGTCTTCTTCCAAGCAGTCCTGCAAAACGTTATAGGGCATCGTGATAACGGCTCTGTCGGAAATTTTCAAGTTTGCAGGGGTAATTTTGATACCCGCTTCTTGCAATTTCGCCATTTCGCCGCAAAGGTGTTTGATATCGATAACCATACCGGGACCCATAACGTTGACCACTTCTTCACGCAAAATCCCCGAAGGCAACAAATTCAAAATGAATTTACCCCTTTCGTTGATAACGGTGTGTCCCGCGTTGTTACCGCCTTGATAACGGCAAACCACGTCAAAGCTTTGCGAAAGCAAATCGACCATACGGCCCTTGCCTTCATCACCCCAGTTAATACCGCAAATAGATGTGAGCATTTTTATATATCTCCTTTGTTTTTTCCCTGTTTGAAAAACGGATTTTCTTCCGTTGCCACCGTTTTTTTGCGCGACAAAAACACGCCAACGCATATTGTAGCAATTTATTATAACCTATTTTACAAGCCTTGTCAAGCCGATATGCCCCGTACTTTTCATCAAAACGATAAAAATCGCTAAAAATTTTGGTGAAAACTTTTTTACGGCTATTGACAAAGCGCCAAAAAAAGCGTATGATAATATTGTAAAATCCGAGGAATCGGCTTTTCAAGATAGGATAAGGAGAATATATTATGTATTGTAGGGAATGCGGACAAAAATTGAGTTTACGGTTTTGCGAAAACGAAGGGTTAATCCCCTACTGCGGAAAATGCGAAGCGTATATGTTTCCGCAATTTTCCATAGCGGTATCGATGGTAGTAACCAACCGCGCGCAAGATAAAATTTTGCTTGCAAAACACGTAGAAGACGACGATTTCATTTTATTTGCGGGATACATCAAAAAAGGCGAAAACGCCGAAAAAACGATACCCAGAGAAATCAAAGAAGAGCTTGGTTTGGACGTAGTGAAAGCCAAGTATATGTCTTCGCGCTATCATCAAAAGAAAGAAGTGCTTATGCTCAACTTTATCGTCATTGTAGAAGATAAGGCAATCAAGCTGAAAGAAGACGAAGTATCGGAAGCGCGTTGGTGTACGCCCGAAGAAGCGCTTGCTCTTATCCGCAAAGGCACGACGGCGGAATACTTCTTAACCAACGCCGTAAGAGAATTGAAGAAAAAGATTTAGAGGTGAGCCACCGCCTGTCATTGCGAGCCAATGTAATTGGCGTGGCAATCCCCAAGACAATGTTAAATAAAGCATTTACAGCCGCGGCGAGAAGCCGTGGCTGTTTTTTTACGACCAGCGATTTTTTCTTCGCCCCTATTGTTGACATTTGTTTCTTTTTTTGCTACAATATATAAGATAGTATTCACCAAGCGAAAAAAGGAACGGTTATGAACAAAATCGGGTTTGACAACAAACAATATCTTTCGTTGCAATCGGAAAAGATTTCCGAACGTATCCAAGCGTTCGGGGACAAGCTGTATCTCGAATTCGGCGGAAAGCTGTTCGACGATTACCACGCTTCTCGCGTGTTGCCCGGTTTTGAGCCGGACAGCAAAATCAAAATGCTGTTAAAGCTGAAAGACGTAGCGGAAATTCTCGTCGTTATCAGCGCCAACGACATTATCAAAAACAAATACAGAAGCGATTTGGGCATTACGTACGACGCCGACGTTATCCGTCTTTTGGATATTTTCCAAAACAAAGGCTTATACGTGGGCAGCGTCGTGATGACGATGTATTCCCCCCAACCTTCGGTAGACGGCTTTATCAAACGGCTCAACAATCTCGGCGTAAAGGTGTATAAGCATTACGCTATCGACGGGTATCCTTCCGACGTACAAAAAATCGTCAGCGAAGACGGTTACGGCAAAAATGAGTACGTGCCAACAACAAGGAAACTCGTCGTCGTTACCGCCCCCGGCCCAGGTAGCGGTAAAATGGCGACCTGTCTTTCCCAGCTTTATCACGAAAACTTACGCGGCGTGAAAGCAGGATATGCAAAATTCGAAACGTTCCCCATTTGGAACTTGCCCCTTTCCCACCCTGTCAACCTTGCGTACGAAGCGGCAACCGCCGATTTGAACGACGTCAATATGATAGACCCGTATCATCTCGAAGCATACGGAAAGCTTGCCGTCAACTATAACCGCGACGTGGAAATCTTCCCCGTGGTATCGGCGATGCTCCAACAGATTCTCGGTTATTCCCCCTATAAATCCCCTACGGATATGGGCGTAAATATGGCGGGATTTTGTATCGTGGACGACGAAGCATGCAAACTTGCTTCCGAAAACGAAATCGTCCGTAGATACTACTCGGCGCTGTGCGATGCGAGAAAGGGCAGAATCAGCAAAGATGTCGTTGCCAAATTGGAGCTGTTAATGCGCAAATCGGGGATTTCCACGGAAAGTCGCAAAGCGGTTGCCCCCGCCCTTGCCAAATCGGAAGAAACGAACGCCCCCGCCGTCGCCATCGAACTGAACAACGGCGATATCGTAACGGGCAAGACGAGCGATTTGCTCGGCGCGAGCGCGGCTGCGCTGCTCAACGCATTGAAGGCGCTCGGCGGTATCAACGATAAAATCGAGCTTATCTCTCCGACGATTATCGAGCCTATTCAGCGTTTGAAAGTCAACCACATGGGCGCGAACAATCCCCGTTTGCACACGGACGAAATCTTAATGGCGCTGTCCATTTGCGCCGTATCCGACCCGATGGCAAAACTCGCCGTGGAACAGCTTGATAAACTGAAAAACTGTGAAATACACTCTACGGTAATGCTCTCCCACGTGGACGAGCGTACGTTTAAATCACTCGGTATGCACGTTACGTGCGAACCCAAACGTTAAACAGAACGGACAAAAAACCGCCCCGAAAGCGTTTCGCTTTCGGGGCGGTTTTTTCTTGTATCTTATAATTCGTCCAATCCATACGCGCGCGAGTAGGCAATCTTACCTTGCGCGTCAATCAAACGGAAACGGATAAACGGCTTCCGCCACGGCGAAGACGCCTTGTTATGCTCCAAATACGAACGGATATCGATATCTGCGCTCGTGATAGGCTCTTCGTTCATACATACGTTGCCAGCCACGCGGCACTCCGTACTCCAATAAATCGAACGCACGGGCGAACACTCGATATGCACGATACCGTTTTCCACGGAAATCTCGTAAAATGCAGGCGCGGTGGAAGCGTAAAAATCCCCTTTCTCCAACGCCGTCATTATCGCGGAATACTCCAATTTTCCCGCCCTAACCATAATGAAACCGCCGAAACAATCGCCCAAGGTATGCGCGTCGTCGGTAGCCAGCGGAAATACGTTCTCCCCTTGCACCAACAAATCGTTGAACGGTCTGTCGTCATCGGGCATACCCACACGTTCGCTCACGTTATTATAGCACTCTACGCCCCAAAGCCCTTTCAAACCGCCGTAATCGCTATAATCTTGCAACGACCAAACGGGATGATTGTAACTGACGAGAAATCCGTCCTTTTTTGCAATGGCAATCGCTTCGTTTACCTTTTCCGCGCCGTATTCCCGTTTGTATACGTGCTTCTTTTGCTCTTCGGAAATCTTCGGCTTTACGCAATCGAACACCAAATCGGGGTCCCAAATGGAAATCACCGATTTGTTTGCGTCCTTGGAAAAGAAATTGAGATGATACGTCTTGATGTACGGATATCCCCCATCCACGTGATAGAGATTAAACGCAAGCTCCGTTGCCGTAATCGCCAAAAAGTTCTCGTCCGTAAGTTCATTATGCGGCAGCAAAATTTCGTGGTCGGTAAACGCCACGATAGAATACCCCTTTTCCGTATACACCCGCTTGATTTCCTCGGGCGTAAGCTTGCCGTCCGATACGGTGCTGTGCATATGCATATTTGCCTTGTAGAAATTTCCCGTATTGGGCAATAAATATTTTTTCATCGTTTACACATCCAACTTTTGGTCGCCGAATTTTATCCAGCCCTTCTTTCTCATCAATTCGCTTACCCCAAGCGATACCGCAGCAGGAATAACGAACAAACACAATATAATACCGAGCACGGTGTTAAGCGTAGGCACGCCGTATAACGCGCACGCGTCGATAACGCCGAACAAGCCCACCAGCCCGCTCGTACCCATACCGCCGCCCGCCGCCGTACAACGGATATCGAGCAAGACGGCAACCAAGCCCGCAACTGCGCTGGCAATCATTTCGGGGAGCATAATTATCGGCTTTTTCATAATATTGGGAATTTGCAGCATACTCGTGCCGATACCCTGCGAAATAAGTCCCCCCACTTTATTTTCTCTGAACGACGCCACGGCAAACCCAATCATATGCGCCGCGCAGCCTGCCACCGCCGCGCCGCCTGCAATCGCGAACACTTCGGGGTTAGAAACCGCCGTATTCGAAGTGGCAATCGCCACCCAAATCGCCGCAGAAGACGTGGGCATCGTCAGCAAAATGCCCATAACGATGGCTATCAACACGCCGACGATAATCTTTACCGCTTCCCCTGCATTGATGGTAAACACCAAAAATTCCGCAAACAAATCGATGAGTTTGATAAACGGCCAAGCCACGTACACGCCGCCGAGAGATAAAAGCAATACGCCGAGCGGAATCAAGATAATATCGAGTTTCGTTTTCCCCGCATACAGTTCGACGATTTCCACCACGAGCATCGTCAAAACATACGCGCCGATAGGATTTCCGGGAAGCGCCAAGCCGATTTTCGCCGTAATAACCGCGTAACCGCCGCCCCCGTAAATAAGCTGGTCTGCCCATGCGCCCACCATACCCGCAACGGCGGCGGAAAAAATAAGTAATTTGTTTTTTCCAAGCGCGTGCGCGATACCGATACCAATACCCGCGCCCATCAGCACTTTGGCGAGATTGGCGATATACAACAGCGCGTTGCCGATATAGTTATCTCCTATCCAGCCCGCGATTTGCGCCAAAATCGTACCTGCAATAAGCGTGACGAAAAGTCCCTGCGCCATACCCGAAAACGCCGTGATAAAATAGCGTTTGGGAAGAGCTTTCAAATAACCGAGAAATTTCTCCTTGCACGTTTTTTTCTCTTGTACTGCTTCCATATTCTCTCCCTTGTTACAAGATTTCTTTTATTATACTCCTGTTGATTTGAAAACGCAAGTATTTGAAAGAAAAAAAACCCGCCCTTGCTTTAAAAAGCAAAGACGGTTTTTCCGCTGATAGACGAGTTTCCTTATTTTCTTTCGAAACTGTCGCAGCAAGTGCAACTTTCCGCGTCGCAACTGCAAACGTTGCCGACGTGGATTTTGCGGAGCGTGCAATAATCGCCGGAGCGGTTATACTTACAATCGGTTACGCCGCAACCAATGCTGGTGTTTACTTCTTGACCACGTTCGTTCATCATAACAAAATCCTCCTTTTGGAAAGGCGACGTTACGATAAACGGTTGATTAGAGAAACCGAATACTGAAACAGCGCCTTTACGCAAAGAGTATGCGCAAAGTATGCAAAGATTATTGACATTTTCAAAAATTTCCTGTAAAATAGAGTTGCGTAAAAAAAATCCGTATAAGGAGTAGGTATATATGAAAGTTTTATTGACCGCCGACGTAAAAGGCACGGGTAAAAAAGGCGAAGTTGTGGAAGTGGCTGACGGATACGGCAGAAACTTCCTGTTGAAGAAAGGTTTGGCAACGGTTGCTTCCGCCGCCAATATCCACGAAGCGCAACAAAAAAAAGAAGCCGCTGCTTTCCATAAAGCAGAAGAAGTAAAAGCGTTAAAAGCTTTGGCGGCGTCCTTGGATAAAAAATCGGTTACGGTCCGTATAAAAACAGGCGAAAACGGCAAAACGTTCGGCAGCGTAACGGCGGCAAACGTAGCTGCGGCTTTGTCTGAAATCGGCTTTGACGTAGACAAAAAGAAAATTAAAATGGACTCGGTCAAAACGCTCGGTTCGTTCCCCGCGGAAATCCGTCTTATGGAAGGCGTAACGGCAAAAATCACCGTAACGGTAGAAAGTCTTTAATATAATAAAGGAAGCAGCCATGAACGAAACAAATATCGAAAGCGAAATCGCGCAATCGACGTTACCTAAAAAAATCACAAAGGAAGATTTGAAAAAAACGGCGGCAAGTAAGCGGGGCAAAATTTTATATTGGACGAAAACGGTTTTGCTTTTGCTCTGTTCGTCCCTTCTCATTTCTTTTGCGTCGTACAGCCTTATCATGCCCAACGAGTTCACCATCGGCGGCGCAAGCGGTATCGCGATTTTGTTAGACGTATCTTTCGGAATCCCGCAATATATTATGGTCTTTGCCATCAATATTCCGCTCGTGGTATTTTCTTTCTTCTTCGTGAAGAAAAAATTTGCCCTTTTGACGGCGGCGCATATTCTTTTGCAAACGCTGTGGCTCGCACTGCTGGAAATGCTTTTCCCCGATTTGCAAATTGTGTTCGGAGGCGGCGGTGAAAAAATCTTCGCAGCGATAGCCGGCGGTCTTTGTATCGGCGTAGCCATTGCGTTGGCGTTTAAAATAGGCGGCTCTACGGGCGGCGCAGACGTACTCGCCGTCGTAATCCAACGGAAATTCAATGCGGGCAATATCGCGCGCGTTATCTTCTTTATCAACTGTATCATTATCGGTTCGTCCATTTTTGTATTTTATGAACTCAACGACGACGGCAGTATCAATTACGGCGCAACCCTTCTTCCCATTATGATGTCCGTATTCGAATCGTACATAGAAAGCAAAGCCAACGAATCGATTACGAGCGGTTTCCACTCCGCTATCGAATTCCGTATCATCACGGACAAACCGGAAGAAATGGGACTTGCGCTGATGAAGGAATTAAACCGCGGCGTAACGGCAGTACCTGCTACGGGTATGTACACGAAAATCAACCGTTCAATGCTCCTTTGCGTAGTGGGACGCCGACAGGTAACCACTTTGCAAAAAATCATCAAAGAAATCGACCCCGACTCCTTCGCCGTTACGTCCCAAGTTTCCCAAGTTCTGGGGCTGGGATTTTACTCGGGCGAATTATAATTTTCCGTCTTTATTCAAGCCAAATCAACAAAAGCCGAGCGCAAAACTCGGCTTTTTTCTATAAAATAATTTTTTATACCCGAAAAAAGCAAAAAAACCTTGATTTTTCAAGCTTTTTCGGGAATTTTTCTCTTCGTATACTTGACAAGAATATAAGGTATGGGGTATAATTAAATTACTTGAAAATGCTATGTTTTCAAGAATTTACCAAAAGGGGATTATTATTTATGAACAAAGGCGAATTGATTAAGGCAATGGCGAAAAAGGCAGACTTCACGGAAAAGGACGCAACGATTGCATACAACGCGTTTATCGAAACGGTTACCGAAGCTTTGAAAGCAGGCGACAAAGTTTCTCTCGTTGGGTTTGGTACGTTTGAAGTAAAAGACGTTGCCGCTAAAACGGGTGTTAACCCTCAAACGGGCGCGAAAGTAGAAATCGCGGCTTGCAAGAAACCCGTTATGAAGTTCGGTAAATCCTATAAGGAACTTATCAACAACTAATCAACGACCCAAATAAAGCAAAACCCCGACGCTTACCGCGTCGGGGTTTTGCTTTTCTATCCTTCTCTTAATCATTTAAAGCATTTGTAAAATAGAATCTACGTCCATGATTTGCGCGTCATATGTTTCTTTTAAATACTTTATTCCGTAATTATAATCTTCTTCCGTAAACGAATCGGTTGCGTCTTTCGCCACGACGACATCATAACCGTATTGATACGCGTCGGCAGACGTATGACGGACGCACATGTGCGCGTGAAGCCCCGTCATGATAACCGTATTTACCCCCAGTTCGTCCAACAACAATTTCAAATCCGTTTGGAAAAATCCACTGTAACGACGTTTGGGTACGACGTAGTCCTTATCGCAAAGTTCCAATTCGGGAATTACTTCCGCCCCTTTTGTTCCTACAATCGCGTGGTCGCCCCAAAATTTAAGTTCGTGGTCTATCCCTTTTAAATGCGCGTCGTTACAAAAAATAACGGGAACTCCCTTTTCACGGCAACCTGCTAACAGTTGCTTGGTCTTCGGCACGATTGCCAAACCGCGTTCGCATTTTAACGCGCCCGTTACAAAGTCGTTTAACATATCGACAACAAGTACGGCGTATTTCTTTTCCATTTTCATTTCTCCTTTTTTGTGTATATTTATATGTATATACATATTATACGCTTAAAAATATCGCCTGTCAAGCATAAACCGCCTTGCTTTTTATGATTTTTTATGATATAATAAAAAAAATTGTTAAAGGTATAAAAATGAACAACGGAGAAAGAAGAAAAAATATTATCGTACGGCTAAATGCAAGCAATAGCCCTATTAGCGCGAGCGCTCTTGCAAACGAATACTCGGTAACGCGGCAAATTATCGTTGCGGATATCGCGTTATTGCGGGCAAGCGGGTATCCTATCCGCGCGGAGCATAAAGGCTACGTATTAGACAAGGAAAATACGGAAGGCATCGTAAAAAGAATCGTCGTTCAACACGGCAAACAGGAATTACAAGAAGAATTGTATTCCGTCGTCGATAACGGTGGAAAAGTGCTCGACGTCAAAGTCGAACACTCCGTGTACGGTCAAATCTCCGGCGAGTTAAATCTAAACTCACGCTACGACGTTGATAATTTTATTCGACAAATCAACGAAACCAAAGCCAATCCCCTTTCGTTATTAACGGAAGGCTTGCATATTCATACGCTTGTCGTAAAAGACGAACGCGCTTTCGAGGCAATCGTTGAAAAATTAGCCGCAATGGGCATTTTAATAGAATACGCTTAAATAATTACCTTTTCAAACCAAAGCGAATAAAAGATTACCGCCGAGCGAGTACGCTCGGCGGTTTTTTATTCCGCAAAATAATCGATTTTCATGGACTTCTTCACTTGCGAAAGGGTATTTGCCGCAACGGCGCGCGCCTTTTCGCTACCCTCTTTGAGCATTGCCCAAATGGCAGGGATATCTTTGGCGAGTTCTTCCCTCTTCGTACGGATAGGCTCTAACGTTTCCTGCATTACCGCGTTTAAGAATTTCTTGACTTTCATATCTCCAAGCCCGCCGCGCTCGTAATGCGCTTTCAGCTCGTCCAAGTTCGCATATTCGGGTAAATACGCCTTGAAATGCTCGTCCGTGGAAAAGGCGTCGAGATAGATAAACGTCGGGTTGTTTTCCGTGTTGCCGGGGTCGGTAATTTTAATGTGATTGGGGTCGGTGTACATACCCATAACCTTGCGCTTGATTTCGTCCGCGCTGTCCGAAAGATAGATACAGTTCCCCAAAGATTTGCTCATCTTCGCCATACCGTCCGTGCCGGGCAAACGCAAACACGATTTGTTTTCAGGGAGCACCGCTTTCGGCTCTACGAGCGTTTCCCCGTATAACCCGTTGAAACTTCTAACGATTTCACGCGCTTGTTCAAGCATAGGCAGCTGGTCTTCCCCTACGGGCACGACGTTCGCTTTAAACGCCGTAATGTCCGCCGTTTGCGATACGGGGTAGGTCAAAAACCCCATCGGAATCGCGCCGCCAAAGCCGCGAAGCTTTAATTCCGCTTTTACCGTCGGATTGCGTTCCAACCGCGCGAGCGTGACAAGGTTCATATAATAGAAGGTCAGCTCGGTCAGTTGTTCAATATGCGACTGCACGAAAATCGTACTCTTTTTCGGGTCTAACCCGCAAGCGAGATAATCGAGCGCCACTTCCGTAATGTTCGCGCGTACCTTATCTGGATTATCGAAATTGTCGGTAAGCGCCTGCGCGTCCGCAATCATAATGTAAATTTCGTCGAATTTACCGCTGTTTTGCAATTCCACGCGGCGTTTGAGCGAGCCTACGTAATGCCCGATATGCAATTTCCCCGTAGGTCTGTCGCCCGTCAAAATAATATTTTTCATATTCCGTTCCTTTGCTCCGCATACCCGCCCGCGTTTTACGCATACTGCGGATATGAAGAAAAGCTTTTTATTTACTTTGGCAATTTTAATCGTATGCGCGTTTGCGGTGCTCGCCGTTTCCACGCATTTTTTAGAGCCGCGCGCCGAAACGCCCGTTTACGCAAAAATGCGTACGTTTGCTCACTTCGCGCCGTAAGTATTGCGGTACGCGTACATCGCTTCGAGATGTTCCTTACCGTCGATAACGCCCTTTTCAATCGCTTCGATAATGTCGTCCATCGTTACGACGGAATACACGTCGATACCGAAATCTTGTTTCGCCGCCGATACAGCGGAAAGGTCGCTGTCGAGCGCTTTTTCTCTGCGGTCTACCGAGATAATCATACCCACGACGTTTACCTTTGCCGCCGCTTCCAGCTTGGGCAAAATTTCTTTTAACGCCTTGCCCGACGTCATAACGTCTTCGATGATGATAACTTTTTCGTTATCTTCCAGCTGTTTACCTACGAACAGTCCGCCTTCGCCGTGGTCTTTTACTTCCTTTCTATCGAAACAATAGTTAAATTCCGTGCCGTATTCCTTATACGAAGCAATGGCAGTTGCTACGGACAAGGGAATTCCTTTATACGCGGGACCTACGAGCGTATCCGCTTCCAAACCGTTATCCTTAATGCAAGCGGCGTAATATTCGCCCAGCTTTGCAAGCTGTTTACCCGTTTTATAGTTGCCGGTATTGATGAAATAGGGCGCAAGTCTGCCGCTTTTGAGCGTGAACTGACCAAAGCGCAAAACGCCGTTGCTTACCATAAAGCGGATAAATTCTTCTTTGTACGTATATGCCATAATAATTTCTCCTTGATTTGTATTCTTGTTTTTTGGGGATTGTTTCCGCCTTACGGCGAGGAACACCTATCGGCGTTGATAACGCAAAACTGCGTTTTGCTTTTTTGGGGGCTGTTTTCCGCCTTGCGGCGGCGACTGCCGTCGAGGCGTAAAGGCGCCGCCTTTACAATCCGCAAGAGACTATGTCTCTTGACTCCTCATTGTTTATAACAGCGTTGATGATGGCTCACCGCGCGTTAAGTTGCAGCGTGCCCGTAAGTTCGGACACGTTTTTTATATTGTGCTTATCGCACCAATCGTTCAAGCCCTTAATAATCTTAGGCATCGCGTAAGGGTCGGTAAAGTTCGCCGTACCCACTTGCACCGCCGTCGCGCCTGCCATTAAAAATTCGATAGCGTCTTCCGCGCACGTGATACCGCCCATACCGATAACGGGGATTTTTACCGCTTGCGAAGCTTCGTACACCATACGCACGGCAATCGGTTTCACGCCCGCGCCCGATACGCCGCCCGTATTGTTGGCAATAATCGGTTTTCTTCTTTCAATATCAATCGCCATACCCGTCAGCGTATTGATAAGGGAAATGCAGTCCGCGCCGCCCCTTTCCGCCGCTTTGGCGTTTTCCGCAATGCTTTCTACGTTGGGGGAAAGCTTAACGATAAGCGGCGTGTTTTTCGCGCCCGATTTCGCCACGCGCGTTACTTCTTCTACCGTTTCGGGCTTGATACCGAACGCCATACCGCCGCTCTTTACGTTGGGGCAGGAAATGTTCAGCTCTATCATATCCACCTTGCCGTCCAGCTTTTCGCAAATGGTCTTGTAATCGTCCAGCGTCTTACCCGCCACGTTGGCAATCACGCAAGTACCCGTATTTTTCAACCACTCCAAATCATACTCGATAAAGTGTTCTACGCCGGGGTTTTGCAAGCCTACCGCGTTTAAGATAACCCCACGGCTTTCCGCGATACGGGGCACGGGATTACCAAGACGCACTTCGTTTGTAAGTCCTTTCGTCGATACTCCGCCAATCGTGCCGATATCGTATAATTCGTTAAATTCCCGCCCGAAACCGAACGTTCCCGAAGCGGCGATAACGGGATTTTTTAATTGTACGCCGCAAATATTAACCGATAAATTCGCCATATATTTTCCTTTTTTCGTATAAATTCTATTTGATACAATCAAGTGAAGTTTTTTGCCCGTTCCACGGACAAAAAGTAAAGGCTTATATTTATAAATTTTACAACAACTTTTTCGGCTTTGCCGAAAAAACTTCACTGCGAAGCTACTTCACTACGCCGTAGGCGTAACTTCACTTTGACGACAGTCAAAACTTCACTTATAAAACCACTTCTTTCACGTTAAACACGGGACCGTCTTTGCAAACTCTTGCTCTTTTCCCGTTTGTTAAATCGCACACGCACACAAGACACGCGCCGATGCCGCAGCCCATACGCTCTTCGAGAGATACGTAGCAGGGCAAACCCTTTTCTTCGACAAGCGTTTTCAGCGCGCGAAGCATAGGGGTAGGTCCGCAAGAGAGCACTACGTCGGGGATATTCCCGTTTTCCAAGTCCTTGGAAAAAGCCTGTACGGCGTTCATCTTCTCGCCGTAGCTGCCGTCGTCCGTAACGGCAACGAATTTGCTTGCTTTTTCAAAATCTTCCACACCGCAAACCGCGCCCTTGTTTCTATACCCGATATAAGCGGAAATCTCTTTCGTTTCCGCATATGCGCGGAGCACGGAAATGAGCGGAAATACGCCCACGCCGCCACCGACGAGCGCTACTTTTTTCTCGTTTTCTTCTACGAAGAACCCGTTACCGAGCGGCATTAATACGTTACACGTTTCCCCGACTTTCATATCACGGAGCTTTTGTGTGCCTTCCCCTTTCACTTGATAACAAAAGGTTACTTCGTTTCCTTCCGTTTTGCAAATGGCAATCGGGCGGCGCAAAAGATGCGTACCCCCTACGGCGATATCCCCGAACTGTCCTGCGCGGACATTCGCAATTTCGCCCAAATCAAAGGTAACTGCGTGGATATTTTCCGCAATTTTTTCGTTTTTAATGATTTTTGCGATATAATCTTTCATCGTTTATTTCTTCATTACCCCTATCGTATTGGAAAGGTCTTGTTGCATAGCAATCGCCGCCTTTCTCGCCGCTTCGTAATACGTGCCGCCGTTTTTCTTATACGCCGTCAAAATACCGCGGGAATTGTTTACAACGCCGCCCAAGCCGTTTGCGCCGAAACAGCTTTTCAGCATTTCCGCATTGCCCCCTTGCGCGCCGTAGCCGGGAATAAGAAAGAACGTGTGGGGAAGCGCCTTACGAAGAAGCGCCGCTTCCGTGGGATGCGTAGCGCCTACCACCGCGCCTACTGCGGAATAACCGTACTTGCCAATCGTGCTTTCGCCCCATTTTTCCACAAGGTTACCCATATATTCGTACACGGGTTTGCCATTTTCGAGAACAAGGTTTTGAAGTTCCCCGCTCGACGGATTGGAAGTCTTGACAAGCACGAAAATACCCTTTTCGTTCTTTTCGCACTCTTCTACAAACGGCGCAATCCCGTCCGTGCCCAAATATCCGTTTACCGTTACGTAATCGGCAGGAAACGCTTTTAAGGAAAGCTCGTTCACTTTCGTTTCGCCAAGGAAGGTCTTTGCATAGCAAGCCGCCGTCGAACCGATGTCGTTGCGCTTTGCGTCGGCAATAACGACAAGTCCTTTTTCCGCCGCGTATTTCAGCGTTTCTTCGTACGCCTTCATACCCGCCACGCCGTACATTTCGTAGTACGCGATTTGCACCTTTACCGACGGAACGATATCGTAAAGCGTGTCGATAAGTTTCTTATTGAAATCGAATACTCTTTCCGCCACGCCTTCAAACGTCGTAACGCCCGCTTTCATGTCGTCGGGCAAGTAATCGAACAGGGTATCCAAACCTACGCAGGTAGGGTTTTGCATACCGATAATGCCGTCAATCAGTCTATCCGTAATCATATTTTTCTCCTAAATGTTTTTATCCTTTTGATAAACTGCAAAGCAAAGCTTTGCTCTACACTTTGCAGTGTTTGCGCAACCTTTGGTTGCTTATCTTGGGGGGGCTATTATCCGTCCAAAGACGGCTCTTGCCAAAGCGTCGTAAGGGTCACCCCTACACCCCATAAGGAGCTATGCCCCTTAACCCACGTATTTTATTTCGCCGTCAACAATCGTATATTTCACAACGCCGTCCAGTTTATATCCCCCGAACGGGTTGTTCTTGCCCTTGCTGGCAAATTCCGCAGGGTTAACGGTGTAGCTTTCGTTCAAATCGGCAATCGTCAAATCGGCAACGCCGCCTTCCTTGATTTCGCCGCCGTCCAAATTCAAAATTTGCGCGGGTGCGTACGACATCTTTTCCGCGATTTCGGGCAAGCTCAATACCCCCGTTTTGTACAAATACGTAATCGCAAACCCGAACGACGTTTCAATACCGCTTATCCCGAACGCCGCCAAGTTGTATTCCACGTTCTTATCGTTGATATGGTGGGGCGCGTGGTCGGTAACGATACAATCGAGCGTACCGTCTTTAAGCCCTGCTAAAATCGCTTGCTTGTCCACTTCTTCTCTAATGGGCGGATTAACTTTCGTATTCGTGTCGAAATTCGTAATAATTTCGTCCGTCACCGCAAAATAATGGGGGCAGGTTTCCGCCGTTACTTTCACCCCCGCCTTTTTCGCGTCGCGGATAAGTCTTACGCCGCTGTGCGTGGATACATGGCAAATGTGTACGGGAACGTCCAAGCTTTCCGCAAGCGCAATTTCTCTTGCGATAATGATATCTTCCGCCGCGCGGGGAATCCCTTTCAAACCCGCAATCGTGGAACTCAACCCTTCGTTCACAACGCCGCCGTCCACAAGTTCTTTGTCTTCGCAATGGCAAAGGCATTTGATACCAAATCCGCTTGCATATTCCATCGCAAGGCGCATTACTCTCGCGCTCTTCACCGCAACGCCGTCGTCAGAAATGGCTACCGCGCCCGCCTTTTTCATTTCGCCGATTTGCGCGAGTTGCTCGCCCTTTTCCCCTTGCGTAATCGCGCCGATGGGGTGTACCTTACAAAGATTGATTTCCTGCGCCTTGTGTTTTACGTAGCTTACCACCACCTTATTGTCCATAATCGGGTTGGTATTGGGCATACAGCAAATTTGCGTAAAACCGCCCTTTACCGCCGCTTTGCTACCGCTTTCGATATCTTCTTTGTATTCGTAACCGGGGTCGCGAAGGTGTACGTGCATATCGATAAGACCGGGAAACACGTGCTTTCCGCATGCGTCGATGACGCTATCTCCGTTTACGGCAATCTCGTCGGCAATCTTCGCAATTTTACCGTTTTCAATCAAAATATCCTTTTTCTCTACCGAGTTCTTCAAAACTACGTTACCGTTCTTGATAATCATTTGTTTTTCTCCTTTATTTGCAGCTGTCGCGATAATCGTTCAAAAGCTTCAAGCATGCCATACGTACGGCGATACCCGAAAATACCTGTTCTTCGATACGACTCTTTTCGTGGTCGATAACCTTACCCGTAAGCTCCACGCCACGGTTCACGGGACCGGGGTGCATAATCACGGCGTTGGGCTTCGCCAATTTCAAGTCCTTACCGTTTACGCCGTAAAATTCCGCATATTCGTTGAGCGACGGGAAGTTTCCTGCCTGTTGACGTTCGAGCTGTATTCGAAGCCCCATCACAACGTCCGCGTCTTCAAGCGTTTCTTCCTTGCTTTTGCAAAGCTTTGCGCCCAGCTTGTCTATCCCCTTGGGAATCAGCGTTTCGGGAGCGTACATACGCACCTGCGCCCCCATCGCGTTTAAGCCGAACAAGTTGGATTTCGCCACGCGCGAGTGTTTGATGTCGCCCACAATAGCCACTTTCAAACCGTCCAAATGTCCGAAATGTTCGCGCATGGTCAGCATATCGAGAAGCGCCTGCGTAGGGTGTTCGTTCATACCGTCGCCTGCGTTGAGTACGCCCGCTTTGGCGACTTTCGCCAAAAGGTAGGGCGCGCCGCCCATAGGATGACGCATAATCAAGAAATCGTTGAGCTGTGCGTCAAGCGTTTTCCCCGTATCGACAAGCGTTTCGCCTTTGGCAACGGAAGAACTGCCTGCGGCGATATTGATAACCGTTGCGCCAAGGTATTTCGCGGCGAGTTCGAAACTCGTTCTCGTTCTCGTACTGTTTTCGTAGAAGAGAATCGTCGCCGTTTTGCCTTTGAGATAGGGAAGTTGTTTCTCCCCTGCTTTCAGATGTCGTTTCATCACGTCGGCGGTGTCGAGAATTTCGGTAATCTCTTCCTTCGTCGCGTCGATTAGCCCCAACAAATCTTTTCTTTTGAGCATATCTTTTCTCCAAACCGTAAGTTTACTTTTTTATCCGCATTATTATACCACTTTTTTCCGTACTTGTAAAGAGCCTACTTCCGCTTTTTTCGTATTTTTTCGATTATTTTTTCCGTATAACGGAAAGTCAATAGATTTTCACGAGCTTAAACGCGACTTTATCGCACGCTGTCAAGATATATTCCACGCCGTTTTTCTCCGTCTTTAAAGGAAAATACGCCGCGCCGTGAATATGCCCGAACACTACTTTATCCACGCCGTTTTCTTCAAACGCCTTGGTAAAAAGCGTGTCTTCGTTTTTCAAATTAAAAGGCGGATAGTGGATAAGCGCGATTTTCTTTTCTTCGCCCGTATACAGTTTATTCGCTTCCCCAAACGCCAAACGGAAACGCTCCGCTTCGCGAAGATACAGCTTATTGTCCTGTTCGGTATAATCGGGACTGCCGGGACAAGTCCATCCCCGCGAACCGATAAGGATAAATTCCCCTATTTTGATTGCGTCCGTTTGCAAGAAGAAAAAGTTATCGTCGGGAGCGGCGGCGCGAAGGCGCGAGATACCGTTCCACCAATAATCGTGGTTACCGCGGATAAACACCTTTTTCCCGGGCAAGGGGGCAAGCTGCGTCAAATCGGGAATAGCGTCTTCCAGCTTCATTGCCCAACTGATATCGCCGGGAATCAACACGATATCGCCTTCCTGCACTTTTTCCTGCCAATCGTTTTTAATTTTTTCGAAATGCCCTTCCCAATTTCCGCCAAACACGCTCATCGGCTTAGCCGAAGTGGTGGAAAGATGCAAATCCCCAATCGCATAAACGTTCATACGGTTATTATACCATTTGCATAGCAAAAAAGCAAGGTTTTGAAAGGATATAACGCGGATATCCTTGACAAAAAATCAAATTATGTTATAATGAAAACATCAAGTAAAAGGAAAAAACGAAATGAGAAAAATAAAAAAATTACTCCCGTTTTTGTGCGCGTTTTGCCTTGGTTTTACCGCATTCGTTCCCGTTGGCTGTAACGACGCCGATAACGCGGACAGCGGCGACAAGGACAACGGCACAAGTTATACGCTGAACTTTTCGGATAAAATCAAAAACGTCATTTTGCTTATCGGGGACGGTATGGGCGAAAACCATATCGGGAACGCCGTTACTTATTTCGGTTTGGAATCGCCCGCGTTTTTTGCGGATAGAAACGGCAGTATAGCCACCTGTTCCGCCTCCCATCCTATCACCGACAGCGCGGCGGCTGCCACCGCGCTAGCAACGGGTAAAAAGGTGAATAACCGCAATATCGCCAGATACGACGGCAACGACCTAACGCAAATCAGCGACCTTGCAAAGGCGGCAGGCAAAAAAGTAGGCGTCGTCACCACCGACCATTTGAGCGGCGCAACCCCCGCCGCTTTTTCGGGAAACGCGGACGACCGCGGTGATTCCGACGCAATCGCCGCAACGCAGGCAATAAGCGGTATCGGCCTGTTTATGGCGGAAGCAGAAAGCGGATTTACCGATTACGAAGCGTATTATCCCCTTTTCGCGGCGAACGGTTACGCTTGCGCCAAATCGGAAACCGAACTCTTGGGAAAGGCGGACGAAGAGAAGCTCGTCGCCTACCTGCCCGAAGTGCGTTCGGAATATAATGCGGGAAACGAAGAAGATTACCAGCTAAAAGAAATGGCGAAATTCGCCGTCGAGTTTCTCGAAAACGAGAACGGCTTTTTTTTGATGATAGAAAGCGCGCACATCGATAAATACAGCCACAGCAATAAGCTTTCTTCCGCGCTTTGCGAAGTACGCTCTCTCTTCGATACGGTGGAATATCTTTACGACTACGTCGCAGACGGCGAAACGGCGTTGCTTATCACCGCCGACCACGAAACGGGAGCGCTTTCCAAAGCCGCGAACGCGACGGATATATCCAACGCGCTCTACGGCTCGACGGGACATACCGCAAACGACGTTCCTTTCTTTATCAAAAATTGCGAGTTCACGTATCACGAAGCGTCTTCGCCCCAAAACACCGTCGTGTTTGAAATTTGTAAAGAACTTCTCGGCATATAAACGTTACGATTTAAAAAAGCAGTCCTTTTTCGGGACTGCTTTTTATATCCTTTATTTGGTGCAACAAGATTTGTTTTGCGGATAAAGCGGAAGCTCGAAGAACCCCGCGCAAATTTCCTGCGAATAATCTTGCGCCGGCGGAATTACGCAATAGCCATAGGTGGGCACGAGCAATTCCACGGGCATAGAAATTTTCAAAACGACGGTTACGCAAACGGTAGCCGTAAAGCCTTGCGTTTCCGCGTCGTATATGCCGTTCGGTACGACGGCGCTCATCACCGCGCTTACCGTAAAAGGCACGATGGACGGCGCGGGTACGGACAGCAACACGTCTTGATTAATCGACACCGTCGCCGTAGCGCTCCCCTCGACGCCCGCCGCGTCGGTAAACAGCACTTCAAGCGGTACGGATACCGTCGCTTGTACTCTCGCGCAAGATTTACCTACTTGGCGTTCTACGTTGAGATTACTCACCGTAGCTTCCACCCCCGTCGAGCGCGCGGACACGAACGTTAAAGGATATGTAACGGTAGCGGGGTCAAGGTCGGTAAGCGTGAGCGCAAAGTTTTCGATTTGCGTTTGTTTAATGCCCGCGTCGAAAATTTTATCCACCTGAATACAAACCTTTTCCGTGATACCGTTTAACGGATTGCCCGTGATAGCGCACGGACATTTATCCGATTGGAAATTGGAATAAAAGGACATGGTATACCTCCTGTTACGAATAATTCCGAAAACGAAAGCGTTTTCCAATCTTTCGCGTAATCGTTACTTATTAGCATTGTATGCCAACGCACGTCGAAAGTGTGCGAAAACTTACTCTTTACAAAATCACTCGCATACCGAGATATAAAATATCCGTACCGTTTTTCCTTATAAAGTTTTCTTCGTTGCCGCAAAGCAACGCTTTACTCTCCCTTTCTTTTACCGTGTACACGTTTCCCTGCTCTTGCGGAATACGCAATATCCGTCCTGCGTTTGGCTCGGCGCGTAAACCGTTTTCTTTGGCAAGCAACCGCGCCGATACGCAAAACGCGCTCGCTATCTGCGCAAGCGTTTGTCCCTCTTTTACTTGATACCACTCTTTTTGCTCTAACTTTAACATACGCTATTGTATGCGCGCCGCCCGAATTTTATGTAATTTTTCAGCGTTGTCATAAAACGCGCAAGACGGCTCGTACAATAATGGTATGAAACAGCATTTTCCGCAAACGCACTCTCCCCGCAAACCCGTCCGTACGGCGTTCACAACCACCGCCACGTTCGTTACCGCGCTCTCGATAGCCGAGCGCGGCTTGGGGTTTTTATACCGTATCGTGTTATCCCGTCTACTTGGAGCGGAAGGGCTTGGCTTATATCAAGTCGCTCTTTCCCTATTCGCCGTCTTTTTAACGCTCGGCACGGGCGGTATCCCCATTACCGTATCGCGTTTGATAGCCAAAAGCAAAGCGGAAAACAATCCCTTGGGCGAAAGAAGCGCCGTGGGCGCAGGGGTTAGTCTTTCCCTGCTGCTTACTCTACCGTTCGTGTTATTGTTCGAGTTTTTTCCCGCCCTTTCCGCGCCCTTCTTCTCCGACGAACGTGGAATCCCCGTTTTCCGCATTTTGCTTCTCGGCTTATGTTTCTCTGCGCTGTACGCCGTTTTTCGGGGCAGCTTTTGGGGAAACAAACGGTTTTTGCTCCCGTCCGTTTTGGAAATTTCCGAAGAGAGCGTTATGGTAATCGCAGGCGTTTTGTTATTGCAAAACGTGCAATCCCCGTCGCAAGGCGCGAATCTTGCCGCTTGGGCGGTGGTTATATCCTATTTATTTTCGTTCACGGCGTCTTTTCTTTGTTTTCTCATACGCGGCGGGAAATTCGCAACCCCCAAAAAGCAACTGAAACCGCTGTTCAACGCAACCCTGCCTATCACGTCCGTACGCGTAGGAAACTCTCTCGTGGCGTCCGCCGTAGCGGTGCTGTTGCCCGTAATGCTCGTCCGCACGGGGGCAAGCGAAGCGGAAGCGCTTACGCTTTTGGGTATCGTTTCGGGCATGGCTATGCCCGTCCTGTTTATCCCTTCCACCATCATCGGTTCGCTCTCTTTGGTACTCGTACCCGAGCTTGCAGAAGATTACTATCGCAAAAACACCAAACGGCTGTATCAAAACCTTGCGCGCGGTTTAACCGTAGCCTTTCTCGTCGCCTGTTTTTTAACTCCTTTTTTCTACGCCGTAGGCGAAGCATTGGGCGCTCTCGCCTTTTCCGAGCCGCTCGCAGGGGAATTTATCCGTAAAGGCTGTCCCTTGCTTCTCCCTATGAGCTTGGCGATGATTTCCACGGGCATGCTCAATTCTATGGGGTATGAAAAACAAACGTTTTTGTTCTATTTCGTGGGCGCAGCGGCAATGCTTATTTGCATCTTAACGTTACCCGCGTTTTGTGGCGCTTACGCATACGTTATCGGATTGGGCGCGAACTTTTTGATAAACGCCGTATGCAATCTCGTATATCTTGGCAAAAAATGCCCCGATTTATTCCGCCAAATGCGAAAATCGCGCGGTGTTTTCGGCTTGACAACCGCTTTGAAAGGCGGGGTTTGCGTTTTACCGCTTTCTTTTATCGGTGCGCTGTTTTATTCCCTGTTCTCTCGTTTTTGCGGCGCATTTTTATCCGTCGCGCTTGCGTCTTTGACGCTCGCTCTCACCACCGCGTTCGTTTGGTTGCTCGTGGGGATTTTCCCAAAACGACTGTTCAAACACCGAAAAAAAAGCGGAAAAACACCCGTTTTTTGAAAAAATTTCCTTGATTTTCCTACTTTTTTCGCCCCAGACCTTGACAATCCAAAGATTTGGGAGTACAATAGTAAGGTAATGAAATTATAAGGAGATTTTTATGGCTTACAAAACCAGAGATTGGCGCAACTCCATGCGCGTAACGTTGGATTACAACAACATGACGGACAAATTCTTGGGCGATAAGGGCTTCACTGCAAAACAGTTGAATTCCTATTCTGCAAAAGCGGCTAACGCGTTCCGCTACGTTCAGGAAAACCGCGGTAAAGACGAATTGTATATGGGTTGGACGGAGCTTCCTTACAACCAAACGGAAATCGTCGAAGATATTTTACAAACGGCGAAAAAGGTACGCGCGAACTTCCAATATTTCGTAGTGCTCGGCATCGGCGGCAGCGCGCTCGGTCCTATTATGGCGTTCAACGCGCTTTGCCATTTGCATTACAACGATTTGCCCCGTTCCAAGAGAAAAGGTCCTAAATTCTACGTGGAAGACAACGTAGACCCCGTACGTATGAGAGATTTGCTCGACGTTATCGACCCTGCAAAAACCTGCTTTAACGTCATTTCCAAATCGGGCGCAACCAGCGAAACGATGACGCAATATCTCGTAATTTTGGACCTTTTGAAAAAAGCGGGCGTCAACGTGAAAGACAACGTTATCTTCACCACCGACGCAAAGAAAGGCAACCTTAAAAAGATTTCCGACGAAGAAGGCGGCATTAAGAGCTACGTGCTTCCCGACGGCGTAGGCGGCAGATTCTCGCAGCTTTGCCCCGTAGGGCTTTTGCCCGCGGCGGTGCTCGGCATCGACATTAAGGGCTTGCTTGCGGGCGCTGCGTATATGGACCACGTTTGCCGTTTCCCGTCTATGCGTAAAAACCCCGCGCTTATGTGCGCAACACTCCAAATCGCGGCGATGGAACAAGGCAAAAACGTCGGCGTTATGATGCCCTATTCGGACAATCTTAAATTTATCGCGGACTGGTATTGCCAACTTTGGGCGGAATCGCTCGGCAAAAACGTTACGCTCGACGGCACGCCTTGCAACGTAGGTCAAACCCCCGTAAAATCGCTCGGCGTTACCGACCAACACTCCCAAGTGCAGCTTTACACCGAAGGTCCTTACGACAAAGTAGTTACCTTCCTTTCCTTGAAAAAGTACGGGTGTGAAATGCCGATTCCCCACGGCTGTGAAAGTATCCCCGACGTAGCGTTCCTTGGCGGACATACGATGGAAGAACTTATCCAAGCGGAAAACGCGGCGACGGCGTACGCTTTAACGAAGGCAGGGCGTATGAACTACACCCTTTGGATTCCCGAACTCAACGCGTTCACGCTCGGACAGCTCTTATTCCTTTTCGAATTGCAAACGGCGTATGCAGGCGCGATGCTCAATATCGACACCTTCAACCAACCGGGCGTAGAAGAAGGGAAGAAAGCGACGTTTGCGCTCCTTGGCAAAGCAGGATATGCGGAAAAGAAGAAGGAACTCGATTCCTTACCCGCAAAAGACGAAAACTGCATTATCTAAACGGTTAAAATTGCGTTAATCGCATACCTGCCGTCCCCGAAACGCATTTCGGGGACGGCTTTTTTTTCTACGTATAAAAACTTGAAAATACGGCAATACTGAATACGCAAACGATTCACGAAAACGGACGTTTTTTACATATACTGTGGTAAGGAGTTCGTTCGTTTTTCAAAAGAGGTAAAGTTATGAACGTCAAACGCGGAGAACTGTATTACGCCGATTTATCCCCCGTGGTGGGCAGCGAACAGGGTGGAATTCGCCCTGTTCTCGTCGTACAAAACGACGTCGGCAATAAATATTCCCCTACGGTAATCGCCGCCGCCGTTACCAGCAAAATCAATAAAGCAAAACTACCCACCCATATCGAACTTCCACCTGCTTTCGGACTCGCCAAAGAGAGCGTTATCTTGCTCGAACAAATCCGAACGCTGGATAAACGGCGGTTAAAAGAACGGATAGGCGAACTGCCGCCCGCTACGATGCACCGCGTAAACCGCGCCATTTTAATCAGTTTGGGTTTTCCCGTCGATTACGTGGATTCCGCACAAAACCGCCCCGAATAACGGAGCGGCTTTTTTCGGCATTTATATCCGCAAAAACAGCGAAAAAGTCAATTTACGCAACGGTTTTTCTTCTATAATAAAGAAAAATTACCGTTAAGGAGCTTTTTATGCAACGATACAAACGCACCGATATTTTACAAATCTCGCTATACCTGCTTTTTGGCGCAGGTATGCTTTTTTTACGTTTCGTCGGCAACACTTTCGAGCCGTTTTCTCTCGCTCTGGCTTACGCGCTCCCCTACGCGGGGGTATCGCCTATCCCCGTCGCCTTGCTTTTTTTTCTTACTTCGTGTATAGGGCAAGGCATTTTTCAAGTATTGCTTGCCTTGGGACAAGCCGTACTTTTGGCGACTTCCTTTTTGATACATAATAAATTGCGCTATTCCCCAAAAGTAAAAACCGGCTTTATTCCTTTACTTGCCCTTTCTCTGTCGCTTGGCGGATTTGTCGCCTTTTCCCCGTTTACCCCCTACCGCTTGCCCTTTTCGCTCGTTTTGGGAGAAATAGCGCAAAAGGTACTCGTTGCCGCGTTTATCTTTTTATTGTTCGCCGTTTTCGCCGTAGCTTTGAACGCGTTGATGAAAAAATTTCTCAAATGCCGTTTAAAAATGGAAGAACTGATTTTTTGCGTCGTTTTCTTTGTCTTTATCGGCTTGGGCATAGGACGGTTATTGGGATTAAACGCGTACCTGGGTATTGCTTTTTTTATCCTTCTCGTGTTTTCCTACGTTACGAAAGACGCATCTTCGTTTTTGTGCGCGTTCGTGCTTTCATTGCCGCCCGCGCTTTCCTACGGATTTTCCGTCGGGCGATTTTTTATCTACGCCGTTGCCGCTACGCTGTTTTCCAAGACGGGACGCTTACCGTCCGCTTTTGCGCTGCTCGCCGTATTCTTCCTTTTCGGGTACGTAGACGGATTGTACGCATATCCTGCGCAAACGCTCGTGTCTGCAATTCTATCCGCCGTTATCCCCGCTCTTTTATTCGTTCTCTTCCCCGCGCCACTCTTACGAACAATGGAAAACAAACTCGTGTTTTATCGGGAAAAACACCTTTCGCGCGTCGCCATCAACCGCAACCGCTCGGCAATCGGCAAACAGCTTTTTGAAATTGCTTCCGTGTTCCGAGATATTGAAACCACTTTTTCCACGCTCGGCTCGGGCGAAGCGGAAACGGGCGCAAAGGAATTTATCCGTAGCTGTGTGGTTGAAGAAAGCTGTAAAAACTGTCCGCAATTCCGTCTTTGCGCGCGAAAAGAAGTATTGGCGGAAATCGATAAGTTGGTCAACGTGGGATGTTTGAAAAATAAAGTCAGTCTTATCGACGTACCAAAACGGCTTGCCGATACGTGCGTCAATCAAAGCAATATTCTCTACGCCGTCAATCGGCATTTGGCGGATTACCGAAAATATATGACGGAAACGGAAAACGCCGCTTCGGGAAGAACGCTCTTGGCCGGACAGGCACAGGGCGTTAGCGAAATACTGCGAAGTCTTGCTTTGGAGCAAAGCGAACCGCTACGTATTTACACGGATAAAGAACGGGCGCTCAACGTCGCGCTTTTAAAAGCCGGCGTCGTTTGTTCGGAAGTGCTTATCTACGGCGACGAACAAAACCCCACCCTATCGCTTATCACTTTCGGACGGGCAGACGTAAAAAAAATCGCTCGCATTGCAAGCGAGCTGTTCAAAACGTCGATGATGATTTCCGAACGAATTACGCTCTCCCAAGACAAATACTGTTGTATACTTCGCAAAAAGCCGTATTTTGACGCAGCGTTCGGCGTAGCGAGCGCAAAAAAAGCGGGAGAAACGGCAAGCGGCGACACGCACTCGGTTATCAAGATAGACGAACGGCGGTTCATGGTTGCGCTGTCCGACGGTATGGGTAGCGGCGAATACGCAAGACGGATTTCCGAAAGCACGATTTCTCTGTTAGAAAGCTTTTACCGCGCGAAAATGCCGTCGGAAACGGTACTTCCCACCATCAATAAACTACTCACGTTTAATAAAGAAGAATCGTTTGCGTGCGTGGACATCGCCGTCGTAGATTTGGACGACGGACGGGCGGACGTAGTAAAAATCGGCTCGCCCGTGGGATTTATTCTCTCGGGCAGCACGGTAAAGGTGTTGGAAGGCGAATCGTTACCGCTCGGTATTCTCGACTCTATCCACCCCGACGCTACGTCTTACGATTTACAAGAAAACGACGTGTTGTTGTTTTTAAGCGACGGTATTACGGGGGCGTTCGGTTCGACCAGCGATTTATACGAAACGCTGAAAACCGTACCTATTCATAATCCGCAACAGCTTGCCGACAGTTTGTTGGAACGCGCCTTACAAGCATACGGCGGCGTTGCCAAGGACGATATGACGGCGGTTGCCGTGCGATTGTTCAAAAGCCCGTGCGCCGCGTAACGCTTATTATACTGCAAAAAATAACCCCCACTTTTTAAAGTGGGGGTTTGTGATTAGCGTTTCAAGAGATGGGAATTATTTGTTGTTCTTTTCGGACAACTTCGCCATCTTCTTATCCTTTCTCGCTTGCGCTTTCATTTCCTTCGTTACGATACGAGCCGCATCGATACGAGCGCGCATTTCTTGCGGTGTAGGAGGAACGAACGCAGAACCTTCCGCATTTTCTTCGATAACTTCGTAGCCTTCGTCTCTTTCCAAAAGCGTAGCTTCCGTTTCGCCGTCGAACATATGAATATGGTTTGCGTCGAAAGCAAGGTCGATAACGTCTTTAAGCGCAACAACCGCACGGCTGGAAATCTTCGCAATCATTTGCGTGGAGCTGTCTACAATCGAGCTTTCCTTGCCTTCGAAGTCAAGTTCGCAGTAGATTTGCGTTTCCGCACCGAGTTTTTCGATAACTTCGACGCGCGCTTTGATAACGGTATCGGGAGAGCTTGCAAGGAACATTTGGTCCTGATGGATATCTTCGGGACGAACGCCGAGCGTAATCTTCTTACCCGTATCGAGATATTCGTTGATGTTCTTAATTCTTTCCGCAACGCTCTTGGGAAGGAGAATCTTGTTGCCGCCAACGAATTCTACGTATACTTTACCCTTGGAAGAAGTAAGCGTGGATTCCTTAAAGAAGTTCATTTGAGGCGTACCGATGAAGCTTGCAACGAAAAGGTTGATAGGATAATCGTACAAGTTCTGAGGGGTATCTACCTGTTGCATGAAACCGTCTTTCATAACAACGATACGCGTACCCATCGTCATAGCTTCAATTTGGTCGTGCGTAACGTAGATGAACGTCGTAGCAAGACGGGAGTGAAGCTTGGAGATTTCCGTTCTCATCGAAGCACGGAGTTTAGCGTCGAGGTTGGACAAGGGTTCGTCGAGCAAGAATACCTTGGGTTCACGAACGATGGTACGACCAAGCGCAACACGTTGACGTTGACCGCCGGAAAGCGCCTTCGGCTTTCTGGAAAGGTAATCGGTGATACCGAGAATTTCAGCAGCCGCTTTAACCTTTTGGTCGATGATTTCCTTGGGTACTTTACGAAGTTTCAAACCGAACGCCATGTTGTCGTATACGGACATATGAGGATACAATGCGTAGTTCTGGAATACCATCGCGATATCTCTGTCCTTGGGAACAACGTCGTTTACGAGCTTACCGTCGATATAGAGTTCGCCCGAAGAGATTTCTTCAAGGCCCGCAATCATACGGAGCGTCGTGGATTTACCACAACCGGAAGGTCCTACGAGTACGATGAATTCTTTATCTCTGATATCGAGACAGAATTCGAATACTGCTTGTACGCCGGAAGGGTACACTTTGTTAATGCCTTTCAGCAAAAGTCCTGACATAATCTTTTTCCTCCTAATTTGGAAACATAATTTCGATACTACTATTTTACTATATTTGAAAAATTTTTACAATGGGCAATTTCAACAAACTTGTCGTATGCTATTGTATATTTTGCACAACGGATTTTGATTTTTTGTAACATTTTTCGATTTCTAAAATCTCACCACAACGCTAATAAACGCTCTCACGAATAAAAAACTTATTAATATCAGTCCTCAAAATATATAAAACCTTCTACGCGCATATCGTTTTCCACATAATACAATATCCCGTTAGACGAATAAAACGTTTCATTTTTTTCATCACAAAAAATTTTCACTCTACATACATACGCAACGGTTTGATTTTCTTCTTGAACAACAGATACAGTATCGTCTGCATATATAGATTTCACGTTAGCGCCTATATACAATTCAAAATCGTAATATCTCTCTACTACGTTTTCACCGACAATTACCGATAAATCTTTATATACACAACCACGTTCGGGCGTTACTCCTAAATAATCCGTTACGTTTATTGAAAACGGGCAAGGAAATCCCCGTCCCATATACCCGCCGAGCGCAGTTATATCCTTGTTCTCATATAAATCGGGAATTATAATCGCTTGGCCTTCTCCATTCCAATTATATTCACATATAAAAGCTTTATTTATTATAGTACTATACCCTACACGGAAACCACCGACATACGCCATTTCGTTATAGAATAAACTACAAGCACCAAACATACATAAAACAAACGTTAATAAAAACATTTGGCTTATTTTGCTCCAAAAACGCATTCTCACTCCTTAAACGGGGCGTAATATTCTTCCCCCCTCGCCGTTTGCACTTTGCCCTGCATATAATCGACAAGCCCTTGCAAAAACTCCTCTTCCGCCATCTTTTTCACCGCCACGAGGAAACGCACCTTTTCGTTATAATCGGTGGATAAAATACTGCACTCTTGCGACGAGGCGTATTTTTGCACGCCGTCAATCCCCGTATAATCGACGGAAATTTCGTATTCGACGCACACTTCTAACGTACGGATATCCGCACCGTCCAAACACTCCGCAACGCACGACGAATAGGCACGCACCAAACCGCCTGCGCCCAATTTCACGCCGCCGAAATACCGTACGACTGCCACCGCCGTTTCGCAAAGCTTTTTATTCTTTAATACTTCCAGCATAGGCACGCCTGCCGTACCCTGCGGCTCGCCATCGTCCGAAAAACGTTGCAAATTGCCCGCTTTATCGGCGATAAAAGCATAGCAGACGTGCGTCGCCAGCGTATGTTTTTTGCGGATATCCGCCACAAACGCGCGCGCCTGTTCTTCCGTTTCCACGTGCGCCGCGTACGTGATAAAACGGGATTTTTCTATTATTTTTTCACTCTCGTAAGGCGCAAACACCGTGCGGACTGCTTTTTCCATACCTTTTCCTTTTCAGCAAAATTCGGGCGGTGATTGACCGCCCGATTTTCTTATTTTACGATGATTTTCAAATGTACTTTTTTACCCTTATGCAACACAAACTCGGCAGCAGGTACAGCCATATTCACGTCCGTTACTTTCGTATCGTCCACGGACACGCCGCCCTGTTCAATAAGCCGTCTTGCTTCGCCTTTGGATTTGGCAACGCCTACCGCCACCATAACGTCCACCAAGAGCGCAACGCCCGAAACTTCCTTCGTCAACAGCTCCGCGTCGCCGCCGCCGAACGCCGCTTTCGCTTGGCTTTGCGCCAAATTTGCCTTTTCTTCGCCGTGCACTTCTTTCGTAAGTTCGTACGCGAGCGTTTCTTTCGCCACGTTGATACGTTCGTCTTTGTATCGGCAAAGTTCTTCGATTTGTTCAATCGGCAAGAACGTGAGCAGTTTCAAACACTTTTCCACGTCCTCGTCCGCCGTGTTTCTCCAATACTGATAAAACTCGTACGGGGTGGTCTTGTTTTCGTCCAGCCACACCGCGCCTTTCGCCGTCTTGCCCATCTTCTTGCCGTCCGACGTCGTCAAAAGCGTAAACGTCATTGCGTAAGCGGGTTTTTGCTCTTTGATGCGAATAAGATTCGCGCCGGCAAGGATATTGCTCCATTGGTCGTCGCCGCCAAGTTCCAACGCGCAGCCGTACTTTCTGTACAACACCAAGAAATCGTACGCCTGCATCAACATATAGTTGAATTCAAGGAAGGAAAGCCCCCTTTCCAAACGTTGCTTAAAGCAATCCGCCGTAAGCATACGGTTCACGGAGAAATGCGCGCCGATTTCACGCAAGAAATCGATATAATTGAGATTCAAAAGCCAATCGCCGTTATCGACGATAACCGCCGCGTTTTCCCCTTCGAAGCTCACGAAACGGGACATTTGCTTTTTGAAGCACTCCACGTTATGGCGAATCGTCTCTTTCGTCATCATCGAACGCATATCCGTTCTGCCCGACGGGTCGCCTATCATAGCCGTACCGCCGCCGATTAAAATAACGGGTTTATGCCCTGCCTGTTGCATGTGGTGCATTGCGATAAGTTGCATAAAATGCCCTACGTGCAAAGAATCCGCCGTGGGGTCGAACCCGATATAAAAAGGTACGCTCTCCTTGCCGAGTTTTTCGTACAATTCTTCTTCGTACACCGTTTGCTTTACAAACCCACGCGCACGGAGCGTATCCATTACGTTTGCCATAATCTTACTCCTTGAAAGTGAATATCAAAAAAAGTTTACACTTTTTACCGTGAATTGTCAAGCGTTTTACGCGCGCTCGACTTAAAAAACGAGCGTTTTCCCGTTTTTTACCGCGGCGCTTTCCGTCGACACGTTTCCCACGCCCAAAATCACCGTCAAACCGTTCATCAGTTCCGCCACTGCTTCCTCATGCGTTTTCGTTTTTAAACGGAGCGATAAGCGTTCGTTAAATTCCGCGTTCCGTCTTTCCGTTCTTCTCCGTTCCAAGCTCTCCGCATATACGTCGAATTTCGTCATTTGTTTTCCCCTTTTTCGTTTTATGACTATAATATACAACAAAAAACTTGACAAACGTATGCCACTTTGCTAAAATAGTTTTAGAAATTTAAAAATTTTTTAGGAGAACGGTCATGAAATTTTCGATTTTATTGGAAATGGTGTTCGATTTACTATCCAAACGCAAGGTAACGGCAACGTATTTTGCGGACAAATTCGAATTATCGGTACGGACGGTATACCGCTATATCGACGATTTAACGCTTGCGGGTTTGCCCATACAGGTGCTTCGCGGCAGGGACGGCGGTATTTGCATATCCGACAGCTATAAATTGCCCAAAGGTTTTATGACGAAAGAAGAATACGAAGCGGCGATTGAAGCGTTGCAGATGATGTACGCCCAACTCCCCGAAGAACGGTTTTTGGACGCCAAACGCAAGCTTTCCGCGCAGGTTAAATCGGAAATCCGCGATTTTTCGCTTTCGGGCGAAGTGGGGGCTATCTTGGTAGACGGCGGCACTTGGGGGGATTCGGGCACGTTCGCCGAAAAACTCCGCTTGTTTGAAGAGTGTATCAAAGAAAAGATTGTCATAGAAATCGAATACCACTCCCGTGGCGGCGAATACACGCAAAGAAGAATCGAACCGCACGTGCTTGTGTGCAAACAAAGCGTATGGTATTTATACGCGTTTTGTCATAAACAACGCGCGTTCCGTTTGTTCCGCGTGGGGCGTATCCGTTCCACGTTAAAAACGGAAGAACATTTCGTTAAGCGCGCTTTCACACGAGAAGATATCCCTTTGAATTTCCGCACGATGGACGCCGATTTCGTCGACGTACGTTTTCAAATCTCGGAAAAATCTTTCGCAGACGCGCAGGATTGGTTGGGCAACGAACATTTACGGCAAGTGGGCGGAAAATGGTATGCCGACGCGTCGCTTCCCGACGACGAAGCGCTGATAGGGAAAATACTCGGTATGGGCGCAGGCGTACAAGTCCTTTCTCCCACGTCTTTACGGGAACGGGTAGCCCAAGCCGCCTTACGTATTGCGCAAGCGCATCAATAGATAAAAGCGAGCCGTCCGACTTCGGACGGCTTTTTTATAGAATATCCGCGTAATTTGCCGTCTATAATAATAGTGTAGAACGAACAAAGCGGGAGTATATTATGCGGAAAATACTATTTACGGGCGGCGGCAGCGCAGGCCACGTCGTGCCCAATATCGCGCTCATTGAACAGCTGCTTTCCGAGGGCAAGACGGACGTTTGCTATATCGGCACGAACGGTATCGAGAAAGGCATCGTCGCCGAGTGGAATATCCCCTACTACGCCGTCGATTGTCCTAAACTGATACGCGGAGGCGGTTTCGCCGCGTTCAAGAAAAACCTGAAAATCCCCGCGGCGTTTTTCCGCGCGTATAAACAGGCGAAAAAGGGCTTGCAAACCTTTCAGCCCGACGCCGTTTTTTCCAAAGGCGGGTACGTAGCTCTCCCCGTCGTGTTTGCCGCCAAAAAGCTGAAAATTCCCTGCTTCGCGCACGAAAGCGATTTTTCTCCCGGACTTGCCAATAAACTTTCCGCAAGAGCTTGCAAAAAGATATTCACGTCCTTTCCCGAAACGGCAAAACGGTTTCGCCGCGGCGTACACAGCGGCGCGCCCATAAAACGCGCGGTACTTTCCGCAACCAAAGCGGAAGCAAGAAAACGGCTGAACATCGGTTTCCATCAAACGGTAATTCTCGTATTCGGCGGCGGCAGCGGTAGTCAAATTATCAACGACGCTTTGCGAAAGCATATCAAGACTCTGACGGAAAAATACGTCGTTTTACACGTATGCGGAAAAGGCAACTCGGTAGAAAGCACCCTGCAAAATTACCGTCAATTTGAATTCGTTTCGGACATGGGTAGCTTATACGCCTGCGCCGACCTTCTCGTGGCGCGTGCAGGCGCAGGCACGGTGTTTGAAGCGCTCGCCTTAAAAAAACCCGCGCTCTTTATCCCCCTTGAAGGGCAAACGCGGGGCGACCAATGGGAAAACGCCGAATACTTCTCCCAAAAGGGGCTTTGCAAAGTTCTACCGCAATCGCAAATCAACCGTTTGCCGACAGCCATCGAAAAAACGCTTACGGACGAAGGCTTGAAAGCCCGACTTAACGAAAGCTCTTTCCCCCCTGCCAACGATTTTATCTTACAAGAATTAGAGCGGGCGATAAAAAAATGAGCCGCTTTCACGAATACGCTTTACCTACTTATCCGCCCAATAAAAAACGCAAACGTCGCCGTCGGAAACGGCGTGTTTTGGCGGTACTAGGCAGTATCATCGCCCTATCCGTTCTTCTTTTCGTGCATTTTCAACGAAACGTTACGCGCGTGCTCATTTCAATTAGCGAAGCGACGATGCGTGCCAGCACGACGGTAGCCGTCAACGACGCGGTGTATTATACTCTCTCCGACGAAATGCGTTACGAAGACTTGGTAACGATTACGCGCAACGAAACGGGCGATATCGTCGGCGTATCGGCAAACGCGCTGAAAATCAATAAAATCGCGCGCGATACCGCGTCCATTTCCCAATCCAACTTAAAAAATTTAAGTTTGAACGGTATCCCCATACCGCTCGGCGCGCTGACGGGCATAGAAGCGTTCGCGGGCTTAGGTCCGAGTATCCATTTCCGCATTATCCCCGTCAGCTCCGTTTCCTGCGATTTTTCGTCCACGTTCGAAAGCGTGGGCATCAACCAAACGAAACACTCTATCTACTTAAACGTAATTGCGGACATCAGTATCGTAATGCCGTCGCGCACGGAAAATTTCGCCGTTCTTACGGAAATACTTGTCGGGGAATCGGTTATCGTAGGACATATTCCCGACGCCTACTTGCAATCGGATATTTTCGGCGACAAACCCGTTTTATCGACGTAAAAATGATTTTTCGAAAAAGGGTTGCTATTTTTTCTTCTCCGTAGTATAATAACTATGTAGGTGATTTTATGGAAAGAAAGAAATACAAACTGATTATCGATACCGACCCGGGCGTAGACGACGGCGTTTGCCTTATCTACGCGCTAACGGACGAGAACGCCGAAACGTTGCTGATAACCACCGTCGTGGGCAATATCCATATCGATATCGCCACGCGCAATACCTTGCACATTTTGGATATCTTGGATAAAGATATTCCCGTAGCCAAAGGGCAAGGGGTCGCTATGCACCGCATAAGCGATACGGCGGAATTTATCCACCAAAAGGAAGGCTTGGGCGGATATATACCGCCGAAAACGACCAAACGGCAAATTATCGAAACGGACGCCGTGGAAGCCATGTACAACGTTCTTAAAAACGGCGACGGGGATATTATTCCGCTTGTTTTAGGTCCGCATACCAATATCGGCGTGCTGTTTGAACGCCACCCCGATATTATTGCAAAAATCCCGAAAATCGTGTTTATGGGCGGCTCGCCCTACGGTTTGGAAGGCTATCCCGACCACGTGTCCTTTAATATCTCGTGCGACCCCGAAGCGTTCCAAATCGTTTTGGACAGCGGTATTCCGCTCGTAATGCTCCCCTCCGACGTCGGCAGAAGAAAGGCGCACTTGGACGAAGCGTACGTCAATGAGCTGAAAAACGTCAACGATTTGGGAAAACTGATGTATCTTATGTACGGACTGTATTGGGAGCCGGGGTATCCCGACAAACGGGTTGCCACCAACGATACTTGCGCCTATTTCGCGCTCGTCTATCCCGAGCTATTCCAAACGAAAAAATGCAAAGTAACCGTAGACGTACAAGACGTCCCGGGAAAAACGTTCGTGGAATTTTGCGACGACGGTAACGTGGAACTCGTTACGGAAGTGGACCGGAAAAACTTTATCAAACTGCTGAACACGCATTTGCAAAAACTCAACCATATCAAAATCGATTTTTAAACGCAACCGCCGTCCTGTTTCGGACGGCGGTACTTTTAATTTTTCTTACTTCTCGATTTAAAAATCATTGCCATTAAAAAGGAGAAAATCACAGCGGCGGATATTCCCGCGCTGGCGGCGGTAAGCGCGCCCGTAAACGCGCCGAACAATCCCTTTTGCGCCCCCTTAATCGCTCCGTTTGCAAGTAAATATCCAAATCCGCTAATGGGTACGGTTGCCCCTGCGCCCGCAAAATCCACAAGGTATTGATATAATCCCAAGCCTTGCAACACCACGCCTGCGAGCATAAAGATAACGAGTATTTTCCCCGCCGTCAAATCGGTAAAATTGATAACCACCTGCGCTATCATACAAATCAAACCGCCCACGGCGAACGCCTTTACAAAACCCCAAAATATCTCTAAATACTGCTCAAACATATTTCTTCCCTTTCCCTTATTTTGCGTTTTTCCCGTTTTTTTATACGAAAAAACGCCCGACTTATTCGGGCGTTTTTCTTTTATTGCGGTTAGATTTCGTTCCAATATAAGGTAGGATATTCTCCGTCAGCCATATTCCAAATTTCCGTGGACCACATAATCGTGTCTTTTATAAGGCTTACTTTTTGCAAGCTCTCCAACGTGACGTACGTCGGATTACCCCCGTACGTCCAGCTATCTTCCGAATTCTTTTCCGTAGTTACACCGTCTAACACATTAATCACCTTCCGTCCCGATTCGGCGTAGCATTGGAAGGTTCTCTCGTCAGCGTTCGCACCCCCGTTTGCGTTATACGCAACGAACGCTTTCGCACCGCCTCCCGAACCGCTCTTATTTCTCGTATATGTCACATCGTTGGAAGCAAAGCTTCTGGATAACTGCGCGTAATTCAAATAGCCGATAAGTCCCCCTGCATACGGGTGGTCCGTGCCGCTCGTCGAAGGCATCGTCAAGCTTACGTCGCCGATTGCATATGTGTTGAGAACGGTAACGGTAGGTTTGCTTTCCGATCGTGCATCGTCCTGTACGTAGCCAATCAAGCCACCCACGTATGCGTACACGCGCGCTTCCGCGTCCGTATAAGAAGTTGCGTTTACGCTTCCGCTCGCATAACAATTCTCTACGCTCCCTGACGTTTTACCCATCAAGCCGCCCGCCTCGCAAATAATCATATAATCGTTCGTCGTCGCCGTCGCGTCCGTATTCGTAATCGTTACGTTACCCGTCGCGTACGACTTTTCCGTTTTTGCCGTAAGATTTCTGCCAATCAAACCGCCAGCCGCGCTTTGTCTACCGCCCACGAGCGTTACGTTCCCCGTCGCGTAACTGTCGCTAACGCTCGTTGTTCCCGTCGCGCCGTCGCGTCCGATAAGTCCGCCTGCGTCGTGACTCCCCTTAACGTTCACGTTCACGTCGCCCGTTGCGTAGCAATACGTTATCCCACCGTCATCGTACTCCGTTATGTAACCAATCAAGCCGCCCGTATAACCGCCTGCCAAATTGTTATCAACGCTGTTTACCGTAACGTCGCCCGTCGCATAACAGCTCAAAGCGCTATTGTAGAATTCGCCGCTAAATCCGCCGATATACGACCAAAACGTACCTTTCGCGATAACGTCGCCCGCCGCATAGCAGTTTCTTGCGCCGGTCGAAAGCCCTGCAAAACCGCCGACAAGCGCCCACGCTTGAGGTACATTGTTTGTCCCGTAATCAATGTCCGCTTGACAATCGTACGTTACGTTCCCAAGCGAGTAACAATTGGTCGCCCCCGTTATCGAGCCTGCAAAGCCGCCGATTCTTCTCGTCACGTCGACTTGCGTAGGCACGTCGGAATACACGTTTTGCACTTCGCAATCGGCAAATACGTTCGTTGCGTTGTAAACCGTGCCAAACGCACCGCCCACGTAACCGAACTCATATTTTGTGGATATAGACGCGCCAACGGAAATCTTGCCCGTCACGCCGCAATTTTCCACCGTCCCCGAGCAACTCCCAGCAAGACCGCCCACACAGCAATACCCCGAATCGATATTGATATCTACGTTATAAAGCGTGAAGCCTTTTATCGTCCCTTGCGGAGCAACGTATCCGAACAACCCTACGCGCTCTTGCGGCGTTGTGATTTTCATATTCGAAATGCTCAAACCGTTCCCATTGAACGTGCCCATAAACCAATTGGTAGTGTCCGTTCCGATAGGCGTCCACTCTTTTTCGTCAAGGGCTATCCCTGCCGACAGCGTAAGCGTTACGTTTTCAAACGTAGTGCCTTCCGCAGACAGTTTCGACACACCTGCAAGCTGTTCCGCCGTATAAATGAAATATTCGCTCTTATCTCCCGTATACCAACTCACGTCCGCCGTGCCGTCCCAAAGGTCGGCGCCGCAATCCTTACAAGTACCGTTTACAAAGGTATGCCCCGTCGCTTCAACGCTTCCGCCGCCCAAAATTTCTCCGCACTCCACGCATACGGAATTTTTCGTACCGTCGGTAAGACAGCCTGCCGTTACGTCCGTTTCCCATTGCGTTTCCGTATGTAAGCACGGTTCGGTGCAAACGCCGCAAACGCCGTCCGTATAATCGTGCCCCGACGCTTCGCCATACGTATACGTTTCCGTACCCTTTTCTCCACACTCGCAAGCGTAATAATACTGCGCCGGATTGGTGCAATCCGCCGCCGATTTCAAATACGTTTGCGTCGTGTTTTGTACGGTATACGCGTGCGTATGTGCGTTTCCGCCACCGTTTCCGCTATCGTTTCCGCTATCGTCTCCGCTGCTTTCGCCGCAAGCCGCAAAGCTCGCGCACATACAAACGGATAATGCTACTGCCACCCATTTTTTCGTCTTCATTTTTACTCCTTTCCGTAATGAAACAGCTAAAATAATATATCAATTATATACCCCCCCCCCCCGTTTTTTGTCAAGTATTTAATAATAAAAATACGTGAAAATTGCGTGAAAAAACCGCCCTGTTTTGAAGGCGGTATGTGCGTTTTACATATTCTCTATTGCAATGACGTGCGATATGCAAGGAATACTCTCTCCCTGACCGCTCGATACGGTAGAAAGCAGCGCGCCCGTCGCCGCAAAAAGCACGCGGTTGATTGTGCGTTTTTTCAGTTTATCCATGATATACGAATTGAACACGACGGCGCTGCACCCTGCGCCGCTACCCCCTTGAAATTCCTTTTCCACGACGTTGTAGATAATCTCACCGCAATCGACGTGATTTTTTTGAATATCCACGCCCTTTTCCCACGTCAAATCTTTCAAAATACGGCTGCCGAGCGCGCCCAAATCCCCCGTGACAATCAAGTCGTAATCGTCGGGCGTACGATTCGTTTCCTTCAAATGTTTGAGTATCGTGTTACACGCCGCAGGCGCCATTGCCGCGCCCATGTTGTTTACGTCGGTAATCCCGAAATCCACCACCTTGCCAAACGTGGCGTGCGTAATCGCGATATCGCTCCCCTTATCGGCTATCAGCGCGCCCCCTGCGCCCGTTACCGTCCATTGCGATTGGGGCGGACGGGTATTGCCAAGCTCCAAAGGATATCGATACTGTCGTTCGGCGGAAGAAAAATGACTGCCCGTCGCCGCTACGATTTTCTTCGCATACCCCGCGTTGACAAACGCCGCCGCTATCGCCATACTCTCCGACATCGTCGAACAGGCGCTGTATATCCCTAAAAAGGGAAAATCGAAATCGCGTGCGGCAAAGCTGGCGGAGATGATTTGATTGAGTAAATCCCCCGAAACGAGCATATCCACGTCTTTGTCTTGCAAGCCTGCGTTCTCTATCGTTTTGGAAATAGCAAACGCGAGCATTTTACACTCCGCCTTTTCATACGTACTCTCCCCGAATTTATCGTCGTCAAGCGTTTTATCCACGTGTTTTCCAACGATACCGGCGCACTCTTTCGGACCCGCCACCGTACCCGTTGCAATGATTCTCGGTTTGTTTTTAAATTCCACCGTTTGCATTAAACGCATACCTACCCCTTTCGTTTTATAGCAGTTTGCGGAATTTTTATCCTATTTATACGTAAAAACGGTTGCGTTTTTCACGCAACCGTTCTGGTTTTCTTTATAACAAATCGGGCAATTTTGCGTCGTTTTCCATCGCCGTTAAAATTTGTTCGCACAGCATCAAGCATCTGGGCAAATGGTAAGGTCCTTTCCACAGCGAACCCTTTTGCGTATGCGATACGCTGCCGTCTCTATGCAAATATCCGTACCACTCGCCGTATTTCTTGTCGGGAAAATGAGAGAATACGTATTTATGCATTTTATCGTACCACGCTTCAAAAACGGGGTCGTTGGTCAAATGCAACGCCGTCAAAAGGGCTATCAAGCACTCGTTATGCACCCACCAAAGCTTCATATCGTGTTCGAGCTGTTCGCAAGGTCTGCCGTATACGTCCACGAAATAGAACATACCGCCGTATTCCTTATCCCAACCCCAATCAAGCGACCATTTCAACATATTGAGCGCCTTGGAAAGCAATTCTTTATCGCCTACGTTATTGGCGTAATTCATCAAGAACCACGAATTTTCAATGGTATGACCGGGATTAATCGTTCGCCCCGTAGGATTGTCGAGAATACCGCCGTCTAATTGTACGTTTTCCAGAACGCAATGCAAATCTTGTTTATAATGCAAGTTTATCATATCCGCAATAACGTCTTTGATAATCTCGTCGTAATGCGCCGCTCTTGCAGGGTTTGCTCTTCGAAGCGTTTGCGCAGAACTGACGAGCACCATCGGATAAGAATTGGCGTGCAAACAGCGCACTTCCGCGTTTTCCTTGGGCGTAATCTTGAACGGGTCGCAAGACGGGTCTTTGTACATTTGGTACATAAAATCGAAATATTTTTCCGCAAGAGCCAAATCTTCTTCGTTTCTGCGGAGCAAATAGTATTCCGCAAAACCGACCACTAAAAAGCTTTCGGAGAAGAAATATCTGCGTTTACGAAGCGGTTTGCCGTCCTTAGTAACAACGAAAAACATACGCCCGTCGGTATCGATACAATGTTCTTTGATAAACGCCGCGCCCTTATCCGCCGCCGTTGCCCACTCGTCTTTTACGCCGTACGTATTGCAGAGCTTGGAGAACGTCCAAAGGCATCGGCCTTGGAACCAAACGCTCTTATCGTCGTTATACGACTTCCCTTCCCTGTCTACGGAAGTAATAAAGCCGCCGTTCTCTTTATCGATTAAATCGGAATTTACCCAATACGGCACAACGTTATCGAGCAAATGCTTGTGATAAAATTCCCTTAACTGCGAAATTTTCTTTTTCTTCATAATACTGCCTCTTCTTATTTCTTTTTTCCGTAATATTTACGGTAAATTGCATGGAGATTTCTTGCCGACGGAAAAATGGATTGCGGACTTAAAAAATGTGAAAATTCAAACGTAATTTGCTTTTCCACGTACGGTTTCGCAAGCTCTATCTTCTCGCGTAAAATATCGAAAGGAATCGGGAAAAACATATGTCTAACGTCCCTTTCAAACGATTCGACGTTCGACCAAAGCGCAACGTTATGTTCTTTGCATACCTTTTGCATTGCTTCCAAATACTTGGGGTATTCTTCCAAGCTTGCCGTACCGTCTTGAAAGGCGCAAATATCAATATCTTTGCCGCTCTTTTCCCAAATATCCTTCCATACCGCCGCCGTATCTTCTGCCGAGCGGGGTGATTTTTCGTCAATGGGCGTCCCGCGGAAGAACGGACTGACAAGAACCTTTTTATCGGGCGTTTTATCCTTACAAAGCGCCGCAAGGCCTCCCATTACTTCCTTAATATTGTACACGTTATCGCACGTTTCGTGTGGAATATACCAACCGGTAAACGACGGCATATCCCCGTATCTTTCCAATACTTCCTTCGTAAATATCTTATTTTTTTCAAGTTCGCCCTTGGCGTCCCCGTCGTTCCACGTCAAATTGGAAATAGCAAGCCCCATAAACACCTGCATATCTCTCTTTTCCGCCTCTTTCAACACGAACGCCGCAAAATCTTCGTTTTCCCTTTTGAGCGTGGGGAAATATTTGGACGGATATACGCTTTGCGAATAAAAAGCTCCGCGCGTGATAATCAGGGTATCCAGCCCAAACTTTTTCATGTAATCAAATTCTTTCTTCCACTGTTTTTCCGTCCAGTTAGACGAGGGCATATCGTATGTAACGTCGTCGATAAACGTCCCTGTAATCGGATATTTCTTTTTCATTTCCTACTCCTACTTTTTTCTATTATATCCGCAAAAAGGCGCAAGTCTCTTCAATTACGAAGAATCTTACGCGATTTTTTTACGATTTATTGGAGAGCACCGTAAAGCTCTTGGGCGCAAGTTCAATATGCGCCACGCCGTTTTCGGCGTTGATTTCCCCCGACGAGTTCGGCAAAGCCACCGCTCTGTTCTCGGGAATCCCCGATTCCGTTACCACGTACGTTTGCAAAGTCTGCGGTCTGTCCGTCCGTTCGTTGACAATAGCGATTTTTTGCGTTTCCGCGGAATTGTTGGCTATCATATACGACCAAGAACTGTCGGGAAGTTGGAACGCCACCAGCATAACGTCTTTATCCAAACGGCTTTCGCCCTGTTCGCGAATACGGTAAACCGTACTGTCGCCATCCGTATATTTGCAAATCAACCCCCAAAAATAATATTCGGGATGCGCTTTCCAATCGTTATCGCGATACTGCCAAAGCCCCATCGTATGCACGTAACCGTCTGCATTATCCCATTTATCCTGGCAATCCGTTTCGCAATCGCCGTCGCACTTATGATAATATTTGTCCACGTCGCCGTCGCTTACGCTATAATCCCTGTTACCGTTAAACCACGTATCGCCCAAGATATAGTGGTTAAGCGCCGCAATGCCGTTATCCGCCGCCGCAATCATAAATCGGGAAATATATAATCCCGCTTCGTAATCGTCGATATCCGTTTTGTTTACGGCGTCTTCAAAGTGCCCGCCTTGGCAAAACTCGGAGATAATCAATCCCTTGTCTTCTTCGGCGCACTCCGCCATAATATCTTCGAAATAATACATAGCCCCGCTCATATCCGTAGCGTTTTCCCAACGGTAATTGGGCATACCGCAAATATCGAAGATATGCTTTGTCTTTGCCAGTTCTTCCGCAAAGTACTTTGCAGGGCCGTTCAACGCCGTATTTTGCGTCGTCGTCCCGATGAATTGCAATTCATCGCGAAGCCCGTCTTGAATCAAACGGTTTTGTATTACTTCGCAACAAGCGATATACTCGTCGAAATCGCGCGTGTCGCTTGCGTCGTAGAACATTTCTTCAATAACGCTAAACCCGTAAATACAAGTGTATTCTTTTTCGTTGATTAAATAATCAAGCATTACGGAAATATTTTCCGCATATTCCGCATAACCGTCAAACCCGTCTTCCGTTCTCGGCGCGGTTACCCAGTTCTTAGACGTGTTATATCCCATCCAAGTACCGTCCGTTACGTACCCGTCGTACGATTTGTACCAAGCGTTACATCCGTACCAGCTCAAATCAACTTTAATACCGTATTCCTGACAAATATCCAGAATTTTATACAGCGATTGCATTTCCACGCTCTCAAAATCCACGCCCGCAGCCTCCGCGTCAAACGAATTGGGGTCGGCGTTATCGTTGGCTCTTTCGAAATATTCGGGGAAGAACTTGATACGGGTGTATTGCAGGTTCATATCTGCGATACGCTGTTTTATCATCGCTTCTTCCGTAGCCGTCAAAGCGCCGCCGAGCGGATTGTTCCACGGCATAAACGTGTCCGTATCGATTTGCGCGCCGTAACCCACCGTCTTATTCGCCAACGCCGCTTGCACGTTATAGCGGGTATACCCGTCCTGCACTTCGCCCAGCGGCGTATACGCAAAATATTCGGTAGTTTTCTTCCCGCACTCGCAAGAATAATAATACAACGCTTTCGTGTTCGCCGTTGACGGTCTTTTCAAATACTGTTCCGTGACAATTTGTCTATCAAACACGCAAACGTGCGCGTCGGGCGAAGGCGTTTCTCCACCCGTTGGATTCCCTGAAACGCTATTACCGCCGCAACCTGCAAGAAGCGTTAAAGCCATCATCAGCCCCGTTACGCCCGCCAACCATTTTTTCATAATACTCCTCCAAACTTTCGTCCGCAAGCGAAACTCGCTTGCGGGGAAAGTTTATATCTTTACGCTTTGTTGGAAAGCACCACTACGCCGTTTGCGGGAATCGAGAATTCCGCCACGCCGTTTTCCGTGCTTACCGTGTCTTTTGCCGAAACCACTTTCAGTTCGCTACCGCCTGCAATAGAAGCCTTTACTTCGTACAAATTCATACTTCTCGCGCGGTCCGCTCGACCGTTGACGATTGCCACCTTTTTCGCCGTTTCGCCGTTGTTCGCCGCTACGTACGTCCAAGAACCGTCGGGAAGCTTCAACGCCGTGATACAAACGTTGCTGTCCGCACTCGTTATCGGGAACACTTCGCTCCCGATATCGGTATAACGACAAATAAGCGACCATGTATACCATACGGGTTTCGCCGCAAAATTTTTGTTACGGAAATAGAACAAACCAAGCTCGTTAAGCGTACTGTCGTAACCGCAATCGCTGAATACGAAATACTTGATATTCGTACAACCGCCGTTGACGAGATTGATGAAGAATCTTGCCATAAACATGGCTCTGTCGTACGTTTCCGCGTCTGCGTTGGAGACGTTGCTCGTCGCCGTCGAAGTACCGCATTCGGCAATCCCCCAACTCAAACCGTACTTATTGCAAACGGATACGTATGCTTTTGCCGTTGCCAACATTTGCGCATTGCTCGTTGCGTTGGTAAACGGGTACGCCGAAACCGTTATTTTTTCGAACACACTCGAACCGTTGGAAACGAATTTTTGCAAATAGTTCGTATCGAAAGACGACGCCGTATTCCCCCACGTAGATGCGGAAGAATTGTACTTTTCGTTCGCTATATCCATACTTGCAGGGCCGGAGAACTGAATTTTATCCGAAAGCCCTTTTTGCGCCAAACGGGATTCGATAGACGTAGATATCGCGATATACGATTCCGTCGTCAATTTATACAGTCCGTCCGGTTCGGGGAAGATACTGTATTCGTTGATACAAGTATACCCTTTCGTATTGAACAGATAATCCAAGCATTCCGCTACCGATTCGGCGTATTCTTCATTGGGATTATTCGTCTTCCAAGGCGCAACCATCCAGTTACTGTTGTTTTCACCGAGCGTACCGCCAAGCCAACTGCCGTCTACCAAGCCGTCTTCGGAATTGAACGTCGTACGGCAACCGTACCAGCTCAAATCTACCTTCACGCCGTTTTCTTCAAACGCATCCAAAAGCTGATACAAATGCTGCATTTCCAGTGAATTGAAATCAACGCTCGAACTGCTGAAATCAAAGCTGTAAGGGTCGTTGTTGTCGTTACCCCTTTCGTACATTTCCGGATAGAAACGGACACGTACGTTTTGCAAATTCATTTCTTTGAGCGCATTGACTTGAAGTTGCCACTCTTCGTCGGTAAGCCCGTTCTGCTTTTCTACGATACAGGTATCGAATTGCGTACCGAACCCTTCCGTCTTATTCGCATACGGCGTACCCAAATCGTAACGGGTATAACCGCTCGTTACCGAAGAAACGGTGATTTCGCTCAACAGCAAGTCGCCGTAGCTTTGTCCGCAAACGGTGCACACCGCTTTGCTCGTCGTCGTTGCCGTACCGCCCGTGTGCTTGCCCGTAGGTTCGCCTGCCGTAAAGTACGCCGTTGCGTCCGCAAATTCCGCGTCCGTGCCGCACGTACAAGATTTCCAATATTGCGCCGCCGCACCACAAGTAGCCGCTTGCTTCAAATGCTCTGCGCTTACCACTTCTTTCGTATACGTATGTACGTGGCTAAGCGTTTCCCCGTAAGGCGTACCGCAAATGTCGCAAATCGCCTGCGTGGTTTCCGTAGCCGTACCGCCCGTATGGTTGCCCGAAGCCGTACCGTACTCAAAATAGTCCGTTGTGCTCGCCAAACCGCACCACTCGCAAGAGTAATAATACGTAGCGGGCGCGTTACATCTCGCCGTGTCTTTTAAGTATACCACCGTTGCTTCTTCGGTAAGATAGCTGTGCGATACGACGTTTCCGTACTCGTACGTTTTATCCGCGCTTACCGCGTCGCATTCACTACAACAATAGTAATACGTTTTCGGTGTTTTACACGTTGCGTCGCTCGCCAAATATTTACTCGTTCTCTTTTCCTTGGTGTAATCGTGTTCGGCAAGTTCACCGTATGCAAACGCGCTCGAAGTATCCTTTTCTCCGCAAGAGCAGGAGTAATAATACGTGGCTTGCTCTTTACAAGTCGCTTCGCTCGCCTGATATGCGTCCGTCGCTACCTGCTTATCGTATACGTGGCTGTGCGCTGCATAATCCCCGTATTCTTGTCCGCAAACGGTGCATACCGCTTTTTCCGTTTCCGTAGCCGTTCCGCCCGTATGGTTATCCGTCTTGTCGCCGTACGCAAACGTTCTCGAAGTATCCTTTTCTCCGCAAGCGCAGGAATAATAATACGTGGCTTGCTCTTTACAAGTCGCTTCGCTCGCTTGATACGGAGCCGTTGCTTTTTGTTGGTCGTATACGTGCGTGTGCGCAGGTCCGTCGGGCGTATCGGGCGACAAAAGTTCGCCATACGGCTTATGGCAAACGATACAAACCGCCTGTTCCGTTTCCGTAGCCGTGCCGCCGCGGTGTCCGTTCGGTTCGCCTACCGCGAAAAAGTCGTCCCCCTTTTCCCCACACTCGCAAGAATAATAATACAGAGCGGACGTCGTGCAAGTAGGCGCTTTCTTCAAATATTCGGAAGCGACCACTTCCTTCGTGTACGCGCACGTATGCGTGTTGACAGACGGCGGCGTAATATTGCCGTCGTCCGTTCCTTTGTTACAGCCTGCAAACACGCTCAGCGTCATCAACGCAGCCGTTAAGTTCGCCCATAATTTCTTCATTGTTTCTCTTCTCCACGACGTTTTAATCCCAAAACTATGCCCGCCGCCAACAGCATTGCCGTTATGCCAAACGTACCGATTACGCTACCGCAACCGCCTGCGTCTTCTCCGCTATCCGTATAGATACCGTCCAAAACGCCTTGCGAATCGTCGGGATTGTCATCGGGGGTTGCGCTCTCTTGCGTATACGTTACCGCCGTAGACCAACTGCTGTCGGCGCTGTCTACGCCGTCGCCAAGCGCTTTTACCTGAATCGTTTGACCGTTTTCAAGCGTTACGGACGTACCGTTAACCACCTGCGTTTCGCCGCCGTTTATCGTATATACGTAACCCGTCGCACCCGAAACTTCTTCCCAGCTCGCTACGTTGCCGTCGAGCGTTACCGTAGGCGCTGCTACCGCCGCGGCTTTATACGTTACCGCCATAGACCAAACGCTACTTAAAGCCGTTTCGTTGTCGCCTATCGCTTTTACGTATACCGTTTGATTATGCGTGAGCGTTACGGAAGTAGCCGTAGTCGTTTGTTCCGTACCCGTCGCGCCGATTTTGTATACGTAGCCGCTTGCATTGGCTACCGCCGTCCAGCTTGCCGTTTTGCCGTTTAAGGTTACCACGGGCGCGGAAAGCGTAGCCGCTTTATACGTTACCGCTTCCGACCAAGCGCTGTCCAAAGCCGTTTCGTTGTCGCCCAATGCTTTTACGTATACCGTTTGATTGTGCGTAAGCGTTACGGAAGTACCGCTTACCGTCTTTTCTTCGCCGTTTACGCCGATTTTGTATGCGTAACCGCTTGCATTGTCCACCGCCGTCCAACTCGCCGTATTGCCGTTTAAGGCCACCACGGGCGTGGAAAGCGTAGCCGCTTTATACGTTGCCGCAACCGACCAAGCGCTGTCCAAAGCCGTTTCGTTGTCGCCCAATGCTTTTACGTACAGCGTTTGATTATGCGTAAGCGTTACGGAAGTACCGCTTACCGTTTTTTCTTCGCCGTTTACGCCGATTTTGTATGCGTAACCGCTTGCATTATCCACCGCCGTCCAGCTCGCCGTATTGCCGTCAATCGTTACCGTAGGCGCAGGCAAAGCGGAAGCCGCGTAAGTAACCGAATTCGACCAATAACTGTCTTCTTTTCCTGTACCTATCGCTTTTACTTTGAGCGTTTGTCCGTGGGTAAGCGTTATCGAGCAATCGGTAATTTCCTTTTCCGTATCGTCGAGCTTGCATACGTACGCGCTTGCGCCGTCTACCGCCGTCCAACTCGCCACGTTGCCGTTAAGCGTTACGTTGGGTTGGTCCAAAGCGCCTGCGTTGTACGTTTTGGGAATAGACCAACCGCCGTCCAAATATTCTACGCCGTCGCCAATTGCTTTTACGTAAATCGTATCGTTATGTTGCAATTCCACGGACGTACCCGAAACGCTCGTTTCCGTTCCGTTCACGCCGATTTTATATACGTAACCGTTTGCGCCTTGCAACGCCGTCCAGCTCGCTACCCCGTTGCTAATGGTAACTTCGGGCGTAGCAAGAGTAACCGCCGTATACGTTACCGTCGTAGACCAACCGCTATCCAGGCTCGTCTTGCCGTTCCCCAGCGCTTTTACTTGAACCGATTGTCCGTTTTCAAGCGTTACGGACGTACCGTCCGTTTGTACTTCCGTGCCGCCGTTGATTTTATAAGCGTACCCTTCTGCGCCGTCCACTTCTTCCCAGCTTACCGTTTTACCGTTTCTTTCCACGTAAGGCGTATCCAGCGTAGGTGCGGTATAGGAAACCGCCGTAGACCACTTACTGTCCAAATTCGTTTCATTGTTGCCGAGCGCTTTTACGTACAGCGTTTGCCCGTGCGTAAGCTCTACGGAAGTACCGCTTGCCGCTTGTTCTTCGCCGTTCGCGCCGATTTTATATACGTAGCCGCTTGCATTGCTTATTGCGTTCCAGCTCGCCACGTTGCCGTTGAGCTTCACAACGGGCGCAGCCAAAGCCGAAGCCAAATACGTGGTAGGAAGCGTCCACTCGCTATCGAGCGTCGTCGTGCCGTTGCCCACCGCCTGTACGAAAATTTGTTGCTGGTGCGTCAAGCCCATTACGTACGTATTTTCGGTATTTTGCACTTCTCCGCTTTCGCCGATTTTATAATTATAGCTTTCCGCGTTTTCAATCGCCGCCCAGTTCGCCGTCGTGCCGCTGAGCTTCACCTCGGGCGTCGCCAACGTCGTCGCCGTATACGTTACTGACGTAGACCAAGTACTGTCCAAATAATTCATATTCGCGGCGAGCGCTTTTACGTACAACGTTTCGTTATGTTTAAGCGTTACGGAATTTTCCGACGCCGTCGTTTCCGTGCCGTTCACGCCGATTTTATATTTATAACCGCCCGCATTTTCTACCGCCGTCCAGCTCGCCACGTTGCCGTTGAGCGTTACCGTAGGCGCAGTAAGTTGCGTTGCCACAATATCTTCGCCCGACAAATAAATATCGAGATAGTTCGTCGCCTTTTTCGCGTTCGTACCGTCTTGTACCGTCGCCGTTACTTGAACGAATACGTTATCGCCCGTCGTCGGCGTCCATACCCAATACCCGTTACGGATTTCGCCCAAAGCCTGCATCGTCGCGACGTCCACAAACTCGTACGTAATCTCTTCGTCGCCTTCGTACGAAAACAATGCGCTTAACGGAACTTCTATTTCTTCCCCTTTGGGGTAATCATTGTTTAATCCATAGGTCAATGCGGTAATAGGCAAATCGGGCTTGGGCGCTTTTTCGTAATAATCGCCTACCGTGCCGTTCGTAATCGGCGCGATACCCAACTGTTTAATATCCACGTAGCAGTTCGTTCTGTCCGCGCTCAAATCGGGAAAGGAGCTATCCGTCCAAAAACCCAGCCAACCCGTGGTATTTGCAAAATCCACGGTCAGCGTTTTATCCACGCCCGCGCTCGTCGTCGTTTCAAACGTATTCGCTTGGTCCACCGTGAACATCAACGTATTATCGTAATAGAAGTTTACCGTAATACCGTTGTTCGAAGCATTATTTTTTACTTCGAAATCAAACCAATGGTAGTTGCCGTCCGCGAAATTCACGCCGATATCCGTTGCTTGCAAGTCCTTTTCGTCGATATCCCCGTCGTAATCAAAATCTTTACCGACGTCGTTTTCACAGCCTTCGTACCACGTCTTTTCCACGATATCCACACGGTCGTAACCGCGGCTGTCAAAACACTCGTTTCTATACACACGGATAACGCTCATCAATCTACCGTTCGTTTCGTATTCCGTACCGCCACACACGGGACAAGCGCCGGTTTCCAAAGCGCGCTCGCACGTAGGACAATAATCATATTCCAAGTACAGCTTCTCGAAACATACGCTGAAATATGCAGGACCACTCCAAGGGCGCGCATATACGGGCGCAATCGTCTCGGAATTTATCATAAAGGAAATATAGAACGTCGAATAGTCCCAATCCTTTGCGGAATCCACCCCGTCGATTTCGTGCGCCGTCGTCAGGCTTAAATTCGCATACATCGAGTATTTAAAATCGTCCAAACGGTTGGTTTTATACGTGGCGAAAGGACCGCCGACGCTGGAAATACCGTCCATATACATACTGTCGCTGTCAAACGTCGTAACACCGGAAGCGATTTCGTCCACTTCCCAGTCCCACTTATTCAGCGCCAAATTGTTTTCGGCTGCGATATCGCTCGTGGCGGCGGAAGCCGTCACGGGCGCGTCTACTTTATTTACCGTCGCAGCGACGAACGGTATTGCCGCCAACATAAGCGCGGACAAACCGCCCACGACTATGTTTTTTATTTTTGCTTTCATCTTTTTCTCCTTCTATAACTCTCTTTCAAGAATACAATGCTCGTTATTTCTTTCTCGCCAACATATAGAAGTTGTATTGATTGGTCAACCAACGGATATAGTCCTTGGTATCGTCGGGCACGCCGTTCTTCGTCGCGCCGTAGCCTACTTGTTCTTTATACAAAGCTACGTAGGTAGGATACGTGGTTGCGGGGTCCGCCGTACCGTTCCAAGCGGGCGTAGTGCATTTTGCGTACATTTCCGATTCCGCCAAGCCTACTGCATTGGACATATCCGCCGTCATATTATACATCAGCATACCGTCCGTAGGATTTTTAATCGTGTTTGCGTTTTCCGCGCTCTCAATCCACGCTTCGTATTCTTTATAGCCCGTATATCTTCTATACGTGTATTCGTCGTTGTGCAAAAGCGCAAACGCACCCGAATACGGCGGCGTTCTTTCAAACGCAGTTTCTTTACCCGCAGGATATTTATAATACCCGTCGCCGTCCTTTTCCCAATGACGACCTTCGATACCGTATGCGCAAAGCTCGTAGTTCTCTACGGAAGAATACATCCAATCAAGGTATGCAAGCATCAATTCCGCATTTTCCGATTTCTTGTTGATAATCAAGCAATCCTGCGTTCTCGATACTTCCGCAAACGCGCCGCTGCCTTCGATAGCGTCGCCGTTTTCGTCCACCGCGTCCAAAGGATTGAGCACGGTAAATTCCGCGTTCGGATTTACGGCTTTTACTTGTCTTGCCACGTCGATAAGATTGGTAACGGTGGGGTCTACGCAATACACCGCGCCTTTACCGTTGGTGTAATCGCTCAATCTTTGCGTGTCCTGTTTTACCGTATGGTCTTTTTCCCAAATACCGTCTTTTTGCCACTTATACTCCCAGTTGAGCACGTCTTGGTAACCTTCGCTAAGCCACCCGGGCACGACTTCCTTTACGCTGCCGTCTTCGTTATAGTTGACAGCGCTGTATTGATACCCCGCCGTACCGCAAGCGCCCGCCAAAATGGTGAACTCGATATCGTAGTAATTACCGATAAGCGGCATCGTACATTCGGGGATTTGCGCTTTCATTTTACGGAGCATATCGTCGAAATCGTTAATCGTCTGACAGTATTTAAGCGTACCGCCCGATGCGTCCGCTTCCGCCTTGCTTTCGGTGTAACCTACTTGCGTCATATAATCCTTACGGATGAGAAGCGATTTCATTTTCGTGTTGTTGACGGAGGGAATACCGATAATCTCGTCTTCGAGCGTCGTCGTCGCGTAGAACGCCTTTTTATCCACCGCTCTTCTGATGTTATAGTAATCTCCGATATAGTTGGACAAATCGAGCGTTACGTCTTGCGTAAGCACCGTTTCGTTCAAACCTGCTTGCCCAAGATAGCCTACCGCCGCATCCCAATCGCCGCCCGCCATAACCGCGCCGAATTTATTGGTAAACGTTGCGTGCGATTCGTACATAATTTCCAAATCAAGGTTCAAGCCCGTATCTTGCTTGAACTTTTCGGAAATCGCCGCTTCCACAGCCGCTTCTTGAGAGCCGGCTTGATATACGCCGTATACTTGGCTTTCGTCGAGATAAATGGTCAGCTTACCCGTGCCGTTATCCACCTTGGAATAATCGGTTTCCCCGACGATAATTTCTTCTTCGTCGCCCGTATCGCCGCTTCCGCCGCCGCCCGCTGCAAAACCGTCTTCATAGCCTTTGCTGTACCCGTCGTCGTAAGCGCCGTCGGTATATGCGTCGTCGTAACCAAGCTCGTACCCGTCGCCGTAGCCGTCTTGTTTACCGGCGGCAAGACCGGCTTGATAGCCTGCGTCGTACCCATCGTAATATCCCGTTCCGTTTTCGCCGATACCGTTATCGCAGCCGACGACGGTAAACGCCATCAGCATTGCCAACGTACCAAACGCAATTCTCTTTATCTTTTTCATCTTTTTCTTTCTCCTTAATATTTCAATTCACCTTATTCTTTAACGCCGCCGACAAGCGCACCGCCGATAAAGAATCTCTGCAAGAAGGGATATACGATAACAATAGGCAACGTGGCCATAACGATTGCCGCGCTGTACACGCCTTGCGCGCTGACCGTAGGGTCGCGTCCCGTATTGTTCAAACTCGTATTGAGTTCGTTCAAAACGGCTTGCACGGGCCACAAATGCTTGTGCGCGCTATCCAAGAATAACGACGCTTGGAACCAGTCGTTCCAAACGGCAACCGCCGTATAGAGAATAATGGTTGCGATAATGGGGAAAGCAAGCGGCACTACGATTTTGTAGAGTACTTGGATATTCGTCGCGCCTTCCAGCTTTGCCGATTCAACGAGAGATTCGGGCAAGCTCTTGAAAAAGTTTTTCGCGAGCATGATGAACCAAGCGTTGACGCCGCTGGGAAGGATTATCGCCCATTGGCTGTTCAAAAGCCCCAAGTTTTTAATAATCAAATAGTAAGGAATCGTACCGCCCGCAAAGAGCATCGGGATAACGAGCAGTAGATTGAAGAATTTTCTCATCTGCAATTCGGGACGGGTTACCGCGTACGAATAGAGCGATACGTTGATAACCATAATTACGGTAGCCGTTACCGTCATGAATACGGAGTTGAGCATAGCGCGTAAAATGGAAACGCTTTCGTCCACGAAAATGTATTGATACCACTTAAAGGTAAAGCCGCGGATAATCAAACTGTACCCGTATTTGGAAATCGCCTCGGAAGAAGAGAGCGAAACGCAGATAATCATCAAAAGCGGGAATATGAACATTGCCGAAAGCAAAATCATAAAGATAATATTCCCAACGTCAAATGCTTTTTCACTTGTTGATTTTACCATTTTTCCACCTCCCTTTTAGTAAGCGCCTTCCACGCCGAATTTCTTGACTATCTTATTGCTTACCGAAACGAGCACCAACGCCACCAAGCCTTGCAGCAAGCCCATCGCCGTCGTTGAACTGTAAGCGGATACGTTACCGCGTTGTTTATAGATAACCATACCGAGCACTTCCGTCGTATCTCTAAGCGCCGTCGCGCCGCCTTGTGTCATCGTATAAATTTGGTCGATATCGTCTTTTACCAAGTTACCCAAACTGAATATGATTTGCACCCCGATAACGGGAAGGAGTCCCGGAATCGTGATATGCCACAGTTGTCCCATACGCCCTGCGCCGTCGATTCTCGCCGCTTCGTAAAGCGCAGGATTTATCGCCGTAATCGCCGCAAGGTAAACAATTGTCGAATACCCAACCGTTTTCCAAATATAGGTAAAGGTGAGTATCGTTCTCCAATACCGCGGTTCGGTATACCATTGAATCGCTTCTCCGCCGAACATACCGACTAAATCGTTCAGGATACCGTCGCTTCCCAAGAACAGGTACGCAATACCCGAAATCGTCAACCAAGAAATGAAGTACGGGAAGTAAGAAATCGTCTGTACCCATTTCTTAAAACGTCCGGGTTTGAGATAACTGAACAACAGCGCCAAGAACACCGCGCAAACGAACCCGAATATGAAGCGTAGCAACGCCAGCATAAAGGTATTCCCCGTCAGTCGCCAGAAATCTACGGCAGGATTTGTAAATAGGTCGTAAAAGTTCTTAAATCCGCCATACGACGCCCACTCGCTACCGAACATACCGTCTTCGATACGGTAATTCTTAAACGCCATAATGACACCGCTCATCGGCATGTACATAAACAGTACGAGCAGCACGATGGTAGGAATCATCATCACGTATAAATCGTAGTTTCTGAAAAAGTTTTTCGTCTTTTTACTGTGTACGAACTTCTTAAACCAACCCTTAACGATGCCGAGAATAATGAAGATTACAAGCGCCGCGCCGCCGATAATGAGCGTCCACATCAATACGGGGCTGAATTCCAGTTGAAAATATACGCAACCGATAAAGCAGTTTACCGTTTCGTCGGAAATAACGGGGTTACCGTTTTCGTCCAAGCCCTTGATATTCGCATTTACGGCAACGGGTCTCACCGTAATAGTGGATTCGTCCACCATTTCTACGTTTTGTCCGCCGTAGGCAATAACGTTTCCCTTAAACGAAAAGGTAATGCTTTGTAAACCGTCCAAATCGGCAAGGAAGAAAGTGAACGCCTTGCCGCGCTTGTGCTGCGACAAAAGCCCGTCCCTATCCAAGAACCCCGACGCGCCCGCTTGTCTTTGCGCCTCCGTAGGATTTACGAGAATCTTATTCCCCGATTCCACGTGTACGGGGTCGAACGCCAAAGCGTCGCTCTTTTCGAACTTATAGATGTTCCCGGTGTACGATTGGAAAGAGCCGTAATTGCCTTCGCTCCAATTTTTCAACGATTGCGTAGCATTGTTATCCTCCAAAAACACCGTTGAGTCTTGATACCCGAACGAACCGATACCTTTTATGTACTGAATTCGCTTGAAGGAAATTACGACCGTATAATACTCTTCGCTTTCCGTCAAAGACTCCATCGTCAAACGGTGTTCGTCGCCGTCCGAAGCGATACCCACGCTTTCGAAAAGTTCGCGCATTTCATCGCGAATCGTGTTCTCCGAGATACCCTCGCCTTTTGCAATGGTAACGGTTGCCGTACCCGACCCGTCTCTGTCGATTTCCACGTGCGCCGTAGAACAAGAGCCGACGAAAATCATCATCAGACACAACAACAGCATTACCAGAATTGGTTTGATTGTTCTCCTTTTCATATTTTTACCGCCTATTTGTGTAAATAAAATTTTACTTATTATACATTATAATAAATAAACGCTTCCTTTGGAATAACAATAATAGACTTTTCATTTAACAAAAATCAACCTTACCCCACAACGCGCCTTTGTTTTTTAGCACTTTTTTTCGATTTGTTTAACGTTTTTTTACACAAAGCCGTTTAAGTATCCCTAAAATATTTTTTTTGTGATACAATGAAAAAAAGACGCTGTAATCGGGGAGTTTATGAAAAACCTTGACACGATAAAAAACAAGTTTTTATATGATTTCAATTTTTTGATGGACCCGAAAATCATCAACGAATTGATTTTGTATCAATTAGGAGAAATCTATTGCGACGACAACGCCGTCAGCAAAACGCACACGCATTGGGATTTCTTCGAATTGACGTTTATCGTGTCCGGAAAAGGTGTAATTTACTGCGACGACGTGCCGATTAAAGTTAAAAAGAACGATTTATTCGTTTCTTTGCCTTTCGAACGGCATAAAATCATATCCGACTCCAAAGAACCGTTACGGTATTACTTTATTTCTTTCAGCTTTATACCCGATTCCAAGTTCAAAACGGACATTTTATATTCCCCGACGCTCCTGCATTTGCCCACGCACCTTCGCGTGCATAATTCGCAAGCGTGGGCAACAACGTTCGTTTCCCTACTCTCGGTTATTCAGGAATCCACGAAATTTTCCGATTTGAAATTCGAACTGATGGTAAAAACGTTTTGCATTTCCCTTTGGCAGACGTATCAAGAATTGCCGACTACGCAATACACTTCGCCCAAAGGCTTTGAAGAACAGAATCTTTTTTATAAAATTATCCATTATATTGACGAACATTTGACCAACATCAATAACCTTACGGAAATAGCCGACGCATTGCATTATAATTACGTGTATATTTCTCGTATTTTCAAATTAAAATCGGGGAAATCCATTTATCAATATTTTTCTGAAAGAAAACTTTTGCTTGCCGAACAGCTTTTAAAGGAAGGCGATATGTCTATCACGAAGATAGCGGAACACTTGAACTACTCTTCTATTTACGTATTCAGCCGCAGCTTCAAAAAATATTTCGGCGTCAGCCCCAGTTTTTACGAGTCGCAACAAAACAAAGAATAATTCCGTATAGAAAAACCGCCGCGGTGCAAACCGCGGCGGTTTCTTCTTATCCTTTTTTCTTTCGTCAAACGGGCAGTATCGGCAATTCCCCCGGTCTACCCGTAATAGTCGGCTCTTGATTATCTTCCGTAGCGTCGCCGTTTTCGCTTTCTTGGGCGTTGTCCCCGTCCGTGGTATCACCGTTTTGAGCGTTGTCCCCGTCCGTGGTATCGCCGTTTTGGGCGTTGTCCCCGTCCGTTTGTTCGTTGGCAGGCGGCGTAATATCGTCGCCGTTATCGTTACAAGCAACGAAACCGAACGCGCCAAACGAAAGGCAGAGCGCCATAAGCATTATTAACAGTTTTTTCATAAGCACGCTCTCCCTTCGATTGTTTTTAACCGAAAATATCTTCCCCCATACCGGGCGTTTCGTTATTATCAGAGCCGGGCGAAGTTGCCAAAATATCTGCCGCCCGTACTTCCGCATCGTTAAAGCGGTAAATTTCAATACGTACTTCTTCGTAGGTTTTCTTATCCATTTTCCGCTCTCCTTTTACGCATTTGCCACGTTATACGCCGTGGCTTGTTGATGATATACGTACATATATTTCAAAAGCTTGACAAGTGCCGCGTCCGTATTTTTCTTAAATACCGTGCGCATATAATTGTAAACGCTACACGTATAAGTACATCTGCTGAAATCGACCTTATTTTCTACCGTAATGGCAAATTTTTTATCTAAATCGCTGACGGCTATACCCGATATTTCTACATAGTAATACGAATATCCGTCTTTCGATTCTATCCAATCTGCGTGTTGCCAAGCCTGTGCCTCGCTTTGAGTAATAAACTCGTCGATAAGCGTTTCGGGCGGCGTACCCATATAAAGCGATACGTTATACTTTTCGATTTTGTTCGTGTAGACGTACAAACGGAAAGTTGTTTCCGTTTCCAACACAAGCGTTACGCTGTTGAACGCAAAATCTTTATACGACATATCCTCGTTATCGGTATTCCAAACGGTATACTCCATCGGCGCGCTTTCCGTTACGCCGCTTACGTCCACGTCTGTATCCGCAACCTTCTCTTCTTCCGTCACTTCGTCGGGCGAGAAATATTCTCTTGCCGCTTTACAATAATCTTCCAAAGCCAAAACGGCGTTATAGGTAGCTTTTCCCGCTTCGTCCGTCGCGCTTCCGTACGTGGTTTTCGCCGAATCGATATACTTCGTAATAACCTGCCCTTCGTAAATCACGTACCTGTTTTCCCGAAGCGATAACACCACGCGCAGCGTTTTTTGATAATCTTTCGGCGGAACGCCGCAAGACACTCTGTAATAATTGGTCAGCGCGTCCTTTTCGATATCTTCCAAGAAGGAAGAAGCATACAGCTGATTATCCATATAGATATCCACTTGCGCTTCGGCGTCTTTCCAAACGATAGGAGCGAGCGCCACATAGAAGTTCACGGCTACGTCGCCGTCCATACTCAAAGACGCCCCGCGTACGTCTTGCACGTACATACCGCTCTTCGTTGCGCCAACAGCAGTTTGGTCGATACCCTTTTCATACACAGCCATATTCTTAAGGTCAATGTATTCACTATCGTTCATCTGCGCGTAACAACCCACGGATACCCCGTAATCCCCACGCAAAGCCGTATTATCGGAAGTGTACGAAATGTTATATTCATATCTTTCACTTGTACCGTCCGTATTTACAGTATTTGCGTGCGTACACCCCGATGCAGTATAAGCAATTGAGACTTCTACTCCTGTGTCGGTATCTTCGGTTACAATCGTGATATTCGTTGTTTGATTATCTCCCAAATACCAACAAGCATAACCGCTAACCCAATACGGTGCGCACCCTGTATAATCAGTAAACGATAGTTCTCCGTTTTTACACTCGTATAATCCAAAATCCCTTGTACCATTGTCGTCAGAATCAAAATTAGAACCAAAATATAGCGCCATCCAATTATCATTGGCATTACTATATCCGTCTTTAATATATTTTTGTACGATATCTGCTTCTAACGTTTCGCTTGTATTTTTGAAAACGATAAACATATTCGCCCAAGTGGTATTACTCTTTGGAGAATTCCCATAAATCGTAAACGTCATCGTCGAATCAGCTTTTACGTTCTTTTTCAACATCATCGCCGTCGTGGTCGTTTCCGACCCAAAACGCATACCGTCGTCGCCTAAAAACGTTACGTTAGTGGCGTTTACGCTTTCTTGCAACGCCCATTGGTCGGGGTCGCCCGCAACGTTGTTCGTCTTGGTAGACGGCGAATTCATAATACGGATATCGTACGAATAATTTTCCGTATCGTTAAACGCACCGTTGCCGTAATGCCCGATAACGTAGCTTTGGTCGCCCCAAAGATTGGTATTCGTGCTCACGTACGTATATTCGTATACATACCCCGTTTGCGTAATACCTTCACCACCCTTATAATCGCAAGCGTAATACGTCAACTTGACGAACACGCCCGTATCGGTATCTTTCGTCGTAATTTTAATATGCGTGGTTTGCGCGTACGTGTACCATACGTCGTAACCGCTCATATACCCTTCCGCCGATGCCGTGCCTTTCCAATCTTCCGAGTGAATCGCCACGGGCGTAATCACCCCGTTGTTACACTCGTACAACGCCGCGCCCGCGGGTACGCCGTTTTCTTTATCTACCGAAGCAACCGACGCGCCGAAAGCAAATGCAATCCAGTTTTCATTTTCCCCCGCTTGATAGCTGTTCAGCTTCGCAGGATGCCACTCACACCCTGAATTTTTGTTGGTATTCTTAAATAAAATCCAATCGTACGCCCAAAGCGGTTCGTCTGCTTCCCAATCCGTACCCCGCTTAATCGTACCCGTCATCGTCAAATCGATGGTGGAATTGCCTCCCACCTGTCCGGTTTCCGCATAAGACTCGAATACGTCCGTTGTGCCCGTAGGACGGCTAGGCGCTTTTACGCGCAAAGCGCTCCCCGTCGTTTCGATATTCGTCGTTTTTACCCAATCCGACTCCGCCAACGCGTTATAGCTTTTGTAAACGTTGGACGAAGACGCGGAAATAACGTTTGCCGTATAAGTAAACGTTTCGCCGCTCGAACCCGACGCGCACGTTGCGTTGCCCAAATATCCGATAGTAAACGTTTGTTCCCCCCAAAGGGCATTGTTTTCACTGGTATGTACGTACGTGTACGTAGTGCTGTCTACGATGTAATCGATTGCCAACGTTACGCCGGTCGCCGTATCCGTCGTACTGATAACAATAGTCGCCGTTTTTTGATAAGTACTGTAATTTTCCGTCGCTATCGTCGCCTTTTTCGTTACGACGCCGCTATCGCACTCATATAAATTTACGCCGCCTTCCGAGCTTCCGAACGCAATCGCCAACCAGTTTCCTGCGGAATTGGCCGGCATATCGCTCTTTTCGTCGCCGTCCGTATCGCGTACGCGTCTAGGCGTCCACTCCGCAGAAGTAAGCATATTATCGGACGTATTCGCAAACAATTCGGACGTATCTTGGAAAATAATCCAATTATATCCCCAATAGGTTTGTTCGACGCCATTGGTATCATATCCCTTGGTAATATTTCCCGTTATGGAAATCTCAATGGTGGAATTTCCCCCAATCGCCGCGCTTCTGCCTACGGCTTTCCAACCGCCCTCGCTCGTTTCTTTTGGCGAATTGACGTACATCGTCGACGTCGTGCTATCGTTCGCTACGCCGTCTACCTTTTGCCAGTAAAAATCGTTTCCCGTATACGTAATACCGCCGTCCAATGCGTTTGCGGGCTGCAAGACAACCCCGAAAACGGAAAAACAAACGGCTGCGATACCCATCAAACCGCAAGTTAATGCTTTTCTCCAATGTTTCATAGCATTACTCTCCTTTTCTTCCCTTTTCAAAAAAAATATATAGCGCAAAAGCTTTTCCGACAAGGATACACTTTTACACTATACATTTTATCATCGCCCGTCATTATTGTAAATGACGATATTTAACAAGCAGTTTAACAATTTCTAACTTTTCATTATTATATAAAGTAATTTTAACTATAAAAATAGATAAATTATCCCCACAACCGTCCCGGCTAATACGCCGAACACAATAATCGGTCCTGCGACGATAAACATCTTCGCAGCCATACCGTACACCATACCTTCCGTCTTAAATTCAATGGCAGGCGAAGCCACCGAATTGGCGAACCCCGTAATCGGAACGATAGAGCCTGCACCCGCATTTTTGCCGATTCTATCGTATACGCCAAGCCCCGTCAAAAGCGTCCCCAAAAATATCAAAATCACGCTTACCGTTCCTGCAAGCTCGTCGCCTTGCAACCCGAACGCAAATTCGAGAATATACCGCAAAAATTGCCCGATACAGCAAATCAATCCCCCGACCATAAACGCGCGGAAACAGTTTTTAAAATGCTCCGTGGGTGGGTCGAACGAGTGTACGTACGCCACGTAATTCTTATTATAGTTTTGTCTGTTTTTACCCGTCATCTCGTACTTACCCCTTTCGTTTTTCGCGTTTCTTCCGTTTTCGCCAAGGGAAAACACGTTTCCTTTTCTTCGCGCGACCTGCCGTCGTTTTCATAAATTTTTATCTTTTCCGTCATACGTACAGTTTGTCTGCATTTTACAAAAAATATACGAAAAACCCGCAAGCCGAATTGGCTTGCGGGTTTACTATTTATTGAATTTATAAAAGATTTCTCTCCACAAACGCACGCGCAAGCGTTACGTCGTCGGTGTATTCGATTTCCGAGCCGACTGGAATACCGTGCGCCAAGCGCGTTACTTTGATATCCAACGGCTTGATAAGTTTGGCAAGATACATCGCCGTCGCGTCCCCCGAAACGTCGGGATTGGTCGCCACAATAACTTCCTTAACTTCCCCCGTTTGCAAACGGGCAAGCAGCTCCCGTATGCGGATATCGTTAGGACCAACCCCCGAAAGGGGGTCGATAACGCCGTGTAAAACGTGGTATACGCCCTTGAATTCGCGCAGCTTTTCAATCGCCGCCACGTCCTTGGGTTCTTTTACCACGCAAATCACGCTCTTATCCCGTATACGGCAAATCGAGCACTCGTCGTCTTCGGTAAAATTGCCGCACACTTTGCAATATTTTACCTTGCGTTTCACGCCGATAATCGCGTCGGCAAAAGCACGCGCTTCCGCTTCGCTCATATCAATCACTTTATAGGCGTACCGTTGCGCCGTTTTTTTGCCCACTCCGGGCAATTTGGAAAACTCGTTGACGAGTTTCCCTATCGGTTCAATAAATATATCCATACTGCTTCCTTTTATGTTCACGATAACGCTACATACAAGCACTACCGAGAGATAGCAAGACGCGCCAGCGGTGGCTCACCGCTTAAAGCATACCGCCGAGAGCGCCCATGTTCCCGTACTTACCCATCTTTTCTTCGTATACCTTGTCCGCTTTCGCATACCCGTCGTTGATAGCCGCCATAATCAAATCTTCCAACATTTCCACGTCGGTAGGGTCTACGACGCTTTCGTCGAGTTCGATACCGTTAATAATCTTTTTCGCGTTCATATACACAACTACCGCTTCGCTTGCCGCCGTGCCGACAATTTCCCAATCGTCTAAAAGCTCCGCTGTCTTTTCCATTTCTTCCTGCATCTTTTGCGCTTGACGCATCAAATTTTGCATGTTGTTGTTTCCGCCTTTGAAATTTGCCATTTCTTTTTCCTCCGAATAATACTTCCGTTATTTTACGTCGATTTTCACGCCGTTAAAAGTCTGTTTCAATGCGTCCAAATCCCGATTGAACGTATCCGCCGCCTTGCCGCGGAGCTTGATTGCAAATCCGCTCTCCGCAACGCCTATCCCCTCGAACGAAGCCTTTATAATGGGATAATGTTCGGGTTTCACGAGCGAATTGTATATAGTTTCGCTGTCTGTATAGAACGTGAACGTATCCCCTTCGTACGCATACTCCAAATCCATACAAATCGCAAACAGCACGCCGCTTTTGCCCGTTTTCCGCAGCGAACGCAAAAACGTGCCGAACACCGATTTTGCGTCCCCTTTCACACCCGTTTTTACCGTAGGCGTAGAAGTAGTCGCAACCGTAGGCTTTTCCACCGTTTTCTTTTGGGGTAGGAATCCTTCGTCGAAATACACGTTTCCGCCCGTTTCTTCTTCGTCGGGCGGCGCTTCCATTTCAGGCGCAACGCTTTCCTTTACCAACGGTTTCTCTATAACCCTTTCCACGGGTTTCGCCGCCACCGTCGGCTCAGGTTCTTTTTCTACGGGTGTTGTCGCCGCTTGTACAATCGCACCGTCCTCCAATCTCTTTTCCAAAGCGGCGATACGGGTAAGGAGCGCTTCGATATCGTAATCGTTTTTGGGCATACTCGCTTTCAAGACCGCCGTTTCGAAAAGAATACGGGGAGAAGCGGAATATTTAAGCGTTTGCTCCACTTCCGCAAAAATCTCACTCGCGCGGAGCAAGCCGTGTCCGTCCGCTGCCTTTGCCACGCGCAATACTTCCGCGTAGTTGCTATCGGGTAACGCAAGAATATTCTTTCCGTCCCGACAAATTTTCGCCACCGCGCAAGAATTGAGAAAATTCATCACGTCTTTCACAAGCACGCCAACGCTCTTTCCTGCCGCAAGGAAGGCTTCCGCGCGTTCGAACGCTTCGCCCGCATTTCCGCAAAGCACCGCTTCGCAAAACGCCGCCACGCCCGAAAAATCCGCACCGCCAAGCACGGTGGTAACGTCGGCGTACGTCAGCGTTCCGCTCGCATACGATACGCAGGTATCCGCTATCGAGAGCATATCTCGTACGCTTCCTGCGCCCGCCCTTGCTATCGCCGAAATCGCTTCCGATTCGTATTTTTTACCGATACTGTCGAATACGTAACGGAGTCTTTCTTCCAAATCCGCTTGGGGAATCAGCTTAAAATCGAAACGCATACAACGGGATAAAATGGTCGCGGGAATTTTTGCCGATTCCGTCGTTGCAAGAATAAACACCGCGTGCGCAGGCGGTTCTTCCAACGTTTTTAAAAGCGCGTTGAAAGCGCCCGGCGAAAGCATATGAACCTCGTCGATGATGTATACTTTATATTTGCCCGCAACGGGGGGATATTGCACCTTTTCGCGCAAATCGCGCATCTCGTCCACGCCGTTATTGGATGCGGCGTCGATTTCGGAAATATCCAAATTGGCAGGGTCGGATAAAGCGCGGCAAGCAAAACACTTTCCGCAAGGGGACCCGTCTACGGGGTTTTCGCAGTTGATAGACATTGCAAAAATTTTTGCGATACTCGTTTTCCCCGTACCGCGCGGTCCGCAAAACAGATATGCGTGCCCCACTCTGCCCGTCGCAATTTGATTTTTTAGCACCGTCACGATATGTTCCTGCCGTACGACGTCGTTCAAACTCGTCGGGCGGAACGCGCGGTATAACGCCAAATATGCCATAGGTTACTCTCCTTTGTTCTCGTCGCTTTGTAAGGCTTTGCGGAGCTTTTGCTTGCTACGCTGTATGGCGTTGTCCACGCTCTTATACCCCTTACCCGTAATTTCACATATTTCCGAACAGCTCCTGCCGTCCATATACATCGTAAACACTTTAAACTCGGTATCCGTCAAAATACGGGACATCCGTTCGTTCAATTCCTTTCTGTCATCGTTCAAAATCACACTTTCTTCGGGGTCGAGCTTGGCAAACGCAACGTTCTCTTCCGCAATCGATACGTAATCTTTCAACGGTTCGTTCTTCTTCCCCGCCGCCACTTTTACGGCGTCGATAATTTGCCGCCACACGCAAAGGGAGGCAAACTTTTTGAAACTGCGCTTGTCCGAGCCGTCCGTTTTGAAACTGCCTACGGCTTGATATAAACCAATCATACCCTCTTGAATCAAGTCTTCGGTCTCTCCGCCGACAAGAAAAAATTTCCGCGCGTAAAAGCGCACGAGATTGCGGTATCGAAGCAACAACTCCGCTTCCGCCGCCTTCTCCCCGCTTTGCGCCAACAAAACGAGCGTTTCGTCCGTTTCCTGTTGTAATGGTTTTTTCTCGTCTTGCATACTTATCCTTTTTAACCGCCAATGCGGTTTCTCACCACTTCGTACGCGGCGATACCGAGCGCCACCGAAGCATTGAGCGAATTTACTTTCCCTTGCAGGGGAATCGACAACGTCTTATCGCACTTTTCCTTGGTCAAACGCTTCACGCCGCTATCTTCTCCACCGACGACGAGCGCCACGTTCCCTTCGAATTTTTCCTTGTAAATATCTTCTCCGCCCGCTTCGAGCGCGTATACCCAATACCCGTTTTTTTGCAGCGTTTCCACCGCTTGGTTCAAATTGGACACCTTCGCCACCTTCATATGCTCCGCCGCGCCTGCGGAAATGCGGATAACGCTCTCGGTTACCGACGCGCTGGAAGAACGGGGAATCACGACGCCGTCCGCGCCCGCGCACTCCGCCACACGCAAAATACTGCCGAGATTATGCACGTCTTCAATCCCGTCGCAAAGCACGATAAACCCGCCTTTTTCGCTCTTTTTCTCGCCGATAATCTCGTCCAAATCGTAGTATTCGTAATCGGTGGTAAACGCGATAACCCCTTGATGACGACGGGAAACACTCTCTTTATCCAAGACCTGCTTGTCCACAAACTGTACGCGAATATTGCGTTTTCTCGCCTCGGCAAAAATCATCGAAACGGAACCTTGCGCCCCCTTTTCAATGAGCAACTTATCAATATTTTTTCCTGTTTTCAACAGCTCTATAACTGCGTTTCTTCCTTCCGTTTTCATAATTGTTCCTTTACGGTTTATATACTTTTTCAAGCGCCACGCCTTGTAACTGCGCTTCGTCTATCAAGCCGAGCAGCTCGTCAATCCGTTCGCTTTGCCCCGTCAAATGCAAATAACCCAGCACCGCTTCAAAGCCGGTAGAACGGCAATACTGCGCAACGCTCGCGCTCTTGCTTTTCGTCGGTTTTTTTGCGTTCCTGCCCCGACGGTAAATTTCTTCTTCCGTTTCGGTGAGCAGGGGGAGCACCTTTTCCAAAAAAGCGCTTTGCCCGCGCGCGGACACGACGTTCGCCGCCGCCCGCTGTAAATCCGCCGCTTTGCCCTTACCCGATTTCACGAGCTTTTCTCTCACGTACAGCGAATACACGGCGTCGCCCAAAAACGCCAACGTTACGGGATTGATTTGCGCCGCCTGCGCGTTTTCCATACGCTTCCCACCGTTCCTTGCAATTCTTACCTTATATTATAACACACTGACAAAAAAATAACAAGCAATTCTGCGAAATTTCCGTTATCCTTTTACGCCGTTTGTTCGGTAAAATACGCCATTACCCCTTCGGCAATCCCGTTCGCCAACGTTTTTTGCCACGCGTCGTCCGTCAACAACGCTTCGTCGGCAGGACTGGATAAAAATCCGCACTCGACTATAACGGCTGGCGCGGAGTAACATTTCAGCATAAAATAATCCCCAAACATACAATTTCTCGCCTTAACGCCCTGTTTTTTGTAAGCGGCGTTCAAATTCGTTTGCAATACCGTCGCAAGCGAGCGGCTTTTCGGATTATTATCCCCGTAAAACACCTGCGCGCCCCGCTGATTTTGCGACGGATAATAATTTTGATGGATAGAAATCACCAAAACGGGTTTTTCTTTCTCGATAATCTCTTTTCGCCGTTGCATATCCCGTTTTTTGAACCCTTTGGCTGTGGTATCGTACAAGCCTTCGGCGGTTTTTCTCGTCAAAGCGACGGAAAATCCCGTTTTCTCCAAAGCCACTTTTAGCGCAAACGTAATTTGCAAATTGACGTCGCTCTCTTTTACGCCGGTATTCTTCCCGGTAACGCCGCCGTCGATACCCCCGTGTCCTGCGTCCAAAACGATTTTCAACTCTCCTTCCGTTGCAAACACCGCTTGCGGCGCGTATAATGCCTGCACGCAAAGCCCCACCGCCGCCGTGAAAATAAACGCCACGGCGATACAACATACGATAACCCTTTTCGATAACCTTTTCATACCCCTATTATACGCCGTGCGTTTTGTGAATATGCCCCCAAACGTGCGCGAAAAAACCGCCTTTGACAGGCGGTTTTTGCTTATAACAACCGTATTTCCATATCTTGTTTTTTACCCGCGTTTTTATCGTCCGTATTTCCGTTTTCTTCCTTTTCCGTTTTCTCCTTTTCGGCAAGCGCCAAAATTTTGGCAGCCGATACGCAAGGCGGTAAGTTATCTCCCACGCCGTTTTCTTCCTTTTCCGCTTCGGAGGAAACCAACGGGGTTTCCTGTGCCTCGCGCATCCAATCGTTGTAAATCTCCCACGCATTATCGGTAGCGATACGTTCCACTCCCTTTTCCGTAAGCGCGCGGTACGTTTCCAAACGCTCTACCCCCGTCGTTTCCAAGAAACAACCGCCCGTTAAATCCAGCCGCAACCGTTCGCAACCTGCAAAATACGGTACGCTGAAATACTTTGCGCCGACTTCGCTGGAAATCCTTGCAAGCCGAGAAAGAGCGGTAGGCGAACTGATTTTCTCCACGCGCACCTTCAACGCCGTTTTGCCGATTGCGCGCTTCACTCTTTTCAGCTCTTTTCGAATTTCCGCGTACCGACAGCCGTCGAATAAGGACGGCGTTACGGGCACGGTAATCTCTTTCGCTCCTTTTTTTACCGCCGTGCGCGCCTCGAACGCCTTGACTTTCGCCAGCGTTTCTCCGTTTCCGCCCACCACGCAATCCATGCGCACGAAACTGCCCGCAAGATATCCTTTCGCCTGCGCCAATTTGGACAGCGGCATTTTTATCGCAGCCTGTTGCAAACGCACCGCCCGTTCGCATACCCGTTGCACGTCTTCGCCGCAAAACAGCGAACCTTCCGAACGAGCAATGGCAAGCGCCACTTCCGTCATCCTTTTCCGTCTTTTATACGCGCGGAACTCTTCCGCGTCCTTGCTCGTCAAAAACACGCCCTTTTCCGCATCTTCGTTTGCTTTGGTAAAAACGTCGTTTGTCTGTGTTTGTCTGTCCATAGCTCGATTATACGACAAACGCCTTTTCTTTATTCCATTTTCCGTCAATTTATGACGATAAAAAAGATGTATACTTTCCCTATGCAAACACTCTTACTCTCTTCCGCTTTCGGGATTTTTTGGTTAATACTTCTTTTCGCCCTTTGCTTTGTAGGCGTACACGTTTTGCGCCTTGCCCGTATAGGACAATCCTACCGCAAACAAGAACGGACCGTGCAAAAAGACGAGCCGGTAAAAGAAGAGCCAAAGCAAGAAGCCCCTCCTGCAACAAGCGAACCCGTATATTATATCGTGGAACGCAAGAAACGGGTAAAATCAAGCTTTGGCGAACCCAAACAAATCCGTTTTAAATAAAAATTGCCCGTAACACACATCTTTCAAAGCGCACCTGCCCCGTCCGTTATCAAAAACGGGCGGGGCAGGTATTCGTTTATGCAGTTTCTCTTATTTACTTTCCGTTGCGGAAACAGATTCAAATTCTTCCGTCTTATCGTTGAACTGTTCAAGGTTACCCCCGTCCGTCCAAAGCCGTTCGAGATGATAAAAAAGCCGCGTTTCGTCGTTGAATATGTGTACGATAACGTCGCCGTAATCGACCACCGCCCAACGCCCGTCGCGCACCCCTTCGGTTCGCGTCGGCACAAGCCCTAAATCCTTTTCCACAAGTTCTTCCACCCGCTCGCCCATCGCGCGGATTTGCGGCGCGTTGCTTCCGCTTGCAATAATGAAATAATCGCATAAATCCGTCTTTTCGCGCACGTATAAGCTAACGATATCTTTCCCGCGCTTGTCTGCAAGCGCCTTACATACCGACAAAGCCAACTGTCTGCTCGTTACCGTTTTGTTTTCCATACTCGTTCTCCTTAGCTCTTATTCTTATAAAATTCGTACGCCCGTTTCGTGAGCGGATACACCTTTTCGCCCTTTTCTTCCAAATACTCTATCGTTCTTCGCAAAGCTTCTTGCAAACACTCGAACAGATACCGACGGGAGTCGGTTTTAGGCGTTTCCTTCCAATACAACTTTCGTAAAACGTCAACGCCTTCGTAATTTCTTGCGGCTTCCACCATATCGGCGAGAAATATGAGCGCGCCCAAAGTCGTCATATTCGAACGTCCGCTCGTGTGAAAGCGAATTGCGTCCAATATCTCTTCGTCCCGTATTTGAAAGATTTGCTGCGCCACGTAAGCGCCCGTGAATTGATGTAGTACGGGCGGAGGCACGTCCCCCCACTCCTTTTGCAAAGCAAACCCTTGCAAAAGGTTGCTCTCCTGCGGAATATTTTTCGCGCAATCGTGAAAGAGCGCCGCCGTAATCACTTTTTCTTCGTCCAATCCCAAAGACGTAGCGCGTTTCGCCGCCGTTTCGGCAACGCGTAAGCTGTGCGCCGCGCGGGAAGGCTTTTGCAAGACAAGCGCTTCGCTTGCGCGCGGAATCGCATATAATCCCTTTTCGTAAATATATTTCTCTACGCTTTCGTTCACGTACGGCGACAACGGCATTTGCGCGCCCGCCAAAACACGGATATACGTAGAAGAAACGGGCGCGCCGTTATAATTGATGACGGCAAATTTTTTACCGAACCGTTCTTCGAAAGCCGCACTTTCCTTTTCCAACCAATCGTCCGCCTCGTTTCTCGCGCACACGGCAAGCGTTGCGTCGTTTAAAATGCCTTCGGGATTTTTCCAAGTAGGAAAATCTCGCAACATATCCGTCCCGACGAGAAAAAACAACTCCGCATTATCGTACGTTTCTTTGAAATGCCGACAGGTAAGATAGGTATAACTCGTCCCGCCCTGCCTGATTTCATAATCGCTCACTTCCGCTTTGGGCAAGTCCGCAAACGCCAAACGGCAAATATCCAAACGCGCGCCGTCGCTCGTCAATTTCTTCCCCGGTTTATGCGGCGGCGTATGCGCGGGCAACACGAACAGTTTATCGAGCGCCAAACTTTCAATCGCCGCCGCGGCAAGGCGCACGTGCTCGCTGTGTACGGGGTCGAACGAACCGCCGAAAATCCCTATTCGCACCGTTTCGTCTCCTTTTTTCGTCTTTTTACCATTATACAATATATTTTCGTTTTTTTCAAGTTTATAATGCAAAATTCTTGTCAAAAATTTACGTATGAAAAAATCTGCATTTATTTCCGATTTGATTTTTACCTTTTTCCTAACGGGCGTTTTCTTTTTATGCCTGTTCCGCTACCTGGGTTCGAGTATGGTTCTCGCCCTGCTTTTTGCCGCGCTCTGCGGCTGTATCGCCGTCATCGGAGTGGGTATACTCGGACAAAACAAGCGCAAACGCCTGCGCTTAAAGCACTCGGAGGAAACGCAAAAGGAAAAACTGCTCGCGCATTTATCCTTGCTCTCCGACGCTCAAAAGACTTCCTTTTTCCAAGTAGTACTCTCGCACAGCTCGCCCGTACAACGCTTTTCTTCCCTGCGCTTAACGGGAGAAAAGGAATTGTATTTTTTGAGAATCCGTTTCTCGCCCGTTACGGCGGACGAAATCGCAAGCATATCCCGCGTCAAAACTTCCAAAGAAAAGATTCTTCTTTGCAACTGCATTGAAGAAGAAGCCAAAGCTTTATGTGAAACGCTAAACATACGAATATGGACGGGTAACGAAGTATACGCGCACGTTAAAGAAGCCGACGCTCTTCCGCAAAAATATTTGGGCGAACCCACCCCCAAAGACAAACGCAAGCTGCGCCTACGCCTTTGCTTTGCAAAAAGCAACAGCCGACGATTTCTCGTCGGCGGCTGTTTAATTCTTCTCACTTCTTTGATAACGCCTTTCCCGTATTATTACTTGATTTTCGGCTCGGCGTTGCTTATCGTCGCTCTCTTTATCCGCATTTTCGGATACACGGGCTAATCGTATATCTCCAAGAACGCCTTTCCCAAACAGCCGATAATATCGCTTGCCAAAACCGAGCGCGTATCCTGCGTACGCGCGGCGATTTCCGCCGCCTTCCCAACGATATATCCCCCGACGCGCGCGCCGTTAATCGCGGAGAATCCCTGCGCGCACAACCCTGCAATCACGCCCGCAAGCACGTCGCCGCTACCGCCCTTCGCCTGTCCCGCGTTCCCCGTAGCGTTCACGTACGTGTTTTGCCCGTCGGTGATTACGCTTACGGCGTTTTTCAATAGCACCGAAATCCCGTTCCGTTTGGAAAAATCCGTAGCGGCAAACAACCCTTTTTTCAAAATCTCGGAAACGTTTTCTCCCGTCAAACGGGAAAATTCTTTTACGTGCGGCGTAATCACTACGTCGCATTTCTTATTTTGAAAAACGTTCTCCCCGCCAAATTCCGCCAAAGCATTAAGCGCGTCTGCGTCGAGAATGAGTTTTCCCGTATAATTTTGCAATAAATACGCCGCGCCCTTCGCCACTTCTATACTGCAACCCATACCCATACCGTAGGCAACCGAATCGTAAGAGAGCAACGCGGAAAACGACTTTTCGTCAAAATTCGCCCTATCCCCCTTGCAAAGCGGTTTTAATAACGCTTCGGGCGCTTTTAGCATATAATAACACAGCAGTTCTGCGGGCGTAAACAACGCCGTATACCCCGCGCCGCTACGCAAACACGCCGCCGTAGCCAAGTACGCCGCACCCGTATATTCCGCGCAACCGGCGACAATCGCCGCCTTCCCGTAACTGCCCTTATGCGTATTTCTCTTACGCCGAGAGAGCAATGCGGCGACGTCCGCCTTATCCGTAAGCAAAGCGTAACTTTCTTCGGGCAACGAAATCCCTATATCCGCACGGACAATCTCACCCGCATAATCGACTCCGTCCCCCAAGAATACGCCCGACTTGTATTCTCCCATACACACCGTCGCGTCGGCAAGCACGGCAATCGCACCCACTTCGCCGTTATCCCCGTTCACGCCTGACGGAATATCTGCGGAAAGTACTTTCGCACCCGCTTTCTTATATCCGTTGATTTTCCCAATCGCATTTTTGTAAACTTCGGAAAGCTCGCCCTTGAATCCCGTACCCAATAAGCAATCGATAACGAGCGCATAGTCGTTCGACGGAAAATCCCTTTCCGTTACGCCGCCTGCCGAGCGGAATTTATCCAACGCAACTTGACAATCGGGCGAAAAGCGATTTGCCACGCAAACAACGTCCGTTTCATAGCCGGCATTTTTTAACAAGCGCGCGCAAATAAACCCGTCGCCGCCGTTGTTTCCGCCGCCGCACACGCACAGCACCCGTCCGTTTTTCGTCATTTCCACAGCCTTTTTCGCCAACGCGTTGCCCGCCCGTTCCATCAACGTTTGGGACGCACCCCCCAAAACGCGCGTCGTATACTCGTCCGCTCCGCGCATTTGTAAGCCCGTTAAAATTTTCGTCATACGTCGCTCCTTAACGACACTTCCGCAGAAGAAAACCGCTCTTCTCCGCTTGCCGTTCTCGCCAATAAATTCCCGTCGCCGTCCACGCCTATAAGAGTGGCGCGCACAACGTTTTCGCCGCAAATCAGCGTAACGTTTTCTCCGATAAGTCCCAAATACTGCGTATATTTCTCCGCAACCGTACCGTCATCCAATTTTTCTATCAATGCCCTTTCCACTTCCTCTACGGATACCGTTTCCCCCGTTTCCGTATGCAATGTCGTGGCGATATCCTTCAAAGCTTCGGGAAGAACGTTATGTACGTTCAAGCCAATCCCCACGACGGAAGAACGCACGTATCCGCCCGAAAAGGTATTTTCAATCAAAATACCGCATATCTTTTTACCGTTGACGAAAATATCGTTCGGCCATTTAATATACGGTTTTACGCCGAATCCCGCTAACGTTTCGCATACCGCCGCCGCCGCATTTTGCATAATGGTGAACGCCCGCTTTGCGGGGAATTGCTCGTAAAAGGACAATTTGCTCATATATAGCCCACCGAACGCGGAATCAAAACTCCTGCCCTTCGTACCCCGCCCGCAAGGTTGCGTTTTCGCAACGACGATAAGATTTTTTCCTTCGTTTCTTTTCGCTTTGGCGTAATCGTTGGTGGAAGGCAACGAGTCAAACCGCTCGATTGTCGTCTTTTCGTTTTTCAACCCGTACCTGCCCCCTTTTAATCTTCTTCTATTTCTCCGTACGTCGCCACCGCTTCTTTGGCGACTTCGTACTCAAACCCTTTACCCATCAAATATTTCGTCGCTTTTTGCAACGTCGTTTTATCCGTTTCTTTGCCGCGCATATATTTTTGTAAAATTTCTTTCGCCGCGGCTATTTGATTTTCTTCGTCCATACCGCTTAAAGCGGCGTCCACGTCTTCTTCCGAAAGCCCCTTGCCGCGCAGTTGCGCGCGAATCAACCGCACGCCCTTTTTCTTGGCGGCAAATTCCACGTAACTTTCCGCGTACTCTTTATCGTTGAGAAAACCGTAGTCGTTGAGTTTATCCACCACATAATCCGCAACCGCTTCCAAATACCCCTTTTTCGACAAAAAATCACGGATTTGTTTTTCCGTCTTCCGCGCAGCGGAAAGATGCGTCATCGCCTTATCGAGCGCGGTATTTTTCTCGCTTTCCAACTGTATTTGCGAAAGCGTTTCGGGGGAAACGGTTTGTCCCACTTTCAGTCGGTTTTTTACCGTCGTTTCCAGCGTCAGCCCACAATAAAACCGTCCGTCGATATAGATATTACACCGCCTTTTGTCTTTCACTTGCGGCGTAATTGCCGTAATTTCGTTCATTTCGTTCTCCTTATTCGTCATTTATTGTAGCATACTCCCCGATAAAAGTCAATCCTGCGCAAAAATAAAGTAAAAATTTCTTACAACGCTTTACAACCCGAAAAAAACGTGTTATAATATACTTATATTATCCGCTTATAAAGGAGTCTTTATGAAATATCATACCGTTGATTTACAAGGCTATCAAGCCGATTTGCCCATTTTACCTTTGCCCGGCGGTATTTCGATTGCGTTTTTTAATTTGCACGGCAATAGCGAAATGACCGAACATTGCGGCAAACAGCTCTCCAAACTTTTAACCGATTGCGACGTGCTTATTACCGCGGAATCAAAGGGCTTGCAACTCACGCACTGCGTAGCGAGAGAGCTTGGTCATAAGCTGTACGCGGTAGCGAGAAAGAGCAAAAAACTGTATATGCAAGACGGTATTGAAATCGAGATAAAATCTTCTATCACGACGGGGAAAGCGCAAAAACTGTATCTTTCGAAACACGACGCCGACCTGTTAAAGGGTAAAAAGGTGGGTATCGTAGACGACGTAGTATCCACGGGCGCCTCCTTAAACGGCTTGGAAGCATTGGTGGAGAAAGCAGGCGGCGTTATCACCAAAAAAGCGTTCGTCCTTGCCGAAGCGGACGCAGCAGCCCGCAAAGACGTGGTCTATCTTGCATCTATTCCCGTTTTCCCCAATAATTGACGGGGGGAACGTCGTATCGTTTTTATCGCGCCAACCATAAATTAACAGCGGAAAGAAGCGGGAAATACTTGCATTTTTCCGTTTTATCGTTTATAATGTAAAATACAAGTAAGTAAGGAGCGTTTCCTTTATGAAAGATTATGACGAAATGCGAAATATCGATATCAATTACGAGCCGATGGTCATTTATAAGAAAAAAGGCGGTTTTTTCGGTAAGTTTGTAGCCGTTCTATTGGGTATCCTCATCGGCGTAATCGCCGGCGTGGGCGGCGTCGCGGGCTTAGGCTGGTATGCTTACGCAAAAATGCCCATTGAAAACGGCACCAACAGCGTGAACGGTATTCTCGGCACGGAAATCGACTATTCGCAATACATAGACGGCTCTTACGGCGAAAAGACGATAGAAAACCTTGTCGGCGACGTTATTGACGCGGTGGAAAAAATTTCCAACAGCGAAGGTACGCTCAATACTCTCAACGCTATTTCCCCTCTCGTAAGAGAATTGGTGGCAGGCGACGGAACGGAAGCAAACACGGGGCTTGTGGGTATGTTGGCGGAATACGCCATCACGGTAGACCCCGATAAGGCGATGAACAGAATACTCGTCAAACCCGACGGCACGCCCGAATCCCCTGATAATAAGGATATCTATTTCGTCGATTATATCAAATCCTGTATCGACGACGCGCCGCTCGGCGACGTGTTGCACGCGCTCGGCTATGAAACGAACGACGTTATTCAAACGATTTGCTACGGCGACGAAGGCGTTGACTACGTAATAGACGAGAACGGCGAAGTCCAAATGATTAACGGCGCAAAAAAGCTGACGATTGGCGAATTTTTAAGCGAAGATTTGGATTCGAGAATCCAGCTTCTTCCCATTGATTCGTTCGTACCCGTAAGCTTCCCCGACGACGCGATTATGTGTATGCTCGCATACGGCGCGGAATACCGTTATGAAAAAGAATTGGACGAAAACGGCAACGTCGTGATGAAACAGGTATTCTACGAAGCAGACGAAACGCCGTTTGCACTCAAAGACGACGAAGGCAACGACGTTACGGCAAATATCGTATCGGGCGCAGATACCCCCCAAGCAGGTATCGTTTTAACGCATACGTATACGCAAAACGAAACGGAAATCACGGAAACGAGATATTTGCAATACAACGAAACGGACGGCAAATATTACGCCTTTGAAGACGCCGAATATACCAAACCGATTCGATTCAAAAAGAATACGATTGGTATGCTCAACGACGGCTCCGATTCGATTATCAACGGTATGTACGTCAAAGACCTTTTGAAAGTCGGCAATAAAGACAACGAGCGGGTAATGATATCCCTTTGCTACGGTAAGGAAAACATAGATTGGGAATTCGATACGGACGGCAACGTGCAAATGATTGGCAACGCGAAACCCCGTACGGTAAAAGAATTGAAAGACGGCAATTTGTTCAATACGCTTACGTTGAAAGATTTGCTCGGTGTAGAAAAAGTAGAATCGAATATGATACTGCATACGCTTGCCGACACGGCGTTCTCCGATTTGCCCGATAAAATGAACACGCTCACGTTCGACCAAATCTTCCCCGACCACGTATACGAATACGAAAAAGACGCGGACGGCAATTACGTGCTCGACGAAAACGGTAACAAAATCCCCGTCTACGAATACGCCTACGAAAAGGATACCGACGGGAACTATATTCTCGATACGGACGGAAATAAAATCCCCGTTTACAAAACGGACGAAAACGGCGATTACGTTCTTGACGAAGACGGCAATAAAATCCAAGCCTACGAAACGGACGAAAACGGGCAACCGATAAAGACAACCGCCGCCATGTGGAGTTATTTGTTCGATAATCCCGACACGGTAGCCGTCGAACGCCCCGATTACTATTATTTACTCGGACACGACACCGACGCGCACGGCATCGACCAAATGATAACGAATATGCAGGCAAATATGCAAACAAAATCCCTGAAACAACTTGTACAGGACGATTTAATCCAATTTGACGACAACCCCGACACGGCGGAAAACGAATCGGTAACCAAAAAAGAAGCGTTCCTGAACTCGGACAAAACGCTCAGCGACGGTTCGATTGTGCAAGACATGACCGTAATCGAAATGATTGACTGGATTTTGAATAAAGAGTAACCCACCAAAAAGAGAAAGGCTTTTGCGGCTTTTCTCTTTTTTATATATTGTGGTAAAAAATCGGTAAAAAATCCCTAAAAACGCGCGAAAACGATTGACTAAAAAAGAAAAATTGGATATAATATCTCTACACGGTTAAAAAAGCCGTGAAAAACCTTGTATATCTTTGGATATACCGAATAAGACCAGGAGGTGAAAAGTATGGCTAAATACGAAATGCTCTATCTGCTCAATAACGAATTGACGGACGAAGCAAAGGAAGCCGAAATCGCGAAGTATGAGGGCATCGTTAAATCGATGAACGGCAACGTCGTTTCCACGGACAAGTGGGGCACGAAGAAAACCGCTTACCCCATCAACTACAAGACGGAAGCTTACTACGTGCTTATGACGTTCGAAGCAGACGGAAAAGTTGTGGAAGAGCTTAAACGTGTTGCAGGCATCGACGCTGACGTTGTCAGACGTTTGATTACGAAACTCAACTAATAAACGGGGAAAAAACAATGAACAAAGTATTTTTAATCGGCAACTTAACGCGCGACCCGGAACTTTCGGAAACGGCAGGCGGCGTGCCCGTATGCCACTTCTCGATTGCGGTAAATCGTAACTATTCTTCGCAAGACGGCGAACGTCAAACGGACTTTTTCAACTGTACCGCTTGGCGCGCGATGGCGGAATCGATTGCGCGTTATACGAAAAAGGGTAAAAAGGTTGCGGTAGTCGGTAGTATCCAAATGAGAAACTACGAAGACAACCAAGGCGTAAAACGTACGGCGGTAGACATTATCGCGCAAGACGTAGAATTCCTTTCGCCCAGAGAAAACGGCGATTCGTTTGACGAAATGGACGAAGCGCCCCGTCAGTCCGCGCAAAAACGCAAGCCTATGCTGCAAGCAATGGACGACGATTCGGACATCCCCTTCTAATATTGAAGCGGGAACATTAACGACATAAGGAGATAATATCATGGAAGAAAAAGCACCTGTAAAAAAGGTATTCAAGAAAGCGCCCCGTAGAAAGGTATGCGCGTTCTGCCAGGAAAAGCTTGAAGCGATTGATTACAAAGACGTCAACCGTTTGAAGAAATACATTTCCGAAGGCGGTAAAATTTTACCCCGCAGAATGACGGGTACGTGCGCCGCGCACCAAAGACTTCTTGCTACCGCTATCAAGCGCGCAAGAATCACGGCACTCCTCCCTTTCAAAGGCGAGTAATCCGACAAACAAAAGATTTAAAAAGCTATCCCCTGCGGATAGCTTTTTTTTGCTGTCAAATGCTTGACAATACCCCCCCCCCCGTGATATAATGTATTTAATACCTTCTCATTGAGAAAAAAAGGAGCAAATTTATGAGAAAATCAAATGCAATGAAAAAACTGTTGGCTGGCGCGTTAGCGCTTTCTACCGCCCTTTCTATCGGTCTTATGGCAGCTTGCGGCGACGACAACGGCACGCCCACGAGAGAAGAACAGGAAAACGCTACGCATAACGAATTTATCGAAGAAATCGGCGGCGTTTCCGAAACGTACAAAGGCGCGGTTTCCGAAACCACGTATTCTTCGGCGGACGCGGCTGCAACGGCGTACGTAGAAGAAGAAGTAGTCGGCGACGCGAATATCACGGTAGTCAATACGACGTCGCAAGGCGATTTAAGCGCAGACGAAGTGGACGCATTAGAACTTGACGACGAAACGAAAGACGGTATGCTCGGCGTAGAAAAAATCGAAATCGAATACACGACGGACGAAACGGCGGCTATGTCTACGGCGGCAAATAACGGTAACACGAAAGTTGTCGTTTATATTATTAAATATGAATCGACCTACAAATATTACTCCCCTTGCCCCGTTACAGGCGAAACGATTACGAAGAGCTATTATAATTCCGTTTTCGACAACGAAAAATATCAAAACTGTACGATGACGACCACGATGCTCCAAAAGATGACGATGACGCAAACGTTGAACGGCGAAACGCAAGACTATTCGTATGACATCGTACAAACGCAAAATACTAAATATGAAGACGGAAAGCTTTATGCAGAAATTACCTTAAATCAAACGGGCAACTTGTTGACTTTGCTTGGTATGCCCGCAGGCACACAAACCATTTACTTATATATTGACAACGCAACTACCCTTGTAAAAGTAGAGCAAAACGGTCAAGCCGTTACTCCTTCGGGGGCAATCGTCGAAAACGGTTGGATAACGAACGCCACAGTAGAAACGGTTGGTTTCAATTCCGTAGAAGAACTTACGCCTTTCTATGACCAATATTTGGACTACTCGTATTTCACGAAAACGAATTTCGGTTTTGAAATCTCCGACGAAAACGCGCAACAATACTTGAACGAGTTGTACGCGGAAGCCCTGCAATCTCTTTCCAGTATGATTGACCAAATGGATATGTATATGGTTGCAAAATACTACGTATCGAACGGCGTTCTTTCGGGTATGCGCCAAGACATTTCGTTGGATATGGACGCAAGCTCGGGTAATGAATCGGTGAAAATGGGCTTGACGATTGTTGCGGAATCGAGCGTAAAAGAATACGGTACGACGGTAGTTACCGACCCTACCGCACAAGCTGAATAATCGAACCTTGCATTAAAAATACAGCGACAATCGGCGCGGTGGCGTTTTGCCACCGCGCCCTATTTATACGCTAATAAAAAGATTTTTACAAATAAAGTAAAAAACGGCGCAAAAACAGTTGACAAAAGCGGAAAAAAATTCTATACTAAATAAGCATTTTGATTGAAACGCCAAATATGCACTGTTAGCTTTGGCTGGATAGCGCGACGAGCTACCCGTCAAAAAGCATTGATAATGCTTTTTAGGGGCGAGATGAGTGAGCGCATATGTCCGCGCGAACGCTGACCGAACACAACGGTTACCTTACGTTGTGTGAGAACGGTCTACGGAACCGAAAAAAAATATCAACTGAATAAATGCACTGTTAGCTCAACTGGATAGAGCGTCGGTCTACGGAACCGAAGGCTAGGAGTTCGAACCTCTTACGGTGCACCAGCAAATGCCCACGGCAATACGCCGTGGGCTTTTGCTGTATGCCGTATCAGTAACTCGAACTCCTAAATTAGTAGGAGTTCGCGCGAGCCACCGAATATAATCCTACCCCCACCAAAGCATAAAAGCTTTTCGGTGGCGAAGCCCTGCGCAAAGCGCAGAAGCTCTTACTGCATAAATCGATACTGCGCTTTTTAACAAAATAAGCATTTTATTCCAAATCCGTTTACTTTTTTGTCGATATATGTTACAATATAAACATGGAAAACAAAAAAGTCATTATCATAGGCGGCGGCGTGTCAGGGCTGACTACCGCCATATATTTAAGATTGCACGGTTACGATACGCTCGTCCTTGAAAAGAACGCTGTTCTTGGCGGCGCTTGTATCGGTTGGGAAAGAAAAGGCTGTTACATCGACGGTTGTATTCATTGGCTCGTCGGGGTTAACCCCGCTTCGTCCACGTATAAGCTTTGGAAAGATATCGGCGCGCTTTCGCCCGAAGTCGGCATTTACGACCAAGACGATTTTTACACGCTCGATTTCGGCGATAACAAGGTCTTTACCGTTTGGTCAGACCTTGCCAAATTCCAAGCGGAGCTTATCGCGTTTGCCCCCGAAGACGAAAAGCAAATTAAGAAATTTTGCAAGCTGATAAAACGGTTTGAGCGAATCGACGCGCCCGTAGAAAAGCCCGTAGATTTGATGAATATTTTTGAGCTTTGCAAAATCGGCTTGACGATGTGCGGCGATTACTATTACGTCAATAAAACGTCCAAAATCTCTTGCGGCGAATACGCGGAAAAATTCAAAAATCCGTATATCAAGCGTTGGATTTCCGAACATTTATCCGCAAGCTACAATTTTATGAGCTTGTTGTATATGCTCGCGCACGTTACGGCAAAACACGGCGGTATCCCCGTCGGCGGTTCTCGCGCAATGGTGGAAAGAATCAAGCAACGCTATTTATCGTTAAACGGCGCAATCCGTTGCAATGCGGAAGTAGAGCGCATTGACGTAGAAAACGGCGTTGCCGTCGGCGTAACGCTGAAAAACGGCGAAAAACTCGCCGCCGATTGGATTGTTTCGGCTACGCCTGCCGAACATACTTTGAAAAAACTGTTGGGTGGGCAATTCCCCGTCAAAAAGATAGACGACAGGTTACAGGACAGAAAAACGTATCCCATTTACACCTACACCACCGCCGTATTCAAGGTAAACGAAGATATGTCGAGCGCGCCCCTTTCGCACAGAATCCATTTCGATACGCCCATCACGCTCAACAAGGAATACACCGCCATCACGTACCGCAATTATTCTTACGATAAGACGTTAAAAGTGCCCGACGGTTGTAGCGTTATCCAAGCGACGTTCAGCGGCAACGACGATATGTATTTTTGGTGGGAGCAAGTGAAAGCGCAAGGCAATTACGCCGCGACGAAACAAGAAGTCGGAGAAAAAGCGTTGGAAGTGTATTTGACGCGCTATCCCCACTTAAAAGGCAAAATAGAAGTCATCGACGTCGTTACCCCCTTAACGTACCAACGTTACTTGAACGGCAGGCACGGCGCTTTCCAAGGCTTCGTACATACTTCCAAAGGCAAAGCGTTAATGCAAAAAGGCGTTATCAAGGGTTTGGACAATTTCATTTTTTCGGGGCAATGGATTTTGCGTAGCGGCGGACTTCCGCCTGCGGCGATTACGGGTAGATTTGCCGCGCAACGCATTTGCAAAAAGGATAAAATCAAATTCAAAACCGAATAAAATAATCATCCACCCGAATATCGGGTGGTTTTTATTTTTCGGGCATAGCCCTTGTTCACTGGCGTAGTACAAATGTACTCTTTGGTTGACCTGCCAGTCATGCACGTGCTACTTGCTACCCGTCAACGGGTCGCGCGGGT
>JAFUKM010000016.1 GCA_017473605.1 Clostridia bacterium | reverse complement strand
CCGTATCGGTATAGGACACCTTGCTCGCAATTTGCGCCGCGTTCACCACAAAATAGGAAACGCCGTCGTCTTCGGTATCTTCGTGCATTAGCCCCGACAAAGCCAGCGCAGGCGCGCCGTCGGGCATATAGACGGTAATATCTTCCCCGTCCGTTTCATCTTTACACCCTGCGCCCAGCGCGCAAACGCAAAGCGCCGCCGCCAACGCCAAAGTAAAAATACGTTTTTTCATAAAATTCACTCCTAACTCTTTATTTTCTCACGTTTCCCCCGACGAAAAATCTCCCTTTTAGGCATTTTTCGGTTGTTTTTGACAGTTGTCCAAACGGGCATATATCGGAAACCGCACTTGCGGTTAACCGCATACCATCTCCCGTAAAAAGTCGAAATCCGTCGTTTTAAATCAGCACGGTAGGGGACTTATTTCAAAACCGCTTCCACACGGTGAATAGGCAAACCGCGTTCCACCCACTTTTGTTCGTATTCGGTTACCACGTTCCAATCGGGATTGCCGTTCTCGTGTAAATTATACGTTACGTTTTCGAGCGCAAAACCGCAAGCGCGGTATTCCTCCAAAGAAAAATCGAAGAAATCCCTATCGTCCGTCTTTTGCAAAATTTTACCGCCGTCCTTTAACAATTTTTTATATACTTCCAAAAAGTTACGGTGCGTCAATCTTTGCGTCGCGTATCCGAGCTTGGGCAGCGGCGTAGAGAAATTGAGATAAATACAATCCAAACTCTTTTCGGGAATATAGCAAGGCAAACACTCCGCGCGAATATTGAGAAAACGGATATTTTCAATCCCTTGCCTTTTCACTTCTTCCATCGGCGTTAAAATCACGTTGCTCATCTTTTCGAGTGCGAGAAAATTAACGCTCTGCTCCTTTTTCGCCGTAGCAATTACAAATCCGCCCTTTCCACACCCGATTTCCAAGGCTACGGGGTTATTGTTTCCAAACGCCGCGGAAAAATCAATCAGCGCGCGGTAGCTTTCCGCCGCTTCTTTCATATTCAAAATCCCGTTCGCGCCACGGGCAAGCAGCAAATCTCCGCACGCTTCCATACGCGCGTCGAAATTGCGTTTTTTACGCATTCTCATCGACATAATATCACCTTACTTCGTGCCCGTGCTACCGAATCCGCCCACGCCGCGTACCGTTTCGGAAAGCTCGTCCTGCTCGCAAAATTCCGCCTTCAAAAAGGGCGCGATAACCAGCTGCGCAATCCGTTCTTTCGGCGCGATGGTTTGTTCTTTATCCGAGTGGTTATGCAGCGCCACCATCACTTCACCGCGGTAATCGGCGTCCACGACCCCCACTTTGTTGGCAGGCGCAAGCGAACGCTTGGAAGCCAGCCCGCTTCTCGCATAAATCAGCCCTGCATAGCCTTCGGGAATCTCCATTGCAAGCCCCGTACGGATAAGCTTCGTTTCGTGGGGCGCAAACGTAATTTCTTCGTCCGTCAGCGCGTACAAATCCGCGCCTGCGGAATACTGCGAACCGTAGGTGGGGATTACGGCGTTTTCGTCCAATTTCTTAATAGCAACCTTTGGCATAGTTTTCTCCTTCTCTTCGGTGTAAACACCGAAATTTACCTTTTTCGACAATATTATAGCAAATCCCAACAAAAAAAGCAAAGCTTTTCGCTTTGCTTTATAAACTTTCCCGTCATTGCGTTCAGCCTGCAATTTGGCGCAGCCAAGCCGTCGGCGCGGCAATCTTATATAAAAATCCACCGCAACTTTTATGCGTTGCATAAAAACTTCACTGCAAAGCAACGTCACTACGCCGTAGGCGTAACTTCACTTTGCCAACGGCAAAACCTCACCGAAAAAGAGCTTCGCGCTCTTTTTCTCTTACCACGCCGTCGGTACGCCGTCCACGTAACGCCAATACTTTCCGCCGTCCGTCGGCACGTCCGCTTCGTTCTCGATATAATAGTATCGGGTTGCGTCGGTTAAATATGTATTATAACCGCCAATCGTAATTTCCGCCCACTCGCTCGCCGTACCTTTATAATATACACTCGTTAATCCGCTACATCCATTGAATGCACCCTCGCCGATACTTGTTACACCGTCGCCGATTACTATACTCGTCATGCTACGCCAGTTAAAAGCAAATTGATTGATTTTTGTAATAAAAGAAGGCAAGATTAAATCCGTTTCCGTCCCCGTATATCCCACCAAAATCTTTTCTTCGCCGTCCGTGTAAATAGTATAACCATTGTCGTTAGAAATTTTCGTCCCCTCAAACGTGTCGCCACTATTATACACCGCCAAAGCGTAATACCCCACTTTACCGTTTGAGTCAGCCCCTTTCTCTATCGTAATATGTGTAGATTTATTGATTACTTCTACAAGGTAGTAACAACTAGAGAACGCATCATCGCCGATACTCGTTACACTGTCGGGGATTTCTATACTCGTTAATCCGTCACAATCAATGAACGCATCATCGCCGATACTCGTTACACTGTCGGGGATTTCTATACTCGTTAATCCGTCACAATTATAGAACGCCCACTTGCCTATCGTTTTTACACCTTCGCCGATTACCACGCTCGTTAATCCGCTACAATCATAGAACGCCCTCTCGCCGATACCATCGCCCGTTATCGTTACTTTCTTTAACGACGTAGGGATATAATAATGATAATATTTATAGGAAGTACTGCTCGACGAATTGTAATATTGATACGTTGCTCCGTCAATAGTAGAAGAACTTGTGCTTGTGGTATAACCAAAAATATACCCAAATACCGATGTATTTTCCGTCGCGTTTTTGCTTGCACCTACAAACGGTATCGTTATGCTCGTTAATCCGCTACAACCTTTGAAAGCACCATTGCCGATACTCGTTACACTGTCGGGAATTACTACACTTGTCAATCCGCTACAATCTCTGAACGCAGAAGAGCCGATACTCGTTACGCAATCTGGAATAATAAGCTCCGTTACCGTTTTATCCTTTAAGCCCGTAACCGTACAAGTAATCTCGTTAGAAGTAAAATTAAATAATTCCATCCCCTCTATTAGTTCCCATTTTGCGGTATAAGTTATATTTTCCGCGGGCATTTGGAAAGTATAAGAAAGTTCGTTGGTTAATAACTCGTCGCCATTATACCAACCCGTAAATACGTAGCCGTTGTTCGTGCTTGCCGTGATTGTTACGCTACTGTTATAATTGTAATCGTTTGCGCCCGATACCGTGCCGCCACTACTTATATCTTTATTCAACGTAACGGTATATTGATTGATTTGCCACTCTGCCGTTAACGTAACGTTTTTGGGAATATCCCAAGGAAGAAGACCGTTTCCGTTGCCGTCCGTTAAAAGCGTGCCGTTATACGACCAGCCAAGGAAAGTATATCCCGTGCGCGTGGGTTTTGCAAGCTTATACGCATTACCGTAGACAAGCCCCTTTTCCGTTGCCGATAATTCGTTACCGCCGTTTACGTCATACGTAACCGTATAGGTATTCGGTGTTTTATCCGCATACAAATACAACGCGCCCCAAATTACCGATTTGTCAAATTTACCCGATTCGTCTTTCCAATAATTAAATGTATAGCCCGTAATATCGGGTACGTAATCCGCTACGTATTCGTAACCCGTATATGCCGCATCGCTATAAAGCAAATTCACGCCGTCAAAGTAAGAAACGCCCACAAGATAGCTTCTATACACGTTTAATTCGTACACGTTGACCTGCACGCCGTCGTTGGACGTAACCACTATGTAGAAGATATTATCCCCGTAATCCAACGAGCCTTTCATATTTGCCGCCATTTTGGTAGGGATTTCCGTTTGCCCAAGCTTATCGTAATACAATTTCCACGTGCTATCATCCGAGCAAACGACTTTATTTGCCAACGAAACGCTTTCCACGGACGTATCCACAAGCATAAAGATTTCTTTTTCTTCAATGCTTGCGCCGTCCACGCTTAAAACAATAGCGGATTTTTGTTTCCACGTTGCGTATAACGTAGTGTTTTCCGTTACCGTATCCGTTGCAAAATCCCACATCTCCTTTCCGTTTTTGCTTCCCCAACCGCTAAACGAGTAATTTTTTCTCGTTGGGGATTCGGGCGCGGTAAGCTTACCGTTTTCTTCCACCGTATCGGTTATACTCGTTGCACCGCTTGAAAACGTACCGCCGTTTGTATCATACGTTACCGTATAGCTTACGGGCGCTACCTCTCCGCCGCCCTGTTCGGTGCTTGTATCGTTGCCCGTATTTCCAGCGCCATCTTCTCCGCAACCGACGAAAGCGACTGTCGCAACGCTCATACAAAGCGCCAACAAGCCTAAAAGCCATTTCTTTTTCATATATGTATTCTCCTTATAAAAATTTCCATAAAAAAAGTGCGCCAACCGAAGTAAGCGCACAAAAACGCAAACTCCAATCGTCGCCAAACTAATCTTAACGGAAATAGGGATATGCCTATACTTTACCTTTAAGCGGAATTTGCATTTTATCAAATTCTCCAAGTAAAATATAAGCAAAAAGACAGGTAATTATCCCCTAAAAAAGAGAATATCCCCGTAAGCTTCCGTTATTCAATTAGTTTGGCATAATCAGTATACCACTTTTCACCTATAAATGCAAGTATTTTTTCAAAATAAAAAAGCAAAGCTTTTCGCCTTGCTTTTCCATATTTTTGATAACCGTTCTACCTTTATTCCGTTTGGGCAGCCGCGCAATCCGCCGTTACTTCCACCGCATACGCGCTTTCCGTATCTTCCGATTCGTCGCTACGCAACGCCGAACCGATAAGCCATACCGCCACCACGCTTGCGCAAATCAGCGCCAATTTCCAAAGCCATTTCAAAGAACCCATAACCACTTCCCCCTTTACGTACGTTTCTTACGTCGTTATTGTACCGCATATTTCCTTCTTTTGCAAGCGTTTTACCCCCGTTTTTTCAAAAAAATAAAAAGCAGAGCTTCGCCCTGCCTTTTACCCGTTTATTGTGTTTGAAGATAGAAATAATCCCACGTCGGCGCGTACAATTCTCCGAGATATTGCACCGCAACGGTATCCGCTTTGAAGCTTTCAAACCGCTCGTTCGCGTCGTCGTAAGTTTGAGTATAATACACTCTAACGATAGCAGCGCGTTCGGATAACGACAACGAATAATCCACCCTATACGGCGCTTCCCCGTCCGCTTTCATACTGAATTGCAGATAGAATAACAGCGCTTCGCGGATAAACGACACTTCTTTTTCATACTGACTTTGTAACTGTTCGCAATACGCCGTCCATATCCCCGAAACAAACGTACCGTTTTTCACCAATCTATGCTTTTCTTCCCGTTTATCTTCTTCCAGTCTCCAAGTCAGCTTGTCCTTTTTCTCTTGCGCCTTATATACTTCTTGCAACTGAGTTTCCGACAGCGTTGCGTACTGCCCGTCCGTAAAAGTTATAATATCGATTTCCATATCTTATCCCCCTTATCCGAGCGTTTGCAATTCCGCCGTCATACCGCGTATTTTTGCGCCTTGCATCAGCTTGAACGCAATCGCGAACGTATTTCCACGCATAGAAAGCCGAGCGCGCGCAACGCCGTTTCTCATCGTTACCGTTTGCGTTTTCGTTCTTTTTCCATCGGATATTGTAAGTGTAAACGCGCCGTCCCCTTGAAAACGTAGCGCCGTCAACGTCTTGTTCCCCGCCATACCGAAATCGGTATCGGGCAAGACGAATTTCGCTTCTTCTCCGCTCGGCAGAGCGCCGTCGGCGCGCGCCGAATACAGTTTTCCGTTATGCGCGAACGCCGTTTTCCCTTCCGCAGGACACAGCCCTTGCATCGTGAACGTTTCGCAACCTTCTCCGCTTTCCAAATCCACGGCAACCGTTTTCAAAACCCCGTTTCCGTACCCGCGGCGATACCGCCGTTCAACCCCACTTTAACGAGCTTTTTAACGTCTTTACCTACCACGTCCACCGACGTTTGCTGAATTTTTGCAAGAAACGGATTCGTCTTTTTGTCAAGCGCCTCCGTAACTGCGTCCAAATAAAAAGATTTCAATGCGTTATCCGCTGTTTCCATAGTAACCATAATTTTTCACTCCTGTTTTTTATTTTTGCGCAAATCACGCCTTTGCGCTCTCTTTGCGAAACCACCGAAGCGCCATTTCCCCCGCTTCCCTTACGGTTTTCGCCTTTATCGGCGGCGCCGAAAGCAAGCCGTTGCCGCCCTTAATTAACGGCGCGCCCGATTTTCCTACCGAGTTCAAATACTCCCCGATAATCTTCAATCGTACCTGCTCGTCGGCGCTTGCCAAACGGTACAGTTCTTCCGACGAGGGCGCTCGCTTTTCACGGCAATCCGCAACGGACTCCCCTACCGAAAACGACGCTTGACCGTCCCCGTCTTTTTCCCCCGTACCGTTTCGTTCGTCGCGGCTTACCGCCGCGTCCGTCGACGGAACTTGAACGGGTTGCGCCTGCGTAGCCAAAGCCGACGCCTGCGTTTCGTCCGTTTCCGCTTGCAAAGTCGCGGGTTCCGCTCGTAAAAGTTCTCCGTCCAAACGGGCGCGTACGTTCGCCCTTTCCAGTTCGGCGACAAAGCCGTCGAATTTCTCCGTTTCCGACCTTGTCTTTTCGGCGTTCTTGCGCAGTTTTTCCACCGCTTCCGCCGTTTCCCTTTTATTCTCGGAATTTTCCGCTTCCTTTTCCAACTGTTTCAGCCTTTGA
>JAFUKM010000015.1 GCA_017473605.1 Clostridia bacterium | reverse complement strand
CTATCGGTCACATGGTCGTATTTAGCCTTTGGGGATGGTCCCCCTTTCTTCCGTCAGGATTTCTCGTGTCCCGACGTACTCCGGATTCCGCTTCGCTCGCTCAACGTTTCAATTACAGGGGTTTCACCTTCTTTGCCGTACCTTTCCAGGTACTTCGTCTACGCATCACGATACTACTTGCGCGGTCCTTACCCCGTGGAAATTACTTCCACGGTTTGGGCTCCTCCGATTTCGCTCGCCACTACTCTCGGAATCACTGTTGTTTTCTTTTCCTCCGGGTACTTAGATGTTTCAGTTCCCCGGGTTCCCCTTGCATAACTATCTATTCATTATGCAATAACATGATATTACTCATGCTGAGTTCCCTCATTCGGATATCTACGCTTCACAGGATATTTGCTCCTCTACGTAGCTTTTCGCAGCTTGTCACGTCCTTCTTCGGCGCCATGTACCAAGGCATTCTCCGTAAGCCCTTTGTAGCTTGATCTTCTCTTCTTCTACTCGTCTTCTCTCAAAAAATTCTTTAACTTTTACTCGGCTAATCCGTTCTTGCAGCACAGAGCCTTAAAATTGCTTTTAACGTTCTCTTGCTTTATTAACCAATTAGCTTTACTTTTCTTTATATGAAAAATTTTTTGCCTTTTCGTACTCGTCTTTATCTTTTATAAAAAATAAAAACTTTTTGACTAATTTTGCTATGCAGTTGTTAATCTTCTTTCTCAATTTCTCCACAGAGAAATGCGTCAAAAAAACGTTTCCGTCAATCGACAGCCTAAACATAATACCATTTACAAAAAAGATTGTCAAGCGTTTTTTTCAATCTTTTTCAATTTTTTTTGACTTTTTTCATTTTTTTCATAAAAGTAGATTTTTATACCCTTTACGGCAAACTTTTTGCCCTAATATATATATAATATGTCGCGCGTTAGAAAAAAGTTGCGTAAAAAAACGCGCCGATAGCGCGTTTTTCTTATTTTATCAGCACCCCCCGCAGGTTTTGCAATTCCCCGAACACTTTTTTGTCTGCTTACCCGTAGCGGAATACATATTCCCCGAATAATCCCGCACCGTTTTTTCGCCGCAATCGGGGCAAGGCACTTCGTCCAAATAGCTTTTGACCAGCTCGTCGAATTTCTTTCCGCATTTGGTACATTTATACTGTAAAAAAGGCATTTTCTTCCGCTCCGTCGTCTTTGTATATACCTATTATACCCCCAAACGGCGCGTTTTGCAAGCGATTTCGCCCGTCTTTGCAAAATTACAAAATCGCTTTCCCTTGTAAAAAGCTATCGAAATACCCGTGAACGTCCAACCCCGACTTTTCAAACGCCCCAACGAGTTCCCCTTCGCCCACCATCGCAAAGCGGTTATCTTTATAATACTTTTTCAAAGCGGCGAAAAACTTTTTATCCCCAACGCTTTTGCGGAGCGTATCAAACATCACGACGGCTTTGTCGTACGCCAAGCACTTGTATTCGTAACCGCTGATGTAGTCCTTTAAATGCCGCGTCATCGCCGTATCCGTTCTCCCGAGCACCGAACCGTACACGTCGTAATAAGAACGGTATTCTTTCAGCGCTTCGGTTACCGCCGCCTCCCTTGTCACGCCGTACTTTTCATACGTCTCGAAAAAAGTAATTGCGGAATATTCGGCAAGTCCTTCGTCCTGCCACGCGTTTTCAATTTGGTCGCTCCCCACGACGGCATACCACCATTGATGCGCCGTTTCGTGCGCAATAACGCGCGCGGCGTCCGCCTTATCCAATCCGTCGGCAATCATCACGAGTGCAGGATATTCCATACCCCCCGTGCAAAATCCCGTTTGCGTGAGCGAATACGTAGAGTAGGGATACTCCCCGAACGTTTTTTCAAAGTAGGAAAACGCTTCGCACGCCACTTCGAAATTCTCTTGCGCCAATTCGTCTTTATAATAGTAGTAATATAGCGTTTTTCCGTTAATTTCCCTATCCAAAACACGGAATTGATTGGATAACACGATAGCAAAATCCCGTACGTTCGTCGCATACATAGTATGCTCTTTTTTACTTTCCAGCGTCCTTTCGGCAATCACTTCCCCCGACGAAGCGACAGTATATTCCTTCGGCAATTTTACCGTAACGGTAAAATCGGCGCAATCAGTGTAAAAGGGGTCGCCTTCGCTGTAATACGCCGTTTCGTAAAATCCCCCGTGTTTAAAACCGCACAAAATCGGAAAAAAGTTACCGAGATTCACGGTGTTTTCGGTAATCCCCGTACGGTGATTGACTTTCGCAAGGCGTACCATAAACGCAATATCCAACACTACTTTATCTCCGGGATATAAAGTCCGTTCCAAATAAGCGTATAAAACGTTTTCGTCTTCCCCCATTACTTCCCAATTTTTCGCGCCGTTTACCGACGAAATCACCATTTCCCCATAGCTTTCCCCCGCGTAATACGCCGCGTTTTCCACCGCAGCGGAAACGGGCTTGTATACGGCGTTTTCGCGGTATGCATTGGGGTATAACTGAAATTTCAATACGGATAACTCGTTGTCCGTCGTATTCTCAAACGTACACTTCTCCGTCCCCGAAATCATACCGCTTTCCGGCGCGTATTCTACGTTAATCTCGTACCTGCCCGCCACGTTCGTCTCTTCGCTGCAACCGTCGCAACCGTCGCACGCCGCGAAACACATCGCCGTGAAAAATATCGCCAAAAGTATACGCAATCTCTTTCTCATTTTCGCTTCTCCGTTTTCATTATATAATAATATATGCGCCCGTTTCCCCCAATATGAAAGCGCGTAAAACGACGGTTTTTGTTATATTTTCACATAAAAAAGCCTAAAAATACCCCCCCCCCCGTGATTTTACGAATAGTTCAAGAAATAGTGAAAAAATTGTGAAAAAATGTATAAATTTTTTTATTAAAATGCTTGACAGTCGCATAAAAATAGTATATAATCAATCTTGTAATGAGTTTTCATTACGGCTTTGAAAATATTATAGGAGGTATGTGTTGTTATGGCAGTAGCTGGTCTTATCCTTGGTATCGTATCTTTGGTACTTGGTTGGTTTGGTTGGTTCTCCCTCATCTCCCTTCCTGTTGCAATCGTAGCGTTGATTCTCTCGGTTGTTGCTGGTAAGAAGAAGAAGAGTGGTGTAGCTACCGCAGGTCTTGTTATTGGTATTATCGCTGTAGTTCTCAACGGTGTACTTTTCTTCACCTGTGGCCTTTGCTCTATCTGCGTTGCTTGCGAAGCAGCGGCAGCTGGTGCTCTCTAAGGAGTAATGAAAGCGATTTGGTCGTGCAATACCACGGTCAAATCGCTTTTTCCTTATAGCACTACCAAAATTTAACAGGAAAATACAAACTATGAGTTTTACTATATTCGGCAAAGAAGTACCCCTTTACGGGATATTTTTCTTTATAGGCATCGGCGCAGCAGCCGTGGTTGCAATATTCTTAATCAAGAAACGGAAAATTTCGGGTTACGACTTCACGTATGCCGCTATATTTACTATGCTCGGCGCAATCGTCGGTGCGAAGCTGTTATATTTCATCGTTTCGTTTAAGGACGTTCTCGAATTTATTAAGAACGGTGATTTTGCGAGTATTATGAAAGGCGGATTCGTCTTCTATGGCGGACTAATCGGCGGTGCGTTCGGTCTTTGGCTGTACGGTAAATGCTTCAAAATGGATATGCGCGATTACTTCGACGTATTCGCAACTATACTCCCCTTAGGACACGCTTTCGGGAGAATAGGTTGTCAGCTCGGCGGTTGCTGTTACGGCGTCGAATACGACGGATTCGGCAGCCTTCCCACTTGGACGATGTTTGTCGATACGGAAGGCAACGTCCTTTACTACGGTTGGGGCGCAAACCGATTGGCAGTTCCCGTTTTGGAAGCAAGCGTTTTGTTAATATTGTTTGGCGTTTTGATGTGGTTGTTCTTCAAGAAAGACAAACGCGGCTTAAACGCAAGCGTATACGCGCTTACCTATGCAACGTGGCGTTTTATCATCGAATTTTTCCGTGGCGACGAAGCACGCGGCGTATTCCTTCTTTCGACGTCGCAATGGATAAGCCTTGCGATTATCGCCTTTGTCGTTCTCTTATATTGTTATAACAAATATTGGAAAAAGAACAAAGCGGTTGCCGAAACGAACGCAACGGAAACCGTTTCCGAAACAGCTGAAACGGCTGAAACGACTGAAACAGTTGAAACAGTTGAAACAGTTGAAACGACTGATACGACGATTACGGAAAGCGAGACGCCTACACTCCCGACGGACGAAAAGAATAACGAATAAATCTCTTACAACCTCCCTTTGGGGAGGTTGTTTTGCAAAGGCTTCCCCTTGAGGGGAAGCTGGCGAGGCACGAGCCTGATGAGGTGTAATGAATAAAACAAACAATCCGAAATTAACGAGCGTTTCTCAAACACTCCGCAAAAATATGACGAAAGAAGAAAGACGTCTTTGGTATGGTTTTTTGAAACGCTTGCCTTTCACCGTACGTCGACAAAAAGTTATCGGCAATTATATCGTTGATTTTTATATAGTCCACAAAAAAATTGTAATAGAACTGGACGGTTCACAACATTTTGAAGACATAGGCATAAAAAATGATTATAAACGTTCCGCTTACCTGCAATCGCTCGGTATCAAGGTGTTACGCTATACCAATTTAGAAATTCTTAAAAACTTTGATGGTGTATGCGCCGATATTTTGCAAAAAATAGACACCTCATCCACCGCAAGCGGTCCCCCTTCCCCTCAAGGGGAAGGCTAACGCCACACACAAATTTTCATTACATATGAAGGCTTCCCCTTGAGGGGAAGCTGGCGAGACACGAGCCTGATGAGGTGTTCACAAACTCTTACGGTAAAGAAAAACCGAGCTTTTTAGCTCGGTTTTTCTTTATTTTTCTTCCAGTGCAAGATAGGTGGAAGGGTCGACGCTCGCGTCGTTTTTCACAATTTCGAAATGCAAATGCGCGCCTTGCTTATATTCCTTTCCGCTCGGCTCGGCAACGGTAGCAATCACGTCCCCTTTCTTCACGGTATCCCCCGCTTTCAAGCCGTCCACTTCCGTAACGAAGCAGTACACCGACTTCATGCCGTCACCGTGGTCGATAGTGATTTGCGTGCCCACGAGTATATCGTCTTTATAAACGCTTTCCACTACGCCGTCTTCCACGGCAAGCACCTGCGTACCTGCTTCCGCCGAAAAATCCATACCCTTATGCTCGTAATAGCAATTCAGGGTAGTGTTGTGATGAAAGCCGTGTTCTTGGGAAACGGACACCGATTCCAAAGGCGCAATCATGCCTTCGGGCAAACCCGAAACCTGTTCATCGTCGGTAGGGGGAAGCGGAGTATCGCTCGGTTGGTCTTGCGCGGGCGGATTGTTCGCTTGGTCGTTCACCTTACCGTTATCCCCACCCGTAACCGCCACCGCAACGATGACGATAGCCGCGAGCGCCGCCGCGCAACCGAGTGCGGTAAACAAATAAAACCGCTTTTCACCGTTCCACTTTTTGGCTTTTCTCGTCTTTTTGTCCTTCTTTTCCATTTCTTTTTCCTTGTGTTCTTGCATAATTTTTTTAGTCCTCCGAAAAACTTTGTATGTAAATGTTTCCCCCTTTTCCCCTTTTTATACACGTACTTTTTATTTTTTACTTCGAGCGTCAATATCCGCCGAAAATAATCGGACTGCCGATAACGCAATACGTTTCGCCGACGGCAATGTGCAAATTCACTGTTTTCCCGTTAATGCAAACGCCGTCCTGCCAAATCGGTGTATAACAATAATAAGAAGTAACGTCGCTTACCGTTTCCGTCCATAAAACGGTAGCCCCGTATTCACGCAATATCTCTTGCGCGAACGTCTCGTCCGCGTCCGCCACGTATACGCTCTCCCCTTTCACACGGAGAAATTCCAATCCCGACAGGGTTTGCTTTTGCAAGCCCTGCGACGACGCGGAGTCCAGATAATACGTGCGTATCCCCGCATACGTAGCGAATTTACTAACGCTTCCCACACGCACGAGCGCGAAAACCGCAACCGCTAATATAGCCGCAAGCGTCGCCGCCACCGTTCGTTTTAATCGCCAAAAAAACATAAGAAAAACCCCTTTCGCACGTTTCGCGAAAGGGATTATTGACAGGTATTTTGTTTTTTATACTTCTTTTTTCGTCAGCGGTGACTCGCCGTTAAAAATCGGCAAGCTTCTCGCCGCCCAAAAGATGAATATGCAAATGGTGCACCGTTTGACCGCCGTTCTCGCCCTGATTGATAATAATACGGTAGCCGTCCTGCAAACCGAGTTGGTCTTTGATTTCCGCAATTTTCGTAAAGCAATGCTTCAAAATCTCACTCCTATCCGCGTCCATTTCGGTAAGCAACGCAAAATGCGTTTTGGGAATACAAAGATAATGCAATTTTGCCTTCGGCTCGATATCGCGTATCACAATCATCTTGTCGTCTTCATACAATCTCGGAGAAGGAATATCCCCTGCGATAATCTTACAAAAAATACAGTTTTCCATAAATATAGCGCTCCTTTTATATTAACTCGGCTTTTACGCCGTCCTGATACAATTCCGTTACGCGTACTTTCGTCAACGCTTTTCCCGTTTCGCCTGTAACGTATACGCGAATATAATTTTCCGCATATCCTTCGGTAACGCCGTTTATACAGCGTTCGGGCACGATACAAAGCGTCTTGCCGATAAAGCCGCGTAAATATTTTTCTTTTTGTTCTGTTCCCGCTTGCAATATCCGTTCCACTCGTTCCTTTTTCACAGCGGACGGCAGTTCTTTATACTTTTTATACGCGTTCGTACCTTCCCTCGGAGAATAGGGAAAGGCGTGAATTTGCGAAAACCCCGCTTCTTCCACGATTTTCAAAGACTGCAAAAAATCTTCTTCCGTTTCGGTAGGGAAACCCACGATAATATCCGTCGTAATCCCTGCGAACGGAAAGACGTCGTAAATCATCGCGCACTTTTCCAAATATTCTTCGCGCGTATAATGGCGGTTCATACTTTTCAACACCTTATTCGAACCGCTTTGCAAGGACAAATGGAAATGGGGCGCAAAATTTTTCAAGCCCTTCAACGCTTGTAAAAACCGCGGCGTAATCATACTCACTTCCATCGAACCGAGCCGAAGCCGCGTATCCGCGTCCTTCACCATCGTAAGCAAATCGGACAAATCCCGTCCTTGCCCGTCGGTATACGCCGATAAATCGATACCCGTAATTACCGTTTCCAAAGCCTTGCTTTGTCGCACTTCTTCCGCCGCACTATCCGCGCTTCGGCTACGGCTCCGCCCACGTAGATACGGAATCACGCAATACGAACAAAAACGGTTGCAACCGTCTTGAATTTTGACGAAATTTCTCGTTTTCAAACACTCTGGCAGGGGCATTTCTTCATAATCGGTATTTTCAACGCATACCTGTACCCCCGAAAACGCCTTGTCAAACCCCGACTGCACAATTTGCAAAACGCGGTTTTTCCCCTTTGCGCCAACGACGGCAAATACGCCCGTTTTTTCCAAAAAAACAGCGGCGTCCTTTTCCGAAGCGCAACCGCACACGATAATTTTCGCATTTGGATTGCATTTCAACGCTTTCCCGATTGTCTGACGGCTTTTTCTCTCCGCTTCCGCAGTAACGGCGCAGGTATTGATAACGTATACGTCGGCTTTCTCAAATTCTCTCGAAACGGAATACCCCAGCTCTTTCAACCCACGGATAATCGAACCGCTCTCCACGTCGTTCACTTTGCAACCAAGGGTAAATACGACGGCGTTCATTGCCACTCTCCCAAAGCGAACGCCACTACCGCCGTAAGCGACACCGCCGCCGTTTCCGCGCGTAAAATGCGTTTGCCGAGCGTAACGCGCTTAAACCCCAGCGCCTTGGCGTTTTCGGCTTCTTCACGGGAAAATCCGCCTTCGCTCCCAACAACGAGCGCCGTACTTCCCGATATCTTATCGAGCGCAACCTCGCTTTCCGTAGCAAATTCGCAAGCAAAAATCTTATTTTCGAACGCTTGCGCACTTTCAAGCGCGCTACCGAGCGTATCGTAATATTCCACCTTGGGCGCGACGGCGCGAAGGCATTGTTTCGCCGCTTCTTTGGAAACTTTATTCAGTCTTTCCAGCTTGTTCGCGTTCATATACGCTGACGAAAATTCGGACGAAAACACACCGATTTTGTTTACGCCCAGCTCCACGGCTTTTTGCACGATAAACTCGTTTTTATCAGCGTTTTTAAGATATCCGAAGAGCAAACACACGTCCGTTTTCGCTTCTCTTTGCCCGATTTCTTCCCGAACAATAGAAAGAAGCATACGCTTTTTCTCCACTTGCGACACAATAGCGGTGTATTCCTTTCCGCTGTTGTCCAGCAGTATCACTTCCGCTCCCACGCTTAAACGGAGTACGTTCTTTGCGTGCTCGAATTCTTCGCCGTCCAATACGGTTATCGGCTCTATTGTATCTACAAAAAACCGTTTTAACGCAGACATACCCACTCCTTTTTAAGCCACGTGCTTTAATACGAGCGCAAACCACTCGCCCTTTCTCTTTTCGAAAACGACTTGCAACCCTACCGCTTCGTACGCTTGTTTTACCATATCCAAACGGCTTTCGATGATACCGCTCAAAATGAGTACGCCGTCCTTTTTCAAATTCTTGGGCATCGACGGCGCGAGCAGTTTCAACACTTCGCCCGTAATATTCGCCATCACGACGTCCCCTTGAATATCGGTGTCGTCAAGCAAGTTCGAGTGCGCTACGACGGTCTTGTCGTCTACCCCGTTGAGCTTCGCGTTATGTAACGAGCTTTCCACGGCAATGGGGTCGATATCCGTGAGATACGCCTTTTTCGCGCCGAGTTTCACGGCGGAAATCCCCAAAATACCGCTGCCGCACCCCACGTCTATGCAAACGCTGTCGGGCGTGATATATTCTTGCATAAGCTCTACGCAAGAAGAAGTCGTTTCGTGTTCCCCCGTCCCGAACGCCATATTCGAATCGAGAAGTACGATTTTCTCGTCGGCTTGGGGCGTATAGTCTATCCACTCGGGCACGACGACGATTTTACCAAGGTGTATGGGACGGAAATGTTTTTTCCAAACGTCAATCCAATCGTCCCCGTCTACTATCCGTTTGGTATCTTCGAGCGTCCCGAACGGCATACAGCCGAGCGAAAGCTCTTTTGCGTTTTCTATATCTTTCAAAATAGCGGGAATATACTCGCTTGCAACGTCTTCGCCCACGTAACATTTTACAAGCACGTCGCTTTGTTTATTCTCCACCAATTCGTCGTCCATATAATCCCAAAAGGTCGTTTCCTTGCTCGTTTGCAAGGCAATAATATCCGCCCTATCGCAAATGGTAACGCCGTAATCGGTGTAATTCCACATAATATCGGAAATAATTTCGCTCGCTTCCGTCGTCGTATGTATGGTCAATTCCACGTATTTCATAACAAAACTCCTTACTCCGTTATTATAGCACGATAACGCGCATAAGTCAAGCGCCCGCAGGCAAAAGCCTGCGGGCGCGCCGCTGTCGTATACTTAATACAATAACATTAAACTGCACGCTTCCAAAGTAACGTTCAGCAAGAAGCCCGCCGCCGCCACGCAAAGCGCCGCGATAGAGAACCCTTTTCCCGCGCCCTTTCTCTTAAACGAACGCGCCAAACCGATACCGCCGAGCGCAAAGCCTAAAAGCGGAGATACAAACGACCCGACAAACCCGATAAGCGCCATATCGTTGGTAGGCTTTTCTTCCGTTTTCGCCGTTTCTTGCTTATCGCCCGTCGCTTCCGCCGCTACCTGTTCTACTTTTTCCGTCTGTTCTTCCGTAGCTTCTTCCAAAGGTACTTCCAATTCATATTCCTTCAATTTCGCACCGCAATAGGGGCAAAAATACGCGTCGTCCATTACTTCTTTTTCACAATTTTTACAAACCATAAGAATTACTCTCCTTTTTGTTCTAACTCTATTATAATACAAAGAGTATGCTTTGGTCAACCGTTTTTACAAAATTCCACAAAAAAACCTTTGACTTTCCGCGCGTAACGCTGTATAATACGAGTATGGAAATCACGGCTTTTACTCCGCAAGACTTTGCGGATATTTATCAATTTATGCACCCCCTTTGGCACGAAACGTACGGACAAATTTTACCCAAAGCGCAAATCGATTTTTTACTCGATAAATTTTTTTCGGAAAAGGGCTTAAACGAATACCGTGCCTTGGGTTACGAGTATTATAAACTCGGAAAAGATGGCGTACTCGTTTTCGTGGAACGGGAAAAGGAAACGTATATGGACAAGCTGTATTTGCGCCCCGAGGCGCGCGGAAAAGGCTACCCCGCGCAAGCGTTCGCTTTTATGGCAAAGCGCGAAAAAGACCTCGTTTTAAGCGCAAACCAAGCCAACGCAAGGGCGATACGTTGTTATCAAAAAAACGGCTTTGTTATTGAAAAGACGGTAGACGTAGACCTTGGCAACGGTATGGTCAACCACGATTACATATTAAGAAAGAAAATTTAATTATACACGCAAAAACGGCTGAGCAATACAGCTCCGCCGTTTGTTTTTTAATTTTTATTCAATCCGAAACGACGAGTTAATAATACTTCTTTCCAATGTGTTTCTCTTTCTATTATGTATTCGTTCCCTAAATTCATATTACAAACTTCCAAAATGGAATATTTGAAATTATATTTGTATTCTTCTCCATTGGTTTTCAGCAATGCTTTCAGTTCAACGTTGCCACCGTGTCCGTCTTTCGCGTAATTTACCCAGCGTTGCCAAATACAATCATCGCCATATGCGCTGCCAACGTATTGTTTGCCCGATAAAGTATCTACTATTAAATAAATACCTTTCACGTTTGACAAGGCTGATTTCCAAGATAAAATATTATCCGAAACAATATGTTTCAAGGTTTTATAATCTATATTCACTTGGTCAAATCCTAAAAAATCGGTAAGCGCAACCCGTTTATCTAAAATGTGCGACAACGGCATTTTTGCAATAGGCTCTCCGTTTTTCGGGTCTAATTCAAGAGTTGGATAGGAGGCGCGAAACTCTTTCTTATATCTAAAAAACGCCCTGCCGATGTATTCGGTGGCTTTATCTGTTAATTCGGTTTCATATTTCCACCCTTTCCAACCGTTTGCGTCCTCGATAGGCACAGGTTCTGTCGGCAATACCTTATACACTCCACCGAACATCCAAATATACTTATCGTAATAAATTAAAGACAAGATATATTCTCTGCTCCAATTTTTTTCCGTTTGATGTTCTTGCCAATTCTTAAAATCATCAATCAAGAAAGCTTTATACGGTTCTTGTTGGTCGTGTCCCCCCGTAGCAAAATGTACCTTATAATTACAAAAATCCGTTTCGTCTATCCCAACCAATTCGTGTAAGTTTATCATAAGTCCAACCTCTATAATTTGCCTTTATTTGAAAATCAGTATAGCATATTTTTAAGCTTTTTTCAAGCGCTTTAAGTAAAAAACTCGGCTTATAATAAGCCGAGTTTTTTATTTACTTTTCGATTAGTCCATCTTTTCAAGCAAGCGCAAATCGATACCCTTTTCGCCGATTTTGATGATTTCCACTTTCACCTTGTCGCCGATATTGAGTACGTCTTCCACTTGGTTTACTCTCTGTTCGGAAAGCTTGGAGATGTGTACCATACCGTCCTTACCGGGAGCGAACTCTACGAACGCGCCCACCTTGGAAAGAATACGAACGACCACGCCTACGAACATATCGCCCACTTCGGGGTCGTGCGCAATCGATTCGACAATCGCTTTCGCGCGGTTTGCGTTGGCAATATCGCCGTAGCAAGCGATACATACCGTACCGTCTTCTTCGATATCGATTTTCGTACCCGTTTGTTCGATAATCTTGTTGATAACTTTGCCTTGCTTACCAACCACGTCGCCAATCTTTTCGGGATTGATTTTAAACGTAACAATCTTGGGCGCGTATACGGAAAGTTCTTCCTTCACTTCGGGGATACAATCGAGCATCTTACCAAGGATATGCTTTCTCGCAAGTTGCGCTTTCGCAATAGCGTCAAGCATAATTTGTTCGGAGATACCCTTAATCTTGATATCCATTTGGATAGCCGTGATACCCTTGTCCGTACCGGCCACCTTAAAGTCCATATCGCCAAGGAAGTCTTCCAAGCCTTGGATATCCGTCATAATCACGTACTTGCCCGTTTCTTGGTCCTTAACAAGCCCCATCGCGCAGCCTGCAACGGGCGCTTTAATGGGCACGCCTGCGTCCATAAGCGACATCGTAGAGCCGCAAACGGAAGCCATCGACGAAGAGCCGTTGGACGAATAAATGTCCGATACTACGCGGATAGCGTACGGGAATTCTTCTGGGGAAGGAATTACGGGAACGAGCGCGCGTTCAGCGAGCGCGCCGTGTCCGATTTCACGACGTCCGGGGCTGCGGAGCGCCTTTGCTTCGCCCGTGGAATAGCCGGGGAAGTTGTATTGGTGCATATATCTCTTTTCTTCTTCTTCGTCAAGCCCTTCCATACGTTGCGCTTCGCCGAGCATACCGAGCGTACAGGTGGTAATCGCTTGCGTTTGACCGCGCGTGAATACCGCCGAGCCGTGTACTCTGGGAAGAATACCGTGTTCGCACCAAATAGGACGAACTTCGTCCAATTTTCTGCCGTCGGGACGAACGCCGTCGAAAATCTTTGCGCGAACGATACCCTTTACGATATAGTAAATGGAATCTTTCACTTCACGGATTTGGTCGGGATAAATTTCTTTAAAGTGTTCGATAATTTCCGCTTCCGCCGCCGCTTGCTTTGCTTGTCTTTCTTGTCTGTCGAACGTATCGAGCGCCGCATAGAGCTTGTCGTAGCCGTACGCTTTTACCGCCGCGTCAAGGTCTTCGGGGATATGGTAGAATTCCATTTCCTTTTTAGGCTTGCCTACAACGGGTACGATTTCGCTTGCAATCCAAGCGCAAACCTTTTTGATTTCTTCGTGGCCGAACATAATCGCGCCGACCATTTCCGCGTCGGTAACTTCGTTTGCGCCCGCTTCAATCATAAGGATTGCGTCGCTCGTGCCTGCAAGGTTGAGATGAATCGTGCTCTTCGCGCGTTCTTCTACGTTGGGGTTAATCACGTACTTACCATCCACGCAACCAACGACAACCGAACCCGTAGGGCCTGCCCAAGGGATATCGGAGATGGAAAGCGCGATAGACGAACCGACCATCGCCAAAGGTTCGGGCGAGATATCGGGGTCTACGGAAAGCGCGGTAGCCACAACGACGACGTCGTTGAAAATTCCCTTCGGGAAAAGGGGACGGATAGGTCTGTCAATCAAACGGCTGGTCAAAATCGCCTTATCGGACGCTCTGCCTTCGCGCTTTTTGAAACCGCCGGGAATTTTACCTACCGCGAACATTTTTTCTTCGTAATCTACGGACAGGGGGAAGAAATCCATACCTTCTCTCGCCGTTTCGGACATACAAACGGAAACGTGTACCACGGTGTCGCCGCAACGCACCAAGCACGCGCCGTTCGCCTGTTCTGCATACTTGCCGATTTCTACAACGAGTTCTCTGCCCGCATAATCGGTCTTGAATACTTTTGCTTCATTTAAGTTTGGCATATTTTTTGTTCTCCTTTTTCTGTTATTCTTTGTTGTTCTTGTCCGCTTACGCCGCCCTTATCGGCAAGCGGATATAAAAACGGAGCGCGCCAAAAAGCCTTATGCCGAAAGCTTGTCCGCTTTTCCGTTTTATTACACGAAAAAGAGCGAGTTAAAACACCCGCTCTTTCGCGTTTTGCATTATTTACGAAGCCCCAACGCTTCAATGATCGCTCTGTATCTTGCGATATCCTTTTCTTTCAGGTAATCCAAAAGACCGCGACGCTTACCAACCATCTTCAAAAGACCGCGACGGGAGTGGTTATCCTGCTTGTGCGCTTTCAAGTGTTCGTTGAGGTGGTTGATTCTTTGCGTGAGCAAAGCGATTTGTACTTCGGGCGAACCGGTGTCGCCTTCGTGGGTAGCAAATTTTGCAATGATTTCCTTCTTTTCCATTTCTTTTTATCCTCCTATGGAATGGTATCTCGTATTGCAAAGGGAAACGTGGAGAATCGATTCTCTTTGCAACCGTTATTGCTATTATAACACTTTGCTCTACAAAAGTAAACAAAAATCCACTGCTTTTCCCTACTTTTTTCCGTGTTATTCAAAAAATTTCCGCTTTTTCTCTATAATTTCGTCCACGCGCTCGATATACGTTTTCAAATCCTTTTGCGAAGCAAATCGGGTAATGAGTCCCTTTTCGTTGAAGACGCGCTTGGAAACGGCGTTCGCCCCCACCGCCAAGTTATCGGCGGTTTCTTCCATCACGTCGATATTGTATACGCAGGCTTTCCCCTTTCTCGTCCAGCCCACGTTCTCGTTATTCCCCGCTTGGTATTTTTGACGGTACATATAATACGGCTCGTATCCCGCCTTGCCCAAAATCTCTCTCGACGCCGCCACCATCGCGGAAATCCCGTCGTTTTCGATATACGATATCTCTTCTTTGAGCTTCGCGCCCGATTTCAACGACAAACAGTGCACGGTGATGTTGTCCGCCCCCGTTTCCACCGCCTTTTGCACGCCTTTTGCAAACGTTTCCACCGTTTCCCCGTCCAAACCCGCAATCAAATCGATATTCACGGAAAACCCGTATTTCTCGGCAAGCGCGTACGCCTTATAAAAATCTTCCACCGTGTGTTTGCGCCCGATTTTTACGAGCGTTTCGTTTGAAAACGTCTGCGGATTGATACAAATTCTCGTTACGCCGTATTCTTTTAGCAGCGCCAATTTTTCGTCCGAAAACACGTCGGGCCGCCCTGCTTCCACGGTATACTCGGCGCAGGGATTAAACCGCGAAATAAGCGGTTTTAACGCTCTTAAAACCCGTTCCAAATCGGGGGTATCGAGCGCAAAAGGCGTACCGCCGCCGATATATACGCTTCGAAGTTTTCCCACGCTTTCTTCCGCCGCCGCTATTTCCTTTTCGAGCGCGTCGAGATAGGGCGCGATAAAATGTTTCGTCTTATCAATAGGCGCGGTAATAAACGAACAATACGCGCACTTGGTGGGACAAAAAGGTATGGAAACGAACAAATCGGTATTGCCGTCCTTTTTCTCGTAAATCCCCTTTTGCGCTTCTATCGTACGCTCCACAAGACGGATATTTTCTTCCCGTACCCCCATTTTTTGAAAGAGCGCGATAAAATCGTTCCCTTCTTCCGTTTCCGTATAAGCAAGTTTGGTAGGACGGATACCCGTAAGCGCACCCCAAGGCATTTTTTCGCCGTATTTCTCGCTTAAAACTTCGTATAAACGAAGCTTGGCAAAACGCCGTTCCAACCGCTTAAAATGCAGCTCGTCGCATACCTGCCCTATGTCTTCAAAGGCGTATTTTTCCCCGTCTATTTCAAAATCGTTGTAGAAAACACCGTTTTCAAAACGGAAAGTATGTACGATAGAACGCGGCTGCGTTTTGAACAAACGCGCCGCGTCCAGTAATTCGTTTTCCAAAAATGCGCAATCGGTAGTAAGCATACTCTTATCCTTATAAATCTACCATAAACGGATTGGTTTTCCGTTCCCTTTCCAGCGTCGTACCTTCTTCGTGCCCCGGATACACCGCCATATCCCCGTCAAGGTCGGCAAGCTTTTTCAAACTCGTCCGAAGCGCCCCGATACTGCCCGTAGGAAAATCCGTCCTGCCGATACTGCCTGCAAAAAGCGTATCTCCCGTAAACAGATATTTTTGCCCGTCGGTATCGGCAATCAAGTAGCACGCGCCCCCTGCCGTATGCCCGGGCGTACACAGCGTTTGCACCGTTATACCGCAAAGCGTCCGCGTTTCTCCATCCGTAAGCGTTTCGTCCGCGTAAAAATACTCTCTCGGCGCGCCGAACGCGTCGAACAGGTCCGCGGAAGTCCCGATAAGCGGTTTTTCTCTATCCGAGCAAAGCACTTTCGCGCCTGCCTGTTGCAACGCCGCAACCCCGCCCACGTGGTCGAAATGGCAATGGGTAAGGAGCACGTATTGCGCCGTCAAGCCCAATTTCATCAGCTCGCCTTCCACACGTTTTTGCGCCGGGTCTATGACGATAGCGTTTTTGTTGTCCCGCGTGATAACGTAGGTATTCGCCCCGAAACCGCGCGGTGAAATTCTGATAATTTGCATACGCTTTTACGATAAAGAAGTAATACGGTGTACTTCGTAAATTCTCTTATCCGATTGCATTTTGCGGATAAGCAAATCGATTTCCGACGTATCGGAAATGGAAATAGTCGCGTCCACGATAGCGTCACGGTTTTTATCGATTCTACCGTTGACACCCACTATGGACAGTTTGAGTTCGGCAACGGCAAGAGAGAGCGCGGAAAGCACCGTACCTTGGTCGGCGGCGCGGATAGAGATGTTCGCGTTAAAGCGTTGTTTCATACCCTCTTCCAAACGCCAAGACGCAGGCAATAACCGTTGTTTGTCGGCAGCTTCGATATTCGGACAATCGCGACGGTGTACGACCACGCCCCTACCGCGGGAAGTATACCCCACGATTTCGTCGCCGGGCACGGGCGAACAACAGCCTGCAAACCGCACGAGCATACCTGCCTGCCCGTTAATAAGCACGGCGCCGTCCCCTTTGCCGCTACGCTTTGCGCCTGTATGCAAATCAAGGGCAAGCGGCGTTTCCTTGCGATAATAATCGATGAGCTTGAACAAAATTTGGTTCACGGATACCGAACCGTAACCCACGGCGGCGAACATTTCGTCCTGTTCCCCAAACGAGAAGCGTTCGGAAATACGTTTGAAACTGTCGGCAGTCAGAAGTTCCGAAAGGGCATAGCCGCGTTTTTTCGCTTCTTCTTCCAGCTTGGCTTGTCCCAAACGGATATTTTCTTCCTTTAATTCGTTCTTATAGAACTGACGGATTTTCGCTTTTGCGCTGGAAGATTTGATAAATTTCAACCAATCGCGCGACGGTCCTTTGGAGTTGGGCGAAGTGATAATTTCCACCACGTCCCCCACTTCGAGCGTCGTCGTAAGCGGCACGATACGCGCGTTGACTCTCGCACCCGTACAATGGTTGCCCACTTCCGAGTGAATTGCGTACGCAAAGTCGACGGGCGTCGCTTCGGGCGGCAGGGAAATAACCTTGCCGCGGGGCGTAAACACAAGCAATTCGTGGCTGTACAGCTCCGTTTTCAAGGCGTCGATAAATTCCTTAGAATCCTTCAAATCGCCTTCCCACTCCATCACTTCGCGCAGCCAAGTGAGTTTGTTCTCAAAACTGCTGTTTGCTTCTTCCGTCTTGCCTTCTTTGTATTTCCAATGCGCGGCGATACCGAATTCAGCAATCTTGTGCATTTCTTCGGTACGGATTTGAATTTCAAACGGCTGTCCGTACTCCGTCATAACGGTGGTATGGAGCGATTGATACTTGTTGGGTTTGGGCGTAGCGATATAATCCTTGATACGCCCGGGGATAGGCTTCCATTTCTCGTGAATTTCACCCAAAACGGTATAGCACTCCTTGACGTCGCTGACGATAACGCGCACGGCGGACAAATCGTAAATTTGGTCGAGCGTTTTACCCTTGTTCTTCATTTTTTTATAGATGGAGTAGAAATGCTTGGGACGTCCGAATACTTCCCCTTCCACGCCGTCTTTTTTCATAATTTCCTTAATTTCTTCTACGATACGGGAAACAAACTCTTTGCGTTCGGAAAGCCGTTCGCGGATATTGTATACGAGATATTCGTACGCTTCGGGGTCGAGATATTTCAAACACAAGTCTTCCAATTCGCACTTGATTTGCGAAATACCAAGTCTTCCTGCAAGCGGCGTATAAATTTCCAGCGTTTCCTTCGCCATACGCTGTTGTCTTTCGTACGATAAGAAATTTAAAGAGCGCATATTGTGCAAACGGTCCGCAAGCTTGATGATAATCACGCGCACGTCCTTTGCCATCGCAACGAAAATCTTACGGAAGTTTTCCGCCTCCGCGTCCTCTTGCGATTTGAATACGATTCTTTCCAGCTTGGTAACGCCGCTCACGAGCGCACGCACTTCGTCGCCAAACTCTTTTTTAATATCCTCTTCGGTAGAAGCGGTATCTTCGATGACGTCGTGCAAAAGCGCGGCGGCAATCGTAGCCGCGTCCAAGCCCAGCTCCATCAAAATTTCCGCCACGGCGCAAGGGTGAATAAAATACGGTTCGCCCGAAGCGCGTTTTTGGTTGACGTGCGCAGCTTTGGCGAAATCGTACGCTCTCAAAAGCACTTCGCAGTCGTTTTCCGCATAATTTTCTCTTATTTTCCGTAAGGTTAATTCCATATCCGTACTCTCTTTAATAACCTTTTATCCGTTTTGCTGTAAAAAACATACTCTGCGGTAAATCGCCGAATCGCCAAGCTCCGCTTTCACGCCCCGATACACCGTCAATCTACCGTTTTCAAACGCCACAAGCCCGAGTTCTTCAAACACGGCAATAGCAAAAATAAACTCCTTTTTATCGTACCCCAACCCGTTGCAAGCGGCAGCCACTTCTTCGGCGTTTTCGCCGTTGAGAAGATGAATTTCCCGACGCAGGGAAGAGAATATTGCAAGCAATCTTTCTCGCTCGACGGAAACATTTTCAAACATTTTATATCCGCAAATATCGCCGTTAACGTATACCTGCTTGCCTGCAATCGCCTGTAAATGGAAATCGGAGGGCGTATCCAAGAACACAAAATCCCGAAACCCCGAAAGGTCGGCGTCCGCAGCGGGCGCAACGATAAGGGTGTTTGCAACGTTTCTCGACGACGGATAGAACAAATCGCACCCGTAAGTTTGCAATTCTTCGTAAAACCGCAGCGTTCTTCTATCCGAAGCAATCAAACAAAGTCCGTACGGACAAGCCGCCTGCTTCTCTTTTATCAACGCTTTCATCTCGTCCGTGGAAAGCTGTACGGGCGAAAACTCCACCGCAGGAGAGCGGAACCGATTTACCGCGCCTGCAAAAATACTGTCCGCCGCGCCCCTGCCCGTTCTGCCGTCGTATAACAGGTCGCGCACAACGCCCTTGATGTAATCCCTACCCTTGAAATGAGAAACGCCTACTTCGAAAACGATATCCTTTTTCACGTCGCTTTCGATGATTTTCAAATGCTTTGCGCCCGAAAAATAAGTAAGGTCTATAAAATCGCTCTTCACCGATAAATGCGGCGAAGCGTTTTTCAACGGTCTTGCGCTACACGCCCCCGCCGAAATCATAAACAGCGGTTTCCTGTGTCCCACGCCGTACGGCTCCATTGCCATGAGTTCTCGGGCAAACTTTTCGGGGAATACGTCCGTAATCTCTTCGCTGATATACACCTTCTGTTCAAAATCGTCCGCGGTATACGCGCGCCCGATTTCTTCGTTCAACGCTTCTTCCAACGCCGCAAAATTGTCGATATGCACGTTCACGCCCGCCGCTTGCGCATGCCCGCCGAATTCTTCGATATACTGCGAACAGCTTTTCAAAGCGGTAAAAATATTCACGCTTTCAATACTTCTCGCACTCCCTTTGAGCATGTCCCCGTGGTGCACGAAAAGAAGCGTCGGACGGTTAAATTCTTCTGCCAAACGCGCGGCTACAATACCGATAAATCCTGTATTCCAGCTCTCGTCGGAGAGCATAATCACGTTGCCGTACGCGCCCTTTTTTAGCAACTTTTGTTTTGCCGAAACGTACAGCTCGTCGCAGTATTTTTGCCGTTCGGTATTATAAAGACAAAGCTTTACGGATAAATCGTAAATCTCCGTCTCGTCGTCGCTCGTAAACAAGCGGAACGCCGCCATCGCGTCCCCCATTCTGCCTGCGGCGTTTACGCGCGGCGCAACGTTAAACGCAAGCGTTTGCGCCGTTATCCCGTCGTAAGTCTTGCCGATAAGCCCTGCAAAACAAGGGCGTAAGCGGTTGTTGAAAAGTCTTAACCCCTCGGTTACGATATCGCGGTTCTCGCCCAAAAGCGGCACGCTGTCCGCCACCGTAGCAAGCGTTGCAAAATCCAAATACCGATACGCCTTTTCGCCGAGCAATGCGCACGCCACCTTAAACGCAACGCCCGCGCCGCAAAGATTATCGTAAGGATAATCGTCTTGCAGCTTAGGATTGACGATAACGCAATCGGGCAAAATCTCAGGCAATTCGTGATGGTCGGTAACGATGACGTCCGAACCGAGTTCGTAGATATATTGCGCTTCTTTTGCGCAGGAAATACCGCAGTCTACGGTAATAAACAATTCAGGATTGCACTCTTCGAAAATACGGTCTATCATTTTTTCGGACAAACCATACCCGTCCGCCCGTTCGGGTACGTACACGTGCGCTTCGATACCGAAATCGCGCAAAGCGTGATACATAATCGCGGACGCGCAAATCCCGTCTGCGTCGTAATCGCCAAACACAGCGACGGTTTTCCCCTCGTCGCGCGCTTGTGTCAGCATTTCCACCGTTTCACGCATACCTTTCATAAGGAAAGGAGAAAGAAAATTTTGCTTGGACGGTTTCATAAACCGCGCAATTTTTTCTTCCGTATCTTCGCCGCGCGCGTATAAAATACGCACGATATTTTCCGTCAAACCCGTCCTTTTCGCAAGTTCGGCAACGGTATTGAATTGTTCAGCCGAAAGCGAATATTCGGGGACGAGTTTTTTCATAATCACTCCTGTAACGTTTTCTCAACGAGTCGTAAATATAAAGCGAGCGGGTGGAAGCCTTCGCCCCCTCCCGCCCGTTGCAATTTCATTATTCTTCGTCGGATTTTTCCTTCTTCGCGCCAACGTAACCGCTCGCGGTTTTGTTCGCCGCTTTCTTATCCACGTACGCTTTCGCTGCACAAGCGGACGCAGGAGCAAAGATAAGTCCTACGAACGCCGCCACGATTACGCCCACCAAGGAAGCAATCGCGAAATAGCGCACCGCCGCCGTAGCCACCGCGCCGACGAGCACAATCGCCGCGCCAAGCACAATCGCCGTCCAGCCAATCCATTTCGTCGCAAGCGAGCCTTTCACAAGCGTTTCCGCGTCAGCGTTTTCAAACGCCTCCGTCTTGGCATTTTCACGTATTTTATTCATCAACATCACCGTAAACGCCACGGCAACGATAGCGGCGATAAGCACCGCATAGAACGTTGCGTTCGTTACGGGGATACGGGTAAGCAATACGATGGACGTCGTCAATGCCGCCGCCACGATAGGCGCGCTGAGCGCCACAAACCCCATACTCAAACGGTAACGTATCGCCACGTAGATAAAGGCAAGCACGGCAAACACGCCGACGGCAATCGCCGAACGCCATAATCTGGAAGAAGCGATAGCGTTTTGTACCGCTTCGCTGCTGGTCGTAACGTCTACGATAGCGCCGCTAATCGCGCTTTCTTCATCTGCCGCTTCCGCGTCCAATTTCGTTTTCAGCGCGGTTTTCGCCGCCGCCAATTTCGCGTCGTCCGTGTCCGCGTCGAATACGAAAGCGAGTTCTCTGTTATCGCCGCTCATTTCCGCGCGATATACGTATTTAGCGGAAATCCCTTGTTCTTCAAAGACGTTTTCGCAAACCTCTTCCAACGCTTCTCTTTCGTTGTTGTATACGAAGCTGTTTACCGTTACGGTAACGGTTTTGGAATCTTCAATCCCCGCGCCGTAATTCACGCCGCAAAGTACGGACACGATAATCGCCGCCGCCAGCAACACAACGGCAACCGCCAAGGTAAGGACGGAAACTTTCTTATTTACCGTTTTGTTAAAAATCTTATTCGTCATCGTCGTCATCCTCCTCTCTCTCGAAGCGGAAATACTTAAATTGATTTTTACTTGCCGACAGATAGACGTAGTTAATAAAGCGCGCCCAAAGCAAGTTACAGAACGCCGCGGTAACGACTACGACAAGCATATGAATCGCAAGCGTATGCACGCCGCCCAAGCCGATAAGGAGCGCCACCGCGCCCAAGAGCAATACGGCGTAAATATCGACGATATTCCAAAGCGTTTTCTTGTAACCGCCCTTTACGGAAGAAGCGACGGTCTTACCTTGCTCGAATTCCTTTTTGATTGCGCCGTAAATATACGCCTGCAATGCGTTCACAAGCACAAGCCCTACAAGGAACGCAAGCACGCCGCCGAGCGTTAACTCGAATACGCTGCCCAAAAGATACTTAAAGCAAATACCTACGACAATGAGATAGGAAAGGTTGGTATACGCGCCGACGATACCGAATCTACCCATCTTCACGGCAGGCAGGATAATCGCCGCAAGCAACACCACGCCGAGCGCGATATACAAAAGCGTAAGCGTATTATCACCGTATACAGCGGAGAACTCGCGCGCTTCGATACGGTTCATATCGAATTCGAAATCCAATTCGTTGTTCAAAACGGAATTCAAAAGTACGGAATAAATCTTCACGACTTCCTTATTTTCCTTGTCTACGGCAAGCACGCGCGCTTCGCGGTTGTTGTCCATCAAGGAATCGGAATAGATTTGAATCAAATCTTCTTCGCCGATTTTGATATGAAGCGCCGTCGTAGCGTCGGTGGCAGTACTCAATTGGTCCTTCACCCGTTCAATCATTTCTTCGCCCGCGTCGGTAAATTTCACTTTCACGTAAGCGGCTTTATTCTTGGTCGAAACGGAGAAGCTTTCGATAAGGTCGGACGCCTTTGCGCCGTCCTCTTTCAGCTCGTCCACCGTATCTTCGCCGACGGTAATATCCATTTCACCGGTATAAGCGAACATCGAGAACACGGACGCGTAATTGCTTTCCACTTTGGGAAGCTCTACGCGAATCGCATAATCGTCGACAACGGAAACGCGGTAATCGGAATATCCCTTTGCTTCGTATCTTGCCGCAATCTCGTCCGCCGCCTTTTCAAATGCGGACGAAAATTCCTCGGAAACTTCGTCGTTTACGAAAATACCGTATTCGTCGTCCGTGGAAAGATACAATCCCTTATGCGCTTTATAGCTGGCGGTATACTTGTCCAGCTCGTCCTGCGCGTCTGCTTTTTTCTCGTCGTCTTCCGCAGAATCAACGAGTTCCTGATAGCCTTGTACGGTGTCGTTGTATTCCGTTTCGGGAATAACCCCTTCCGGATAATAGTACGCATAGTACCCACCGTCAATTTCGGTGCTGAAATCGTATTGCGAAGCGACGGGTTTCCAATCCTTCACGCCTACGGGAATAGACGGAAAAAGCACAAGCCCGCACAAAGCAATGATTACGATGGTAAGGAATACCATTAACGCCACCGATTTTTTCTTGCCCATTGAGTGCCTCCTAAATATTTCGGATTGCTCCGAATACAATGATACTTTTTCATTATACCTTATTTTTCGCCCGTCCGTCAAGTTATAACGGCGGATAAGCGAAAAAAAATTACTTTTTTGTGTGAAAATTACGCAAATTTTGCTATTCTTTCCCGTAGGGAAAAGTTTTTAGCCGTTTGCAAGCCCCAACTTCTTTTGCGCGAGAATATGCATAGCGCACTCCACACGTTTTTTCATCATCGCGCAAGTCGTTTCGTACGGCTCGTCGATATCGCCGTTGAAATGGTAATTATTCGCACTGCACCCGCCCGAACAAATAAATTTTGCAAAACAGTTCTCGCACTTTTTCCGCGTAAACAGGCAGGAATTTTTAAACTTTTCACGAATATCGGGACGGACAATCCCTTCAAAGACGCTGCCCATACGGAACTTCTCGTCGCCGGCGAATTGATGGCAAGGATACAAATCGCCGTTGGGAGTAACGGAAAAATATTCGTTGCCTGCGCCGCAAGCGGATACGCGTTTGGAAAGACAAGGCCCGCCCTCCAAATCGATGTTGAAATGGAAGAAATTAAATCCCTGACCTTCCGCGTGGCGTTTCAAATAATTCTCGCAAAGATTCTCGTATTCTTTTTCGATAACGGGCAAATGCTCTTCTCTGATTTGCAAATCGGGAATTTCCGTTACGACTGGCTCCATCGAAATGGAATCGACGCCTTGGTCGGCAATAAACAGCACGTCCTTACCAAAATCGAGATTTTTCGCCGTAAACGTACCGCGCACGTAATAGCTCTTGTCGCCGCGAAGGGAGATAAATTTCTTGATTTTATCGATAATCAAATCGAACGTACCCTTGCCGTTAATGCTCTTACGTATCGCGTCGTGTACTTCTTTGCGCCCGTCGAGCGAGAGTACGACGTTCTCCATTTCCTCGTTGAAAAACGCTATCGTTTCGTCGTTCAAGAGCAACGCGTTGGTCGTCGTGGTAAACAGGAATTTCTTGCCCGCTTTCGCGCCCGCTTCTTTGGCGTAATACACCGTTTGTTTCAGCACGTCCAAATTCATCAGCGGCTCGCCGCCGAAGAAATCCATTTCCAACACTTTGCGTTTGCCGCTGTTTTCAATTAGGAAATCAACCGCTTTTTTCGCCGTTTCAAAAGACATACTCTCTCTTTTGGAGTGGTATGCGCCTTCGTCGGCAAAGCAGTACCGACAGCGGAAATTGCAATCGTGGCAAATATGAATACAAAGCGCCTTTACTTCGTTGCTTTTCATAGGATACGTCTTCACTTCTTCCTTAAAGAGCAACCCTTGCGCTTTCAACCCTTCCACGTCGGACAAAATTTCCTTGATTTGTTCGTCGGAAATATAAGTAATATCGATATCCTGCCCTTCTTCTTTGGCTTTCAAATAATCGGCGGTGGGGGTATCGCACTCGTGCAAGCTACCGCTACCCACGTCGTAAATGTAATTTTTATCTTTATACGAAAATACGTGAATCATTTATCTTTCTCTACAAAAATATTTCTTCCCGATAACGGGTTAAAAACGGCGTACTTAACCAAATACGCCGTTTCTTTGCAAATTTTCCCACTTGCGTGTTGCCGTAAAATACGGCTCGTCGCTATTATTTACGTTCGATTTTTTCTTCGCGCGTAATTCTTTCGCAGGACTGGTTGCCTACCGTGCAGCTCGTTTTGCAAGCGGATTGGCAGGTGCTTCTGCATTCGCCGCAAGCCGTCGTCTTCTTTTCAGCGGGTTTCGCAATCGTCTTAATCATAATCGTATCTCCTATTTGTATAGATTTTATACTTTTATAATCTTATTATAATACACTTTTTCCCAAATTGCAAGCGATTACAAGAACTTTCCCCATTTTTAACCGCTTTTTTTCAAATTGACGGCAATCGCGCCGCAAATCACACCCGCAAGCGCGGATAACGCAAGTTCCACGATAATCAACCAAGAAAGCGAAAAATCCCCGCCGAGCGCGGCAAAGGCAAGATAGGAAAGCGCGGAAAAAAGCAGCCCGATTGCCGCACCTTTCAAAAACCCTTTTTCTCCGCGCACGAATACCAGCGCGCCGATACATACGGCAAGCACTTTCCACGTTTGATTGATAGGATATACCACCTTGTCGGGAAGAGAAGAAAACCGCAATACGTTTGCAAAAATCACCGCCCACAGCAAAGCCAACGCCAACGCCAGCCCCACGCCTTTGATAATTTGAAAAAACCCGTTCCCGTAACTCGTTTCGTTTCGCATAAAAAACACCTCCGCATTATCGTATGCGAAGGCGTTTGCTTTTTATACCTGGAAAAGTCGGATAAACTTATTCTTTCGTCTCTTCCGTCTTTTCTTCTTCCACAGCTTCTACGGGAGCTTCTTCCGCAGCAGCTTCTACGGGAGCTTCTTCCGCCTTTTCCGCCACGGGCGTTGCAAGCGCAGCAACGGGCGTAGGTACGGCGTCCGTTTGATATACCGCTTGCTTGTCGAACTTCAAGTAAGATTTACCGCTTGCTTCCGTACCCGTTTCCAAAACGAACGTGTTGTCTTCGGGGCAAACTTCCACAACGATACCGCAAATCCCGCCGATAGTCTTTACCTTGTTACCGGGCTTAATCGCGTTGAGCATATTTTCCGTTTCCGCCTGCTGTTTCTTTTGCGTACGACGGTTCAAGAACATCATACCCACGAACAGCAATACGAACACACCGATTAAAATGTACATACCCCAAGGCGTACTGTTTTTCGGCGCGTCGTCGGCAGCATCCGTCAATAAATTCATCAATTTCGTAATCATAATTTCTCCTTTTCACGACGGGCGCAATTTCCACGCCCACAAAATCAATACCACTATATCATAGCGGTTTTTTTCCGTTTTGGCAAGCGTTTTTTTGCCATTTTTGGGAATTTTTTGATTATTCACTCTTTTTTCACCCGCTTTTCGTATAAAAACGGACGAAATTCTCTATATATCGACAACGAATTATTCTTCCGTCGCTTTTTGCGTTTTGCGCCGTCTTGCCTTTAACGCGTACAGTAACAAATACCCGCCGATAAGCAACGCCGTCGCCCCCAATAACACGAGATAGAGCGCCCAAATCTCCACCTTATTTTCGAAGAAATAGAAATTGGCGTCCGACATATTTCTCAATTCTTCCGCCACGATTTCGGGGAAACCTTGATTCACCACTTCTTCAAACGCGCCGCCGAGCGCGTGATTTCTAAGCAACGCCGTGCCGTACGTTCCGGGGAAAAACGACATTACGTTGCGTATCCCCGACGAAAAGGACGAAATGGGCATATACGCGCCGCAAACGAACCCGTATCCCGCGCTGACAATCGTCCCCACCGCGGAAAGCTGCCCTTGGGAAGTGAGCGGATAACATATCAACGACGAAAGCGCCGTCCCGAACGCTACGAGTATCATCACGTCGGCAAATAACGCAAACACGTCCAAAACGGAGAGATACCACCCCGTAATCGCCAAATAGATAAGCCCCAAAACGGTAGCGGCAAACCCGATAATCAAGCCGTTAATCGCGGTGGACAAATAATATCCCAACGCAATGGAACGGGGCTTAACGGGCGACACGTCGAAATCGTTTCTCGCACCCGTGACCTTGTCTTGTACCATACACAAATTCGCGCAAAAGGACACCGTTACGGTGCTTACGGACAGGAGCGACGAGAGCAATAACCCGCCGACAAGCCCGTCCAAAAGATTATCGTCTACGTTCGCGCTCGGCACAATAGCTTCGAATACCTGTAAAAAGGAATTGCGGTATACGTTGTTGAGAAAGGTAGCGTATAACACAAGGAGTATCATGGGCGTAATGAGCGCGGTAAAAAACGTACCCTTGTCCTTAAAAAACATTTTCACGTTGCGCTTGATAAGCGTCGTCCCCACGTTTTTCATACCTGTTCCCCCTGCAATTTTTTCCCCGTAACGGCAAGGAATACGTCGTCCATCTTTCCTTTAACGATTTCGTAATCGACGAAAATTTCGGGATATTTCACAATCAGCTCGGTGGCTTCCCCCGTATTTTTCACGGCGATTCGCGCCGCGCCCTGTAACGTTTCGTACGGTCTGCCCAACGTTTCCAACTGTTCTTGGGTAACGTTATACAAAGTGATGAAATCGCCCGTGTACTCGTTTTTCAACTGTAAAGGCGTACCTTCGGCGGCAATCTCCCCTGCGTCCAAAATCACCACGTAATCGGCGTCCGCCGCTTCTTCCATATAATGCGTAGTCAAAAATACGGTCATATTCTTTTCTTTGCGCAAATTTTCAACCACTTGCCAAACAGTCTTTCTCGTTTGGGGGTCCAGCCCCGTCGTCGGCTCGTCCAAAATCAAAATTTTCGGCTCGTGGATAAGCGCTCTCGCCACGTCCACACGGCGGCGTTGACCGCCCGAAAGCTTGCCAACGGGTCGCTTTAATATCTCCGACAGCTCGAACGCCTTGCAAAGCTCTTCCAACCGTTTCCGAAAAAGCTCCCCCGTAATGCCGTATAAGGCGGCGCGCGTCTTTAAATTATCGTATACGGAAATGGGTTTATCCAAAACGGAATTTTGAAAAACAACGCCGATATCGCGCTTGATTTCCGCCATATCCCCGTCGATATTTTTCCCGTTCAGCGTAACCCTACCGCCGTCTTTTTTCAAACCGCCGCACATAATGGAAATCGTCGTGCTTTTTCCCGCGCCGTTCAAACCGAGAAAGGCGAACAGCTCCCCTTTCTTTACCTTGAAAGATAAGTCCTTTACCGCTTGTACGTCGCCGTAGCTCTTGTATAAATGCTCGATTTTGATAATTTCGTCCAAAGCCAGACTCCTTTTCGTTTTTTATGATATCAAAATGATATCACATATCCCATATATTGTCAAGTACTTTTTCAAAGTTTTTATAAAAAGTGAAGTTCGCTTACGCGAGTGAAGTAACGCCTACGGCGTAGAAACGAGCAAGACGAGAAATTTTCATTGACGATAACGCAAGCGATACCGAAAGATAGAAAGACTCGGGAGCGGTGGCTCACCGCAAAAACGGCGGAGATACGAGTTTTTCAAGGCGCGCGAGCATTTTCGAAAGGAGATGTACAAAAGTACACGAGTGAGAAAAGCGCAACGCAACGCCGAAAAACGACGTATCTACGTCGTTTTTTACCATTTGCCTTCGCCGCCGTACTTTTTATAAAACTCCTTCGCATAGTCCTTGACGTAACCGCCGAGAATCGCGTTGCGCATACCTTTCATCAGCTTGTGCAAGAAAGTGATATTGTGCAAGCTTAAAAGCATAGCCCCGTACATTTCGCCCACGTTAATCATATGGCGCAGATAGGCTTTCGTGTAGTTTTTACAGCAATAGCAATCGCACTCGCTGTCGAGCGGCGTAAAATCTTCCTTATATTTGCCGTTGCGTACGACGACGCGCCCACGGGAAGTAAGGGCAGTACCGTTACGCGCGATACGGGTAGCGAGAACGCAGTCGAACATATCGATACCGCGCATCGTACCTTCGATAAGACAGTCGGGCGAGCCTACCCCCATCAAATAACGGGGCACGTCGGTAGGCAGCTTCGGCTGTAAGAAATCGAGAATTTCATACATTAAGGGTTTAGGCTCGCCTACGGACAATCCGCCGAGCGCAATCCCGTGTTTCACGAACGGCAAAGTACGCTCCAAGCTCTCCGCGCGCAAATCTTTGTACATATTCCCTTGCACAATGGGGAATAACGCCTGTTCGGGTTTGTCGTGGAATTTATAACAGCGTTCCAGCCACGAAGCGGTGCGGAGCATAGCCGACTTGGCTTTTGCGTGGTTATATCCGTATTCGCTGCACTCGTCGAACGCCATAATGATATCCGCGCCGAGATTTTGTTCCACCTGCATTGCTTTTTCGGGCGTAAAGAAATGTTTACTGCCGTCCACCGCAGAAGAGAACTCCACCCCTTCGTCGGTGATTTTATTAAGCTTTCCAAGCGAAAAGACTTGGAAACCGCCACTATCGGTAAGGATAGGTTTATCCCAGTTCATAAACTTATGCAATCCGCCCGCCTTTTGCACGATATCGTCGCCGGGGCGCATATACAAGTGATACGTATTGGCTAGAATAATTTGCGAGCCTGCTTCTTTCAAATCGCGTGGAAAGACGCCTTTAACGGTAGCCTGCGTACCGACGGGCATATAGACGGGTGTTTCGATATCCCCGTGGGGAGTATGCAAAATCCCCGCTCTTGCGCCCGTTTCGGGGTCGGTTTTAATCAGTTCAAAAGAAAAAAATTCGTTGTTCATCTTTATATCCTTAATATACAGTATCTATATCCATTTAGGGTCAAGGGGCATAGCTCCTTGCGGATTGTAAAGGCAGAGCCTTTACGCCCCGACGGCAGTCGTCGCCGAAAGGCGAAACATAGCCCCATTAAAAGCAAAACGAAGTTTTGCGTAACCAACGCCGTTAGGCGTTTTTGGCGAGCGGTGAGCCACCGCTCCCGAGTCTTTCTATCCTTCGGTAACGCTTGTATAGCAAATTGCCAACGTAGGGTCAAGGGACATAGTCCCTTGCGGATTGTAAAGGCAGAGCCTTTACGCCCCGACGGCAGTCGCCGCTCCTTGGGGCGGAACATATCCCCATTAAAAGCAAAACGAAGTTTTGCGTAACCAACGCCGTTAGGCGTTTAAGCGCCGATTAGGCGGAATATTTCCGTATTACGTATGCTATTATAGCATATCCCAAAAGGAAAAGCAAGCGCGACAAAAGCCTATACAAAAAAAGAACGCCAACAACTTGCTTCTTTTGATACACCATAAATTTTTTAAAAAACTATTGATAATTTCTTAAAAATATGTTATACTCAATATGTCACACAAAACTGAATATATTTATTAGGATTTTCTTCAAGGGAATATTTTTTCCCTTTTTTAAGCATAATCACTTATAGGAATTTGTTGAAGATGCAACCTCCACTGAGTGATTGTGAGTAAAATCCATTATTCGGTTTTGTGTGACAACAACGGAGTTTGTGTTTTCGGTGCGCAAACCTCGGTTGGCGCACTTTTTATTTTCTCGAATAAAAAGAACGCCAATCGGCGTTCTTTTAGTATTCCCAACCAAGTAGGTAAAGTTTTCAAAATCTCACTTATCCTAAATAACGTTTCATAATCGGATTCATGGATACCCGCAAAATCCATACTTCAATCCGTTACTTCGTCAAAAATCGGAGAATCGAAAAAATCCTTTAACGTAATCCCCAAAGTCGCACAAATTTGATAGAGCGTATCCGTACTTACTCTTTTCTTTTTTACCAAAATTACGTCGCTAACCGTAGAACGCGGAACACCGCCTTCTTTTTGCAGTTGATACAAGGTATATCCTTTTTCTTTCAACAACTCTTCCACTCTTTGCCCGATTGTTTCCACCAATTTCATTGCGATATACCGTCCTATTACCCGAACGTTCGATATTTCGAACGTATTTGTTAATAGAATTATAAAACATCGTAAAAAATATTCCGTCCGCTACTTCGAACGGATTGACTTTTTATATTTACTATGGTAAAATTTTTATTGTACTAAAAAAAATAAATATCCACAAAGGAGCTTTATCTATGTACAAAGAATTAGGAAAATGCTGCTGCTTTGGACATCGCCCGCAAGGATTTGCCTACGGATATGAGAATAAAACGCATATATTACATAAAAAATATTTACGCACGTTAGAATATCTTGTAGAAGAACAAATCCAAAAACGCACATACGAGTTTCTTTGCGGCGCGACAAACGGCGCGGAATTGGATTTTGCGGAAATCGTTTTAAATTTACGCGAAAAATATCCGCATATACGTTTAAAAATTGTCTTGGCTTATCCGGAGCAGTATAAATCGTTCAACGAAATAGACAAACAACGGTATATAGACGTTTTACGACGAGCCGATACCACACTCCTGCTTTCTCCACGATACACCAAGTGGTGTATGCAGAAACGCAACCGTTACCTTGTGGAAAACGCCTTTCACGTCATCGCCGTTTGGAACGGTTCAACCAAAGGCGGCACGTACAATACGATAAAATACGCGCAATCGCAACTTCGTTTTATCGACGTAGTTTCGTTGCCTGCCCTTTGTAAGGAAGATTTACAAAAAGCGCCCGATTTCTATTTTTTAGGATTTAATTCCGTAGAAGATAGAATCGCCAACGAACAAAAACTCCGCCAAGAAGTAAAAGAAATGTTCGAAAACTACCATAAAACCCACAAAGACGACGACTAACCCCTATCTTTTCGAACGCCCTTTCGTCCATGTCCCCCTTTGAAAGACTAAAAAAGACGACTGAAAAATCAGTCGTCTTTTTGTCTTTTAATATCGCTGAATTGCAATTTTCTCGCCCCTTGTCAAAGGGAGAAAGCGCGCCTTGCACGCAAGGAGCGGTGAGCCACCGCTCCCAAATCTTTCTATCTTTCACTATCGCTTATAAATAGCGTTATCCCCTACTTGCCTTCCCCTTCGAGGGGAAGGGGGACCGCTTGCGGTGGATGAGGTGTTCATAAAGACAATCAAATACGCATAACGAAAAAAGACGACTGTTAAGTCGTCTTTTTGTGTGTCGTTAAAGTAAAACTTATTTAAGTTCAGCCGTAGCGCCGTTTTCTTTGAGCTTCGCAACGAGAGCTTCCGCGTCAGCCTTGGGCATAGCTTCTTTGATAACGCCCATAGCTTCAACTGCTTTCTTCGCGTCAGCAAGACCAAGACCGGTAGCTTCACGAACAACCTTGATGATAGCGATTTTGTTCGCGCCGATGTCTTTAAGAACAACGTCGAATTCCGTCTTTTCTTCTGCTGCGGGAGCTGCTTCTGCCGCGCCGCCTGCTGCGGGAGCTGCTGCAACTGCTGCGCTTACGCCGAATTCTGCTTCAAGTGCCTTTACAAGTTCGTTCAATTCAAGAACGGTCATAGCTTTTACTTCTTCAATGAGTTTCTGTACGTCCATAGTAATTTAATCCTCCGATAATTTTTAATTTAATGATTATAATGTGATTTTCTAATTTTTTTAACAAGCTATTAGTTGCTTTCTTTTGCTTTTGCAATTTGGTCCAAAACGCCAACGAACTTGGAAAGAGAAGACTGGAAGCAGCCAAGCATCTTTGCAATGAGCGTTTCTTTGGAAGGGATAGCGGAAAGTTCTTTCACGCCTGCTTTGTCCAAGTATTTGTTTTCCACGTAAGCGCACTTGGGAACGATTTTTTCCACGAGAACGGGGTTTGCTTTCGTTTCCTTTGCGAATACCGCCGCGCCGCTCGTTTCGTCCGCGCAGAATACGGTAGCCGTCGTGCCGTTGAGGTCGTTATCGAAATCGGTGATGCCGAGTTCGTTGAACGCTTTTCTTACGAGCGTGTTCTTATATACCTTGTATTCGCAGTTTGCTTCCTTGAACTTTCTACGAAGCGCGGTAACTTCCAAAACGGTAAGCTTGTTGTAATCCGCCAAAACGATGGACTTGCTTGCTTGAATTTTTGCCTTAATCTCTTCTACGATTTGTTTTTTAGCTTCTACGTTTGCCGACATAAATTTTACCTCCTTTAAGCGTTTCCGCCTGACGATAAAAAAATTCCTTACGCCGCGCGGCATAAGGACCCATTGTTGCTCACAAAAAAGTTATTCCTTACAACCTCGACGAGCGGTTTCCCATCAAACACAAACGGTACTCGTTTTCTACGGCGTTTTTTATTTTTTACTGTCTTATTATATCATCTCCGTCAAAGGCAGTCAACTGTTTTTAACCGCCTTTGACGAAAATTTTTGTTTTTTGTTATACTTTCTATCACTGAAAACGGATAGATACGAGCAATACAAGGCAAGCGTGGCTTTCCCGACGGGAGATTTACTTTACGTAAACGAGCGAGGGAAAACGCAAGCTTAACGCCGTAGTGCGACGTATATATACGTTTTAATTAGAGCTTGGGCAATACCTTAACACCGGGGCCCATCGTGGAAGCGATAACGACGCTCTTCACGTATTGACCTTTCGCCGCAGCGGGCTTCGCCTTAATAATCGCGTCCATAAGCGCCGTGAAGTTTTCCACAAGCTTTTCCGCACCGAAGCTCTTTTTACCGATGGGGCAGTGGATAATAGCCGTCTTGTCGAGTCTGTATTCCACTTTACCTGCTTTTACTTCTTTGATTGCCTTTTCAACGTCCATCGTAACCGTGCCACTCTTGGGGTTAGGCATCAAGCCTTTGGGACCAAGCACACGACCGATACGACCAACCATACCCATCATGTCGGGGGTGGTAATCATAACGTCGAAATCGAACCAGTTGTCGTTTTGAATTTTCGCAATCATTTCTTCCGCGCCAACGTAGTCTGCGCCTGCCGCAACAGCCGCGTCCGCTTTCGCGCCCTTCGCGATAACCAAAACTCTCTTGGTTTTACCCGTACCGTTAGGAAGAACGAGTACGCCGCGAACTTGTTGGTCAGCTTGACGGGGGTCAACGCCGAGACGAACGTGCATTTCTACCGTTTCGTCGAATTTTGCCTTAGCCGTTTCAAGCAATACGTTCATAGCTTCCGCCGCTTCGTATTGCTTCGTTAAATCAAATGCTTTAACGCTGTCTTGATATTTTTTACCGTGTTTCATTTTTTAATTTCCTCCTTGCGGTCATAACGAGAAGTTCTCTGCCGCCATCTCCATTAGTCCTCTACAGTCACGCCCATGCTGCGAGCGGTGCCTGCAATCATACTCATTGCGCTTTCCAAATCGGTGCAGTTCAAATCGGGCAACTTCGTCTTTGCAATTTCTTCCACTTGCGCTTTCGTGAGCTTGCCGACTTTCACACTGTTGGGCTTTGCGCTAGCCGTTTCCAGACCAAGAGCCTTCTTGATAAGGACGGGAGCGGGGGGGGTCTTCAAAATGAACGTGAAGGAACGGTCTTGATAAATCGTTACTACCACGGGGATGATGAGACCGGGTTTGTCTGCCGTTTTTGCATTAAATTCCTTCGTGAAACCGGGAAGGTTGATACCGAACGGACCAAGCGTAGAACCTACGGGAGGGGCCGGGGTCGCTTTCCCAGCGGGAAGCTGCAATTTTACGACTGCTGTAATCTTTTTAGCCATAAATATTATCTCCTATTGTGGTTTTGACAAAGTACCCTGAAAAATATTTGATACTTCTCCCACTTTTTAGCGTAACTTAACGCCGCGGACGAATCCCGTCCGACGGACTTTATTGCGAAGTTAGTTTTCTTCTTCGCTCGTTTCGGGTATAGAAGCGTCCACCTTTTTAATTTGGATGTATTCCACTTCGACTTCGGTACTTCTACCGAACATATTGGTAACGATTTTCGCCTTTTTCGCAGTATCGTTGATTTCCTTAATCGTACCGATAAAGCCGCTCAAAGGTCCGTCTTCTACGTTTACGGTATCGCCCACCTTAAATTCTTCCGTAACGGGGTTATCTTCAAGGCGCATTTTGCGGATTTCGTCCGGTTTCATAGGGATAGGTCTGCCTTGCGGACCGCAAAAACCGGTTACGCCGCGCGTGCTCGTAACGTAATACCAAATTTGGTTGGTGTAAATCATCTTGATAAAGACGTAGCAAGGCAAAAGCTTTCTTTCGACTACTTTGCGTTTGCCGTTCTTTTCTTCGATAACCTGCTCCATAGGAATTTTCAAGTCGACGATATAGTCGCCCAAGTTATTGTTTTCAATCAACTTTTCAAGGCTGTCCTTTACCATCGCCTCATACCCGGAATAGGTATGCAGAATATACCATTTAGGTTCTTCGTTCATAGGCATAATGCTTGTCTCCTTAATTAAAGCAAACTAAGCAGCCAGCCAAGAAGGCTGTCCACGCCTGTTACGACCACCAAGAACGCGAAAACGATAACGAGCACGACGCCCGTCGTTTTCAGAACGGTGGGAAGCGTAGGCCAAGTAACTCTTTTGAGTTCGGAAAACGTTTCCTTAAACTTAGCGCCTACGCGACGGAACCAATTAGGTTTTTTGTTTTTCGATTTAGTTGCGTTGTTCGCCATCGCGTTTCTCCATACGCGCGCCCATATTATATAATACGCGCGCTATCGACTTCATTATTTAGATTCTTTGTGTTCCGTGTGCTTCTTGCAGAACGGGCAGTACTTGGAAAGAACGAGTCTGTCGGGGTCGTTCTTTTTATTCTTAATGCTGTCATAATTTCTATGCTTGCACTCGGTACATTCAAACGTAATTTTGGCTCTTGCCGTTTTGGTTGCCATAGTAAAACTCCATACAAAAAAATTACACCCTATTTTCAGGCGCGTATATAGAGTTTACCATACTTTCAAAGGCTTGTCAATCTTTTTTGAAAGCTTTTACAAATTTTTTTTGTGAATTTTTAATTTTTTCCTTTTCTCTTGACAGCGTGCCTATCCTATGCTATACTGAATACACGAAACACAGAAAAAGGAGCGGAAAAATGAAACGATTTTTTAAATACTTATGTCTTATCACACTCACTTTATTGTGTCTGGGCTTGTTCGCCTGCGGCGAAAGCTACGATAATAGCGGCGGCGCTGAAATAGGCGGAACGGAAACGAACGGCAGCGCGGTTCTCCCCGACGCGTTAGACCGCAAAATCGTGTATAACGCATATCTCGATATCGAAACGGACGAAATTACCGCCGCGAAAAAAGCGTTGGACGAAAAATGCGTTTCGCTCGGCGGCTACGTCGAATCCACTTCCGAAGACTACGAAGACAACAAATGCACGTACGCATACGTTACTTACCGTATCCCGACGGCAAAATTGAACGAATTTCTTGCCACGGCGGAACAAGGCGGCGAAATGAAGGAAAAGAGCATTTATTCCAACGATATCACGACGTCGTACGTAAACGCCACGGCGAAAAAAGAAGCGTTGCAAGAACAAAAAGCTTTGCTTGAAAATATGTTAAACGATTCGTCGATTAGCGCAAGCGACCGCGTTTCGATTATTAAAGAAATCGCGGATATCAATACGCAGTTAAAGGAAATCGACCTGTTGATTACGCAGTACGATTCTATGGTAGATTATTCGACGGTACGTATCACGATAGAAGAGCCCGTATCTTCTCCGTTTATCCCCATCATCATCGTAGCTTGCGTATTTACGGCAGTAGGACTGTTCTCGGCAATCTTCTTCCCCTTGTTTTTCATCAAACGTAGCAAAAAGAACGCGGACAACTAAACATACAACCGATTAAAAACCTCGGCGAACGCGAAATGCGTCCGCCGAGGTTTTTTTGCGTAGGGAAGGCACACTGCCTTCCCCCCCTGCATAATTTCTGTTTTAAAACTGTCTCTTAACCGATAGTAATCGTGCCGTTCGCCATCGAATAGCTGTATCTTACGCCAAGAGCGCGCATCAATTCACGCGTACCGAGCGTACCGTAAGTACCCGAACCGATACCGTTGCCTGTGTTTACGTCGTACAACCAAGCGGGCGCAGGATACAAGCACACGCGGATATCGCCGATAGCGCGATAGAATTTATCCGATACGCCGGCCTGACCGTGGTGCGCCATTTGCACAACGGTACACGTACTGATTTCCGACGCAAAATATTCGTCGTTCAACAACGTATCGCCGTAGTCGCCCAAGTCGTTCAAGAAGAGCACTTCTTCCCCATCCGTTTCCAACTTATAAACGATGGACGAGTTGTTGATAATATTGCTTGTAGAACCGAAATACGCAGTATTGAGCACCTTCATCGTGACGCTGCCGACAACGACTTCGTCTCCTTTCTTCGGAGTAACGACAGCGCCCACCTTACTTCCGTTCACGGAAAGTGCGGAAGCAAGCCCCGTTACGTGCGCGTATTCCACCGCGTCGAAGCTTTCTTGTGCGCCGCTGAAATCGTAATACAGCGTCGTGATGTAAATATCGTCGCGCGTGTTGAGAATCTCAATCAAAGCGCCTACGTGGTCGCTATGATAATGGGAAATAAACCAGGCGTCGATAACGTATTTCCCTTCTCCGTTCGCCGTGACGTTCGCCGTAATAAGGTTATACAAAGCCGTCGCCTCGCTCGTCGTACCGCCGTCCAAAATAACGGTCTTGCCGTCCGTAGTCTTAATCAAGTACCCTTCCATTTGCGCGTTGCCCACGTTTGCAAGCTGGGTAATCGTCGTTCCGCCGAACAAGTTATCCAAATCCGTCGTCTTATCGTCCACTTGCGCTTCGGATATATAGCAAATCTCGCCCGAAGCGTTATACAAACCGATATATACGCACTTCACGCCGTCTTTATCCACCACTTCCGCGTCATAGTTCACGTAACTCCAACCGTTCGCAGGGTATGCGTAATCAATCAACGTGCCGTTACCGTCGTATACTTTCACGTTCGCGTACCAAGCGCTGCCGCTCGGGTTCAAACGGAAGGAAAGACGTACGGTATCGCCCACTTCAAAGTTTTCCAAGCCCGCCGCGTTCACCCAAACGCCCGCGCTGCCCGACGAAGGCGTAACGGCGATAGCATTGCTTGCCGAATACCCGTTTTCACTCAATTCTACCTTCGCATTATCCGCCATAAATCCGTCTTGCGCGATATCAACAGCCGTAATGCCCGTCGGCGCAACCGCTTTCACGTTAAAGTTCGCCAAATACAGCTCGCACTCGCCGAGAATATACAAATTAACGCGCAAATAATCTTCCGCCGCGGTAAAGGTTGCGGTATAACGGTGCGTACCGTTGGAATTCTTCGTAATCGTGAAGTTAATTTGCCCTACTTGCTGACCGCCCATCGGCAATATGCAAATATTGCCCGCCAACACTTGATAAGCGTCAAACGTAATCGTATAGGTATATCCTTCGATAAGGTTATAATTCAACGCTTGGATATACGAGCTACCCGAAGCGCCTTTCAATTTCAAAGCATATCCGCTCGTAAACGCGCCCGTATCGCCGAGCGCCGTCTTTAACGATTCGCCGGGCAAACCGCTGATAAGTCTGTAATCGGCGTTCGCGCTGATTTTCAAGGCGTTATTTTCACTGAAATCGTACGTATAACCGTCCGCCGCCGTCATTTCGGCAGTGGTCAAATATTTATAGTCGTTTCTTTCCACAAGCGAAGTATCGCTCAAATCACGCAAAGTCGTTACCGAATAATCCACGCTGCCGATGTACATCGTGCCGAAATTGCCGTCTTGATAATGGATACACAAACTACTGAACGCATATTCAAACGTAAACGTAGCTTTATGATACCCTACCGTATTACCCGAAAGCGCTTGGAAATTGCTACCGCCCATTTGCAAGTACAATCCCGAACCGGTTACTTCTTCAATATAATAATAGACGGTAATGGTAATCGATTGGAAATACTCGTCATTTACCGTAAGTTCCGTGGCGGAGAATAAATCGAACGTCTTGTCGTTATCTCTAGGCGCAAGCTTATACGCCTTATCGCCAAACCCTTCTTTCCCGACAGCTGCCGTCGGCGTATCCACCAAAGTCCCTTGCGAGTACGCGTCGCAATCGCTCGCCGCTTTCGTCCCGACGATTTGTACTTCCGTCAAATTGGAAGTATCTTCCACTTCCGTACGGGAAAGCGAAAGCTCGGAAATATACAATTCGCAAGAAGAAATCACGTAAAGACTGACGTGTTGATAACTGCTCACCGCCTTAAACGTAGTCGTATACGTTACCGTTCCGTTCGAATTGCTCTTTAAGCCCCAGTCAAAACGCCCTGCTTGCGCGTTACCGCTGTTCATCGTCAACAGAGTCGTCGAACCTCTGGTCACTTCGTACGCGGTAAAGGAAACGGTATAGGTTGCGCCCTCCACCAATTTTCCCGAAAGCGGATTGATATACGCGCCGCCCGTCGCCCCTGCAAATTTCAGCGCGTAACCGCTTGTAAACGCACCCGTATTTTCAAGGTTGGTTTTCAGCGTAGCGTCTTCGATATCTTCAAGCGCCACGTATTTACTGTGATTGCTGAGCGAAAGGATATTGTTCTCACTCCAATCGTACGTATACCCTGCCAACACTTCCTCGTCGGTAACCGCGTGATAATCGGTACGCGCCACCGCGGCTTTCTTCGCCGTAATCTTGATATTGCCAAGATACACGTCCAAACTCGCGCCGTTTGTCCAGAACGTCAAAGAGTGCTGCACGTTACTGTTCGGCTCGTATTCAAACGTAAGCTTCCCCAATCCTATGTCAAACGGATTGGAAAGGAGCGTAATGTTTTGGTCGGCGTCGCCAAGCGCAATCACGTAATCCCCGCTCGCGCTCACCGCGTAATAATCCACTTCCACGGTGTATACGTATCCGACCTGCAAATTCCCCGCGCCGCGCGTAAGCCCTTGCATATCGTGTCTATCGCCGCCCGTAAGGCGCATAACGTAATCGCCGAAACCCGAATTTGCGCCTTGGATAGCCGATTTCGCCGTTTCGTTTTCAATATCCGCCGTCGCCAAGAACGTCCCTTGCGTAATCGCCGTATAATTGTTATCCCAATCAAACGTATATCCTGCCTGCAATTCCGCCAAAGTAGGCGTCGCTTGCGTGGGCTTACGCGTTACCGTCGTCTTTTCGCTATCCAGCGAAGTTTCGCCGTTCCCTACCGCCCATACCACGAGCGTTTGGTCGTATTCAAGCGCTACGCTGTTTTCGGTAGCCGTTACTTCTTCGCCGCCGTCCACCGTATACTTATACGTTACGCCGTCCATCGCTTCCCAGCTCGCCACACTCCCGCTAATCGTTACGACGGGTTTTGCCAGCGCGCTTGCGATATACGTTACAGGTTCCGATTTCTCGCTGTCGAGCGTCGTCTCATTATCGCCTACCGCCCATACCACGATAGATTGGTTATGTATAAGCGCTACGCTGTTGCCTTCCGCCGTTTGCGCCGCCAAATTATTCAGAGAATATTGATACGTTACGCCGTCAATCGCCTCCCAGCTCGCCACGTTCCCGTTTAGCGTTACGACAGGCGTCGCTAGCTGCGTCTTTCCTACGGGTTCGGTATCGTCGCCGCCTGTGGTGTTGTCGCCGCCCGTGATGTCGTCGCCACCCGTGGTATCGCCGTCACCGGGTTGTTCGGTATTCGTGCCGTTGCCGCTATCGCCGCCGTCATCAATACCGCCACACGCCGCCATAGGCATCGCCAAGCAAGTCGCAATGCCCATTACAAGCAACATCTTTTTCAGCTTTTTCAAATCCATACGTTTTCTCCTTTTCCCCGTTTTCACCGTGGGGCAACATTTTGAAAAATTGCAACACGATATATTGTCCGTTTCGAACAATCTTATAGTATAACTATAATCTTTCCCAAAAAATCCGTCAAGAGTAAAGCAAAAAAACTCCATACGATAGTAAATAATTTCAATGTTTTTGGTCAATTTTTTGATGAAAAAACACCGTCCTTTGCCACAAAAGAGCAAAGGACGGCGCATAACTGCAAACCGTTTTCTATTCAATTCCGCAAATTTTTTGCTTGCTCCTTACAAGCCGTATTCTTGCGCAAGCTTTTGAAAGAGCGGCAACGCCCGTTCGATTTGTTCCGTTCGTACGCAGTACGCAATCCGCACCCAGCCGGGATATCCGAAATCGTCGCCCGCCACGAACAGGAGTTCGTACTTTTTCGCTTTTGCGCAAAACGCTTTCGCGTCTTTTTCCGCCGCCTTGACGAATAAATAGAACGCCCCGTCGGGATAGATACAGGTAAAACCGTATTCGGTCAAAGCATTATACAGCAAATCTCGGTTACGCTTGTAAACGCTCAAATCCGCGGTCAACCCGTCGCAAGCAGCCGCCACTCTTTGGAAGAGCGCAGGCGCGCAAACAAACCCGAGCGAACGCCCCGCGCCGCATACGGCGGCATATACTTCTTTGGCGTTCTCCATACGGGGATTGACGGCAATATACCCGATACGTTCTCCGGGTAAGGATAAAGACTTGGAATAGGAATAACATACGATACAATCGTCGAAGTACCGCATCGGCGAAACCACTACCGTTTTGGTATCGTAAACGAGTTCCCTGTACGGCTCGTCGGAGATAAGGAAAATACGCTTGCCAAACTCTTTTGATTTTGCAGCCAAAATCCCGCAAAGCGTCTCCATCGTCTTTTCGTCGTACACCACGCCCGACGGATTGTTGGGCGAATTGATAAGCACGCCCTTGGTGCGGACGTTTACCGCTTTTTCCAACGCCGCAAAATCGGGCAGCATCGTCTTTTCGTCGGACGGCAAAACAACGAGTTTCGCCCCCGCCCCTTCTATAAACACCTTATATTCGGCAAAATAGGGAGCAAATACGATAATCTCGTCCCCGTTCTCGTGCAATGCGTGCAGGGTAATCGTCAAAGAAGCCGCCGCACCGCAAGTCATATACAAATCGTCGCCCGAAATCGCCGCGCCAAAGCGTCTGGAATAGTTCGCAGCGATGGTATCGCGTACAGACTTATCCCCTTGCGCGGAAGTATAGCCGTGGAGCGCAACGGACGGCGTTTCCCGCACAATTTTCTCAATCGATTCGTTTACCTGGTCAGGAGCAGGAACGGACGGATTGCCGATAGAGAAATCGAACACGTTTTCCACGCCGATTTCCTGCGCGCGCGCCTTTGCATACTCGAAGATTTCCCTAATGCTGGAACGTTTGCTTCCAAGGGCGTACATTTTGTCGTTAATCATAATCTTCTCCCGTTTTCTCAATGCTTTATTATAATTATACGCATTTTTCGCAAAAACGCAAGCGAATAAAGAAAAAAACCGCTGAAAGGCGGTTTTTTTCTAATTATAATTATTCTTTCTTCTTACGTTTTTTGATTACCGCAATCGCCGCCATCGCAACGCCTACCGTCGCCAAACCGCCTACGCTACTCCCGCAACCGCTACTCTGTTCTTCGCCGTCAGCAGGTTGTTCGGGCTGCTCGGGTTGTTCGGGTTGCTCGGGTTGTTCGGGTTGCTCGGGTTGTTCGGGCTGTTCGGGCTGCTCGGGTTGCTCGGGTTGTTCGGGTTGCTCGGGTTGTTCGGGTTCTTCCCCTTCCACTTCGCCGCCGCAAATATCGCAAACATGGTTCTTGTCTTCGTCCGCGCAATCGCTTACTTTTTCGCCACAGGTATCGCAGTTGTGGTCTTTGTCTTCGTCCGCGCAATCGCTTATTGTCGTACCACAGATATCGCAAGCGTGGTTCTTATCTTCGTCCGCGCAATCGCTTACTTTTTCGCCACAGGTATCGCAAGCGTGGTCTTTATCTTCGTCCG
>JAFUKM010000014.1 GCA_017473605.1 Clostridia bacterium | reverse complement strand
CAACAGTCTGCCGAATTGCTCCAAATCTCCCGTTTTTAACGCTTCCACGCTTCTCGCCACGCGCAAACACTCGCTCGTTACGTGCTTCGCTCTACGGTATACCGTTGCGCCCAATTCGTCTTTGAAATCTTCCAATTCCCAAGGCTTTACTTCCGACAAATTGTTTACTTTCAAGCCGCCTTTTTTCAATACGTTAAGCGCGATTTCCACTTCTTCTCGGCGTTCGTTATACTTGCTCTCACGAAGATTGTGGGGTTTGTTGCAATTTGCAAGTACCAATACGCAATTTTTCAAATTTAAGGGCACGTAATCGTATTTTAGCGTAGCGCAATCGAGCAAAACCGCATTGTCCTTTTTGCCGTTTGCCGACGCGAATTGGTCCATTATACCGCAGTTTACGCCGCAATACTTGTTTTCCGCTTTTTGCGAAAGCACTGCAAGCTCCACTTTATCGATTTTATTCCCGCCGAGTTTTGCCAAAGCGTACGCCGTCGCCACTTCGATTGCCGCCGACGACGAAAGCCCCGAACCGAACGGCACCGTGCAATCGTACAAAATATCGCAACCGACAAGGGTATACCCTGCCTTTTTCAATTCGTCCGCTACTCCCGCTTGATACGCGCCCCAAGGCAAATCCTTATATTCTTCCGTTTTCGTAAGGTCGATTTCCGCGCGGGCGTCTATCGTCGTTGCCGCAATCCGTATTATGTTGGTACCGTTTCTACATACCGCCACGCGACAACATAACGACAATGCCGCAGGCAATACTTTACCGCCACAATAATCTACGTGCTCGCCAATTAAGTTCACTCTGCCTGCCGCGGAATATATTTCTTCCGCTTCTTCGCCAAATATTTCTTTGAACTTATTTTTCATCATAAAATCTCCTCTTTTTTTCTCTTTTTTTACAAGTAGTAAATAGCGCCAACAAACCCACAACCGCTATTTCCATCGAGAAAATCGACGAACCACAACCACTCGTTACCCCACCCGTATTACTTTCTCCGTTGTTCGGGTTGTTCTCTTCAAAACCACCCGCATCCATCTCGGGAGGACGAGAAGGATTTTCCGTTTCTTGAATTTCTCCACATCTACAAACACCATTTTCCCAAACATGTCCCGTTGCCTTTGCCTCATATCCACATTGAGGTCTAAGACAAGTTCGTTCGCGACAATCATACGGTTCTTCGTATAAATGTCCCAGCCTGGAATTCTCCAACGTGCGTACCCGTATTTGATTACAATTATCATATTCGCAACGCGCAGTTTCCGTTCCGTCTTTTTCACACGTAGCATCGTTGTTATAAATATAACTTGAATACGAGTGTCCTAACGAGGCCCCATATTTAAACGTCGAAGAAAACGTTTTTGCCCCACAGTAACATGATTTATAATATACGGCAGGCGAGCTACAAGTAGCGGCAGTTTTTATACAGCTATTCCGAACAATCTCTTCCGCAATCTCGTGCAAACAATTTTCCGTTTTGGAACTTATCAATTCCGTAGTCGAAAAAATATACGTATCTCTCGCTTTTCTACCGTCTTGTAAATACGTAATCGTAGCGGTTACCGTCCCATCCGTATTTTGCGTCCACGCAACAGTTGGAGCGCTTCCGTCCGCATTTTCGGTAATAAATAATGTTGCCTGCAAATTTTGTATTGCAGAAACACTCGTCGTCAAAGCTTTCGTTTTTTCCGTGGTATTTTCCGTATAAGCAAACGACGCTCCGCTTGGAGAATACACAAAAGCATACGCCTTATTTCCCTTGTTACCACCTGTTATCAAAGCTTTTGCTTGATTAGACGAATCCACCGTTACCGTCGCGTCGTAATCGGTGTAAAAATTCGTAGTGTACGTATGATTGTTAGTATCGCCTTTCGCATAGTCAAACGCCAAAACGTAAGACACATTACCACCTTTGTATACAAATTGCCTTATGCTTTGCGTTAAAACCGTATCCCTATAAGAATCGGAGTTATCTCCACGAAGGTATAACGCGCCGTTACTCAATTCTTTATTCGCTGTCATGCTTCCGGGAATCATCGAAGAGCCTCCATGATAATACATCCCGTCTCCATCTACTTGTACTACGTTGTGGTGGGCTGAAGTCAATTTCCCTGCACCCAAGTCAACGACAAAGCTTTCACCTTTGGCAAAAAAAGTAAAGCTGTTATCGTCCGGATGATTCCAACACCCCGAATAACCGTAGCCACAAGTAAACGTTGCAAACGAACTATCCGTAGTCCAACCGTCTCGCACCGAAACCAAGCCCTTTGTATATGTTTTTATAAGCGCAGTACTGCTTGTCGGGGCTTTCGGCGTCAACACCTTATTTTCATAAAAAATAATTCCAGGTGCGTTCCAGCCGTTCCCCGCATAATCGGACGTAAAGTTGTTACTGCCCCCAAGATTATACGTTTGCTCAAATCCCCAAAGTTCCGTGGTTTGAGAATATCGGTTGATAATATAAAAAATCGGCGCATAATTATCCAATTTTGTACCCTGCCCAACAGCAGCCTGTTCGTTCCCGTATGGCGTAGTCATATACATACTCCATTGCGGTAATAATTGCATCGCAGGATAATAGTCTAAAAGTTCCACTCCCGTTGCATCGTAAATAACGCTATCCAACGCGCAAAGCGTATTCATTGCATAGCCGATATAATGCAATCCTTCCATTGCAGCGCCTGTGGAATCTACCGCATAGGAATAATATCCTTTCATACGCTCTATTGCTAACGTAAGCCACTCTTTATGGTCTTTTAAGGAAACGGAAATCATACCCAACGCACCGTGCGTAACGGCGTTCCAATTCCAAGCCTTTCTGTTTTCAGTATCAGCACCCCAAGTACCCAACGCGCTGGAACTCGTATACAAATACGTGCCGATTTCTTCCATTTCAGCTTTAAGAAGCGAGCGTTCAGCCGCCGTCATATCGTTATATAACCAATCGTAAGCAAGGGCGTATGCATAACCGAAGTCAGACACGCAAAGTGCGCCGTTAATCTTATCATATATATCGACAGAGCCTTGATTTACCGCCGTTATAACGAGATTTACGGCTGCTTTTTTATACGAAATATCATCCGTTAATATGCTGTACGTATTCAAATAGGATACGTAGGATTGCAGCTGCCTGCCGATAATTCCGTTGGATTTATCGCTGCTCGAATTATAATAAACTTTTATGGTTGCGTTCAAGTAATTCTTTGCCTGCTTCTCTACGTAAGGATAAGCCTTTGCCGAGTAGCCCGATTCTATTCTCGTTTTCAACGTTGCAATATCGCTTGTCTCGTATAAAATATAGGGGTGCTCTTTTTTAACAGCCTCTTCAAGTACGTTTTTCGCAAGTGTTTCGCTTTCCGTGACATCCCAAGCCTCTGCTCCTTCAACACTGACGCTTTCTATACTTACGTCATTGATAATTTCATTAGATTTGAAATCGTCGATATAAAAAGGAGAAGTAATGTTGCCCATAGCACTTGCTTTTATTATCATATTGGGCACCCCTGAATCTCTTTCGGGATACAAAGCAGGCTCGTAAATGGTATATTCAAATTCTACGTCCATCCATTCATTTGCCTTTGTATAAAAATTTTTGACAGCCCAATTATAATCGCAAATGCCGTCTGCTTGTGATGTCGGCGATTGAATATAGACTTGCATAGTTCTGCTATACGTATCGTACACCCTAAAAGACAATCTATATCTTCTACCTACGTCCGCGGCAGTTAATTTATTGTCCGTACCAGCTTTAACTGCAGTATATTTCGTGGCTATCGTCGTAATATTGTTGTAGAATTCTTCCATAGAAGTATATTGCGTATTCGGTTGCATTTCGGCAAACATCAAAGCTTTACCACCGCCCGGCGCATCAGCAACTTCTGCAGTAATCTTACCTGCAATTGCAAATGGACTTCCGTTATCAAAATTAACGTTCGTACCTTGGATTTCTCCTGCCGTTTTACTTTGTTTTAATAAGAAAGCGACGTTTGTACCTTGCAAAAGAGTTTCACAATAATCGGTAATATCAAATTCTACGTTGCCCGACTTGTAAACGACTTTTTCCTGCAACATTTCTCCCACCGTAGCCGCGTCAGGGTTTTCGGGAGTAAAATCGGTCAATTTATATAATTGCAATCTATTGGTAGCGTCTTCGCTTATGTATGCACGCAGTATATGTTCCTGGCTATCGCCAACATTAAACCAAACGTATGTACCATTTGAGGTTGTTATAAACTGATTCTCGTCTACTCGTGCATATTTCGTAGTAAAAGAAAAACTTTTTGCTTGTTCAATTCTAACCTTGTTCGTCCCGTAAAAACTCTTCGGGATAGAAACCGTATACACCTCGTCGGAGGTTAAAAGTTTGGGAGAGAACGTCCAATGCGTTCCACCGTAAGAAGAAATCCATTCCCCTTCTGCTTTTTCACCCGTGGAAGTAGTCGGTGTTAATTTTTCAATTTGATTTCTCGATACTCCACCAGAAAAAATAAAGAACAGTTCTTTATCCAAAGCAACGTCTTCTTCTCCGTTTGTTATATCGGTATATAACAGTTTTACCGGCATTTTCTTTAAGTAAAAGTTGGCAAAATCAAAAAGAGTCGGATAAGTGTCTATATTATAATGAATATCTCTTCCCGACGCCAACGTGTGTCCTTTGTGGATTTCAAACCACAAACAAGGCACGTCGTAAATACGGCACATATTTACAAATCCGTTAGAAGAAGTATAATAAGAATTATAGGCATCGTCTATATTACAGGACACGTAAGTCGGCGCGTGCCCGTAGGTTATATTTTCTTCCAAGCCGCCACAGCTGGCGTAAACAAAATCTGCCCCAGAATCGATTGTCGCGCCGTTATACGTTAACCACGGTTGCACTTCTCCACCGTCAATTACGCCCTCGTCCGTTCTTTTATTGTTATCGTATCTAGTTTCCCCATGATGTCCCTTAAAAAGTCTTTCAGCGTTTAACAGCTCGGGATGGTCTTCTCCCAAATAAGTAACCCAACCACCTTTGGAATTCCCGTATACACCTATTGCATTTGTATCAAAATTAAATTTAGACTGGGTAAAAGACAAATATCGAATATAACGCATTGCCGCCGTTCCAATTAGTTTATCACTGTAAAAATGTACGGCATAAGATAAACCGTCGCCCGTTACTACAGGTTGAAAAAGCCCGTAATGGTCGTCTCTTGCCATCGGGGTATAACCGAAATCAAACATAACCGAAGCATATCCGTTAAAGGCAAAGCCCGCAACTTGCGGTCTATCCAAGGTTGCCGCACCTTTTGCAAGATGCTCCGACGAACTATTAAGCGCCATAACTGGTACGGCTTGTTTAGGGTTCGTAGGATAAATTATATGCATATATAAATTTAAGTCTATCGGCGAGCCGTCTTTTTTTACGCAATCGGTTATCGTTTGCGCTTTTGTAAATTTAATTTTAATGTATTGTCCGTTTGTATTGACGGTTCCGTCCGCATTGCACCAACTAGGCGTATTTCCATCAAAATCGTTTTGAACGGCTTTTTTCTTTCCGCTTGCGTCCGTCCACTTTATTAAGGTTTCGCCTTTATCTTTACGGAAATCAGTATTCCAAACGTCCACGATATTTTCAAAAGTACCGTCTGCGCCGTGCTTGTCAAATTCCCAATAAACGTGATTTAAAGATACGTCGTGCCCCGCAGGAACGATAAACGTTTCGTAGTAAGTTCCCCCTGCCGTGAATTTGTTAAGATTCGTAAAGAACTCCCCGTTGATTAACTTATTTCTAACCGCTTGCGTTGACCAATCCAATGCAGGTGATACGGCTTTTTCATTAAAATTATAATCTAAAACCACTACTACGTAATCTCTATCCAGCATAGAGCCGATAATCGTTTCATCCGTTTGCGTACCCGTTCTAACGGTAGGCGTATTTATTACGTATAAGATGATAGGCGTTCCGTTTGGACCGCTTTGCACGTTTTTACTGGATTTATAGTATACGGATAACTCAACAGGAATACCTATATGCCCGTCTTTATCCAATGTTTGTATGTCACCTAAACGATAGCCGCCAAACTTGTTTTGTATTGCAGGCATAGCGTCTTGCGTTGAAACGGATTCTCGCACGTAATCGGTAACGCTCTCCTCGTCCTCTTCAACGTAACTTTGAAGCAACGGACTCTCTTCCACTTTAAGAGACGCACTAACCGTTTCACCGTCCATCCCCGCGGACTCATCCGCAAAAAAGGTCTCTAAAATTTGTGGAGAATATAACGTAGTAAATGTTAGTAATAAAGCCAAAAATATAGAAAAAATTCTATTCCCCCATTTCATTTTTTTCACTTTCGCTCCTTTCCCTAGCATTTCATATTATGCTTATTTAGAATAAAGTTTTTCTTTAATCGTCCTATAATATTTTTTAATATTATAGCATTTTACTCTCCCTTTGTAAATCCACCATAATATCCAAAAAGTGTCATATTATATTCTTAAACTTACATTTCAAGCCTTCTTTGTCTTCTTTTCTGTGAAATCTACTTCTCTTGGGGTACTTCACATTGTGGCGTCATAATGGCAACAGTCCATTGCCACCATTTAGGCACATTATGCCCTTGTAAGAAAGAATATAAATTTTAAGAACAAACACCACCGCGCCAGCAAACACAAGAACACCGACTACGGCGAGCGCAATCCACCAACCGTTTACCCTCTTTTCAATCTCAAATTCGTACACGCTTTGGTTTCCGCATTCGTCCGTTACGGAAACCGTATATTCCCCGACTTCCGTCAGTTCATCGCCAAGTTTATATTCGATTTCTTTACCGTCCTTAAACACTTTCACTTCCGCCGACACGGCTTCAGGCGTTTTTTGTTTATAACCAATTTCCGCGGTTATAGTCTCGATACCCGTTCTAAACTCGTCCGTTACAACCACTCTATATTTGCCCGTCGTTCTAAACGCATACGAAAGCGTATCTACGGAGATAACCTTGCCGTAATCGTCTTGTTCAAGCGACACCCAAGTTTCTTCCTCGTCCACCGATTTATAGATTTCCAACGTTTGAATATGGATTATAAATTATATCCAGCTTGAACAGGTTATAGCCGAATTTTTCGAGAAAACGGACTAAAAATTAGAAGAATAAAGCGTAAAAAAGTCAGAAAATAAAAGGCTTTTAGCGTTTTTTGAAGTATAAATGTTAAGTTGTTTTTATCTAACAAACAGACAAAAAATATAGCAAAAATAAAGAAAAAGACCACAATGAATTGTGGTCTTTGGTGTTCCCGGCGGGACTCGAACCCACATCGGCGGCTTAGGAGGCAGCTGCGTTATCCCGTTACGCTACGGAAACATAATTATTGAGTTTTTCAAATTTCATACCTGTTTTTATACTTGTTTTGAAAACATCTTCAAAAAACGGGGCTTTTTGTTACTTTTTCTTTGAATATTTCCCACTTTGGTGCATAGAGCAATCCCTTAGGAAGTCCCCGTTATACCCATTTAACTACGGAAGCGTATTACATACAACATTATACACCCTATCTATAAAAAAATCAATCGTTTTCCGTAGCTGATTAAAAACTTGTTTTTATAAAGAACTATAACCCACGGTTATATATATTATAACAAAAACTTATTTTACAGCAATTTTTTTGTGAAAAATAAAAATATTTTTTATATTTTTGTAATTTTACCCTAATAAATCGTTGCAAATTTATATGAAAAGTGATAAGATAATATTGTATCAAAAATTTCGATTGATATCCAAGTTAAAATCTATTTTTTCGAAAGGAGAAATCTTATGTCTTACGTACAAAGAGTTTTGGACGATTTGAAGGCTCGTAACCCCGGTGAAAAAGAGTTTCACCAAGCAGCAACGGAAATTTTGCTCACGTTAGAACCCGTTATCAATGCGCATCCCGAATATGAAAAGGCTGCCCTGTTGGAACGTTTCACCGAACCCGAACGCACGATTTTATTCCGCGTACCTTGGGTAGACGACAACGGCAACGTACACGTAAACAAAGGCTACCGCGTACAATTTAACAGCGCAATCGGCCCTTACAAGGGCGGTCTTCGTTTCCACCCCTCCGTTAACCTTTCGGTTATCAAATTCCTTGGTTTGGAGCAAATTTTGAAAAACAGCCTTACAGGACTTCCCATCGGCGGCGGTAAAGGCGGCTCTGATTTCGACCCCAAAGGAAAATCAGATAGAGAAATTATGGCATTTTGTCAAAGCTTTATGACCGAACTCTTCCGTCATATCGGCGCAGATACGGACGTCCCCGCAGGCGATATCGGCGTAGGCGCGCGAGAAGTCGGTTACCTTTTCGGTCAATACAAGCGTATCCGCGACGAACACGTCGGCGTACTTACGGGACGCGGACTCTCCTACGGTGGCTCGCTCGTCCGTAAAGAAGCAACGGGATTCGGGCTTGTATACATCACGGCGGAAGCAATGCGTATGCGCGGCGATTCCTTCGAAGGCAAAACCACTATCGTGTCCGGTAGCGGCAACGTAGCGATTTACGCTTGCCAAAAGGCGCAAGAACTCGGCGCGAAAGTCGTTGCCATGTACGATTCCAACGGATACGTTTACGACCCGAACGGTATCCAATTGGACGTTATCAAACAAATCAAAGAAGTAGAACGTGCGCGCATTAAAGAATACGCGGCGCGCGTACCCGGTTCAAAATACGTAGAGGGTTGCAAAGGCATTTGGACTATTCCCTGCGACGTGGCGCTTCCTTGCGCAACGCAAAACGAAATTGACGGCGAAAGCGCGGCGGCGCTTGTGAAAAACGGCGTGAAATACGTTGCGGAAGGCGCAAACATGCCTTCTACCCTTGACGCAATCGACGTATTCCAAAATGCAAAGAACGTCGTTTATCTTCCCGCAAAAGCGGCAAACGCAGGCGGCGTAGCTACTTCCGCCCTTGAAATGGCGCAATCTTCGGGCAGATTATTCTGGTCGGCAGAAGAAGTAGACGCGAAATTAAAGACGATTATGGTAAATATCTACCATAATATCGAAAGCGCGGCAAAACGTTACGGCTTTGAAGGAAACTACGTAATGGGCGCAAATATCGCGGGCTTTGAAAAAGTTGCCGAAGCGATGATGGCGCACGGTATCGTATAAAACCGCCGTACACAGTTTAATAATACAGGGGCAGGTATGCGTTCAACGCACACCTGCCCCTTTCTTTTCACTCTTTAATAAAACGTAGCGAGCGCTTCTTCGGGCGGTTGGCAAACAACTGCCTTTTCCGCAACAAGCACAGGTCCTTTACCCTTGTAAATACGGTGTTTTTGGAATTGAATTTTCGCCGTAACGCAAATCCAATCGCGCGTGTTCAGCTGCATTTCATACGGCAATACGCAAGCCAAACCACAATACTGAATATCGTCGGCGCAACAGGTCATTATATGCCTACCCACTACGATATCGGTAGCTTCCAATCGTTTGTCCGTGGCTACGATGCCCTTGAATTTTACCGTCTTTCCGATATACGCTTCCATATTCTCCGTCAAATCACGATAGAAAAAGGCATAATCTCTGTCTTCAACCTCAATTACGGGCGCATTGACGTCAAACGGCAACGGATCTTCTATATCGTCGAAATCCGCTTTGCCGTCCGTGTGCTCGTACACGATATCACATTGACGGGTAATTCCGCGTACGATTTTATGGAACGCCATTTTATCCATGCTATCCTCAAAACGGTTGAATACGACAAGCTGCGTGTTTTGGATTTTATCAAACGTGAACTGACGCATGTTCGCGTTATAATTCAAAAACGTATTCGAATCGAAGAACGTCATTATTTGATTTATCATCCACCCCTCGGGCATAGCGGCGAAAAAATCTTCCAACAGCCAAGTTCCGTTATATTCCACAACCACCCTATCGCTGCCGTAACGGAGCTGTAACTCCGTTAAATACGATTCGTTTAACTGTTCTTTATCTTCGAGCACGACCAAATCCACGTTTTCCGCATCGGCGAATTTTATCGTTTCGTACTCTTCTTCCCCTTCTTCCATAACTAGCAAAAGCGTTTTTTCGCCGTTCGAAAAACGGGGGTCTTCCATAGTTTCCTGTATAAATTTCGTCTTGCCCGATTCTAAAAAGCCCAAAAAGAGATAGACGGGCGTTTCCGTAGGAAGTTTTTGTTTCATTTCGTTATACCTTTCTTTTTATAATTTAAACAGCGATTCAAGCGCCCCTTTGTTTAAGTCGCACCCGATAACGCAAATTCTTCCGATAACCGCCGCACCGCCGTCGCGTACGTCCGCATCCCCTGGAACGTAATCGAAATGCACCCATTTGTCTTCGCCCGCCACAATCCCTTTCGCACGCAATACTACGCCGTACGTCTTTTCATCTTGCAACGATTGCAATATCGACGAGATTTCGTCTTTCGTGTATTTTCTCGTCGTTTCTTTGCCCCAGCTGATAAACACTTCGTCTGCGTGATGATGGTGGTGATGGTGTCCGTGCTCGTGATGATGTTCGTGGTGGTCATGGCAATGACAATCGGGGTCGTCGCACTCGTGTTCGTGATGATGGTGCTCGTGATGATGTTCGTGGTGGTCATGGCAATGACAATCGGGGTCGTCGCACTCGTGTTCATGATGATGGTGCTCGTGATGATGCTCGTGATGGTCCACTTCGTGAGAAAGACGGTCTAATTCCGCTTGCAAGGAATCTTTCTGTTCCATTGCGGCAAGAATTGTCTTACCGTCCAAATCCGTCCAAGCCGCCGTCACAAGCGTTGCGGAAGCGTTCTTTTCTTTCAAAAGAGCCACCGCCGTCGCAAGCTTTTCTTCCGAGACTTTATCTGTATGCGAAAGAATAATACAGCTTGCGTTTTCCACTTGGTCGATAAAGAACTCGCCAAAGTTCTTCATATACATTTTACATTTTGAAGCGTCAACCACCGTGCAAAACGCGTTGAGTTTTGCGTTTTCCAAACGCGCGTTTGCCACCGCCTTGATAACGTCGGAAAGTTTGCCCACGCCCGACGGTTCGATAATAATTCTATCGGGTGCATACTGCGCCGATACCTGTTGCAACGCTTTGGAAAAATCGCCCACGAGCGAACAGCAAATACAGCCTGAATTCATTTCCGTGATATTGATACCCGCTTCTTGCAAAAATCCGCCGTCGATACCGATTTCCCCGAATTCGTTTTCGATAAGAACGACTTTTTCGCCTGCATACGCTTCCTTGATAAGCTTTTTAATGAGCGTTGTTTTTCCCGCGCCCAAAAAGCCTGAAAACACGTCTATTTTCGTCATTTGTTCCACTCCTTTACTCAAATTTCAAACGCCCAATTACCGTCGCGGAAGATTTGTACTCGTTCTCCCGTTTTGGTAATACCGACGATGGACATATCTTTTGAACCAATCATAAAATCCACGTGAATCATACTCTCGTTGATACCGCGTTTTTTACACTCTTCATCCGTATAATTCTCATACCCTTTTAAGCACTCGTTGAAACCGAAACCGACGGCAAAATGACAGCTTGCGTTTTCATCGAACAGGGTATTATAGAACAACACGCCGCTTTCGCTGATAGGCGAAGCATAGGGAATCAAAGCGCACTCGCCGAGTTTTCCTGCGCCTTCGTCCATAGACACCATTTGTTTTAAAAGTTCTTCTCCTTGCTCGGCTTTCGCTTCCACGACTTTGCCGTTTTCAAAACGCAAAGAGAAATTGTCAATCAATTCCCCCATATACGAAAGCGGTTTGGTGGAATACACAATCCCTTCCGCCTTACCCGCAACGGGCGACGTGAATACTTCTTCCGTAGGAATATTCGGGTTGAATACCTTGCCGTCCAGCGTCTTTTCGTTGCCTCCGCAAAAGATACCGTCTTCGTTGAGTTCCACCTTAAAATCGGTACCGTTTGCGCTCTTATACTCTAAATACTTCAAACCAAGGTTGTTCAAATAGTTACAACGCGCGTCCAATTCGGCGTTATGCTTTTCCCAAGCCGCCACAGGGTCGTCCCCGTCCGCGCGGGAAGTATGCAAAATGAGCTGCCACATTTTTTCCATAGCGTCTTCTTCCGAGAGATTGGGGAATACCTTTTTCGCCCAAGCTTTCCCCGGAACGGCTGCGATACACCATTGATGACGGTTTTCAAGCGCCAATCTATACGGTTTTACCTGCGGAAAAATCGCGCGGCGAGCGGCGCTCATCTTTTCTTGGTCTACGCCGTTCATACCGTCGGGGTCTTCCGATTCGATAAACAACCTGCACGCGTAATTTTGCGCTTTATATTCCCATTTCGCTTTTGCCCAAGGCTTTAACTGCGATAAATTTTCCAGCGTTTGATAGTTAGACGAAAGCTTGTCTACGGGTTGATGCGACCACTCTACGTATACTTCGCTTGCCCCTGCTTGATAGCACTCTTCCACGACCATCGTAACGAACTGCGGCTGGTCGAGTTCCGCGCCGATAAACACCGATTGACCTTTTTGAATATTCAAACCGATTCGCGCAAGCAATCTTGCGTATTTTTGTAATTGTTCCTGTTGCATATTTCACCTATTACCCGATTAAATCGTAATTTACTTCTTGATAAAACATTTTTCGGATTTCGTCGTCCGCTTTCGTTTGCCCCAAAATCCACATAAGTTTCGTAATAATGCTCTCATACGTCATCGAATAGCTTTCGAGCAAATCAAAACGGTTTTTCCAGCCCCTACCCACACGGTACACGTCCATATCGCTGCCTTCTTGTTGTACCTGCGTCGTTACAACGAGCGTCTTACCCTTTTTTTCCCAACTGCTGATAACGTCGTAAAAGCCGTAATATTCCCCTTCGGGGATTCCGCCCGTGCCGTAGCCCGACACCACGACCGCATCGTTATAGCGGAAGTACGCGTCCAAAATTTCGCTGCTTAATCCGGGCGTAAGCGTCAATAACGCCACTTTTTCGTTTAACGAAGTATAGAAGGCAGGCTTTTCTTGTTTTTTCACCGCAATGTATTGGATAATCTTCCCGTCGCGAATCACGCCGAGATTGGGCAAATCCACGCTGGTAAAAGCATTAAAACTCTTGGTGCGAATCTTTTTCGCGCGCGTACCTGCGATAATTTTGCCTTGAAAGACGATAACCACGTCGCAAGCCACGTCGGACGAGGCGTATAAAAAACTGTCGCGAAGATTGATTCTTGCGTCCGTATCTTCCTTATCTATCGGCTGTTGCGAGCCGGTCAAAACAATGGGCTTGGGCGAGTGCTGTATCAAATAGGAAAGCATAGCCGCCGTATACGACATCGTATCCGTGCCATGGCATACGACAAACCCGTCGTAATTATCGTAATGTTTGCGTATCGTTTCCGCAAGCGTCAGCCAATGCGACGGCGTTATATTGGTGCTGTCTATATTGTACGGCTGTACGGCGTCCACTTCGCAAAACTCGAAGATTTCGGGTACGCAAGAGAGCATTTCGTGCGCGCCTATTTCGGGGACTAATCCCAAACCGTGCGCGTGTGAAGCTATCGTACCGCCCGTAGCGATTAAAAGTATCTTTTTCTTCATAACTCAATCCTTATTCTTCCGACGAAGATAATCCCCTTGTCTTAACGTGTACGGACAATTTACCTTATACGTTTCTTGGACGAGCTTCCCATCGTCCGTTTCTTCTCCTTTGGAATCGACAATCGTATCCACCGTAAATGCTTTACCGAAATTGGTATCGGGCGAAAGCACCTCCAAAACGTCGCCTTTTTTGAAACGGTTACGCATTTGTATATATGCGTAACCCTGTTCTCCGCCCAAAACGTCGGCAATATACACGTATTCGCCTTTCGATTGACTGTCGGTATAATTGACCGTTTGCGCGTTTGCCCCGTCCGCATACGCTTGCGTATAATCGCGGTGCGCCACTTTCAAAAGCTCGCTTTCAGACACGGCGAAATTCTCCCCGTTCATTGCTCTACGATAAGCGTTGATAACCGTAGCAAGATAGTAACCGCTCTTCATACGCCCTTCGATTTTGAACGAGCAAACACCTGCGTTTTCCAACTCTTGCAAGCGGGAAAGCATATTCAAATCTTTGCTGTTGAATATATAAGTACCCCGTTCATCCTGCTCAATCGGTAACCACTCCGATTGCCCGTTGGTTGCATTGAGCGCGCGCGTTTCAAAGCGCCATCTGCAAGCCTGTACGCAAGCCCCGCGATTGGAAGAACGTCCGTCCAAATAATCGGACAACAAACATCTACCGCTGTAAGAAATACACATCGCACCGTGCACGAAAGCTTCTAATTCCGTTTCGGGGTTAAACTCGTGTATCTCCCGAATCTCGGCAAGCGAGAGTTCGCGCGCGAGAATTACTCTGGAAACACCCTGCTCCGCCCAAAACTTTACGGCGTATTTATTTGTCGTGTTCGCTTGCGTAGAAAGATGTATGCAAAGCTTGGGCACGGCTTTTTTCGCAATATATACCACGCCGGGGTCGCTGATAATCACGCCGTCTACGCCGATATCTTGCAACGTTTGGAAATACTGGGAAAGCAACGCAAAATCCCCGTTACGCGCGTAAATATTTGCCGTTACGTATACTTTTTTTCCTTGACTGTGAGCAAACTGAACAGCGGAAGAGAGTTCTTCCGCTGTAAAATTATCCGCAAACGTGCGCAGGGAAAAATGCTTTCCGCCCAAGTATACCGCGTCTGCACCGAAATGCAAAGCGGTTTGAAATTTTGCGTAATTGCCCGCAGGGGCTAACAGTTCAGCTTTCATTGCCTTTCTCGCTTGTAAATCTTATTTACCTTTATACACGGATAACGCCACGCCGTCTCCCACGTTGATAACAGACGTAATAAAATCGGTATCGCCCGTAATCACCGAAAGATACGAACGGATTTTCTCTACTATCGAACGGCGTTTTTGCGGCGTTTCTTCTTCGCCGCTTACCCAGCCGAACAAAAGCACGTCGTCCGCAAAGAGCGTCGCGCCTTTTTTCATCAACCGTTTCAAATCGAACAGGTACTTCTCATATTGCGCTTTCGGACCGTCCAAGAACACGAAATCATACTGCCCGTCCATCATCGCCAAAATCTCACCCGCGTCGCCAAGATGCGCGGTAACCTTATCCGTTACTCCAAACGCCGCAAAATTCTTTTTAGCTTCCAAATACCGTTCTTCTTCAAGTTCTATCGTCGTCAGCGTAGCCGACGGACACGCTTGCAACATCGCCACACCCGAAAGCCCTACCGCCGTACCGATTTCCAAAATACGCAAGGGTTTCGTCATTGACAGCGTAACGAGCAAAAATTGCAACGTTTCATCATCGGCAACGGGAATCCCGTTATTGAGCGCCAAACGGCGTTTTTCCTGCAATTTTTCGTCGATATGAAGTTGTACGAGCGAAGCGGTATATTCCATTTCTCTTCCTTTGTTTTACACTTCCAAAACGGACACCACGATAAGCGGCGACTGTTTGGTCTTTTTATAAAAATGATTTTTTAAAGATTTCTTCACAAACGAAGCGAGTTCTTCTTTATTGCCGTTTTCATAATTATAGCTTTGCACAGCCCGTTGCGCAAGCATACGGATTTCTTCTTCCGTCGCCGTGTTCTCCGTGAACACGAAGCCGTGCGCCTCTACGACGGGGTCGTTGATAACGTAGTTGCCCGTAACGGCAACCGCCACCGTAATCACCCCTTCGGCGGACATTTTCAAACGGTCTTTCATAACCTCGCTCGTTCCGTAATCTTCCATACCCTCGCCGTCGATGAGTTTCGTTCCCGCCTGAACGTTCTCGCCTAAAACGAGCGTATTTTCCGTCAATTCCACGCAATTTCCCACTTCGGTAATCAGAATATTCCGTTCGGGCATACCGAGAGCCTGCGCCACGTCCGCGTGCCTTTTCAAATGACGGTATTCCCCGTGCACGGGGATAAAGAATTTCGGTTTTAAGAGCGAGTGCAAAATTTTATGCTCTTCTTGACATGCGTGTCCCGATACGTGGATTTTTTCCAGGCTTTCGTACACAACTCGCGCACCCTTTTTATAGAGATTGTTGATAACCCGATACACCATTTTTTCATTGCCAGGAATAGGCGTTGCGGAAATAATAATCGTGTCATTTTCACCAACTGTTACCTTATTGAATTCTCCCATAGCCATACGGGTAAGCGCGCTCATCGGCTCGCCTTGCGAACCTGTGGAAACAATCAAAAGCTCTCCGTCGAATAAATTTTTCGTGCGTTCGATATCGATAAGCACGCCCTCGGGAATCTTCAATTCCCCGATTTTTACGGCGGCGTCTACTACCTTAAACATACTCCGTCCCGAAAGCGCCACTTTGCGGCGGTATTTTACCGCCAAATCAATGATTTGCTGCAAACGGTGTACGTTGGAAGCAAACGTGGCGATGATAAGACGACGGTTCACGTTCTCGGAAAAAAGATGGTCGAGCGTCGTACCTACCACCGTTTCGCTCATCGTATAGCCTGCTCTTTCGATGTTCGTCGATTCGCTCAAATATAAGAGCACGCCCTCTTTGCCAAGCTCCGCTATTCGTTTCAAATCAATCGGTTCGCCTGCGACGGGGGTTAAGTCTATCTTGAAATCGCCGCTATGGTACACGAGTCCGTTAGGCGTTCGAATCGCCAACGCGCATGCGCCCGATATAGAGTGGTTTACGTTGATGAATTCCACTTCAAACACGCCCAGCTTTACCTTTTCACCCGCGGAAATAACCCGTTGTACAATGCCTTGCAGCTTGTGTTCTTGCAACTTATTATCCGTCAGCATTAAGGTGAGCTTCGTGCCGTAAATGGGAATATCCGTACCCAATTCTTTCATCAAATAAGGCACTCCGCCGATATGGTCTTCGTGACCGTGGGTAAGCAATACGCCGCGGATTTTTTCCTTATTTTGCGCCAAATAGGTAACGTCGGGAACAACCGAATCGATACCGGGCATATCTTCGCTATTGGGGAAAGTAAGCCCTGCATCGATAACGATGATATCGTTGCCGTATTCAAGCGCGGTCATATTTTTACCGATTTCCCCTACGCCGCCGAGAAAGACGATTTTTACAGGCTTTCTCTTTTTTCCTTTCTCTTTGGGCGTTACGGGCTTTTTCGTTTTCTCCTTTTTCTCCGTTTTTCCTGCCGTCGACGGGGCGTTTTTCGCACCTTTCATTTTTTGCGGCGCAGGAGAGCGCTCTATGCGTTCTGCGCGCGCGTAATCCGCAAATTCCCCGAAATCGAACGCCGTGCCTTTGGGATTGGACTTTCCGCGCGGAACGCGTTTCGCTTTCTCGCCCGACACTTTATCGCGGGATTTTTGGTTTTTATCTTGGTTTTTTTCCTTCACTATCGTTTTATTCTCCTTGGAGCGGGCTTGTCCGCTCATAAAATAGAGAGCCGAAAATACAGGAATTATCAGCTCTCTCTTCAGTATTCGTATTTTTTGTCTTACGTGCGTTTAGAAGTTGAATTCTACTTTCTTTTCTTTCGTGAGTTTGATATAACCGTTATTTAAAAGGTCTTTCGTAGACGTATACGGGAATTCTTCCGCGTATTGCACCGTTTCCGCATCTTCTTTCTTTTCCGCACCGATTTTCGCCACAAGCGCATCTACCAAACGGAGCGCTTTCTTTACAGCGGCGCCGCTCTTAATCTTCACCATAAACGGCGTACTCTCGTGCGCTCTTTGGTCTCCTACGTTCTTTTGATGGTATACCGTGGGCTTGAATTGTTCTTCATCGGTAGGGTCGAGCGCGAGATAGAAGCAAAGCGTTTTACCGTTAATACCCATCTTCGCAATCGTTTCTCTTCCGTAGTTGAATCTATCACCGTGCCAGCTTACGTTCGAACGGACTTTCTTATAAGACAGCAACGCGTTTTTCAAATCGCTATAATGCTCTTTTACGTCGTCTACGCTTTGGCTCATCTTCGCCGTAAAGCTTCTCTTCAAACGAACGACAAGTCCCGTTTCCGCATCGACGAGTTCGCCGCCCACTTCTTGATATTCGGGTTCTTTCGCAACGGCAATTTCTTCCGTTGCAGGTTCTTCTGCGGGCGTTTCTTCCACAACTTCTTCGACTACGGGTTCTTCAACGACTTCCTCAACAACTTCTTCGACGACTTCTTCCACCGTTTCTTCCACGACTTCTTCCGTCGTTTCTTCTACGGGTTCCTCGCAAGAAGCGCACATTTCGCAAAGTTTCATAGAAACGCCGGTAGCGATAGCGTCGATGCCTTCGTCGTCAATGACGAAATCAAACGTCGTTTCTTCTTCCGTAGCTTCGCTTGCCAATTTTTCATCGATAATCGCCGCGATACGTTCGTAGTCCACCGTTTCCGCAGGTGTGCTGTTTGCCGCAATCTTTGCCGCAACCATATCCGAAAGTTTTTCATAATCGATTTCGCAAGGAGCAGGAGCGGGAATTTGTACCTTTTCCGCAACCTTTGCGGCAAGCGCGTCGATATCGAGCGCGGACAACGCGTTGGCAACTGCCGCAACAACCGCCGCCGTGATAACTTCTTCGCCTACGCTCGCCTGTACCTTTTCCGCAGCCGCCTTAAACGAATCGTCAATACGGCGATAATCTACCTTATCGGGATAAGGCAACGATTCGATAACCTTTTCCGTTGTGCCGTAGATAATTCTATCGTAATCGATTTTCGCTTCCACAGGCTCGGTAGCAGGCGCTTCGGGTTGTTGTACGAGAACGTCGCCCAATACTTCCAACATCTTATCGCCCACTTCGTCCGCGATACGTACATAGTCCACGTTTTCCGCAACGGGCATTGCCGCCACGATTTGGTCTACGAGATTTTTATGGTCAGCCGATTCCAACGTTTCCGCGAGTTCGGAAATCTTTTGGCGCATTTCTTCCAACGCTTCGTCCATTTGTTCCACGAGCGAGAAACGGGCATACACTTCGTCCAATTTCGTAACGACGCCGTCGCTGATGAGTTTTTTCAACTCTTCGTAAATGGATTGGTGTTGCAAATAGCTGTATTTGATTTCGTTAAGCGTATCTTCGATAGGCGGCAATACTTCCGCAACCTTATTCTTTACGCCTTCCGCCAATTCTTCGGACGCAAACGAGTCCAATCTACCGATGACGTCGTCGATTTTCGCCACCGTTTCCGCAAGCGATTCGGACAAGCCGTCGTAGATGTTTTGGTTTTGTATGTAGCTATAACGGATTTCTTGCGTAACCGTCTTGGCGGTCTTTTCGTTATCCGCTTTGATTTCACCGTGCAAGGAGCCGATTTGCACGGAAGAATACTTCATCTCGTTGAGAAGTTCTTTTTTAAGCTTTTGTAAATCGTAGGAAAGCCAACTGTAAAGCGCGTCGATTTTCGATACGCCCGTTTGATTATTCGCCGTTGCCTGTTTTTGTTCCGCCATTTTACACCTCGATAGATTTCCTTTTCGCGTTAAAAAGCCTTATATTTGCTTTAACATACACTATTATACCATATCTTATCCGTTCGGTCAAGGATTTTACAAAAATTTCTTTCGCCGAAAAGCGATTTTTTTTAAAAAAACGCCGTCTTTTTCTCGACGGCGTTTTTTTCGTTACGGATATACCCCTTTTATTTCCCTTTCTTTTTCGCTATTGCCCTTTGCACCGCTTTCACCGCCTCCACGATGGGAATCACGGCAAAACCGATGGCAATTGCAATACCCAATTCGTCAAAACCGATAGGTTCAAACCCAAATACTTTGGCTACGGGCGGAATTGCGCACACCGCTACCGAAAGCACGAACGAACCGAGCGTCGCAAGCCAAAGCAATTTGTTTTGCTGCTTGATTGTGAACAGACTCTTTCTTTGCGAACGCATATTTAAGCTATGGAAGATTTCCGCCATGGCAAGCGTTAAGAACGCCATCGTCGTGCCGTGCGAGCTATTCGTAAACGTCCAATTTCCCGTTTCAAGATAATGTCCGACGAAGAAGGATATAAGCACCAACACCGCGACAAGCAAACCTTGATACGCTACGTCGATACCCATACCGCCCGAAAATACGCCTGCTTTGGAATCTCTCGGTTTTCGCTTCATAACGTCTTTTTCCGCTTTTTCCGTGCCGAGCGCAAGCGCGGGGAACGTATCGGTAACCAAGTTAATCCAAAGCAAATGCACGGGCTGCAATATCGTAAAACCAAGCAACGTCGCCACGAAAATCGCAATGACTTCGCTCATATTGGACGAGAGCAAGAATTGAATCGCTTTACGGATATTGTCGTAAATACGCCGTCCTTCTTCCACTGCGCCGACAATCGTTGCAAAGTTATCGTCCGTGAGTACCATATCCGCTACGTTTTTGGTAACGTCCGTGCCCGTGATACCCATACCAACACCGATATCTGCGCTCTTAATCGACGGCGCGTCGTTAACGCCGTCTCCCGTCATCGCCGTAACGAATCCGTATTTCTTCCAAGCGTTGACAATACGCGTCTTATGTTCCGGTTGCACACGAGCGTAAACGCTCACATTTTGGAACATCTGTTCGAACTCTTCGTCCGAAAGCTCGTTTAACTGCGCGCCCGTAAGCGCTTTTGCGCCGTCCGACAAAATGCCCAGTTCTTTGGCAATCGCCGTCGCCGTATCGACGTGGTCGCCGGTAATCATAATCGGACGGATACCCGCCTCTCGGCATTGCTCAATCGCCACTTTTACTTCGGGGCGAACGGGGTCAATCATACCGCAAAGCCCCGTAAAGCACATATCCGTTTCCACGCTTTCGCTTTCGGGATTTTCAGGCAGTTCTTTCCACGTTCTTTCTGCGCATGCAAGCACGCGCAAAGCGTTATCCGCCATATCCTTGTTTGCTTGTAAAATTTCCTTTTTCAGTTCCGCCGTCATCGGTACGGCTTCGCCGTCTTTCAAACAATGACTGCACTTGTCTAACACCACGTCGGGCGCGCCTTTCGTATATTGTACGAACGCCTTACCCTTAGGATGTATCGTCGTCATCATTTTACGGTTGGAATCGAACGGGAGTTCGCTAACCCTTGCGTATTCCTTTTTCAAGTCGTACTTGGGTAGCTGTAATTTATACGCCCAAGCGACAAGCGCCGCCTCCGTAGGTTCGCCTGTGACCTCGCCTTTTTCGTCCACTTCGGCGTCCGAACAAAGCGCCATACCCGTCGCCACGCGTTTTTCGTCTTCACCGAAGCACTTTACCACGGTCATTTTATTTTGCGTAAGCGTACCCGTCTTATCCGAACAAATAATTTGCGCGCAACCGAGCGTTTCCACCGCCGTCAATTTACGGATAATCGCGTTTCTCTTAGACATATTCGTAACGCCGATAGAAAGCACTACCGTTACGACGGAAGCAAGACCTTCGGGAATCGCCGCCACCGCAAGGGATACCGCCACCATAAACGAATTGATTACCGTGCCCGCTTCCAATCCGTCCGTCAAAAGTTTCACGCCGAATACCACGACGCTGATACCCAAGACGAGCCAGGTAAGAATTTTGGAAAGCTGTGCAAGTTTTCTTTGCAAAGGCGTTTTACCTTCTTGCGCCTGCGCCAAAGCCCCCGCAATCTTGCCCATTTCCGTGTCCATGCCCGTTCCCGTAACCACGACGACGCCGCGCCCGTATACTACGGTACTGCCCATATAGACCATATTCTTTCTGTCGCCAAGCGTAACTTCCTTCGCTCCATCCTTGGGGAAAACGGCTTCCGTTATCTTATTGACGGGTACAGATTCGCCCGTGAGCGCCGCTTCTTCTACCTGCAAGCTTGCGCTTTCCAAAACGCGCGCGTCCGCAGGTACGGCGTCGCCTGCTTCTAACAAAACGATATCGCCCACAACCAGATTCTCGCTGGGCACAACCGTCAATTTGCCGTCCCGTATTACCTTTGATGTCGCCGCCGACATCTTTTGCAGCGCCTCGATTGCCTTTTCCGCTTTACTTTCTTGAAGCACGCCCAAAACCGCATTGAGCAATACCACGACGAGAATAATGATTACGTCCGTCGGGAAGTGCTTTTCTATGATGGCAAGAGCCCCGCTGATTGCCGCCGCCACGATGAGAATAATAATCATCGGGTCGGCAAGCTGTTCGAGAAAGCGACGGACTATTGATTTCTTCTTGCCTTCCGCCAATTTGTTCTTTCCGTTTTCGGCAAGCCGTTTCTCCGCTTCGGCAACCGACAAGCCGTTATCGGCGCTTGATTGCAGTTCGCTTAAAACGGTTTCCTTTTCCTGCGAATACCTGTTCATAATATCTCCTTTTCATTTTTTACCAATAAAATCCCCGAGTATAGTCGGCTATACTCGGGGTTAACGAAAATCGTTTTCGCGCCACGTACAGCCTTTTTCTTTCGCTATACGTGAGTCTCGCAATTTAAGGCAAGCCAAACCTAAAAAGGTCGGTGTTGTTGACTTACCACGCTTCCGCGCTTGCTACTCCCTCACGGGATTATACGCTTATTTTACCATAAATTGACATATATGTCAATCGGTTATCCAGACGTTTAGGTGATTTTTTTTATTTTATATAAAAAACCGCAGCGCAACGATGGATTGCGCCGCGGTTTCCTTGTTTTACTCTTCGTCGTCGGGAAGTTCTACGTTATGATAAACGTTTTGCACGTCGTCGTGGTCTTCAAGCGCGTCGAGCATTTTTTCAAACGTAGCCACTTTATCTTCGGGCAACGTAATACGGTTTTGGGGAATCATCGCAATTTCCGCTTGTACGAAACGGATTTTGTCTTCTTCCTCTTCGTTTCTACGCCCCTTGGGCGCAGCCGCTACGAGTTCTGCGTTCTTTTCTTCCAAATATTTACGAACTTCCGAGAACGTTTCGGGCGTGGTAAAAATTTCGTATACGTCGTCGCTTGCCACTACGTCGTCCGCGCCTGCTTCAAGCACGTATTCCGTCATCGTGTCTTCGTCGAGCTCTACCGTTCTTTCCACAACGATATAGCCCTTATTATCGAAGTTATACGATACGCAGCCGTTTTGACCGAGCTGACCGCCGTGTTTACCCAAAATAGCGCGCACGTCGCCTGCGGTACGGTTAATGTTATCCGTAAGCGTTACGATGATAACCGCCGAACCTGCGGGACCGTAGCCTTCGTACGTAAGTTCTTTATAATCCGCGCCGTTCATTTCCCCCGAAGCCTTTTTAATACTGCGTTGGATATTATCGTTGGGCATATTCGCCGCCTTCGCTTTCGCGATGATATCGGCAAGCTTGCTGTTCGTTTCAGGGTTTGGATTGTTTTTCGCCGCTACCGCGATTTCTCTGCCGAGCTTGGTAAAAATTCTACCTTTCGCCGCGTCCGCCTTACCCTTTTTTGCCTGTATGTTGTGCCATTTGCTATGTCCTGACATAATTAATACGCTCCTTTTTTATTTACTTATCAGCCGAAAAAGCTTCCTTTTTCAACAAATACATCAAAATCCCTGCCGAAACCGCCGCGTTTAAACTTTCTTGCGTGGACGACATCGGTATTTTTACCGTATGCGTCGCCCTATCTTCCACCGCCGCAGAAACACCGTTGGCTTCGTTGCCGATAACCAATACAAACTTTTCGGGCGCACGGAAAGTAAACGCGTTTTCCCCGCGCATATCCGCCACGATTATCGGCGTATCCGATAACGCAGATAACAGCGATTCCCGATTGCCTTGGTGTATCTTGGTAAAAAACACGCCGCTCATACTCGCGCGCACCGCCTTAGGGGAATACGGGTCGGCGCAATCGTCCGTAAGATAAATTTCGTTATATCCTGCGGCGTTTGCGCTACGGATTATCGCACCCACGTTACCGGGGTCGGAGACTCCGTCCAAAAAAAGACAGCTTTCTTGCAGTTTATCAAGCCCGTATACGGGAATTTTTACCCGACAAAGCACGCCTTGCGGCGTTTTCTCGTCCGATAAAAGGCGAAAAACGTCGTCGGAAACGCATACCGTTTCGCTTGTTTCGAACTCGGCGTAAGCGTCGCTTTTAGAAAAGCTTTCCGAAACGACGATTCTCTCTATCTCAAAGTCGCTTTTTTGGCACTCACGCGCCATTTTCACGCCTTCCACGAGAAAAAGACCCGTTTGTTTTCTACCCTTCTTGTCCTTTAACGCAACCGTTTCTTTGATAAAGGGATTGTTTTTTGACGTTAAAATCATTTTATTAAAAATGTGAAAAAAGCCTTTTACCAAATAAAAGGCTTTTCCGCTAAATTATTTCGCTGCTTTTGCTTTTTCAACGAGTTGTGCGAACGCCGCCGCGTCGTTTACCGCCAAATCCGCAAGCACTTTTCTGTTCAAATTGATACCCGCAACGGAAAGGCCGTGCATAAATTTGCTGTAAGAAATGCCGTTGATTCTCGCAGCCGCATTGATTCTCGTAATCCAAAGACGACGGAAATCTCTCTTTCTTCTTCTTCTGCCGATGAACGCATAGTTCAAGGACTTCATAACGGCTTCTCTTGCAATTCTGTAAGATTTGCTCTTGTTGCCGTAGTAACCTTTTGCAAGTTTCAAAATCTTTCTACGCTTTTTTACCGCGTTTACTGCTCTCTTAATACGCATACTTCATACTCTCCTTTCTTATTTCTTGTAGGGCATCATACTCTTGACGGTGCTCTCTTGCGTGGAAGAAACGAGCGTGGTTTGACGCAAGTTTCTCTTTCTCTTTCTGTTCTTGGTTTCCGCTTTGTGGTTCTTACCGCCGTGCGCACGGTTTACTTTACCCGTGCCCGTGAGCCAGAAACGCTTTTTCGTGCTGCTATGGGTTTTCTGTTTAGGCATATATTTATCCTCCGAAATTTTTTACTTTTTTATTTACGAGCTTTTATAAAAAGCTTGTCCACTTGTTTATCGCCGTTATTTGGCGGGGGAAAGAATCATCAAAATATTTCTTCCTTCCGTCTTGGGCTCTTTATCCATGACCGCTTTGCCGCCGAGCATATCGAAGAAACGGCGCATTACGTCCACGCCCATCGCCGCGTGCGCCATTTGTCTGCCGCGCATACGGATGGAAACCTTCACCTTATTGCCGTCGGCAAGCATTTCAAGCGTTTTTTTCGCTTTTACGTTCAAATCCCCGACATCAATGGTCATCGAAAGATAGATTTCTTTGAGTTCGACTACCTTTTGGTTTTTACGGTTTTCCTTTTCCTTTTTCGCCTGTTCGAATTTGAACTTCCCGTAGTTCATAACCTTACATACGGGCGGAACTGCGTTGGGGGAAATTTTTACCAAATCGAGCCCTTCTTCTTCCGCGATTGCAAGCGCCTCTCTCGCGCTCATAATCCCGAGCTGTTCGCCTGCGGCGGAAATCACACGTACTTCTTTATCACGAATTTGTTCGTTGATTTGATGCTGGTCTTTAATGGTCGTATACCTCTCAAAAATAATAACGGGTTGCTCGACAAAAGCAACCCGCAATAATCCCTTGATTTCGTTTCGGAAAATTATTGAGCCGTACAAGTCTTTACCGCACGGCGAGAAGGTTCGCTCCTGCTTTGCCTACATATATTAACACAACAGCAGCCCCTCTGTCAAACGATTTTCGGCGTATTTTTCAACTTTTTCCAAAAAATTTCTTTTAGAACGTCGTTTTTTCTTCGATTTCTTTCAAAACGGTTGCGATAAACTCGTCTGCGTCCACCGCACCGATATCACCCTTATCGCGACGACGTACGGCAACGAGATTTTCACTCGCTTCCTTTTCGCCCACGACGAGCATATACGGCAATTTTTCAAGCTGCGCTTCACGAATTTTATAACCGATTTTCTCGTTTCTATCGTCTACGGTTACGCGAATACCCTTTTCCTTCATCTTCGCGCAAAGTTCTTTTGCATACGCTTCCTGTCTATCCGTAATCGGCAAAATTTTAACCTGTACGGGGGAAAGCCATACGGGGAATTTACCCGCGAAGTGTTCGATAAGGATACCGATGAAACGTTCAATAGAGCCGAACGCCACGCGGTGTACCATAATCGGCTGATGCTTTTGTCCGTCTTCGCCCACGTATTCCATTTCGAAGCGTTGAGGAAGCTGGAAGTCGAGCTGAATCGTACCGCATTGCCACGTTCTGCCAATCGAGTCTTCCAAATGGAAGTCGATTTTCGGACCGTAGAACGCGCCGTCCCCTTCGTTGACGACGTATTTCAAGCCCATATCGTCCAAAGCGTTTTTAAGCGCTTCGGTAGCGGTATTCCAATCTTCGTCGCTACCCATACTGTTTTCGGGACGGGTGGAAAGTTCCACGTGATACTTAAACCCGAAAAGCGTGTACACTTCGTTAATAAGACGTACGACGCCCTTGATTTCGTCCTTGATTTGTTCGCGCGTCATAAAGATGTGCGCGTCGTCTTGCGTAAAGCAGCGCACGCGGAAAAGACCGTGCAGCTGCCCCGATTTTTCGTGGCGGTGTACAAGACCGAGTTCGCCCATACGGATAGGCAAATCCTTATAGCTGTGCGGTTCGTTTTTATACACCAAGATACCGCCCGGACAGTTCATAGGTTTAATAGCGAAATCTTCTTCGTCCACTTTGGTCGTGTACATATTGTCGCGGTAGTGATACCAATGCCCCGACGTTTCCCAAAGCGATTTATTAAGCATAATGGGCGTGCTTACTTCCACATACCCTTCTCTCGTATGAATTTCTCTCCAATAATCGATAAGCGTATTTTTGAGCACCATGCCGTTGGGCAGGAAGAAAGGCAACCCTTTCCCTTCGTTCAAAATCGCGAACAGCTTGAGTTCTTTTCCAAGCTTCGTATGGTCGCGTTTTTTCGCTTCTTCGAGCATTGTAAAGTACGCTTCCATTTCATCCTTTTTCGCAAACGCCGTGCCGTAAATACGGGTGAGCATTTTATTATGCTCGTCCCCACGCCAATACGCGCCCGCGATGCTCGTGAGCTTGAAAGCCTTAATCTTACCCGTAGAAGAAAGGTGCGGACCGCGGCAAAGGTCGGTGAAATTGCCTTGTTTATAGAAGGAAATCGTTTCCCCTTCAGGCAAGTCTTGAATCAACTCCACCTTATAATCTTCGTTGTAGCCCTTCATCAGTTCAATCGCTTCTTCTCTGGGGAGCGTAAAGCGCGTAATAGGAAAATTACCCTTGATGATTTTCTTCATTTCCGCTTCGATTTTCGCCAAATCCGCCTGCGTAATAGGCGTAACGAAATCGACGTCGTAATAATAGCCGTTATCTATGACGGGACCGATGGAAAGCTTACAGGTAGGATATACCGTTTTGAGCGCTTGCGCCAAAACGTGCGCGCAAGTATGGCGGTATACAGCCAAGCCTTCTTTATCTTTTAAGGTAACGATTTCCAACGTATCCCCATCGTTTAATACGTGCGACAAATCGACGAGCGCACCGTTTACTTTCGCGCAAATCGCGTTTCTCGCCAAGCCTTCGGAAATGGCAAGCGCCGCGTCAAACGCCGTAGCGTTGTCCGAAAGCGTAATGCCGTCGCCGTTTTTCAAAATAACGTTCATTTATATCTTCCTCCATAGAGTATGTTTTTTCTTTTGATAAATAAAAAAATCCCTAAACTCCAATGAGTTTAAGGACGCGAAAATCTCGCGCGGTTCCACCTTAATTGTCGTGAACTTTCACAACCGCTTTTCCCGTGATTTTATTGTTTCGTACCCGTAAAGCGGTTTCACACTCCGTCCGAACTACCCGTTTCACAGCCAAAGAACGGGTTCTCTGCACAATTCGCAATCGGCGCTACTTGTCTTTACGGGTATTATTGTAAACCTTTGTTCGCCGTTTGTCAACCGTTTTTTGCAAGTTGGATAAAATTTTTTAACAAAACGTCGCTTTGTTTCCGTAATATTTACGCAAAAACGCCGCCGTTTCCCTGTCCGTTTCCCCAAAACAGTACACCCGTTCCGCTCCGCCGAGCACGATTTCCCCCACAGCCGTTTCCTTGCCCGTTAAAAAACTGCGGGAAAGCGGACGGTATTCTTCGTCGTATACTTTACCGTTTTTAAGATACAGTTTTCCTTCGCCGTCTTCGGTGAGAAACTCCAAAAATCCGTCAAGCGAAGCCGCGCTCATATCCGTAGGCACGTATTCCACGATACCTTCCCAACGCTTTTGCAAATCCTGTAAACGGAAATGGAAAACGCCGTCAAGCGAGTATCTTTCAAACCCAACGAACCGTTTTCGCGCGTACGCCTTATCTTCTTTGTAATCGGCTGCAACCAGCGCGGTAATCAACAGCCGTTTTTGTTTTTCATCCAAAAGCGGTAGCGTCAAACGCTTCTCGAAAAAAGCGTACTTATAGCCTATGGCTATAATATCCGCAATGTTCTCTTCGGCAAACCGCCGTACGTAAGGACAGTACGCCCGTTCCGTTTTGAACGCAAGCTCGGCGTGCTCGCCGTCCGAAACCAAATCGCAAGAAGCGGGCAAAAAGGAAAAGCGTTCTCTTACTCTGCCGTATAAATAGGACATATACCGTCCGTCAAATCCGTTTTGCGTTATCGTTATTTCTTCCACACCATTATTGTATGCCGCGACGCAAAAATTATTTATTCGATTTTGCAAAATCCCCCCGTTTTCCCCTTGTATATTTGCTTGACTTACCTAAAAAAATATTCTATAATATATACTACGAAAAAACAGGATATAGATTGCGCGGAAAGGTCCGCGGCAAAAATCGGAGGTCTTTTTATTATGGATATGCGTTCCATCGAAAGCAAATGGCAAGCAAAATGGGAGAAAACGAAACGCAACGTTTTCAACAAGAAAAACGCGGACAAGAAATTGTACGTTCTCGAAATGTTCTCCTATCCTTCCGGCGCGAAACTGCACGTCGGGCATTGGTACAATTACGGTCCTACGGATACGTACGCCCGTTTTAAGAAAATGCAAGGCTACGAGGTTTTTCAACCTATGGGGTTCGACGCGTTCGGCTTGCCCGCAGAAAACTATGCGATAAAAACGGGTATTCACCCCAAAGATTCCACCGAAAAGAACATTGAAACGATGGAAAAACAGCTCAAAAATATGGGCGCAATGTTCGATTGGACGGCGGAAATCAAAACGTGCGAAGAAAATTATTACAAATGGACGCAATGGCTGTTTTTGCAACTGTATAAAAAAGGACTTGCATACCGCAAAGAAGCGCTCGTCAACTGGTGTCCTTCTTGCGAAACGGTACTTGCCAACGAACAGGTTATCGACACAAAATGCGAACGCTGCGGTTCTACCGTACTGCGTAAGGATATGACCCAATGGTTCTTCAAAATTACCGATTACGCCGAAGAACTTTTGGAAGATTTGGACAACCTGCAATGGCCTGAAAAGACCAAGCTTATGCAGAAAAACTGGATTGGCAAATCGACGGGTTGCGAAATTCAATTCGATTGCGAAACGGGCGATACGATTACCGTATTCACTACCCGTCCCGACACCGTGTTCGGCGTAAACTACGTAGTGCTTGCGCCCGAACACCCGCTCGTGGATAAACTGAAAGAAGCGCACCCCGAAAGAGCGCAAGCCATCGACGACTACGTTCGCTACGCGGCGGAAGCGAACGACATCGAGCGTCTTTCTACCGCTCGTCCCAAGACGGGTACGTTTACGGGCGCATACGCAACCCACCCCCTTACCAATAAACAAGTGCCTATCTATCTTGCCGATTACGTACTCTATTCGTACGGAACGGGCGCAGTAATGGCGGTTGCCGCGCACGACGAACGCGATTATGCGTTTGCCACCCAACACGGCTTACCCGTTACGCAAGTTATTCAAAAAGTAGGCGGCGAAACGATTTTACCTTTCTGCGAAGACGGTATCCTTGTCAACAGCGGAGAATTCGACGGACTTTCGGGCGAAGAAGCGCGCGACGCCATCGCCGTGCAACTTTCCAAAATCGGCAAAGGCGGTAAAAAGGTAAACTACCGTTTGCGCGATTGGTCGGTATCCCGTCAAAGATATTGGGGCGCGCCTATCCCTATGGTTCATTGTGAAAAATGCGGCGTTGTTCCCGTACCCGAAAAGGATTTGCCCGTAAAGCTTCCTTACGACGTGGAATTCCGCCCCAGCGGAAAATCCCCTCTCGCTTCCCACGAAGGCTTTATGCGTTGTACCTGCCCTAAATGCGGCGGTAAAGCGTCGAGAGACCCCGACACGCTCGATACGTTCGTATGTTCCAGCTGGTACTATTTGCGTTATCCCGACGCACACAACGACAAACAGGCGTTCTCTTCGGAAATTGCCAATAAGATGTTGCCCGTAGACGTATATGTAGGCGGCTCGGAACACGCTTGTATGCACCTGTTGTATGCGCGTTTCATCACCAAAGCGCTCCGCGATATGGGTCATATCGATTTTAGCGAACCGTTTAAACGGCTCGTTCACCAAGGTATTATTTTAGGGCCTGACGGAAACCGTATGAGTAAATCGCACGGCAACGTTATCTCCCCCGATACGTATATCGAAGAATACGGCTCGGACATCTTCCGTATGTATTTGATGTTCGGATTCAGCTATACCGAAGGCGGTCCTTGGAACGACGACGGTATCAAATCGGTAGCGAAATTCTTGGACAGAATCGAACGTTTGGTGCGTAAATCGGTAGACGAAAAGGCAACGGACAACGACAAATCGGCGCGGCGGAAAAGGAACTCGACTACGTGAAAAACTACGCGTTGAAAAATATCACGCGCGACATGGAAGAATTCTCGTTCAATACGTCCGTAGCCCGTTTGATGGAATACGTCAACGCTTTGCAAAAATACGACAACGAAGCGGAAAAGAACGTAACTTTCTACCAAAACTGTATCGAAGATTTGATTCGTATGATTGCGCCGTTTGCTCCCCACTTTGCCGAAGAGCTGTGGGAAATCACCGACCATAAGGACTCTGTTTTTGCGGAAGAATATCCCCTTGTCAACGAGCAAGCGCTCGTCAAAGACGAAACGGAATACGCAATTCAAATCAACTCGAAAATCAAAGCGAAAATGATGATTGGCGAAGGTCTTTCCAACGATGAAATTCAAGCCGTGGTATGCGCAAATCCCGAAATTGCCGCGCAAATTGCGGGCAAGACGGTGAAAAAGTGCATCGTTGTCAAAGGCAGACTCGTTAACCTAATCGTCGGCTAAAAACGGCATATTAAACGCCCTGCGGATATTCCGCAGGGCGTTATTTTTTCGCTTATTTCTTAAACGTGACCGTTACGCAAGTACCTACGCCAAGCTCGCTGTCTATTTCCAACTTCGCGCCGTATAACGCGCAAATATGTTTGACGATGGAAAGTCCTAAACCCGTACCGCCCGTTTTTTTCGAACGGGATTTATCCACGCGGTAAAAACGCTCGCAAAGGCGGGGCAAATGTTCCTTTTCTATCCCGATACCGCCGTCCTTCACGCAAAGCGTTGCTTCACTGTCCGTTTCCGACATCGTTACCTTTATCCAACCGTTTTCCTTGTTGTAATTAACGGCGTTGGAAAGCAAGTTTTGAACCAGCTCGAATATCTTTTTCGAATCGGCAAGCACCGTCGCTTCCCCAAAGCATTGCGCCTGTACGCCCTTTTTTTGCATTTCTGCGGACAGCTCGGCAATCACTTCGTTCACTTGTTCTTTAACCGCTACGCTCTCGCGGATTTCTTCCGTTGCGCCCCGTTCCAGCTTACTGATTTTCAACATATCGGAAATCAAACTCGCCATACGGATACTTTCTTTGTGAATACGCTCCAACTGCTTGCGTTCGCGTTCGTTTACGCTCTCGTCTTGCAAGAGAATTTCCGTCAATCCGCGCATAACGGTAATCGGCGTTTTCAATTCGTGCGAAGCATTTGCGAAAAACTCGCTCTTTTGCTTCACCATTTCTTTTTCCCGAAGCATAGCTTTATGCGTGCTCTCGTTCAATTCGTTAATCTCGTTAAACAACGTATAAAATTCCGGTTCTCTCTCATCCGTATGCAAAGGCATATATTCCCCTGCGTTCAAGCTTCGAAGCGAAGCACTCACCTCATTGATTTTAGAAGAAACGTTGCGCGACAATCTATTCGCCAACGCAGACGCTATGATAATCGCCAAAACGCAAGACAGAGCAAAAAACGGTAGCGACGTATAAAAATAGGAAGAAATCTCGCTGCTTCGAACGGCAAGACGGACGACGACTTCCGTACCATCGGAAAACGCGCCCTTGACAGCGTAATACGTCATTTTGCAATGAAAAGTCTCCGAATACCTTTCCACCGCTTTCGGGTTTCCTTCCAAGGCGTAACGCACTTCTTCTCGGTCTTTATGCGTTTCCAGCTCTTCTTTCTTATCGCTTTCGAAAAGCACCTTAAAATCGTCTGCGGCAATAATCGTTACGCGCAATTCGTCGTTATTGTAATACTTTTCAAAAGCCGTATAATCGGACGGTTCGTCGAGCAATGCCGCAACCAACTCCGTTTCCGTTTCCAAACGGTTTTTTATCATCCGTTTTCCAAGCGAATAGGTAATCAGCGTACCTGCCGCAAACAATAACAGCAAACATATCGACGTCAAACCGAGTATTTGCCAAAACATCTTCCGTTTCATCGTTTATTTCCCTTCAAATCGATACCCCACGCCGCGAACGGTAACAATCGGTTCTCCGCCGCCAACCGCCTTAATTTTTTCACGCAAAGACGCCACGTGCATATCGAGCGTACGCGTTTCGCCAAAGAAATCTTCTCCCCAAACTTCTTGGAAAATCGCTTCTCTCGTAACGGTAATACCCACCTTACCGACGAGCAATTTCAAAAGCTTGAATTCCTTTAACGTAACGCCCAAATCGTTTCCGTTATACGAAATTTTATACGTATTCCCGTCGATTACGAATCCGTCCGCACGTTCCACGTACAATTTTGCGCGGCGCAAATTGCTCTTTACGCGCGCAAGAAGCTCCAATACGGAAAAGGGCTTCGCCATATAATCGTCCGCGCCCTTATTCAAGCCCTTGACGAAACTGATTTCGTCCGATTTTGCGCTGACGATAATCACGGGCAAGCGTTCGTCCGTTTCTCGAATTTTTGTAAGTATCGTGTACCCGTCCATATCGGGCAGCATCACGTCAAGAATAACCAAGTCGGGTTTTTGCAACCCCATCGCCTCGAAAAAATCGGCGGCGTTGCCGAATATGTACGGAGCGTAATCGTTCTCGAACGCCCCTTCGTACACTTCTTGTATCCCTTCGTCGTCTTCCACAATGTAAATAACCGGTTTTTTCATCAGAATTTCAAATGCACTCCCGTTTCATTATATTTCGCCCACTCCGCAACGTTGACGGCGTGGTCTCCAATTCGTTCCAAATATTTTGCCACCATCATAAGTTCTATCGCCTGGTCGCCGTTGTTGACGTCGTCATTGATAAGCCCGATAAGTTCCGCTTTCACCGTAAGAAAGAGCTCGTCCATTTCATCGTCCATACGGATAACTTTATCCGCCAGCGTTTCGTCGTTACGGATAAAGGAATTGACGCTTTCGCGCACCATCTCTACCGCCAAATCCCCCATAGAAGTGATATGCGTCAAACCGCAAATATAGTTTTCCCCGGGCATCGTGCAAACAATATCGCCGATATCGCTTGCTTGGTCGCCAAAGCGCTCGATATCCGTAATCATTTTCAAGGCGGTAGACACTTCGCGAAAATCTTTGGCGACGGGTTGTTGTTTCAACAAAATACGCATACAGCGCTTTTCGATATCCCCTTCGTATTCGTTTACTCTCTCGTCCATCTCACCGACGCTTTTCCCAAGTTCTCTATCCCGTTTTACCAAAGCGGTAATCGCGTTCTCAATCATCGTCTCCGTCAAACGGCACATTTCCATCAGCTCCGTCTTTAATTCCAAAAGTTCCAGCTCGAATATTTTTCTTATCGACATATTTCTCTCCTTTTATTATACACCGTTTTTTTCATAATTGCAAGATTTTGAGCAAAAATAATCAACCGAACCTACCCGTAATATACCGCTCTGTACGCGCGTCCTTGGGCGAAGTGAATATATCGTCCGTATCCCCGTATTCCACCAGCTCGCCAAGCAGGAAGAACGCCGTCTTATCCGCTATACGCACCGCCTGTTGCATATTATGCGTAACGATGACGATAGTAATGTCCTTTTTTAACTCTTCCATAAGCTCTTCTATCTTTCCCGTAGAAATCGGGTCGAGCGCAGACGTGGGTTCGTCCATCAATAAGATTTGCGGTTTTACCGCCAAAGCGCGGGCAATGCAAAGTCGTTGCTGCTGTCCGCCCGAAAGTCCCAAAGCCGACTTATTCAATCGGTCTTTGAGTTCATCCCACATTGCCGCTTCTTTGAGTGAAGTTTCCACAATCTCGTCGAGTATTGCGCGTTTACGAACGCCGAACGTACGGGGACCGTACGCGATATTGTCGTATACGCTCATCGGAAAGGGATTTGGCTTTTGGAATACCATACCCACGTTTTTGCGAAGCTCGTTGATATCTATTTTGCCGTAAATATCCACGTCTCCGATTTTAAAACTTCCCGTCACTTTGCACCCTTCCACCAAATCGTTCATACGGTTTAAGCATTTCAAAAAAGTAGATTTACCGCAACCCGACGGACCGATAAGCGCCGTTACTTTATTTTCGGGAATTTCTATATTGATATTTTTCAACGCCTGAAAATCGCCGTAAAAAAGCTCGGCATTTTCAACTGTTACGTTTTTTCCGTACCGCATTTGTTTCTCCTTTCAGTTTTCTGTTTAATATTTTGCCCAACCACTCCGCAAGCAGATTAAGTCCCAATACGATGACGATTAAAACAAACGCCGTGGCGTACGCTTCGTTCATATACTTCCCTTCGCTCGCAAACCGATACAGCGCGACGGCAAGCGTCGTACCGCTGCTCATATACCCGTCGGGCATAGGTTGAATAGAACTGCCCATTGTATAGATGAACGGCGCAGACTCGCTGATAACCCGTCCCATAGCCAAGATAACCGCCGAAATAATCCCCGGCAATGCGCTTGGCAAAACGATTTTGAATATCGTCCGTACCTTTCCCGCGCCGAGCGCAAAGCTCCCTTCACGCAATCCGTCCGAAACGGTTTTTAAGCTTTCTTCCGTCGAGCGTATGACGATAGGCAACAGCATTAGCGTTATCGTAAGCGAGCCTGCGAGTATGGATATCGTGCCGCCAAACCACATTTTAAACGTAATCGCCCCAAACAACGCGTAGACGATAGACGGAACGCCGCTTAAAATATCCACAGCGGTGCGAATAATCTTCACGAATTCACTTCCTTTTTTGGAATATTCGTTTAGATATATCGCCGTCGCCACGCCAAGCGGTACGCTGACAACGATGGACAGCGCCACGACCATCAACGTTGCGATAATCGACGGACCTATCGTGTACCGTTTATAATCGACGACGGAATAGTTGCCAAACACGAAATCCCACGAAAGATGGGAAACGCCGTTGACAACTATCCAACCGACGATGGAAACAAGCGCAACGCCTGCGAATATCGCGCACGCCCAACTTACGTAGCGTCCTATCTTTTCAAGCTTGACCTTATAAAATATCTTGCTTAAAAAACCAGCGGTTTTTTTTCTTCCGCCGCCCGATTTTTTCCTGCCCGTAATCAGCCCTGTCAAAAGATTGACGGCAAGCACAAAAAGCAGAAGCACGACTCCCGTAGCAACCAGCGCGCCCATTTGCAATTCGCCCGCATACCCCATTTCCAGCACGATATTCGCCGTCAACGTACGGAAGCTTTTGAATAGCCCCGTAGGATAGTTTACCGCATTTCCTGCGACCATCGTTACCGCCATCGTTTCCCCGAGCGCTCTACCGAGCGCAAGAATAAGAGAAGCGACGATTCCCGATTTTGCCGCAGGTACAACCGCTCTATACACCGCTTGCTCGTGCGTAGCCCCAAGCGCCCTTGCTCCTTCATAATATCCTTGCGGTACGGCGTCTATGCTGGTTTTTGACAGCGACACAACGGTAGGCAAAATCATGATTCCAAGCACAATCGACGTAGCAAGAATACCGCTACCGCTGCCGTTCGGCGAGAAGAAACCGAGCATAGGCAACAACACGTATATACCGAAAAAGCCGTACACGACGGACGGGATTCCCGCAAGCAAATTGACGACGGTATTGAAAATGCCCTTAATCCGTTTCGGACAAAAACGCGAGATAAACACAGCGGTAAAAACACCGAGCACGCCGCCGATAATCAGCGCGCCCACAGTGGATAACAGCGTCCCCACCAGCATTTTGAGTACGCCGTAGCTACCCGAAACGTCGCCCGCAAATGCGTCGTCACCGTTCGGTTTCCAATTTGCCCCGAAGAGAAATTTGAAAAATCCTATCTGTTTGAAAGCCGGAAAACTCTCCAATATTAAGAAAACGAAAATCGCAACAACGGCGATTATACAGATAACCGCCGCTATTGCGAATAGCGCTTTGCTCATAATTTCTTTTACTTTCGTTCTATCCATATTTAACCCGCGATTTCGCTGAATTTTGTAATTTCGCCCGTATAGATATCAAAGAGTTGTTCTACGGTCAAGCCGTCAAGCGTATTTTCCTTATGCACGATGACGGCGATAGCGTCGATACACAACGTATGCTGTTCGTATTTATCGTTTTGCTTGGACGAGCTGGCAAGACCTATCGTATTGCCCGTCGTATCGTTTTCCACAGCGCTTCTACCGTTGGACGAACCGTTATAGGTGGGCGTTACCGTAACGGACGGTTGTACCTTTTTATATTCTCCGATAAGCGCGTCCATAATATCTTGCATAGACGTAGAGCCTTCCACTCTAATCGTTCCCGAAAGGGTGGCTTCCGCCGTAGAATAGGTGGTAAATTCTCTACTCGATTCGATACAACCCGCAGCCGCAATCTCGTCCTGCGCGTCCGTGCTCATACAGAAATTGAAGAAATCCTGCGCAAGCGGAGAAAGCTCCCTTGCCGTCGGCGTCATCAACACGAACGGGCGCGTCATCTTATACTCGCCGTTTTGTACCGTCGCCACGGAGGGATACACGCCGTCCACTTCAAGCGCTTTTACGCTGTCGTCAAGCGAAGAGAAGGAGATATATCCGATTGCCGTTTCGTTCGTTTCCACTTTGCTTTTTACAATCCCTGTGCCGCTTGCCATTTCCATATCGTCCGTAAGCGTCGCGTCTTGCAATTTCACGCCGTCCTTTTTGACTATCTCTTCAAACGCCGCTCTCGTACCGCTTTCCGCGTCGCGCGAAATAACCATAATATTTTTCTCTCCCCCACACGAACCGCCGCAAGCGCTGATACCAAACGCCACGCCTACCGTTACCGCACCCAATGCGATGCCTTTCCATTTTTTCATAATTTTTTCTCCTTTTTTATTTTGTAATTTTATTTTATCCTTTCCAAAACAGAAAAACTATCACTTTTTCCTATCCGTTTGGTAAATTTTCCGTAAAAATAAAAACCGCGAAAAAATATTTATCCGCGGCTGTTTTCCTTTATTTATTGTCTATTTCCCAAATCTCGCGCGCGTATTCTTTTACCGAGCGGTCTGCGGAAAATTTCCCTGCGCTCGTCATATTCTCCAAGCACTTGGTAGTAAATGCTTCGCTACCGTACTCTGCGTTTAAGCGCAATTTCGCCTGCCAATACGATTCGAAATCGTAAAGCACCAAATATTTATCCGCGTCGTCGCCGACAAGCAAACTGTCATAAATGCTTTTCAGCTCGCCCGATTCGTCGGAAAACGTACCGTCGACGAGCGTTTCCACAGCTCTTTTCAAAACGGGATTTTTATCGAGCAATTTTTGCGGCGCATACGCTTTTTTGACCGCCGCCACTTCGTCCACCGTCGCGCCGAAAATATAATTATTCTCTCTTCCCGCTTCTTCGCAAATCTCCACGTTCGCCCCGTCGAGCGTACCGAGCGTTACCGTACCGTTGAGCATAAATTTCATATTGCCCGTACCGCTCGCCTCCATACCCGCCATAGAAATTTGTTCGGAAATATCGGCGGCGCAAACAATTTTTTCGGCATAAGATACGTTATAATTTTGCACGAATACCACGCGTAGTTTATCCGCAACGCTTACGTCCGCATTGATTTTCTTGGCGATTTCATTGATAAATTTAATAATCGCTTTCGCCATATAATACCCCGGCGCGGCTTTCGCGCCGAAGAGAAACGCCGTCGGCTTGAAATCCTTAATTTCACCGCTCTTTAATCCCTGATATACCGCTATTGCGGAAAGCGCGTTCAACAGTTGGCGCTTATATTCGTGCAAACGTTTCACTTGTACGTCGAATATAAACTGTTCGGGCAAAATCACCCCTTCTTTCCGAGCGATATACGCCGCCAAACGGCGCTTATTTTCCCGTTTGATTTCCGTAAACCGCCGACGGAACGTTTCATCGCGGATATACGCTTTCATTTTCGAGATTTGCGGCAAATCTTTTTCCCAATCCGCGCCGATACGCGCGGTAATTTCCCCTGCCAGCTTGGGATTATTCAACAGTAACCAACGCCGCGGCGTAATGCCGTTGGTAACGTTGACGAATTTTTCGGGATATTGCTTATACCAATCGGAAAACGTATCCGCCTTTAATATTTCCGTGTGTAGCTCCGCCACTCCGTTCACTTTTTTTGCGGTAAACACAGCCAAATTCGCCATATGCGCCACGTTATCTTTCACGATATACAGTTTTTCTTTATCCAATCCGTCTTTTTCCGCGCGCGATTGTATCTTTTCGATAATCGACCAAATTTCGGGCAACAGCTTTTCTATCATTTCCCCTTGCCATTTTTCAAGCGCTTCGCCCATAATCGTATGATTGGTAAAACAAAACGTCTTTTGACAAATTACAAACGCTTCGTCAAAAGAAATTCCTTCCCTTTCAAGCAAACGGATAAGTTCGGGAATTGCCAACGTAGGGTGCGTATCATTGAGCTGTAAAACGTAGTTTTCATACAGCTTCGATACGTACCTACCCTGCCTTTTTTGTTCCCGCATAATGCTTTGCAAGGACGCGGAAACAAGGAAATATTGCTGTCTTAACCGCAATATCTTGCCTTCGTCCGTGTTATCGTTGGGATATAAAACGGCGGTGATTTGTTCAGCCTTGAAATTTTCAACGGCAATCGTTTCCCCATCCATTTTATCAAATAACTCAAAATCGAATTCTTTTATCGGCTCGCTTTGAAACAGGCGCAACGTATTTACCGTTTCGCTTTTATACCCGATAACGGGCGTATCGTAAGGCACGGCGTACACGGAATAATCGGCAAAATCTATTTTTACTCGTTCGTTTTCTCTCCGCACGCTCCACGGGTCTCCCCAAACCGTCCAATCGTCCGCTTCTTCCTTTTGAAATCCGTTTTCAAAGCGTTGTTTAAACAGCCCGTAGCGGTAGCGTAAACCGTATCCGTCCATCGGGATATTTTGTGTTGCCGCGCTCTCCAAAAAACATGCCGCAAGCCTGCCCAAGCCACCGTTGCCGAGCGCGGCGTCTTCCACTTGTTCTAACTCGTTCAAATCAATACCGCGCATAGACAAAGTTTCTCTCACGTCTTGCAAAACACCGAGATTGAGTAAATTGGAAAATACCGACCTACCGATTAAAAATTCTGCGGAAAAATAGCCGCAACGTTTCACGTTTGCACGTTTACAACGCTCCCAATCCCCGTGTAAATCGGCAAGCACCGCCTTGGATAACGCGCAATACCGCTGTTTGATATCCGAGTGCGTTTCGTCCGTCCCTTCCACTTCCAAAAGATACGAAAATTCTTTTAAGAATTCTTCTTTATTCCATTTCATATTCCGTCTTCCTTTTCTCGTTTATTTTATTTTTTGCATATTTCCCCCTTTTTAATCACCGTTTTAGTAATCGCACAAAAGAAAAAAGCAACGGCTGTTTTCCGTTGCTTTTAGCTCGTTATAAAAATTATTCCCCGAAAAATTCCGTTTGCACTTCGACTACTTCGTCGCTTTCTTGCGCGCGTTTTAAAGAAGCGAAGAACATTATGGTAAACGGGATTGCAAAAAGAAAGGACAGTACGTCGGATACCGATTGACAGCACTCCACGCCGAAAATCCCCCAAAACTTTGGCAAAAGCAATACGCCGGGGATATAAAAAAGTCCTTGACGGGTTATCGAGAGCAAAGACGCTATCGCCTTATTTCCCACCACTTGATAGGTAAGCCCCGCCATAAAGTTCAGGGGCAATAACGGCATACAAAGACACTGTAAACGCAACGCTGTCGTGCCGATTTCCGTCGCGCTTTCGGACAAACTGAACCATTGCATCAAATTGGGCGCGATTATCGCGCAAACGCCTGCAAATACCAACATCAAACCCGTGGAAAACACAAGCGTAAACAAATACCCTTTTTTTACTCTGTCATACCGTTTCGCGCTGTAATTATACCCCAAAACAGGCTGATAACCCTGCCCGATACCCAGCGAAATGGAAAAGGCGAGCATAAACACTTTTTGCACGACGCTGAACGCCGCCTGCGCCGCTTCTCCGCCCTCTATATACGCCATTTCGCCGTACGTATACGCCGCGCGATTCAAGAACACGGCGCATAAACTGGCAAGTACCTGACGACAAAAAGACGGGAAACCCGTTACGATTATATCCTTGTATGTACCAAACGAACGGGAAATGGAGCGGATACGCAACCGAACAACCGTTTTTCCGCTTAAAAACATAGCGAGCAAGACGATGAAACTAATGATTTGACTGACGCACGTTGCCAGTCCTGCGCCGCCAACGCCCATATTGGCGGTAAAAATGAGCAACGGGTCGAGCCCCACGTTCACGATTGCGCCCACGATAAGCCCTACCATAGAAAGCACCGCCTTGCCTTCGGCGCGGAGTACGTTATTCAAAACGAACGACATACACATAAACGGCGCGGCAATCAAAATATACAAGGCATATTCTTTGGAATATTGCAACACTTCCGCCTTCAAAGAGCCAAACAATTTTAACATCGGCGTTAGGAAAATAAGCCCTACCGTCGTAATCAACAATCCGCTAACGAGCGCAATAAAGAACGCTGACGACGCCACTTTGTCCGCTCCTTCTCTGTCCCGTTTCCCCAATAGCCTTGAAACAAGACTGCCACTACCCATACCGTACGTAAAACCGATGGCTTGGATAATGGACATTAAAGCAAGCAAATTACCTACCGCCGCCGTTACCGAGTCGTTACCAATCATCGATACGAACGCCGTATCCGCAAGGTTGTACAGCGACGTAACCATCATACTGAGCATCGTGGGAATCCCCAACCCGATAATCAATCGCGGAATAGGCGTTTGCGTCATTTTAGCGAATTGCTTTTTCTCCAAAGCTATCGCTTTTTCGTCGGCAATTTCCGCTTTTAATATGGAGTTTTCTTGCATTTCTTCTTTCATAACGATAATATTATACAACGATTTTTTGCGTTTGGCAACCGACAATGACGGTATATGTCGAAAAAATAAAAATTTTTTCTTTTATGCGGTCAGCCTGTCTTGCGTTGAACGCTTGCAATTTCTTTTTCTTCGTGCTATAATTGACTTATGAAACGACAAGAACAACTGCAAACCAAATATTTCAAAATCAAATTTTCCAAACTCATTTACGTACTGATAGTCGGTATTTTATTGCTCTCTTTTGCCAGTATCGGCGTATCCGTATGGCAAATGGTACGCTTTGGCTTACACGGCTTTTCCGATTACTTAAAATATCCGCTTTTGCTGCTTATCAGCGTTTTTTGCATTGCTGTCGTCGTGGCTATGCTCGTTAAATCGCAATACGCCGTAAACAAGCAATATCTTATCACGTCGTACGGGTTCATCAAGAGCAAATTCCCCGTGCAAAATATCACGTCTGTTTTGCAAGATACCGATACGAAAAAATTGACGGTGTATTTCGGCGAACAGTTTATCGTGCTCAATCTCGCTTACGAGTGGAACGAACAATTCGTCCGCGCGATATTGGACGTAAATCCGAACGTTGATTATTCCTTTACGATGGCGGAAAATAAACCGCAAGACGACAACAAATAACCCTTAAAAATCACACTCCCCGAAGCGGTTGCCGCTTCGGGGAGTGTTTTCTTACTAGTTTCTTACAATGCGTTAATTGCCGCGTTCAATCTTGCAAGCGTACGCTCCTTGCCGAGAATTTGCATAATCGTCCACAAGTCGGGGGTATTCGAAAGACCTGTCGTTGCGATACGGAGCATTTCCGCTACGTCCGATACGTTGCCGGGGTACGCTTCGGGATTGGCTTTATACGCCTTCATATCCGTCGCAAAACCGTTATCCCCCGCTACCTTCTTGACTTTATCAAACCACGCGCTATTGTCGTCCTGTTCGTCGTAGATTTCCGCAAAGCCTTGCAATACCTTTCTCACAGTGCCTTTTACGAAACGGTATTCGTAAACAGGCGCAAAGCTTTCGTCGAAGAAATAGGAAATCATTTCCACCGCTTGTTTGGCGCAAACGAAGTCCTTTCTTCTCTTCTTGCCGCCAACGCCCATACAAAGTGCCAATACTTTGCAAAGGTATTCTTCTCTTTTTGCGTTCTCTTGGACAAATTCTTCGCCTACGCCGTTCAAGATATGCTCAAAATCAATCGGCGCGGTAAAATATCCTTTTTGCGTGTCCGTGCCGAATTCGTCCGCCCACTCTTTTAAGAAAAGATACATTTCTTTCTCGTCAAGCTTTGCCATATACGTTTTGGAAATATCGTTGAGTTTGACGATATCGAAAAGAGCGCCGCTCTTGCCCATTTTGCCTATCGAATACTTAAATTCGTCCAAAGGCGTTTCGGGATTTTTCAAAAGCCACTCTTCGAAGTTGGAATTTAAAAGCGTCATCATATACGTACGCACCGCTTCGGGGTGGTAGCCTTGTTCGCGATAGTAATTGAGCGACGCTTCGGGGTCTTTACGCTTGGAGAGCTTTCTACGCGTTTCTCCGTCGATTTTTTGTATCGAGCAATTATGTCCGTACTTAGGCAATCTAAATCCGAGCACTTTGAAAAGTTCGATATGGATAGGGAGCGACGAAAGCCACTCTTCGCCGCGGATAACGAGCGTCGTACGCATAAAATGGTCGTCAATCGCGTGCGCGAAATGGTAGGTGGGAATTCCGTCCGATTTCAAGATAACGACGTCTTGATTGTTTTCCGTAACCGTGATTTCCCCCTTCACTTCGTCGCGGAAGGTATGTTTTACGTTGACGTCCCCTTGCGAGCGTAAACGGATAACGTATTTTTTGCCCGCCGCAAGGTTTGCGTAAATTTCTTCTTCCGTCAAATCGCGGCATTTGGCAAACTCGCCATAGTAACCGGGCAAGAGCTTGTTTTCCGTTTGATGTTCACGGATTTTTTCCAAATCTTCTTCCGTACAAAAGCAAGGATAGGCAAGACCTTGACGGATAAGTTCTTTTGCGTACGCGTGGTAAATTTCCGCGCGTTGGCGTTGATAGTACGGACCGTATTCGCCGCACAAATCCGCGCCCTCGTCGAACTTCACGCCGAAGTATTTAAGCGATTTATGAATAACGTCCACTGCGCCTTCCACTTTACGTTTTTCGTCTGTGTCTTCGATACGGAGATAAAACACGCCGCCGCTTTGGTGCGCAATACGCTCGTTAGCGAGCGCCACGTATAAGTTACCGATATGCATAAAGCCCGTAGGGCTGGGCGCAAGACGGGTTACCTGCGCGCCTTTTTCCAACGTCCGTTCGGGATATTGTTTTTCATATTCTTCCAAAGGTTTTACGTTTTCGTCTTTAATGAGCGCGTCCGCCAATTTATTCCAATCCATAATGTACTCCCATTTTATATTTCAAAAAATTTTACGTTTTCGTACGAAGTTTCGTACAAGCCGTTTTCAATGCCGTGTACGATTTCCACCACTTTATCGCAAAGGGGCGTTTCCACACTTACTTCTTTGCCAGCCTTACACACCGCACCGTTGATGAAATCGATTTCGCATTTCCTGCCGTTTTCCACGTCCTTACGCATACCCGATATCAACTTTTTATGCTTTTTCATTGCAATGGGCAACAAGAACAGCGCGAGCTTGGTTTTGAAAAAGCCCCTGCCGCCCAGCATTTTTTGCATATCGTGTCCTTGCATTTTTTCGAGCTGTACGCCCATTGCGTTGGCAACGTCCATACACTCGCGCAATATCCCAAGCGCCAATCTTCTTGATTTTCTTTTCTTTGCAATCTCTCCAAACGTACAGCCCGTTAGTACGGACAAGCCCGAAAACGCCGCGTTGATAGCGAGTTTACTCCACCTTGCGCCCGACAAATTTTCCGTCGGTTGTACGAAATTCTCGCTGCCCGCCGCCCGACCTGCATATCCCAAAATTTTAGTAAGCAATTCAAGTTTGGAATTATCGTTTTGATAGCCTGCAATTTGCATACGCATACCGTCCGTTTTGGACGTAAGCTGTACTTTGCCGCCGCCCACGAACGTCGCGCCGAAAGAAGCCACGCCGCCGTACGTGCGGTGCGCGCCGACCACCGCCGCAACCGAAGCTTCCGGCAACCCGTTCTGCGTTGTACACACCACGCTTTCTTCGTGCAAATACGGCAATAAAAACTGTAAAATATCCGCATTGCTTTTTTGTTTGGTCATCAAGAACACGACGTCGTATTTTCCCGACATTTCCTCGGGCGTTTTGGCGCATACCTGCACCGTTAATTCGTTATTCTCCGCTGCGCAATCGATTCTTGCGCCCCGCTCGTTTAACCCGTCCACGTGCGCCTTGTTTCTCGTGATAAGTTCGACGTTTTTCAGTCCGCCGAGCGTTAAAAACGAACCGAGTACGCTGCCCATTGCGCCCGCGCCGTAAATGGCTATTCTCGCTTCCGTAGCCGTCATATTTCCACCGCCTTTACCGTATTATTTTTAATCGTGTCTGTCGTCGCTTTCGAACACTTCGCAAAACCGAGCGGAAAACGACGGCGTTTCTTCGCCTGCATACAAGTGACCGATATCGCCGAATCCCGCGCAACGGAATACCGCCGTTCCCTTCCTTCTTTCTTCGCTGTACAGCGTCGTTACCGACGACGTAAGCGCCGTAAAATGATGCCAAAGGGGTATGGGAGAAATATCGCAAAGACGGGACATGAGCACCATTTCCAAGCCGAAATGACAAAAGAGCGCAATCGTCTTGGTATTCCCTTCTTCCACGCGGTATGTATTCCCGTTGCGGACATAGCCGTATTCGGCAAGCAAACCGTCCAAACCGTTCACCACGTTATCGTACGCCGCTTTCATGTTCGCTTTACGATAGCATTTTTGTTTATGCCAACGCTTATAATCGTACATTTTTTTCTCATCCGTCCACTCGGTAGGCAGCATATCCCAAGGAATATTCCGCTTTCTGCCGCTTGCAAGGGTCAACGGATGATTGAATTCTTGCAGCCAATCCTTTACGACGATTTCTTCTTCCCTGCCCAACGCCTTCGCCGTATATAAACAGGTATCCTTTGCCCGTCCGAGCGGCGAAGAATAAAAGCCGTCGATTTGCTCCTTTTTCAAACGCTCGGCAAGGAGCGCCGCTTCTTTTCTTCCCTTTTCCGTTAACGTGTCGTTTGCGTAATCGGGGTCGCCGTGGCGTATTATCAAAATTCTCATCTTTCTTCTTCCATAAAGTATACTAAAATGCTGTTTTGCACGAATAAGTACTCGTCTTTAATCTTTAAATTATCGCCGTCAAGCTCCAAATATTTTACCGTCTTTTTCAAGGCGCTTGGAAAATCCTCCGCCAGCGTCGTGCCGAATTTTTCCTTATATTCTTGCATATTCACGCCGTACTTGGTACGCATTGCGAGCATAACGAACTCAAATTTCGCATCCGCTTCGCTCACTTCCTCGCTCGTAACCGCAGGATAGAAACCCGAAATCACGCATTTCATATACTCGTCCAAATCGAACGTATTGGTAAAGCGTTTGCCGCGCATAAACGAGCTTGCGGATACGCCCACACCGATATATTCTCCGCGCTTCCAATAATTTAAGTTGTGCTTGCTTTCATACCCGTCTTTGGCGAAATTGGACACTTCGTACCGCTTAAAGCCCTTTTCTTCCAAGAGTTTTCTACCGAACTCGTACAGCTCCGCCACTTCGTCGCTATCGGGCAGTTCGCCGTTGAGATAATCGGTATAAATAGGCGTGCCGTCTTCCACCGTCAATGCGTACATCGAAATATGACTCGAACCGCAAGACACCGCGAGTTCTATCGTCTTTTGCACGTCTTCTTTCGTCTGGTTTTTCAACCCGAGCATTACGTCCGTGCTGAAATTTTGCCCTGCGAGCAGTTTCGTTGCATACACGTAGTCGCGCGCGTTATGAATACGCCCCAAATCGGCAAGCTGTTCATCGATAGCCGTTTGCAAACCGATGGAAAAGCGGTTGATGCCTGCCTGCAAGTACGTTTGCACCTTGCTTTCGCCAATCGTGCCGGGGTTCAATTCCAACGTTACTTCCGCGTCCTTTTTTAAGCGGAAACATTTTTTGATTTGGTTCATTGCGCCCAAAATGAGTTTGGGCGGTATATAAGACGGCGTACCGCCGCCGAAATACACGGTGTCGAACTCGTAATCTTTCAGCTCGTCCCCACGCATCTTCAATTCTTTATACAAGCATGCCATATACGCTTCCGCGTATTCGGTTTTGTCGGGAAACGACGTAAAATCGCAATAACTGCATTTGTGCCTGCAAAAAGGGATATGCACGTAAATTCCTGCCATAATCTTTCCTTTGCCCGTTTATCCGAGCGTAAAATCTCCTTGATATAAATACTTTTCCAAATCGACGGTATAATCTTCTCGCACTTCCACGCCTTCTTCTTTCAGCAACGCCGCCTGTACGTCTTGTCCGCCGAACGCAAACGCAGGCGCAAGCGCGCCGAAACGGTTTACTACGCGATGACAGGGAATTGTTATCGGCTCGGGATTTACGTGTAGCGCAAATCCTACTTGACGGGCGCAACGTGGCGCGCCGATTGCGTACGCAAGCTGACCGTAGGTAACTACTTTTCCTTTGGGCACTTGCTTTAACGCTTGATATACGCGATTGAAAAAGTTATGTTTTTCCATATCAATCTTTATTCGTTTTAAGAATTTCCATAAATACTTCGCTGGGCACGTCCACCGAGCCTACTTTACGCATACGCTTCTTCCCTTCTTTTTGCTTTTCGAGAAGTTTTCTCTTACGCGTAATGTCGCCGCCGTAGCACTTGGCAAGGACGTCCTTTCGTACGGCTTTTACCGTTTCTCTCGCAATGATTTTTCCGCCCACCGCCGCCTGTACGGGAATTTCGAAAAGCTGACGGGGAATCGCTTCTTTCAAATTTTCGCAAAGCGTTCTGCCCCGTTCGTACGCGCGTCCTTCGAAGACTATCGTGGATAACGCGTCGCAAATTTCGCCATTGAGCAAAATATCGAGTTTCACAAGTTTGGAACGCTGATACCCTGCAAGTTCGTAATCGAAACTCGCATACCCCTTTGTCCGCGATTTCAAGCCGTCGAAAAAGTCGTACACAATTTCATTGAGCGGCAGCGTGTATTCGAGTTTCACGCGTTTTTCGTCCACGTACGTCATATTCTTAAACACGCCGCGTTTTTCCTTGCACAAATCCATAATTGCGCCCATATAATCGGGCGGCGTATAAATTTCCGCTTTGACAATCGGTTCTTCCATATATTCGATATCGGACGGCTCGGGCAAATGAGTGGGATTATCCACGAAAAATTCTTCGCCGTTCGTCTTATGCACGAGATAGCTTACAGACGGCGCAGTCGTGATGATATCCAAATTGAATTCTCTTTCAATTCTCTCTTGAATAATTTCCATATGCAACAGACCCAAAAAGCCGCAACGGAAACCGAAACCGAGCGCCACCGAATTATCAGGCTCGAAAATGAGCGACGCGTCGTTGAGCTGCAATTTCAAAATCGCTTCTTTCAAGTCGTTAAACTTACTGCCGTCCAAAGGATAAATCCCGCAAAAGACGACGGGTTGTACCTTTTTATAACCGGGCAACGGTTCTTGGGCAGGGCGAAGCGCATTGGTTACCGTATCGCCCACGGCAACGTCTTGAATAGATTTTATCGAAGCGGCGATATAGCCTACTTCGCCCGCCTTCAAACAAGGTTTGGGGAAAAGGTTGGGAGCAAACGCGCCCACTTCCGTAACGTCGTAAACGGTGGACGATAAAAACGTCTTGATTTTATCCCCTACTTTCACTTCGCCGTCCATTATACGGACAAACAGGATTACCCCTTTATAGTTGTCGTAATAGCTATCGAAAATCAGCGCTTTGAGCGGCTCTTCCGTATCCCCCTGAGGGGCAGGAAAATAGTCCTTAATCGCTTCCAATAAATCTTCGATATTCGTGCCTTCCTTTGCGGAAACGCAAGGGATACCTTCCGCATCCAAACCGATGATTTCTTCGATTTCTTTTTTCGCTTCGTCTATGCGCGCACTGGGCAAATCGATTTTATTGATAACGGGTAAAATCTCCAAATTGTTTTCAAGTGCCAAATACACGTTGGCAAGCGTTTGCGCTTCCACGCCCTGCGTGGCGTCCACAACCAAAATCGCGCCTTCGCAAGCGGCGAGCGAACGGTTCACTTCGTACGTAAAGTCTACGTGCCCCGGCGTATCAATCAAATTATACTCGTATTCCTGCCCGTCCTTTGCCGTATAGTACATACGCACGGGCGTGAGCTTAATCGTAATACCGCGTTCCCTTTCGATATCCATACTGTCAAGTAATTGCTCTTCCATATCCCTGTCGGATACTTGTCCCGTACGTTCGATAAGTCTGTCGGCAAGCGTACTTTTGCCGTGGTCGATATGAGCGATAATACAAAAATTTCTTAAACGGGAATTGGGTTTAGCCATAAAAATTCCTTATCCTTTTCTCTTAATACTCCTTACGGAAAGCTTCGGTAAACGCGTGGAGCGCGTACGAAGTGGGTTTATGTTTGGGAAGCAACATTCCTACCGAACGCACGGGCAACGCAACGTCCGTTTTCACCTCGAACAGCGTTCCTTCTTCCAATCTTTGCGTTACGTATTCGCGCGGAATAACGCCGATACCCATACCGCGCGTCACCAAGCGTTTCATCAAATCCCAACTGCCAACTTCAATCGAAGGCGTCATTTCCAACCCCACCGATTGGAAAAAGTTATCGAGCGATTTTCTTGACACCGTATTCCCTTCCATCAAAATGAGCGGGTATTTTTTGAGCGTTTCCAACGTTACTCCTTCGTTTTTCAGCTCCGCAAATTTTTCGCTGGCGATAAAAATATCGTTGAGCCGCATACAGTTGCCGTATAAATTGAGTTCGGAGTCGGACTCGATGGGCAAATTGACGAACGCCACGTCGCACTTTTCCGCCTTTAATTTCTCAATGGTATCGGGCGTAAAATCCGCCAACAGCTCGAACTTCACCGCAGGGAAACGTTCGTGGAATTCCACGATTTTATCCGCCAAAAAATACTCGAAAATGGTATCGCTTGCGCCGATACGAATCGTACCCGTTGCGGACGTTTTCATCTCCGAAATGCGGTTTTCCGCATCCCCCAGCAAATTGAGCGCCTTTTCCACTTCGTTGAAAATGAGTTTCCCCCCGTTTGCGGAAAGTTGCATACCGCGATGCGTACGCGTAAAGAGCGTTACCCCCAGCTGCGTTTCCAACTGCTTAATCGAACGGGAAACGGCGGGCTGCGAAATGTACAATTCTTCCGCCGCCTTGGTCAAACTGCCGCTTTTCGCCACCGTATAGAATACCCTGTATAAATCCAAATTTACCATAGCCCTTATCCTTTGCTTTCGTTATTTCCCTACGCAAAACTTTTCGAAAATTTCCGTAATAATCGCTTCCGTCGCCGTTTCACCCGTGATTTCCCCCAGCGCGTCCCAAGCTCCCTTTACGTCTATCCCTATCAAATCGAGCGGCTCGCTTTCGCAAGCGTTTATCGCTTTTAACAGCGATTCGTCCGCGCGCTTTATCGCGTCGTAATGTCTGCGCTCGATTAAAAAAGCCGCGTCTTCGCTACGCTCGCCAAAGCTCTTTTCATATAACAAATTCTTCAATTTTTCTATGCCTTCTCCCGTAACGGCGGAAGTATGCACGTCGGCGTCCGTATCCGTATCGTCGTTTGCGATATCCGTTTTATTGAACACCTTAATCAGCGGTTTGCCTTTGAGCATTTCCAATACCCGCCCGTCCTCTTCGTCCGTCCCGCGAGATAAGTCCGCCACGAATACCGTTACGTCCGCCGAGCGGATAATGCTTTCCGCACGTTCAATACCGATACTTTCGATTTTATCGCCGCTCTCTCGTACCCCTGCGGTATCGTAAAGATTGAACTTGCGCCCCTTGATTTCCAACGAGCCTTCCACCGCGTCGCGCGTCGTACCTGCAACTTCGGAAACAATGGCTTTCTCATAACCGAGCAACGTATTCAACAGCGAGCTTTTCCCCGTATTCGGTTTTCCGCAAATGGCAACGGTAACGCCCGATTTTATCTTTTTACCCGTGGCATAACTGTCCAGAAGCGGTTTCAATCTCGCGCGCAAGGCAACAAGTTCTTCTTTCAATTCCGTAATATGCTGTTCTTCAATATCTTCTTCGGGATAATCTACGGACACGTCAATACCCGCAAGCAGGTTTTTAAGTTTTGCTTGTGCGTCTTTTACTTTTCCCGTCAGTTTTTCGCTATATAAAAGATAGCCTGCTTTCACTTCCGCATCCGATTCGCCGTTAATCATATCGGCAACGCCTTCGGCGGAAGAAAGAGAGAGCTTCCCGTTTAAAAACGCGCGTTTGGTAAACTCCCCTTTTGTCGCGCTTCTCGCGCCGTGCAAAAACGTTTGTTTTAAAATACCACGCGCTACGTTTTCACCGCCGTGGCAATGAAATTCCACGATATCCTCGCCCGTATAACTTGCAGGAGCTTTAAAATATACGCAAAGCCCGAAATCGGAGAAATTCCCCCCGTCGATTTGTCCTGCGTACATACGGTACGGCGTAAAATCACGCACGGCGGTTTTGCCGACGGGCGTAAACATTTTTTCCGCTACGGAAAGCGAACTTTTTCCGCTGATACGGATAATGGCAACGCCCCCTCTGCCCGCGGGGGTTGCAATCGCCGATATTGTTTCTTCCGCCATACGTAAAATCTCCTTCGTTTTAGTCCTATTTATAACCTATATTTATATCTATGCTATAATTATAGCATAAAATGGAAGAAAGTGTAAACCGTTTGACAGCGCTTTCGCATAAAAAAAGACGGAGAATATAACTTTTTCTTATTCTCCATCTTATAAAATTGCTATCCTATCAATGAAAAAATCCGTCGTCGTTTCCGTTCGGTTTTTCTTCGTTCTTGTCTCCGCCGAATTCCCCAAACGGTTCTTCCGGCTTTTGCGTTTGCCCTGCGTTATTCTGCTGTCCGTAAGGATTTGTATTCCCGTATCCCCCGTAAGGCGTCCCGAAACCGCCCGGTCCGAACCCGCCGTAACGCTGTTGATACTGCCGTGCAAACTCTTCACGCCGCGCGCGCATATATGCTTCGTAATCGATTGCGTCGCGGTTTCGTAAACAGAACACGACAACGTAACGGGACATCGGCAAGAAAAGTCCGAGTAAAGCAAGCCACGAATATCCCTTGGGCGCATACTTCTTATACAAGCCCATCGTCAAAATCAATAAGAGAATTTCATATACCAACTGTACGATGGAAAGAATAGAAATACCGAACGGATTATATCCTGCTCCAACGTGATAGAAGCTCTCCGCCGTCTGCGAAAAACCGCTGCCGCCCCAATACGGAACGCCGTATTCGTCGGAAACAGGCTCGCCTTCAACAATGAACAAATAGGATACCGCCGCAATGAGCAACGCGCAAAAGACGCTGGCTACAATTTGTGCAATCATAACGAATAATCCCGCATTTCTCAGCTTTTGCCCGAACACGTTACAAGCGCCCGCAAGCTTGCTCATATACAAATAATTTCCAAACGGTACGAACGCCAACCATTTTCTTTTCATACCGCGTTTACTCGCCATTTTCCAAAGCCCGAAGCCCTGCAAAACAAACAAACCGAGCCACACGCCTGCGCCGATAATCACCGCCCAAAAATGCGCGTCGGATAACGTCAGTCCAAACATAACGCTCACCGTAAAAAACGAATTATACAGTAAAAATATTTCCATACAGTTTTATTATACCCCTTTTTTACCTTACTCTTCCGCGTAACGCACGGAAATCAAGGTCAAACCTTTTGCAGGCATCGTCTTACCCAAAAGACTCCTATCCCCCGTATCGTACGCCGTTAAAAGACTTTCCTTCGTACGCTTACCGCCCGCCAAATCGAGCAATTCACCCGTCATCGTCCGTACCATATTATACAAGAAACCGTTACCCGTAACAAAAATTTCTATTACGCGTAAACCGTATTCCGCGCGCTCTTCCACACGTATTTCGTACACCGTCCGAACGGTAGTTTTCACCGCCGAACCCGACGCGCAAAACGCCTTGTAATCGTGCGTGCCCTCCAACAGTTTTGCGGCGTTTCTTAACGCTTCTATACTCGGCGCGTTTTCAATTCGTACGGCGTAACGGTCTATAAGCGGCATTTCGCGGCTTGCAACGTACAATCGGTATCGATACGTTTTCCGTTTTGCGCTACGGTTGCAATCGAACGTTTCATCCGCCGCCCAACCGTCCACTATCCGCACCGAAGGGGGCAACAAGCGGTTCAAGCAATCGGGCATTTTTTCGGGCGGCACGGTAAGCTGCGCGTCAAAATGGCACGTTTGCCCCGCCGCGTGTACGCCTGCGTCCGTACGTCCGCTCGCCGTGATTTTCAGTTTTTGTCCAAACGCGGTAAACAGCGCCGTTTCTATCGTTTCTTGCACGGTAACCGCGTTTTTTTGGCATTGCCACCCCGCAAAATCCGTCCCGTCGTAGGCTATTTTCAATACGTATCGCATAATACCCCTTAAATGACCGCCGGCAGGTATATTTTCATTACGATTACCCCTGCAAGCAACGCCCCCATCACAAGAAAGGCTATCAAATCCCGCCACGTAAATTTGAGTTTTTTGTATTTCGTACGTTTTTTACTGCCCGAATAGCATCGCGCGTCCATAGCGTCGCCAAGTTCGTCCGCGCGGCGAATCGCGCTGATGAGCAGCGGAATCAAAATGGGCGTAATCGCTTTCACTCGCTTAATCAAACCACCCGTTTCAAAGTCCGTCCCACGCGCCTTTTGCGCGTTCATAATCCTGCCCGTTTCGTCGGTAAGAATAGGGATAAACCGCAACGCAATCGACATAATCAACGCCAGCTCGTGTACAGGAAAACGAATCCATTTCAACGGGAAAAGCAACCCCTCCAACCCGTCCGTAAGCGACACGGGCGTGGTGGTAAGCGTCAACAGCGACGAACCGAGCACGAGCAAAAACAGTCTTGCCGCCAAAAACAGCGTGAAATACACCGCTTCCCACGTCAAGAAAAAACCTTCCCAAATAGGCGTTTCTCCGTTATAAAAAAGCAAATTGAGTATCGCCGTAAAAACAACCAAAAAGATAACCGCCCGAACGGAACGGAACAAACTCTTAAACGGAACGCCCGAAAATGCGGCAATCAACAAGAACACAAGCGCACACGCGCCGAGCGCGTAAAAGCTCTTACAAAGGAATATCGCCACGATATATACGATTAAAAATACGAGTTTCAATCTGGGGTCGCACTTATGCACGAAAGACTTGGCGGGATAATACTGTCCGAACGCAACGTCACGCATCGTATCCACCCCCTTTCGCCGAATCCGCCCCGTTACCGCATATAGCAAGTATTTTAGCAACGAAATCCGCCGTCGTCAAATCGCAATCGATTTCCACGCCCCTGTTTTTCAGCGCGTTGACCAGCTTTGCCGTGAACGGCAAATCCAGCCCTGCCTTTTGCGTATATTCGCCGTCTTGGAACAATTCCTTCGGCGAACGCGCCGCCAATACTTTCCCTTCGGAAAAGATAGCCGCGCCCGTGCAGTTTTCGGAAATTTCGTCCATATCGTGAGATACGATAATTACCGTCTTGCACCAATCGGCGTGTATTTTATGCAAAAGCTTCATCACGTCTTCTTTACCGAGCGGGTCTAACCCTGCGGCAGGCTCGTCCAAAACCAAAATTTCCGGCTTCGTTACGATAACGCCCGCAATTGCCACACGGCGGCGCTGACCGCCCGACAGCTCGAACGGGGAACGGTTTTTTACTTCTTCATAGGAAAGCCCCACCGTTTCCAATGCTTCGCGCACGGCATCCGTTACTTCCGCTTCCGTCATTTCTTTGCGAAAATTTTTTAACCCGAACGCTACGTCTTCGTACACCGATTCCGCAAACAACTGATATTCGGGATATTGAAACACCATACCCACGCTACGGCGCAACGCAAGAAAATCCGTCTTTTTATCCGACAAATCATATCCGTTCACTTTCAAAACGGTAGACGCGACTGTCGACGCGTTTTTCTTATTTTTTTTCTCTTTATATTTCTTTTCCGCCGTCGGCAATTTAATCAAGGCGTTCAAATGCTGTACGAACGTGGACTTACCGCTTCCCGTATGCCCGATAATGCCGTAAAAAGCGCCCGTGGGGATATGCAAATCCACTCCGCAAAGCGCGTGCGTGGCAAACGCCGATTTTTCATTGTACGTATAGGAAAGATTTTCGCAAACGATTTCTCCGCGCCCGTCTTCGCACCAACGGAGTTCTTCTCTGTTCTCCGACGTCGTCGGTTGCGTACCTGCCCCCGTCTTTTTCACTTTTTCTGCGATACTTTCCGCAATTTCTTCCACCGAATAAGAATCGGCGATATCCAAACCGCCATTTTGTAACGCGCGACATATCTTCAAAGAGCGAGGCAACGTAAGCGAATATTTTTCCAATTCTGCTTCTCTCGCCAATATCTCTTGCGGTTCTCCTTCCATTACAATTTTCCCGTGGTCCATAACAAGCGCTCTGTCTGCCAGCATCGCTTCTTCGGGGAAATGGGTAATCAAGAGTACGGTAATCCCTTCTTCTTTATTCAATTTGCAAACGACGTCTAAAACTTCTTTGCGTCCGCGCGGGTCGAGCATCGCCGTCGATTCGTCCAAAATCATAATCTTCGGTTTCAAAGCCAATACGCCGGCAATGGCAATACGCTGTTTTTGTCCGCCCGAAAGCCTGGTCGTCGTCGCATAGCGGTATTCCTGCATACCCACCGCATTTAAAGCGAAATCAATTCTCTCGCCGATTTCTTTTCTGGGCATACCGATATTTTCAGGTCCGAACGCCACGTCGTCTTCCACAATCGAAGCTACCGTTTGGTTATCGGGATTTTGGAATACGATACCTACGTTTTTCCGAACCTCAAAAATATTCTTATCCGCGCCCGTATCTATCCCCAAAACGGTAATCTTCCCCGATTGCGGTTCTAAAAGCCCGTTGGTCAATCGCGCAAGCGTGGATTTACCGCTTCCGTTATGTCCCAATACGGCAACGAATTCGCCTTCTTGCACGGTAAGGTCGATTCCGTCCAACGAAAAAGTCGGACGATTGCCAAACAATTCGTCGTCCGTCTCTTCCCCGTCTTCGTAGGAAAAATATACTTTTTCAAATTTAATCGCTTCCATACCCTACCAAAAGTCTTTTTTCTTCTATATTATACCAAACTTTTACGCCTATTACAATGAAAACGGCGTGAAATTATCGTCACATACAAAAAAACTATTTACCCAACGTTTGTACGTCGTACGTTTGCGCGTTCTTTCCCACGCTGATAACCACGCCGCCTTGCTTATCCGTTCTATACACGCTTGTATTCGCCACACGCAACCGTTCCAGCACCGTATCGTCGGGATGCCCGTACTCGCTCTCTCCGCAAGAGATTACCGCAGTTTCCAAACTCAACAGAGCCAAAAACTCCGCAGACGTCGAATATTTCGAACCGTGATGCCCCACTTTCAAAATTTCCGTATCCGAAACGTCTACCTCCGATAAACCCGACGCATACGTGTCTATGAATAAGTTTTCTTTTGTCGAAGGCAAATCCCCTGTAAAAAGCGCGCTCACACCGTTATAGTCTAACCAAACCACCGCCGAGTACTCATTACTGTTCTCATCGAAGGTTTTTCCTTCTTTTAACGCCGTATCCACGTCGTACCCATAGGGATAAAGAAAGGTAAACGTATAATTTTCGCCGTTCATTTCCAATCCGTTTTTCGCATACGCAATCCGACAGTTTTTCTCTTTCATCAGCGCGGTATAAAACTCCGCATATTGCGTATTTACCGTTGCGCTCGCCACAGGCAGGTACGCGTTCTTCACTTTTATATATTTGAGAACCGTATCCAAAGCCCCGCAATGGTCCTCGTCGGCGTGCGTTACGATTAGATAATCCACCGTTTCGATATCCAACGCGTATAAATACCGCATAATCGCATATTCTGCCGCCTGTCCGCCGTTGCCGCCGTCGATTAGCGCCACTTTTGCGTCAGGCAGTTCTATAAGCGTCGCGTCGCCTTGTCCCACGTCGATAAAATGAATACGCAATTCCCCTTCCAACCGCTCGTCCACGTTTGGTAAACGCATGCGGTATTTCCAACTGCTTGGCGGAATAAAAACGGCAATCAAAGCGCAAACCAACGCCAAAGCGAAACACCCGACGGCAAGAATAACCTTCATCCGTCTCCATTTCCTTTCCGCTTTCTTTTTCTCCGCCGCGTAGCCCATCCTATCGTCCTTCGTTTATTCGGGTTTTCTTACCTGTGCCTTTTCAATACTTGCAAACACGTCTTGCAAAGCGTCCGTTTCGTAATCTTCTATTCTGCCTTCGTCCGCAAGATGCGAAATTTTCGCGTCCAACGGCATACGCGCCACCGCAGGAATACCGTATTCGGCGGCAATTTCTTCCGCATGACTACGCCCGAACACTTCAATTTTTTTACCGCAATCGGGGCAGGACAAATAGCTCATATTCTCCACAAGCCCAAGCACGGGCACGTTCATCATTTGCGCCATATTCACAGCCTTTTCCACCACCATTTTTACCAAATCCTGCGGCGTAGTTACGATGACGATACCGGCAATAGGAATACTTTGGAATACGGTAAGCGGTACGTCACCCGTTCCCGGCGGCATATCGATAAACAGCAAATCCAAATCCTTCCAAATCACGTCCGTCCAAAATTGGAGCACTGTACCGGAAATGACCATACCTCGCCATACGACGGGCGTCGTTGCCTCGTCCAAAAGCAAGTTCATCGACATCATTTGTATCCCAGAAGGCGAGAGCACGGTATCAATCCCCTTTTCGCTACCCGTTGCGTGCTCACGCACGCCGAACATATGCGGTATGGAAGGGCCAGTAATATCGGCGTCCATAATCCCCACAGCCTTACCTTTCTTATTGGCGAACGCCGCCAAAAGAGACGTCGTAAGCGATTTCCCCACGCCGCCTTTACCGCTGACGACCCCGATTACTTTTTTAATCGACGAAGCTTTATGCGGTTCTTTCAAAAAACTTTCTTTTTTTCTCGAACCGCAAGTAGAAGAAGAGCAGCTCGAACAATTATGCGTACAATTCTCTGCCATAATAACACTCCTTTATTTTATTAATTATACCCTTTTTTGATTTTTTTGTCAATATTTTCCAAAGGAAAACAAGCGTGCAAACTTTATTTTTGACAAAATGCGCGCCATAAAAAAGCAAACGCGAAAAAAAAAGCGTAAAAAACGGTTGCTTTTCGTAAAAAAATACGCTATAATATAAAAGCTGCGCATAGGTGGGGAGCTAGCGGCACCCTGTATCCGAAATCCGCTATACGGAGCCGAACGCCTTTCTCGACGAAGTTTATGGAAGGTCTGCGCGTCGTAAGGAATGTTGATAGCAAGGTCTTATGCAACGTAATGCCGTGAACCGTGTCAGGACGGGAACGTAGCAGCACTAAGCGGAAGTTTGCGTGTGCCATAAGGTAGCTTTGCAGGAGTCACCTGCGGCGTTTCCGCTTCGGTAAATTTCGGCAAAAAAGGATTGCGCAGTTTTTTATTGTCTAAAACGGAAGGGCTATACAAAACCGAAACGGTTTTGTATAGCCCTTCTTTTATATTCAGGCAAAATCCGTTCCCGATTCTTGCCGATAAATACAGTATCGGCAAAACTCGAACGGTTATTCTTCTTTTCCGCGTAATTGCGTTTCGGAAATTATTTCCTCTTTTTTACCCCGTATATCCAATCCGTCCGTGCGCTCGTCGCCAAGTACCACGCCCCGTTGCATCGTTGCATATCCGTACTTTTCCCTGATTTTCGCCACGGCGTTTTCTACACGCTCTTTCTTCTCGTAAGAAATCTCTCCCGCCGCCTCGTCGATAACGTTGTCCAACGTCAGCTGCTCCACGTGATAGTCGAACCCCGAAACGGATACGCCGAGCAAGCGCACGCGCGTCCCCGTCGGACAATGCGCACAAAACAGCTCGTATGCGGCTTTGGCGATATCGCCGCAAAGCGCAGTCGGAGGCACTTTCGTTTGCCAACCGCTGAATTGCAGCTGCGCGTTCCGGACCACCAAATGCACGGTATTCGCTCTACCCACGTTCGCGGCACGTTGGCGTGCGGCAACGCTCTCGGATAATGCGTATAACCAACGTTTCGCCTCTTCCCTGTCCGTGACATCCTTGGGCAAAGTTAAAGAATTACCAATCGACTTCATATCTTCTTTGGTCTTTTGCCAATGCACTTCTTCTTCGTCTTCCCCACGAGCGTAAACGCGTACCTGCCTACCCCGTTTCCCCAATACTTTGGTCAATACGCTCGCGTCCGTTTCCGCCAAATCCCCAATCGTACGGATACCGAGTTTATGCAATGCTTCTTCCGTTTTACCGCCCACCAACCACAAATAGGAAACGGGTAACGGATATACTTTCACCTTATAGTTTTCTTTGGAAATCACGGTAACGGCGTCGGGCTTTTTCAATTCGGACGCAAGCTTTGCAAACACTTTATTAAAGCTCACGCCGACAGAAACGGTTAACCCCAACTCGTCCTTCACAGCCGAGCGGATTTTTTGCGCGATTTCTTCGCCGCTCCCGAACAACGCCACGCTTTCGGTAACGTCCAATGCGCACTCGTCTATACTACACTCTTCTATCTTTTCGGTAAACCGTTCGTAAATAGCGCGCACCAAATCGGAATAGCGTTTATAATCGTGATAATGAGACGCAACCATTTGTACGTGCGGACACTTTTTCAGCGCGGAATACACCGTTTCCGCTGTCTTAATTCCATACTTTTTCGCTTCTTCGTTCTTGGCAAGCACGATACCGTGCCGTTCTTTGGGGTCGCCGCAAACAATCAACGGCTTTCCTTTCAGTTCGGGATTGCGCGCAATTTCCACGGACGCAAAAAAGTTATTCAAGTCGGAGTGTAAAATCACTCTTGTCCGTTGTTCCATAACTCGCCCCCCATTGTAGATAGAAACGCCTTTCCGTTAGGGAAAAGGCGTTTTCATTTTTATACGTAACCGCCGATAGAGCTGTTGCCCCCACTCAATGCCCACCAATCGCTATCCGCGTATTTCAATCCGTCGCCGATTGCCTTGAAATATATCGTTTGAGTCTCCGTTATCGTTACGCTGCCGCTCACGCCGCCGTCTACGATTTCTCCGTCGTCAATTCTGTATACATATTTTTGGGCATATTGGTTCTTTTCCCAAGTAACCACGCCCGTGGACGAATTCAAATGCACGCCCGTTACTTCCAATACCGTCGGTTTTTTATAATCGTAAGAAGCCCAAATACTCGATTCGTACGTTTCCCCGTCGCCAATCGCCTTTACGCAGAAAAGACAATATTCCGTTACCGCCACCGACGTTTCCGTCGTTTCCATTTCCTGTCCGTCTACGCCGAATTTATATACGTATTTCACAGCCCCGTCTACTTGTTCCCACGACGCAAGCCCGGGCGCCATAGTCAACGTCGGCTTGGGTAAAACCGTCAAAGTAGGCGTTTCATCACCACCCGTATTTTCGTCGTTATTCGTCGTATCGTCGCCGCCCGTAGAGTCTTCGTTATTTGTCGTATCGTCGCCTCCCGTCATATCGTCGGGTTTCTCCACGTTCAAGCCGTCGCTGTTGTTATCGCTTGCAGAAACGCCACCGCACGCCGTTACGCCCACCAGCAAACACGCGCTCACCGTTAACGAGATAAGAAAACTGATAAGTCTTTTCATGTCTTTCCCCTTGTCATTTGCTTACGGTATTATTTTATCACGCCCTATTGCATTTGTCAAGTCTCTTTGAACAAGTCTTATCAAACGTAAAAACGGTCTTTTCAAGCCAACAAGCCCGAAAAGACCGTAAGTTTAAGAACCACCCCAGCTTTCATCGTCCATATCCGATAACAAGGTCTTTTGAATTTTCGCATACAAAGTAATATCCCCCGTTTTCTCTGTACCGATTACACCGTTTTCGCAGGGCAGCAAACACACCTCGTCGTAATACCAACCGATAAACGTATACGCGTACGTGGAATCTATTACGTCGTTTCGAAGCCCGTCTACGGTAACGCCTACCCCCTCCGTATAGCTTTCTGGATATTCCCCGTGCACCTTTTTCAATAATCGGAACGTCGTTTCGTCCACTTCGCTTTGCGGCGCTGCATAATAAGTAATTGCAGACACAACAGGCGTGGGCTTTTCTTCGGGAATTTCGGGTTCATCGCTCGGACCATCGGGCGTTTCAGGCGTATCGGGTGTCGGCTCGTCCGTTGTATCGTCCCCGCCGTCGGGAATCGTATCCTCTGCGTTTTGTCCGCCGTTTTGCGACGAATTATCGTCATTTCCGCCCGTAGCGCCGCCGCAACTGCACGCCGATAAAAACGTCGCCGCGATTGCCAAAATAAAACCGATTATCCATCTTTTTTTCATAGCCGTTTCCTCTTTTTTTATTGTAACATAAACGGCACGCTTTTTCAATCCCCTTTTATATGGAGAAATTTTACTTGTTTATGCAGTTTTCATTTTTTTCCTATCCCAAAGCCACGTCCAGCGCCATCATAAGAATAAATCCGAGTAATACGCCCCACGCCCCAACGCAAGAATCAGATTGCATTTTAGAATCGGGAATCAAATCTTCCGCCGCAACGAATAACATTGCCCCAGCAGAAAACGCAAGCAACCACGGCTGTAAAATTTGCAACCACGAAGCCAAAAAATAGCCTAAAACGGCAAAAACAGGTTCAGGCAGTCCACTCGCCGTTCCCCACAAAAACGCCCGTTTTCGGCTGTTTAACGCCGTTTTTATCGGCAACGCAATAGCGAGTCCTTCGGGGAAATTTTGTATGCCGATACCGATAGCCAAGCCCAAAGCGGATAAATACGCCGCCGTTTCGCCCAAAACGGCGGCTGCGCCGAAAGCAAATCCTACGGCGAGTCCTTCGGGAATATTGTGCAAAGTAACGGCTAAAAACAACCGCGTATGTTTTTGCATACGCACGCTTTCCCTGTTTTTCGGTTTTACTCTATCCAATAAAACGAGAAACACTCCGCCTAAAAACAAACCGATAACGGCGGGAAGAAACGCCAACGCGCCAAACAACGTTTGCGATTGCTCGATTGCGGGTAGAAGCAGCGACCAAACGGAAGCGGCAATCATCACTCCCGAAGCAAGACCGAGAAAAAAGGCGTTTATTTTGGGAGAAATCTCCCCCTTAAAGAAAAACACGACAGCCGCCCCAAGCGCCGTCGCCAAAAATATAAACGAAAAACCGAGTACGGTTATCCACAAATGATTCATTGTTTATCTCCCGTATTTCTAACGTATGTACAAATGCGCCGACACACACCCATACTACAATATATGCACGGAATATAAAGAAAGACAATACCGCGCCAAAGAAAAAATACCGTGTTTGAAACACGGTATTTTTCCTTTTTAATTATATTTTTTCCAACAAGTACTTCCCATACTTCCGCGAGAGACAATTTTATTATCTTTCAGTTCACCAGTCCACCTGTTCTCTTTTCCGCCATGACTAAGAATAAGATTGCCGTCTTCTATCCACCACGCAAAATATTCAGCTTGAAAATACACCTCTAATGAATAAATCGCCGTGCCGTCCTCTTTGAGCACAAGTATTTCAGAGTCTTCGGTAAGTATCCTACCGTCAAACGTATCGCCCACTTTATACGTTACCCCGTCTATTGTTAGGCTTTCAAATTTATACGTACCGCTATACGTTTCCCACATATCCAAAACGGCTTCTTCGTCCTGCATTGCCTCTTCATCGCCAGGCACAGGGATTACTTCTTTTTTGAACGTAACCGTGTAAGTGCTCTCCCAATATTCCGTTTCGTCATTATCGTAAGTATAATCCTCTGTGTAAATTCCCTTGATAGAATACACCTTTCCGTCCAAAAACATTACTTCCAAACGCTCTTTATCTACCCCTTTCTCATCTTCATCCTCGTATTCTTCTTTCCAATCTTGATGATACACGCCTGTTGCCTCGTCAAACGTAAATTCTTCTATGTCCTGTTCGAAAACACTCTCGCAGCATTCCCACGGGTCAAGTTCCTCGGGGATATTCTCATCAAGCTTTAGTATATTATAAAGTATTGTCGCACTATGCGCTATATATTGTTGCACCTCACGTTCATCAAGTTCGTAGGTATAATTACTGCTCGTCCAAACAACTTTTTCCTCTACGTCTTCTTCCGTCTTAGAATATTTTTTAGAACCGCTTCCGTCCGCTTTATTTATGTACCACTCTTCCTCGATTGAAAGTTCCTCTTCTTGTACTCCCACAATGGCGTCTTCACATTCATAATAAGAACAATAACCTTTACTCCCAAAATAAATATTTTTTTCTATCCACTCGTCCTCCCAAATGTCTCCTTCGTAATCATCCTTACAATAGTCTCTCCATTCCGTAACAGCATACGTAAAATCAATATTATCAAACGCCGTTTTCCATTGCTCTTTCGTCACCTGTTCGCCTATAATAACGTTATTTGTATTGTTATCACCGCTATTATCGCCGTCATCGCCGTCACCGCAAGCGATTAAACAACCAAAACTCATTATTGCAGCCAAGCCCAATACCAACCATTGCTTTTTCATAAATCTTCTCCTTTAATTGTTTTTTTAATTATTATACCACTCTATATATAGAGCGTCAAGTGTTTTTACTAAATTTATTGAGTATAATAAAAGTATGAAGATATTTGCAGAACGCTTATTAGAGTTACGAAAAGAAAAAGGAATTAGCCAAGCAAAGCTTGCCAAGCAGTTAGAAGTCAGTTTTTCTGTTGTTTGTTATTGGGAAACAGACCGTAGCGAGCCAACCGCGCCGAATTTGGTAAAATTGGCGGATTATTTTAGCGTTTCGGTGGATTATCTATTAGGAAGAACCGATTATTAAAACGAGCGTATTTTTATACGCTCGCTTTTTCTTACAATACAACTCAATAAAAAAAGAAAAAACCTTGTTCGGTTAAGAACAAGGTTTTTCTAATTGAAAAGCGGCAATTACCTATCCTCCCGGCAGTTCACTGCAAGTACTTTCGGCGTAAAAGAGCTTAACTTCTGTGTTCGGAATGGGAACAGGTGGGACCTCTTTGCCATCATCACCGCT
>JAFUKM010000013.1 GCA_017473605.1 Clostridia bacterium | reverse complement strand
CTTTCCGACACTCTCTTAGGCTTTGGCGCAAGCGTCCTGTTGGAAACGGACGGCGACAAGTTCACGGGCAACATCGTAGCCACCGTCAGCGGTTTGACGGATAACGATACGGATAACTCTTTGACAGTAAACGTTGTTCCCAGCGAAAAAGCGGACTACGATATGCCCCAAGCTACGTATTATAATATCGTTACGCTTCTCAACGTTATCGACGACGAAGGGCGCATTTCTCTTACGATTACCATAGAACAAACGGAAATTCAAGCGACGATTGATTTGCAAAATATGCTCTTATACGCAGGCGTAGAAGGCGTGGAAATCTTTGCCAATTTGAATACGGGCAACGCTTACGTGCGTTATCCCGGCGTACAGGGCAAAGTGAACTTTGACGATTTGAACGGTATTTTAGAACAAGTTCAACCGATTATCGATAAATTCGTCGGCGACACCGCGATTGGCGGTTTGGATTTATCTGCGTTTGATAATATTGACGTGGAAAGTATTATCAATAGCGTCAACGTTGACGAAACGGACGAAACCCTTGCCGTTAGCCTTACGTTTAACGATATTCTCGTAACAGTGAACTGCTCGACGGAAAACGGCGATTTAACGTTTGCGAATCTTGCGGTTGCGTTGGACGGTATGAATATTGCTGCCGTAAAAGCAAACGAAGCGTTTACCCCCTACTTTGACGAAACGGAAACGTACGTTAGCGTGAAAGAGCTTGTAGATACGTTTGGCACACCCCTTTGCGACGTCCTTACTTCCGATACCCTTTCGGCTACGTTAAGCGGCAAAGTCAGAAGCGGAAGCTCTACCATTACGATAAACGGAAGTATTGATTTGTCTGGGTTAACAAGCACGCCGCAGGCAAAAGTATCGTTCACGGTTACCATAGCCGAAACGCAGGAAGACAATTCCGTAAAAGAAACTTCGCACGAAATATTGCTTATCTATAAGGATTTGTCGTTGGTTGCTGACGGTACGCCGAACGTATACTTTACCTATAATAATCTTTCCGTGGATAAGAAAGCAGACGATAAATTCGAAGGCGTGTTTACGACGGCAAAGATTGACGATACGCTTGAAATTTTGAAGAATATCTATAAGAATATGCCCGAATTGCAAGACTCGTTGAAGTTTATCTTCGTTGCGGACGAACAAGGCTATCCCACGATTCCCGAAGCGAGCGTAGACCTTGCAAATCTGTTCAACGACGTAACGCTTGCAAATGGCATACTTTCCGTCGATTTGAACGGCTCGGCGTTTATGTCGAATTTATCGACTTCGATTATCGCAAACCTTTCCAATGAAAGCGGTATGCTTGCATTGAATATCCCTACCGTTGCGATAGACAAGATGACTGTCAAGAATTTGTCCGTAACGCTGGGTAAGCCTGCGGACGGCACGGTTACCGACGATATGTTTGCTTTTACAACGGACAACGCAGTCGACTTCTCGTCGATGAACGAATTGCTGTCCGCTTTGGAAACGACGTCCAGATACCGTTCGTTCTCCATTACGGGTAAGGTCAGTATGAAAGCTTTATCTTTGTTCAATTTCACCGATAAAGCAACGATTACGGCGCAATTGGAAATTATTAACAATAAGACGTACGCAGTCGTGAAATTGGAACGTGAACCCGTTACTGGCGTATGGAACGATTACGACGGTTATGCAACACTGTATTTCGACCCCGAAGAACAAATGATTTATATCAAAGATTCTTCTCGTACTCGTAGCTGGGGATGGATTAGTACAGGACGTTGGACTGGTTATTTTGGCTATACATATACCACTACTACCACTTATAAAAAATATACTGTAGAAGAATTCACGGCGGATATCAAAACCCCGCTTTTGGATATGTTACACTTCGCTGACGGTATAAGAAGCCAAATAGATAAACCGAGTGACCACGTATCGTACGCTACGATTGAAAATACCTTCCTTGGGTATTCGTACAACGGCGCGGATACGTTCAGTATCGATTTGGATTTAGAACCGCTTATCGGCGATATTCAAGACGTGCATCTCGATATCGGACACGGCATTGACAATAATGGCGATATATATATCAACACCTTATACGCGGAAATGACGGCGGTAAGCGTCCTTGACGTCAAGCTGAACGCTTCGCTTACCACGCACGAAGACCGTTCTCAAGGTCTTTATAGGATTATCGTTGAGGAAAGAAGCCGCACCGATTACCAGCCTGCCGCATAACATGGCGAAAAACGCACGAAAAACGGGCGGACACTGATGTGTCCGCCCGTTTTATTTTCGTTTGATTTTGCCTTGGTTTTTAGTCTTCCAAGCCTTCGTTAAGCTTTGCCAAAAGCGCGTCCAAATCTTCGCCGTGAACCGCTACCGCTTCCGCAACCGATTCACCGTGCGCCATCGCGCAACCGAAGCAGTGCATACCTGCCGCCATAAGGATTTCGGGAGCGTTGGGGTTGATTTGTAAGCAATCTGCAATCAACGTGTCTGCCGTAATTTTAGCCATATTATTATCTCCTTTTCTTTTTTTATTATTGTAGCACTTTTTTATTAAAAACACAACCGCCGAAGAACGTTTTACGACGGAAAGTTTTTCCTATTCCTTAAAAATAGTATTTACCTATTTTTTTCACTTGCCCGTAAGGATTGCGAAGCGCTTCCCCTGCGAGTATTTTTTTCATACACCATTGAACGTTCGTAAATTCATCGATACGCTTCTTTTTCCGTATCACTTCTCTTGCTTCCGCATATTCCGGCGCGCGTTTTTCAGGGTCGTGCGCGTCCGTGCCGATACAATGCACCAAACCGTGTTTCATCAGCGCCAACGCAAAGCGACGGGTACTTTTTTCCAAAAACGCGTGGGTATTGAGCTGAATCAAACAACCCATTTGCACGAGATACGTGATAATGGACGGGTTATCCAACGCTTCGGTATAACGCTCCACATGCGCGATAATCGGCGTATAGCCCGTTTCCGCAATAAAATCGGAGATACGGTCCAAAAGATGCTCCGACCAATGTGAAGCAAACGGTAATTCGAACATTACGCATTTCGTGCCTTCTATTGCCAATGCGCATATCGTTTCGTCAGTCGGGTCGTTCACGCCCGTAAGTAAGATTTCTGCGCCGCTACGCACTTTCATACCGCGGGGAATATATTCTTCTATGCTCTTTTTTGCCGTTTCACGAAGCGCAAGAAATTTTTCCGCCGTTGTCGTGCCGTAATAGTGCGGTGTGAAAACAACTTCCTTCACTCCTTGTTCCGCTTCCATTCGCAATAACTCCGACGCCGCGGAAACACTATCCGCGCCGTCGTCGATATTCGGCAATATATGTGTATGAATATCTATCATATTCGCCTCGCAAAGCGGCTATCGCCGCTAAATGGATTATTTAAAATAACGAACGCCGCTTTCAAAAATCTTCATATCGAAGTTGCCTTCAACGTTCTTGTACAGGTTGTCGCCAATACGCTCGCTATGCCCCATTTTACCGAGCACTCTGCCATCGGGAGAAGTAATACCTTCAATCGCCCACATAGAGCCGTTGGGGTTGAACGGCGATACCATCGTCGCGTTACCGCTCAAATCTGCATATTGCGTCGCTACTTGACCGTTCTTTCTCATTTCTTCGAGTGCCGCTATCGGCGCAACGATTTTACCTTCGCCGTGCGATACGGGAACTTTGTAAACTTCCCCTACCTTACAAGCGGAAAGCCAAGGCGAAAGGGTAGACGCTACGCGCACGTCCACAATCGTGGAAACGTGGCGGGAGATGTTGTTGAACGTGAGCGTGGGAGAATCCGCCGTCATTTCTTTTACGTGTCCATACGGAACAAGCCCCAGCTTGATAAGCGCTTGGAAACCGTTACAAATACCGATTGCCAAACCGTCGCGGTTGTTCAACAATTCTTCGAGCTGTTCGGCAATATACGGATTACGGAACGTGGTCGCGATAAATTTACCGCTACCGTCCGGTTCGTCGCCGCCCGAGAAACCGCCGGGGAAAGCTACGATATTTGCTTTCTTAATCGCTTTTACGATTCTTTCAACGCTATCTTCGATATCGGCAGCCGAACGGTTTTTCACAACAACCGTTTCCACTTCCGCACCGGCAAGAATAAATCTTCTTGCGGTATCGAGTTCACAGTTGGTGCCGGGGAATACGGGGATAAACACGCGCGGTTTTGCCGTTTTTGTCGCGATATTCGTATACTTCGCGCCGCCCGTATAATCGCAATCTTCCGCTTTCCCGTCCGCAGGCGCGGTAATCGAGAATACGCTTTCAAGCGCGCCCATATACGCGTTATTCGCGCAAGAAATAGCTACGCTGTCCTTTCCACAAGTAAACGCTTCGCCGCATACCTGCCCTACGTATTTCTTTGTAATCGCTTTATCAAACGCCGATTCGTCTTTCAAAGCTACAACCAAATCGCCGTACGCTTCGCTGTACAGTTCGTCCGCCGTCATATTGAACGCTACGCCAACGCCGTTGCCCAGCGCCGATTTGATTACCGCCGCGCCAATACCGCCGTTTTCCGCAACCGTTGCAAACGAAATATTGCCGTTTTCGATATTTTTATACACTTCTTCGTATACCGCTTTCAAGCTCTCGAAATCAGGTACGGAATTCTTGTCTTTGGGGACGGGGATATAGTAGAGTTTTTCGCCGCCTTTGAGTACGTTGGTAATCAGCTTGCTTGCTTTCGCAGGCGCTAATGCAAACGAAATAAGCGTGGGGGGCACGTGGATACTCTCGAACGTACCGCTCATACTGTCCTTCCCGCCGATTGCGCCAAGCCCTAAGCCCATTTGCGCGTACACCGCGCCAAGGAGCGCGGAAGCAGGAACGCCCCATACTTTCGCCTCGCCCGTCATACGTTGGAAGAATTCTTGTAACGTCAAACGGATATCGCTGTATTTCGCGCCCGTCGCCACCACTTTGGATACCGAGCAAACAATCGAATAAATAGCGCCGATAAACGGGCTAGTTTCCATTAAGTACGGGGAATAACCGTACGCGGAAACGGTACAAACGTCCGTTTCGCCACCGCAAATCTTCGCCGCCATAGCAATTGCGGGCGTCGCTTGATTTTTACCGCCCCAAGGCATAAATACCGTTCTTGCGCCAATGGTAGAATCGAACGTTTCCGAAAGACCTTTCTTTGCGCAGACGTTCAAATCGCCAAGCACTTTTTTCGTTTCATCCGCAAAAGAAACGCCTTGTTTTTTATCAAACCAAGTTGTTTTCTTGTCCGTGATTTCTACGTTCGCTTCTTGTTTTACGCCGTTCGTATTTAAGAATTCACGGGAGATGTCCACGATGGCTTTGCCTTTTAAGAACATTTTCATTCTGCCCGTATCGGTAACCACCGCCACAGGGGTTGCCGCAAGATTTTCTTCCGCCGCAAGCGCGATAAACGCGTCCACGTCCTTTTCCGCAACCACTACCGCCATACGTTCCTGCGATTCGGAAATCGCAAGTTCCGTACCGTTCAATCCGTCGTACTTTTTAGGCACTTTATCCAAATCAATATTCAGTCCGTCCGCAAGTTCGCCAATCGCAACGGAAACGCCGCCTGCGCCGAAATCGTTACATTTTTTAATCTTTCTCGTCGCTTCCTTATTCAAGAACAAACGCTGCAACTTTCTTTCGGTAAGCGCGTTACCCTTTTGTACTTCTGCGCCGCACGTTTCTACCGAGTGCGCGTCGTGCGCTTTGGACGAACCCGTCGCGCCGCCGCAACCGTCACGCCCCGTTTCGCCGCCGAGCAAAATGATGACGTCCCCCGCTTTGGGCGCTTCACGGTATACCATTTCCTTTCTCGCGCCGCCGACAACGAAGCCCGTTTCCAAACGCTTCGCTTTATAACCTTCGTGATATACTTCGTCTACGATACCCGTCGCCAAACCGATTTGGTTACCGTACGAAGAGAACCCTGCCGCCGCGCGTTGCGTAATTGCGCGTTGGGGAAGCTTCCCTGCCAACGTGTCTTCCAATTTTTCACGGGGGTCGGACGCACCCGTAACACGCATAGCCTGATATACGTACGTTCTACCCGATAACGGGTCGCGAATTGCACCGCCAAGACAGGTCGCCGCGCCGCCGAACGGCTCGATTTCCGTCGGGTGGTTATGCGTTTCGTTTTTGAACATTACAAGATATTGTTCTTTCTTACCGTCGATTTCCGCTTCGATACAAATAGAACATGCGTTGATTTCGTCGGAAATATCAAGATTATCGAGCTTTCCGTCCTTTTTCAGTTTCTTCGCCGCAATCGTCGCCAAATCCATCAAACAAGGATATTTGTCGGGACGGTTGCCGTTGAGTTCTTTATACAAATCTTCGTACAAATGGTACGCCTTTTCAATGACGGGATTTTCCGAATTGATTTTTACGTTTTTCAATTCGGTAGCAAACGTCGTATGACGGCAATGGTCCGACCAATACGTATCGATAACTTTGAGTTCCGTTTCCGTAGGATTACGTTTTTCGCTCTTGAAATAGTCGCGAACGAACGCCAAATCGAGCGCGCTCATAGCAAAGCCTACGTTCTTATGGTACGCCTTAATCTCGTCGTCGGACATATCGATAAATCCGTCCACGTCCGCTACGGGAGCGCCTTCCACCGTCGCTTGTTTGAGCGTCGTCGGCTTTTCAAAACCGACTTCTTCGCTTTCCACAGGATTGATGATATGTTTCTTAATCGCAACAAGCTGTTCGTCCGTTACGCCTTTTACCAAATACACTTTTGCGCACTTGACCATAGGACGCGCCTTTCTCGTAAGCAGCTGCACGCATTGCGCCGCGCTGTCTGCGCGTTGGTCGTATTGCCCCGTCAAATAGCTGACGGCAAACGCCTTATATCCGCTCGGTATTTCCAAATTTTCCAAATATACGTCGTCTACGGGCGGTTCGGAAAATACCGTGCCGAGCGCAGCTTGAAGCTCTTCTTCGCTCAAACCTTCCACGTCGTAACGAAGCACCAAACGGAAATCTTCCGCAGCGATTTTCAGAAGCGTCTTGATATCCGCTTGTTCCTTTCTCGCCTGTACGTTATCTTTCTTTTCCACAAAAATTCTGTAAATCATATCTTCGCTTTCCTACCTAATTATTCTCTTTCTATATCGCGATATTTAATGCCGATATCTGTTCTGTAATGCATACCGTCAAAAGCAATCTTTTCCACGTTTGCGTACGCTTTCTTTCTCGCTTCTTCCACCGTGTTTCCTTTGGCGCATACGCCCAGCACTCTACCGCCGTCCGTAACGAGTTTTCCGTCTTTTATCTTCGTGCCTGCGTGGCACAAAACAACGTCTTTATCCAAATCCCCGAACGTGATTTCTTTGCCCTTTTCGTATTTGACGGGATAACCGCCGCTGGCAAGCACTACGCATACGCACGCGCCCGTTTCCCATTCGATATCGATATCCGCAAGCCGTTCGTCCGTAATCGCTTCAAAAATTTCCATAAGGTCGGTTTTGAGCATCGGCAATATTACCTGCGTTTCGGGGTCGCCGAAACGGGAGTTATATTCGATAACTTTCATACCGTCTTTCGTCTTCATAAGCCCGAAATATAACACGCCCTTAAACGTTCTGCCTTCCGCGTTCATCGCGCGCATAGTGGGCAACATAATCTTTTCCATCACTTCCCTTTCCGTTTTTTCCCCGTAAAAAGGAGCAGGCGAAAAAGTACCCATACCGCCCGTATTCAAACCCTCGTCGTTATCGAACGCGCGCTTATGGTCGCAACTCGTAATCATCGGTTTCATCGTCTTGCCGTCGGTAAACGCAAGCGCGGATACTTCCGGTCCTTCCAAAAATTCTTCCACAACGACTTTATTGCCCGCCGAACCGAATTTTTTATCGAGCATCATCTCTTTAATGCCGTCGAGCGCTTCGTCGCGCGTTTTGCAAATCAACACGCCTTTACCAAGCGCTAGCCCGTCCGCCTTTAAAACTACGGGAATATCGCACGTTTCCACGTACGCTTTTGCGTCTTCGTAATTGGAAAACGTTTCGTATTTCGCCGTGGGAATATTATACTTTTTCATGAGTTCCTTGGAAAAAGCCTTACTCGCTTCAATAATCGCGGCGTTCTTTCTCGGTCCGAACACGCGGTGTCCACGGCGTTCTAGCTCGTCCGCAAGCCCCAAAGCAAGCGGGTCGTCGGGCGCGATGACCGTATAGTCGATTTCCTTATGCGCGTCTACCCAATCGCCCACCGCTTTCAAATCGCAATAATCTACGTTCACAAGTTCGGCAATCTCCCCGATACCTGCGTTCCCTTTCATTGCGAAAATCTTATCCACCTTGGGGGATTTTTTCAATGCCTGTACGATGGCGTGTTCTCTGCCGCCATTTCCGATAACCAAAACGTTCATGTCTCCTTCTCCGTCCAAAAAAACTTGTTTATTTCTTTACGTATACTCTTCTACCCGATTTTACGATTTTGCCTTGGCAAAGCAATTTTACACACTCGGGCAACATCTTATGTTCTTTCTTCAAAATACGCGCTTGCAAGCTTTCGGGCGTATCGTAGTCCTTTACTTCCACTACCCGTTGCATGATGATTGCGCCGCCGTCTACGTCCGCCTCCACGAAATGTACCGTTGCGCCGCTACGCTTGACGCCGTATTCTATCGCCGCCGCATGTACTCTTAATCCGTAGTAGCCCATACCGCAAAACGCGGGAATCAGCGACGGATGAATATTGATAATTCTATCTTCGAACGCCCTGATAAACGCAGGCGGAACAACCAAGAGCCAACCCGCCAAAACGATATATTCCACACCGCTCTTTTTTAAAATGCTTGCCACTCTTTCGTAAAATGCGTCCTTGCTCTCGCCTGTCGTCTTATCGTAAACGAGCGTAGCAATCCCGTGTTTTTCCGCACGGTTTATCGCGCCGATTTGCGGTTTGGACGCCACCAAGTATGCAATTTCACAAAACCGTTCGCGTTCGTTTGCGTCAATCACGGACTGAAAGTCCGTGCCGCCGCCCGAAGCGAATACCGCTATTTTCTTCATAGTAATTCCTTATTTCAAAATAACGCCTTTTCCTGCAACCGTCTTACCGATTACCACGACGTCTTCGCCGCTTGCGCGCAGCGATTCCATTGCCTTATCCACGTCTTTCGCGTCTACGACTACCATCATACCGATACCCATATTGAAAGTATTGTAAATTTGTTCGTCCGTAATCCCTGCGCGCTCCTGCATTACCTTGAACACCGCAGGCACTTCATAGGAATTCTTTTCGATTTCCGCCGCTACGCCTTCGGGCAAAATTCTGGGCACGTTTTCGATAAAACCGCCGCCCGTAATGTGCGCAATACCCTTTACGTTTACCTTTTCAATAAGGGAAAGGATACTCTTTACGTAAATTTTCGTAGGCTTTAACAACACTTCCGCAGCCGACGCACCGAGTTGTTCGTCGTACGCCTCCAAAGCCGCTTTATCACTATCCCCAAAGAGTTTTCTGACAAGCGAATAGCCGTTGGAGTGTACGCCCGTCGATTTCAAACCGATAATCACGTCGCCGGGAACGATATTTTTGCCGTTGATAACTTTTTTCTTATCGACGATACCTACGGCAAAGCCCGCAAGGTCGTATTCGCCGTCGGGATAGAAACCGGGCATTTCCGCCGTTTCGCCGCCGATGAGCGCGCAACCTGCTTGACGACAGCCTTCCGCAATCCCTTTTACCACTTCCGATTCCGCTTCGGGATACAATCTTCCGCATGCGTAATAATCCAAGAAGAACAACGGTTTTGCGCCTTGACAAACGATGTCGTTTACACACATTGCTACCGCGTCGATACCGATAGTATCGTGTTTTTCCAAAAGGAACGCATATTTAAGTTTCGTACCTACGCCGTCCGTACCTGCAACCAAAACGGGCTCTTCCATCTTCTCGTTTGCAATCGAGAAGAACCCGCCGAACGAACCCAAATCCCCGATAACGTTTTCGTTATAAGTAGATTTTACGTGTTTTTTCATCAGCTCTACCGCTTTATAACCTCTCGTTACGTCTACGCCGCTGTCTTTGTAAGAAATAGCCATGATTTATATATTCTCCAATTTATTTTTTCTTCTTTAATTTTTATTTCCCGAAATCTTTTGTTCGTACTTGTTTTCCTGTTCTACGGGAATTTCGGTAGGATATTCGCCGTTAAAGCACGCCGCGCAGTATCCTTTGCAATTCCCCGTCGCTCCCAATTTGAACACGTCTTCAATCGGCAAGAAGCCTACCGAATCCGCGCCGAAGATTTCCGCCATCTCCTTGGCGTTATACTTGCAAGCAATCAGTTCGTCTTTCGAACCGATATCCGTACCGTAATAACAAGGATTCAGAAATTCGGGCGCGGACGAACGGATATGAATTTCCTTTGCGCCTGCGTCGCGAAGCAGTTTCACCACGCGTACGCACGTTGTTCCGCGAACGATGGAATCGTCTACCAAAATCACGCGTTTTCCTTTAATCGTTGCGGGTACGGGATTAAGCTTGATTTTTACCTTGTCTTCCCTTACGTTTTGACCGGGGTCGATGAACGTTCTTCCGATATATTTATTCTTAATCAAACCGAGCCCGTATGGAATCCCCGATTCTTCCGCGTAACCGATTGCCGCGTCAATACCCGAATCGGGCGCACCGATAACGACGTCCGCTTCTACCGGGTGCGCTTTGGCAAGAAACATCCCCGCGCGCTTTCTCGCAAGGTGTACCGAACAATCGTTGATATTCGAATCGGGACGAGCCGTATACAAGTATTCGAAAACGCAAAGCCGTTCAGGTTTCTTATCGCAATGTTCGCGAATACTCTTAACGCCTTCCTTTGTAAAGACTACGATTTCCCCCGGGGCGATATCCCGAACAAATTTCGCCCCGACGGTATTGAGCGCGCAGCTTTCGCTGGAAATGACGTATTCGCCGTCGTCGCGCATACCGTAACAAAGCGGATGCAAACCGTTCTCGTCACGCGCCGCGATTAGCTTTTGCGGCGACATAACCACCAGCGAGTATCCGCCTTTGAGTTTATACATCGCACGGTTGATAGCTTCTTCAATCGACGGAGATGTAATACGCTCTCGCGTAATCGCGCAAGCAATGACTTCCACTTCGTTTGCCGTATGGAAGATACAGCCTTGCATTTCGAACTCTTTACGAAGCTCCGCATAATTGACGAGCGCGCCGTCGTGCGAGATTGCCATCTTTCCTTTTACATGGTTAATAAGCATAGGCTCGGCATTGTTTCTGTCCCTTGTCTTGCTCGTACCATAACGCACGTTGCCGAGCGACATTTGACCAAGACCAAGTTCATTGAGCAAACGGTGGGTAAACACCTCGTTTACAAGACCAGAGTCTTTATATCCGCGAAACACGCCGTCGTCGTTGACAACAATACCGCAAGAGGCCTGTCCTCTATGTTGCAAGGCGTACAATCCGTAATACGTACTCGACGCCACGTTCTCCGTCTTTACACCAAATACACCAAATACTGCCATACAATCTTTCTCCTGTGGCTGTCCTTACCTTAACCGAGCATTGCCTGCAACGCTTCGTCGTCGTTATTGATTTTCGTTTTCATTGCCGCTTTGTATTCCACAAGCTGTTTCTCAATTTCGGGATATTTAATCGCGAGCATTTGCAACGCCAAAAGCCCTGCGTTTTCGCCGCCGTTTACCCCTACCGTCGCTACGGGAATACCCGCAGGCATTTGTACGATGGACAACAGGCTGTCAAGCCCTCCCATCATATCCGTTTTTACAGGTAACCCGATAACGGGAAGCGTCGTAAACGCCGCAATTACGCCGCCAAGGTGCGCCGCCTTTCCTGCCGCGCAAATAATCACTTCTATTCCCTTTTCCTTCGCCGTCGCCGCAAATTCGTGCGCCTCGTCGGGCGTACGATGTGCGGAAATCACTCTCACTTCCGTTTCTACCCCAAATTTCTTTAAGATAGTAACCGCAGGTTTTACCACGTCGAAATCCGACTTACTGCCCATTAAAATGCCAACTTTACTCATATACTCTTCTCCTTTTCAAAACAAATAGGTGCAACGATTGCGTTGCACCTATGCATTACCGTACGTTATTGAAAAAAGCGTGTTTTACCCCGAAAAAGAGCGCGTTTTGCCCACGCAAACGTCCGCCGCAACCGCCGCGAATAATTGCCGCACCGAAAATTCTCTTTTTTCGCAAATGTTTCATAGCGTTCCCTTCACCGAGCTTTTTCTTCCGTTTTACGCTTTCCCCATCTTCTATATCATTATTATAGCAAAAACTGTCGAAAAACGCAACCGAACAAACGCATTTTTTTGCGTGTTTTGATTGAATTTTCAACAATTTTTTCAAGCGGTTTTTTGACCGTTTATTAAGTTAAGTTCATAGATACGAGTAACGAGTGGATATTTCCTTGGAAAGTGCCGTCGCCGTAAGGCAAAATTTCTTCCTCCAATTCCTCGATTTTATTCAACTTGCCCTTCGCATATTTTTGCAATTTCTCACGGCAAGTTTTTACCCTGCACATCAAGCCGCCCAAGCGCAAATCGTGAATTTCCCAGCCCTGCGGTTTGTTTTCCCGTTCCCAAAGGTCTAAAAACGCCGCGTGGAAAACCGCGATACGTTTTTCGATTTCCGCATACTCTTTGAGAAGCGCAGCAATCGCCTTTTTATCCTTCGCTTGATACGCTCTATGCGTACGCACGCCCAACTCCGCTTTCAATTCAAGTACCGAACAAAGTTTGGCAAGCGTATCGAAAAGATACTCGTATTTTCCTGCTTTTTTCGCCGCTTTTTTCAGCTGTTGCGTATATTGCACGTACGGAATTGCGCGTTCTTGCGAAACAAGTTTATCAAACGCGCCCATAAACGGGTCGCAATACAGCAACGATTTGCAAGGATTTTGAATCATTTCAAAACCGTCTTTATCAAGCGGTTTGCGCTCGGTACGGTTGGGCAAATCGAGCAACATAAAATCCGCATACGGGATTTTGAACAGCTTATAAAAGCCCTTTTCAATGCTCTCTTGGTCGAAATTCCCATCCGCATATTGACGAATCGCATACAACGCGGGAAGCAACGAGAAGAAAGAACACTCTTTACCGTTATCCCCCCAACAGGTAATCAAAACGTCTTTAATCTCGTTTTTAATAACGCTTTGCATGGCGGGTTTCATCGTTTGCAGCGTATACCAGTTAAGGGGGGCAAAGCCGTCCCAACTCCACGCGCCGCCGGCAAACCAAATATTACCGCCGAACGATTTATGCGACTGCAACATTGCGTCGTACGTCTTTTGTTCGGAGTGATAATAATCCCAAAAGGTAAGTTCCACGTTTTCGGGAACTTTCTTCGTGATTTCTTCGGGAAATTCTATCGGCTCGTTTACGTAATATTCCCCGTTCGTCTTTAATCGGAAGAACATATCGCTCCACATATGGCAGGTGAACCCGTATTTTGCGGCAATTTCCGATACTTTCTTTAAATGACGGAGAATCAGCTCGTTACGGTTTTTATACCCGTGCTTGTCCAAATATTTGCCAAGCCCGACCATGTGCGCCTCGTCCATACCGATATTTACGTTGCGCGAAGAAAAGTTTTCCGCAATCGTCGCGAAAATCTTATCAAGAAGTTCATACGTCTTCGGCTCGTCGATAAGCAAAATGTCGTTCGTATCTACGATATCGAAATACTGCGGATGACGCACGAGCGCCGTATAATGCGCCAACGTTTGGATACAGGGAATCAACTCAATACCGCGCGATTTTGCGTAAGCGTCGATTTCTTTGAGTTCTTCCCCCGTATACCGTCCGCGCAAATATCCGAAATACGGCTCGCCTTTCACTTCATAGGTATCTTCCGTATATAACTCCAAAGTATTATAGCCCATCTTGTGCAGGCAATCAATCATATGTTTAACTTCACCGACTTTCATTACCGCATCGCGCGAACAATCAAGCATTACGCCGAAATGTCTAAATTTTTTCATCTCCGTTCTCCTTTGTGCAGGCATATCCTCATCTTACCGTCGCAAGAAGGCTTATCCGTGCAACCGTTTTTTATTATAATAAAAAGAAATCGGCAAGTCAAGTATTTGCAAGTATATTTTTTCGCCTTTTACCCACTTTTCACTCTTGTTTCCGCGCGCCGATAATATGCAAGCAACGAACCCTTTGAAAGGCGTAAGAATCCAGACGTCTGCCGAAAGCGTCGTTGGTATGCGCCGCCACAAGCGGAACGCCTTGCGAAAAACCGACTATGATAGGCGTATGATAAAAATCCCCCGCAGCGTTTCCAAGCTGTAAGAAATCCCCTACCCGTACGTCGGCAAGCGAAACTTCTTCCGCAAACGGACCTTCCCCGCCGTTTATCCCCGCCGTCGCGGCGTTTTCGGTTAAAAAACGGTAAAAATATTCTACACCCGTCCACGCCGCCGACCTATTGCCTAACGAACGGTAATACCAACCGATATCGGGCGTAAAATTCATTACGGGCGCACCCGCGTACAAACATTGGGACGCAAAATTGGTACAATCTCCGCCGATATAGGAAAAATCGTAATACGCAGGATTTCTTCCAAACGCCCATCTTCTTGCGTAGGCAACGGCTTTATCACGGTTATATTCTATAATACGCATACTACACGGTATGCAAAGAGAAAAGAAAAGGTGCGGAATAGCATCGCTCCCGCACTTTTAACCCGATTATGAAAGTTTTTTAATATACGAACGACGACGCTTATGTTGGATATTTTCAAAATGTTTCCACGTCGCTTGAATTGCCACATTGCTTTCCAAATTCAAATTGGTTTCCATATACTCCACGCCACCGTCCAACATACGGCTTAAAATGATAAGCATAAAAGCGCTCAATCCCGACTTTCGGTATTCGGGCAGTATTCCCACAAGCGCCAAATCGATAACGCGCGGTTTTTTTATTACTTTCAACAAACGGAGCAAACAGCCGAGCGTTAATTTTCCGCCGCTCTTTTGCACCGCTTCGCCTATCCCCGGCAAGCACAAACCGAACGCGACCACCCTTTCGTTTTCATCGCATACCACGCAAATATATTTGGGATTCACGATGAGTTTGAATTGCGCGACCATTTGGTCCATCATTTCTTTGGTGAAAGGAACCGTTCCGTATAAGTCTTTATAACACTCGTCTATGCAATCGAAAATCCCTTGTGCATATTTTTTATGTACGCGCCTTTTTTCAAGCCAACTCCGCCTATATGCAAATTATACCGTTGCAGCGAGCGTTCAAACAACCGTTCCAAGCGTTCAGGATTTTCCTTCATTTTATAAAGACGGGATTCTAACCAATCAACGTCCTTTTCATAGCCGCACGCTTCCACAAGCAAGGGATAATATGCATAATTGTACTGTTCTTCAAACGTACAAAGATAATCAAACCCTTCTATTAACAAACCTTCTCTTTCCAAATCGCTGTATCCCAAAGGTCCTACGATTTCCGTCATACCTTTTGTCTTTCCCCAATTCTCCACAGCGTTAAAAAGCAGCTTCGCCGTATTCTCGTCATTTTCGCAATCAAAACGGGTGAAACGCACTTGACTCGCCCCGTGAATTCCGTTATACTGCTTTTGAATAATCCCCTGAATTCTACCAACCGTCTTTCCGCCGCGTTGCGCCAAGTAAAACACCGAATCACACGTCTTATAATATACGTTTTTTTCGGTAAACATCTTCATTTCGTCACCGTAAAGCGGCGGTACGAAATAAGGATTTCCTTTATATAATCGCAAAGGATATTCTACAAATTCTTTCCTTTGCTTTTTGGTTTTTACTTCGATAATTTCCGTCATAACGCTCTCCCCATTTTACATTTTCGACAAAATTCTTTTTAATTTTAACAAATTTTATGAATAATGTCAATTAAATAAACAAAAAAAATATCAAAGCATTGTAAAAGACGCAAAGCAACTTCGCCTTGCGTCTAAAACTCAATTATTCCTTTATAAAATATCTTCAATATAATTGCGGAGTAAAAAAGCAGGAATCGCCGCATTATACGTTTTTTTCACTTCGCCGTCGCGTCCGATAAACAACGTCAACGGTATCGACGATACGCCGCACGTTTCCGCGGCGTTCCCGTCCGTATCGTAATATACGGGGAACGTATATCCGTTTTCCGACATAAAAAGTTCTACGTCCTCCACCGTATCGCCTTGCCAACGTATTACGTTGACGAACAAAAACGTAACTTCGTCTTTATATTCGTCGTATGCGTCTTGAAAATCAGGCAACTCCTGTTTACAAGGCGGACACCATATTGCCCAAAAATTAACCACTATCGGCGTTCCTTGAAAATTCGACAAAGACACGGGTGCCCCGTTTTTATCCACCACGGAAAAATCCAAACGCTTATCTTCCAAATCGTTTCTTGCGCACGACGCGCGGAAAAGCGTAAAGGAAAACGCGCCGATAAGGAGCGTAACTATCGCCAACGCCCATAAAACAATTCTTATCCATAATGGCTTTTTCTTGTTTTCTTCCATATTTCCCCCAACGGATAGTATCGGTCAAGTCAGGTATATTATACCATATCCCTTCCTTTCCCGTCAACTGCCAAGTGCGTCTTGGGGACAAAAATAAAAACACGCCGAAGCGTGTTTTTATCGATTCGTTTTAATTAGTCGGTGAAATCTTCAATAGCGTCTTCCGTTCCCCAGTATACCCATTTACCGTCTTGTACGGGAGAATAGTCTTCACCCCAATTTTCTTTCACGTCGTTTACGTAAGCTTCCGCATCCTTCTTGCTCTCGAACAAATATGCGGTAATGGTATCGCCTTCAAAGTCCATATTTGTAAAATCAAGATTTGCTTTCGTTGCGCTAATACCGCCTACACAGCCCTCTTCGCTGTCGCCTTTAAGCTCCGTTACTTTATAACCCTCTTTTGCCATTTTATCGCTTGCTTTTTCCAAATTAGAAGGCGTACAAGCCACCAACATTACGCAGGTCAAAGCCGAAGCAGCAGCAAGCGTGAACCACTTAAAAATCTTTTTCATAATAATCTCCTCCAAAAAATTTCGTAGTTTCATTATAACCGTCTTTTTTGTTTTTGTCAAGGGTTTTCCTAAATTTTTCTCCACGAAAAATAAATCAAACGGCAACAAAAGCAAAATAAGCTTTTGTTGCCGCGTTTCTTAATATTTTTTGTCACCTTTTTATTCGCCGTATTCCGCTATGTAAGGAAGGTTCCGATAATACTCGCCACAGTCCAATCCGTACCCGATAACAAACAAATCGGGAATCGTAAACAACGACAAATCCGCTTTTAAATCCACCACTCTGCGAGAAGGTTTATCTAACAACGTAACAACGCGCAAAGACGCGGGATTGCGGGATTTTAATACCTTAATGATATCGTTCAGCGTTCTGCCCGTGTCGATAATATCTTCCACAATCACCACGTGGCAATCCTTGATATCTCTATCCAAATCCATCGTAATTCTTACCACGCCCGACGACTGCGTACCTGTATAGTAGCTTTTTGCGCACATAAAGGCGATTTCACAAGGTACGCTTACGGCACGGCAAATATCCGACATAAACACGAACGCACCCTTTAAGATACTTACGAGCACGATAGGCCGTCCGTCGTAAATTGCGTCGATTGTCTTTCCTGCTTTTTTAATCGCCGCACGGATTTCTTCTTCGCTGATAATAACTCTTTTTATCTTTTTTTCGTAGTTTTCCAATTGAAGTTCTTGATTCATACCAGACCCCTTCGCGGTTTACCGTACCGTTAAAGTATAACGGGTACGAAGAAATAAACGCAGAAAAGAACGGATACGACAATCGCCACAATAGAAACGTTCCACTCGGGTTTATCCTTTTTCGTGATAGCATACTTAATAAGTTCGATAAGATAAGAAACAATCGACATCAGCGTGTACGATACCATACCTGCGCCGATACCTTTGGTAATCGAATAAGCAAGTATCATAATAACGATGGTAAGGAACGCGGACGTTGCTTTAATTGCGTTGCTGAAATCAATATTTTTAACGTTGTTTTTCATCATCAAAACGCCTACGTAGATAAGCGCCGAAGCCGCAGCCGCGGAAGGAATCGTTGCGAAAATGGGCATAATGAACATCGCAAGGAAGAACATACATGCCGCCGAAAACGCCGTAAGCCCCGTTCTGCCGCCTGCCGATACACCCGTACCCGATTCCACAAACGTCGTTACCGTGGACGTACCAAGCATTGCGCCCGTACAGGTTGCAATAGCGTCGCTCATCATAATTTTTCCGTAGTTATGCGGTTTATCGTTTTCGTCGGACAATACTCTGTTGCCACCACAGCAACCCACAATCGTGCCCATCGTGTCAAACATATCAATCATACACATCGTAATAACGAGCATGATTACCGTAAACAACGAGCCAGCGGGGAAGCCTTCGGTAAATACCGACGTAAACGAACCGAACACGCTGGTTTCGCCAACGGAGAAGAAGTTTGCAAAGTTTTCCCAGAATTTCCAAGAAACGCCGTTGCCACCACCGAGCATAGAAAGGTCGGTAACGCCAAACGGAATACCAACAATGGTTGCCCCTAAAATACCGATGATAACCGAGCCTTTTACTTTCAGTTTATCCAAAATAGCAATCAAGAACAAGCCCGAAAAAGCAACCACTGCCGTCTTTGCAGCAGCCCACGTACCCGTCGCAGAGCTGTAATTCACAACTTGGTCGCCCCAGTTCGTGAAGTCAACAAGGCTGATTTGCGTATAACCGTTGGTTACGATAATACCTGCGTTTTGGAAACCGATGTACGCAATAAACAAACCGATACCGACGGAAATCGCGCTTCTAACCGATACAGGCATACCGTCAAATACGAGTTCGCGGAAGGTTTTTCCCTTAATCTTAATCACCGACAGCAATAAAAATACAATGCCGGAGATAAGCACCATCATAAAACCTTGACCTATGGTAAATTCAAACCCGTAAGAAAATGCGCTGACGCCACCGCCGATGATACCGCCCATCATCGAATTCAGCCCCATACCCGAAGCTTGTGCAAGCGGCATTTTTGCAAGGAACGCCATCAAAAGCGTACCGATAATTGCGCCAAACGCCGTTGCGATAAAGAGCGACGACCATCTTGCGTCCGCCGTACCCGCATACAAAATTTGGTTAGGGTTAACCGTCAAAATGTACGCCATCGCAAGGAACGTAACGATACCCGCAACGATTTCGGTTTTAACGCTCGTTTTCTTTGCTACGGGGTCAAAACCAAGTGCTTTTGCAAACTTGTTCATAAAATCCTCCTTTGCGTGTTTTAACACGAATATGGAATCATTGTACCACTTTTCGACAAATTTTGCAATACTTTCATCACAAATTTATCACTTATTTTTAAAAATTTTTCCAATAAATTTTCTTCTTAAATATAAAAACGGTTCGCGCGCGTTACGCGTGCGAACCGCGTCCCTTTTCCCTTATAACCAAAGCGCCGCCGCGCCGAGCAAGCCCGCGCTATTCCCAAGCGTCGCCGTAAGAATTTTTACCTGCGGGCCTTTGAAACGCCTATGTACGTTCCAGTGGGGCTTTTCAAAATATTCTTTTATAAATCAGCAATATACAGGAGACTCTTTATTTTGATAAAATACATTTTTCCATATTCACTACTACTTATCCTTTTTCATATCATAGAATAGGGATTTTATGTGTTTTATCCGTGGACGGATAAAAATATAGGCGGCGGACTACGTCATGTAGTCCGCCGCTATACTGTTTTTCAATTCTGTGCGTGTTTTTCGCGTCGCAGGCTTTTTTTATTTTGTATTTATTTCTCTATTTGGAAATAAGCAATCGTTGTTATTATGCAGGATTTTCGTTTTCGTCGTACTCGTAGACGTAGCTGTAACCATCGGAATCTGTGAAGGTTTCTTTAATCTTGTTTCCGTTTTCGTCGTACTCGTACTCTTTGGTCGAGCTGTAACCATCGGAAGCGGTGAAGTTTTCCTTGGTGCAGTTTCCGTTTTCGTCGTACTCGTACTCATAGCCGTAGCTGTAACCATTGGATTCGGTGTAGGTTTGTTTGGTGCAGTTTCCGTTTTCGTCGTACTCATACTCCTTTACGATTACGTTGCCGTCGGGCCTGGTGTAGGTTTCTTTAATCTCGTTTCCGTTTTCGTCGTACTCATACTCGTTTACGGTTACGTTGCCATTGGAATCGGTGTAGGTTTCCTTGGTGCAGTTTCCGTTTTCGTCGTACTCATACTCGTTTACGGTTACCTTGCCACCGGAATTGTAGGTTCTCTTGGTGCAGTTTCCGTTTTCGTCGTACTCGTACTCATAGACGTAGCTGTAACCATTGTGGTCTTTGAAGGTTTCCTTGGTGCGGTTTCCGTTTTCATCGTACTCGTACTCGTAGACTTCGCTGTAACCATCGGAATAGGTGTAGGTTTCCTTGGTGCAGCTTCCGTTTTCGTCGTACTCGTTGGTCGAGCTGAAACCATCGGAATCGGTGTAGGTTCTCTTGGTGCAGTTTCCGTTTTCGTCGTACTCGTACTCATAGACGTAGCTGTAACCAT
>JAFUKM010000012.1 GCA_017473605.1 Clostridia bacterium | reverse complement strand
CGACGATGACGACGATGACGACGACGATGACGACTTCGACGACGATGATGCGCCTACGCCCAAGAGCGGTTCGAAAAGAAAAAGAAAAGACGACGATTTTTAATCGGTAAACCGTCAAAAGAAATAAGAAAAGCGAAACTCCCCCAATCGGCGTCGCGCCGTTTGAGGGAGTTTTTACACGAACGGGTATTGTTGATTATAAGTCGTCCGCGTCTTGTACGGGGATTTCCCGTTTGTTTTTCGGTCTACCCGTATAACTGCCGTTCACGTCCGTTTGCGATGGTTTTTCAAACAAGTCCATCGCGCGTTTGGTGGGGGCAGGTATGCGGGCGGTTCTTTTTTTAGTCGTTGTTGCCGCCATTGCTGTAACTGTGGTTATCGTTGTTTTGGTTGTTTTGGTTTGCTTTGTTAGAGCAGTTCTTGTTGCCGCAGTTCTTGTTCTTGGAATAATTGTTTTGTTTGTTTTTCATATTTGTTCTCCTTTTTTATTAAAATAGGGCAAGCGTGAAAAGCGCCGTTTATTTATGCCCAATCAACTTATTGACGTACGCCTTCAAAAGGCAAATGCAAATCCACGTATCCTTGTCCTGCTTTACAAAGCGGACACGTTTTCCACGCTTCGTTGCCTACGTGCATATATCCGCACTCGCTGCAAATCCAAAGTATGGGGCTTTCCGCCTTATATAGCGTACCGTTTTGCACGGCGTCGCAAAGATACTGAAAAACGATTTTGTGTTGTTTTTCTACGTCCGCCACCATTTTATAGAGTGCGGCGATGTCTTCAAAGCCTTCTTTTTTAGCCGTTTCGGCAAAGCTCGGATAAATTTCTTCCGATTCGCTTTTTTCGTCCGTAGCGGCAAATTTCAAGCCTTCTGCAAGCGTGCCCGCATGAAAGGGATAGCCTGCGTCGAATTCGATATTGTCGCGGCTGCCCGTTTTTTCAATAATCTTATTGAAAAATTGCGTGGCGTGTAACGTTTCGTTTTTGGCAATGGTGCGGACGGCGTCCGCGAGCGTTTTCAGTTTTTCTTGCATTGCGAGCTTCGCAATCATTTGATAACGCATGCCTGCCTGACATTCGCCCGCAAAACTACGGGCAAGGTTTTTAAAGGTTTCCGTGTTTTCAAATTGCATAAATAAATTCTTCCTTTCAAGGCGTTGCCTCTATATGCAGTATGTTCACGCGGACGAAGATTATACGACGAAAAATTAGAAAACTATGCCAAATCGCTTGCGGAAGAGACGGCTTTTTTGTTAAAATGTTAGGGTAGATATATAAATAAAGGAAGTAATTATGTTCCATATCGTTTTGGTTGAGCCGGAAATTCCGCAAAACGCCGGCAATATCGCGCGTACTTGCGCGGCTACGGGTACGCATTTGCATATGATTCGCCCTTTGGGCTTTGAAGTAACGGATAAATATCTCAAAAGAGCAGGCTTGGATTATTGGCATCTTGTCGATATTTCCTATTACGACAGCTTTACCGAGTTGCAAGCAAAATACCCTGACGGCAGGTTTTTCTTCTTTACGACGAAAGGCAGATATCGCCACAGCGACGTGCGCTTTCAAGACGGGGATTTTCTTGTGTTCGGTAAGGAAACGAAGGGGTTGCCCGAAGAATTGCTGCTCGAAAACAAAGAAACGTGCTTGCGTATCCCGATGTTTTCCGCCGCGCGTTCGCTTAATTTAAGCAATTCCGTTGCCGTAGCGCTGTACGAAGCGCTCCGTCAAAACGATTATCCCAATCTCTTGGAAGAAGGGGAATTGCACGAGCATTCTTGGTCGGAAGTCAAATAAGCGGTTGTAAAAATATATATAAACAAACGACGTATAAAATAAAAAAATGCAGGCAATAACTTTCGTGTAACTACACGGAGGTTATTTTTTATGAAAAAAATTTGCATATTTTTTCTTTTGTCAATCATAATAAGTGTAACGGCACTCGGTTTAACGGGCGTATTCGGCGTGGAAACCACGGAGGGAACGGGCGAGTATTTACGAATTCATATCCGCGCGGATTCTAACGAAGAAGACGCGCAGGCGGTTAAATATTTGGTGCGCGATGATGTGGTAAACTATTTAACGCCCGTCGTTGCCGATTGTGAAACGAAAGAAGAGGCGCTGGCAAGCGTTTCGGAGAAGCTTCTTTCTATTGCAAACGTGGCGACGGCAACCCTTCGAAAAAACGGTTTTTCTTACGCCGCCAAAGCGAGTATCAAAACGGAAGAATTCCCAACGAGAACGTACGACGGATACACATTACCCGCAGGTGAGTATTCCGCGCTCATCATCGAGCTGGGCAGCGGCGAGGGGGATAATTGGTGGTGCGTGGTATATCCGCCCCTTTGTTTTGCTTCGCCGAGCGGTAAAAACGTGATATATAAAAGCAAAATAGCCGAAATTATCGGGAGTTGGAAGAATAAACGGGCGTAGCAGGTATGCGTTGAATAAAAAATGCCGCTACCGTGTACGCGCCGAGAAACCCGTTACATACAGGAGGAAATAGTATGAAAAAGAAAACGGGAAAGATTGCGTGGATTGCGGCTGCGGCGATAACGCTCGGTTTGGGCGGCGTTGCGGCTACGTCGTACGGACTTTCGGTAAGAGAAGAACAACCTTGCGTGGCGGACGCGCAATGCGACGCGGCGGAAGCGGCGGTATTAAAACAGGGTTCGAAAGGCGGCGAAGTAAAAGAAGTACAACGCCGTTTGAAGAACTGGGGATATTATAAAGGAAGCGTGGACGGTGTTTTCGGCGCGGGCACGAAATCGGCGGTAATCGCGTTCCAAAAAAAGAACGGCTTGACAGCGGACGGTATCGTCGGCAAGGCGACGTATAAAGCGCTTGGTATGACGGCGTCGTATAACGTGCTCGTGGGTTCGTCGTCCGCCTCGGGCGGCGCGAACGGGTATTCTAGCTCGGACGTATATTTATTGGCAAAGACCATTTACGCAGAAGGACGGGGAGAACCGTACACGGGGCAAGTGGCTATCGGCGCGGTGGTATTAAACCGCGTGCGCAGTTCTTCGTTCCCGAATACCGTATCGGGGGTTGTGTATCAAAAACACGCGTTTACGGCGGTAACGGACGGACAAATCAATCTTACGCCCAACGATACGGCGATGCGAGCGGCAAGGGACGCTATTAACGGTTGGGACCCTACGGGCGGCGCGTTGTATTATTATAACCCCGCCGTGGCGACAAGCTCTTGGATTTTCGACAGGCAAACGGTTACCGTTATCGGTAAACACGTATTTGCCATTTAACGTAAGGTAGATAAGGAGAGAAAGTATGGAAGAGAAAAAGGAAACGAAAGTAGCGAAAAACGTTTCGTCGGGCGCGGAAAAAGTAGAGCGAATCGAAAAGAACGTAAAAACGCAAAAACCTCAATCGCAAGCTACGCAAAAGACTGTGAGTAAAAAGGTAGTAACAGAAAAGAAGGAAGAGAAGGAACCTGCCGTAGAGAAAAAGACGGAAAAGGAAAACGAAAGAGCGCAAGCGCGCGTAGCGGCGGCGTTGAAAAAGAAGGAAGAAAAAGCAATGCGTGCGGAAGAACGCGCCAAAGCAAAGGCAAAGCGTATGCAAGAAAAGGAGCGCCGCGCAAAAATGACGGCGGCAGAGCGCAAAGCGGAAGCGGCGAAGCTGAAAGCAGAAAGAAAGGAGCGTATGGAAAAACGCTTGGCGGAAAGAAAGGCGAAGGCGGAAAAGAAACGCGCGGAACGCAAAGCCAAAGCCGCGAAACGCGCGGCTGAGCGTAAGGAAATGCAGGAAAAGCGTAAGGCGGCTATGGAAGCGCGGCAAAGAGAACGCGCGCATCAAAAGGCAAACCGCTCGCAGGAAAAATCCAAAAACAAGCAAAAACAAAATGCGCGTAAAAAGGAGAGAAAAGAAAACCGCGGTGGAAACAAAGGATACGGCGGTTGGCTTGCCGCAGTCATTTCTCTGGGCGCGGTAACGCTCGGTTTAACGACGGCGGTTACGGTAGGCGCTATCGAAATGCGCGATATGCAAAACAATACAATGACGGGCGTGCAAAGCACGACGTACGAACTTATAGGGATTATGGAACACGTGGACGACGATTTGGACAGGGCTCGTATCTCTGCCTCTTCCGTACAACAGGAGCGTATTTTAACCGATTTATTGGTACAAGCCCGTCTTGCCGAGCTTGACTTGGAAAAATTGCCGATAAACGGTGAGGCGGACAGAAACCTTACGTCGTTTATCAACAAAGTCGGCGCCGTCAGCGAACGGATGCTCTCCAAATTGCGTAGGGGAGAAGCGCTTTCCGAAGAAGACGAGAATACTTTGCAAAGCTTATACGAAACCAATCACGCTATGCGGCAAATGCTTGACGAATACGCGTCCAAAATGACGGACAAAGATATTATGTCGTTTATGAAAAAGGGCGAAGGTGTATTTTCCGATATGGTAAAAGGCTTGGAAAACTTGACTTTGGAAGAAAATCGCGCGGCGTTGGAAGGTAAAATGCAAGGGGCAGGTATGAAACGAGCAACGCCTCCGTCCAAAGAAGAAAGCGGCGGTTCGCCCAAGATTGATACGGCGCAAGCGGAAGAGCTGTGTTTGCGGTATTTCTCCGATTATAAAATCACAGAGTTTCAATGCGTAGGAGAAACGGTGGCGCGCGGTTACGCGGCGTATAACGTACAGGGCTACGACGACAAAGGAACGTTGCTTTTTGCGGAAATCGATTATAACGGCGGCGAGCTGATTCGCTTCGATTATTACGAACCTTGCGAAGGGGAAACGTTTGATATGAAGAACGCCGAAACGATAGCGCAAAACTTTTTGGAAAAGCTCGGCTATGAAGATATGACGGCGGTTCGCACGCGTGAAAACGGTACGGACGTGGATTTCAGTTTTGTCTACGAGACGGACGGCGTAGTGTATTACCCCGATACCGTGCGCGTTAAAGTATGCCGTTCGCGCGGCGTAGTAACGGGTTTCGACGCTTCGAAGTATTTGCAAAACCACGAAAACAGAGAAGAAGTGCAAACGGGCGTTACGATGGCGGAAGCGCAGGCAAAATTGCGTAAGGGCTTGGAAGTGGAATGCTCCCGTCTTGCCGTAGTAAAAGCCAAGGGCGGCGAGCGAGCCGCTTACGAATTCCTTTGTTCGTATATGGACGAAAAATATCTCATCTATACGGACGCGGTCAGCGGTGAAGAAATCGCGATTTTGAATATTAAAAACTTATAACGAAAAAGAAGCGGTAATCACCGCTTCTTTCCTTTTTTACCAAAATCCGCCAACAAACTTTTTTATACAAAACTCTTGACGGATGAAAAAAAGTATGTTATACTATAATCAGTATTGAATCTTAATAAGGAGGAATAGCGTATGCAAGAAAGACAGACGAAGCAAAAGCAAATCATATACGAAGCGTTAAGAACGCTGAATCATCCGACGGCCACGGAAGTATACGGATACGTACACGACGCATACCCGACGGTTTCTCGCGCAACGGTATTCCGTGTATTAGGCGGATTTGCGGGGAGCGGGCGAGCGTTGGAATTACGGAGCGCAGGCAGCGAAGTGCGGTACGATTATAACGTAGAACCGCATTGCCACGGTAGGTGTACGGTATGCGGTAGACTCTCGGACGTAGAGGTGGAAGGATTGCCGAAAAACGGCGTAAAAGCGACGGCGTGCGACGGGTTCGAAGTGCAAAGCTATGCGCTGGAATTTTTTGGCGTTTGTATGAATTGCAAAGACGGCGCAAACGCGTAACGACTTGCGCGCAACAAGGATTTATAAAAGAAAAGAACGCTCTAAAAGGGCGTTCTTTATCTCTTAATGATTCGGTCTTTCCACGCAAAGAATTTCGTTTGTGTCCAAATCGAGCGCCGTGCATATACGGGATAACGTATCCAAAGCAGGCATACTGCGTTCCGTGATATAATGGGAAATCCTCGACTGGTTGACGCCGATTTTTCTTTGCCAACGCTTCTTGCGTTATCGTTCTTTGTTTTAAGGCTTGGTTTTTCGATAAAAAACCGGCGTTTTCCTGCGGAAATCGTGTCTATGGTGGAGTGGCGCAAAGGAAAGGTCTATTATCAAGAAGCGACAAAGAACGAGTATATCGAAAGATAAGGACAATACCGTCCTGCTACGTTTTTCCGTATCGCCGGAAAAGTTAAACAGTCGGCAAAGGCAACTGCTAAACGAGTTTTTGAACAGTTTATAAATATATGATAAACGCGCCGAGCGGGCGCGTTTTTGTTTTCGTTAAAAACGGATAAATGTTTTTTGCGTGAAATACTTGACTTTCTGTTAATTTATCTTATAATAAATATGATATTCAAAAAGAATATCATAACGGGAGAACGCGGATATGAACAATTTTTCAAAACAGACGAAATGGATAGGCACGGGCGAGCACGTAGTAACGCGAACGACGGGATACGAAAGCCCTGCGGTGCAATTCCGTAAGACGTTTAAGATATCAAACGGGGAGCAAAAGGGCGCGGTGTGCCGTATTT
>JAFUKM010000009.1 GCA_017473605.1 Clostridia bacterium | reverse complement strand
TTCTCGGGTTTCTCCGAAAACGCTCGAAAAAAATCTGGCGTTAATTAACGCCAGACCGAAAAAGATATTAAATTTCCAAAAACCAAAAGATTTATTTGAACTTTTTCTCAAAAAGTGTTGCACTTAGTTTGACAAATCACCATTATCTTATGAAGTTGGTAAAAATCTTCTTTTCCGTCAACGGCGCTACGCCCGCCTCTTTGCCAAGCTCGATACATTTGAGCAGCCAAGCCATATTGTTGCCCAATACGCGCATCGTTTGCAAGCCTTCTTCGTCTTGCGCCGCTTCTTCCGCTTTATTGCCGTGAATTTCGTTCCAATAATTCGACCCCACAATCGGCATATTGTTTATCGTGAAATATTTGTTGATAACGTCGAACGTCGTGGACGCCCCCGCTCTTCGACAGCTGACCACCGCCGCCGCAGGTTTATACGCAAGCGCTCTGCCGCCACTGTAAAAAACTCTATCCATAAAGGATACGAGCGCGCCTGCCGCCGACGCGTAATATACGGGCGAGCCGAACACGAAGCCGTCGAACTGCGCCGCTTTTTCCACGAACTCGTTTACGCCGTCGTCGATAACGCATTTTTTCAGTTTCTTACACGCCCAGCAGCCTTTACAACCGTTTACGCTGTTTTGTCCGAGCCAATATATCTCTGTTTCCACGCCGTTTGCGTTGAGCGCTTTCGCTACTTCCGCAAGCGCCGTGTACGTACAGCCTTTTTCGTGATAACTACCATTGATGAGTAATACTTTCATACCTATTTCTCCTTTATCTTACAAATTAACGACATATCCGTCGTCCAACCTTCAATACGATTCCGCCGTTTATATTCTTCGTTCGCCTTGCCCAATGCTTCGTGAAATTCCATTTGCGAACAATGATTCACTCTCATAAACCACTCCATCGCGTCGTCGCCACGCCCTACCAGCTGCGTACGGGAAATATGCACGACTTCGTGACAGTTTTTGCATAACGCAACCACCGCTTCTAATTTCTGCACCGCGTTCTTCTCGTCGTAACTCCAACGCTCGTGCGCTTCTAACCTGCCCTTTGCTCCGCACACGCTGCATTTATAGCCTGCGCGCGCGTACGCCGCTTTACGGAGTTTGTCCCACTCGCTTGGCGGCAGTAAACTTCTTAAATTCCCCCGCCAACACTCTTCGGGGATAAATTCGAATTGCAGTTTATATTCCTTCATGTCAAAATATCCACACATTGCTTTATCGCTGTGGGCAGAGATATCCCTTCTTCAATTTCGTCCAACGCGTAACAATCGAACGGCGCGGCGTCCGTCTTTATCCATACGCACGTAATATTCCATATTATATGCGTGAAGATATGCCTATAATTCTTCCGCTTTATTTCCGTGAACGCGTACATACCCCACTCGTTTAACACGCTTTCCGCGCTTTCGCCCTCTTGTATTATATGCGTGGGAAATTCGTTCATACCTTTGAGCACGCCCTGTTCTCTGCGCCTGATACAAAAACCTTCGTCCGTTTCTATCAAAAACACGTACACGTCTTCCCTGCGTTTCTCGCGTTTTTCAGGCAACACGGGATATAATTTTTGCGTGCCGTTTTCTCTTGCCCTACAAAGCTTCGCCAAAGGACAAACGCCGCAATCGGGATTCATCGGTTTACATACGAGCGCGCCCAATTCAAACAGGCTTTGGGTAAAATCGGCGCAATCGCCCCCAACGTCGGGATAGGCGTCTGTCAAACGTTCCGTCAAATTTTTGCGATACTCCCTATCCGTTATCACCGTGGGATTTTCGCTCAATCTTGCCGTAACCCGAAGCACGTTGCCGTCTACCGCCGCCACACGCTGACCGTACGCTATCGAACAAATCGCGCCTGCGGTGTATTCCCCAATTCCCGCAAGCGTTTGCAAATCTTTTGCCGTCGTCGGGAACTTTCCGTCGAAGCGGACGAGTATATCTTTCGCCGCCTTTTGCAGGTTTCGCGCTCTACTGTAATACCCCAATCCTTCCCACAGTTTTAACAGCTTTTCTTCTTCGCAACCCGCCAAAGCCTCCACCGTGGGAAGCGCGTCCATAAATCGGATAAAGTAATCCTTTACCGCTTCTACGCGCGTCTGCTGTAACATTATTTCCGATACCCAAACGCGGTACGGTGTGGGGGTTATGCGCCAAGGCAGCGTACGCTTATTCGACCTATACCACTTCAAAAGCGGCGCGACGATATTCTTGAAATCGTATTCTTTTACCATATATGTACGTTACGTATTTGCCGACTGTTTTTGCGCAAACGAATTGAGCAAAATGACCGTTTCGGTAACCGAAGGCGCATGGGGAAAGGTTATCGGCGTGGGCATGGAAAGGGAAGAATCTTCCCCCACGTACGTAACGTCCGCTTTGCCTTCTTCCAGCGTCGTAACAAGGCTATTCCCTACGCCCACGAACGCGCCCGGATAGCCGCTGAAAATGCTCTTCATCAAGTCTACGCCGCTGATAATTTCGATATTCGCGCGTCTTGCCACCGTTTCGAAAAACGCGCGGTATTCTTCCAAGTCGCCGTTTTTATTACAACCGTCGATTTCTTCCAAGCCGTCCAAAATCAGGATAAGACGGGGACAGCCGTTCTCCCTATCCCGTAAAGAAACGATATCTTTGACGCATTGCAAGCAGGCTTCGATATCCGCTTTATCACGAATAAACGGCATAGTAACGTCCGCGTGCAGCAAACGCAAAAGTTCGCCGTACTGCGTGCGCGGAGAAACTACGAAGAAATTGGCTTCCGATTTTTCATATAAACAGGAAAGGGTACAGACCGTGCGCTTGATAAACGAAGTCCGTTTTACGCCCGTTACGCAAGTGTGACGGATTACGTACGGTTTTTCACGCGTTTGCGACAAGACGATTTTATCCGCCGCGTCTTTGCCGAGCGGTACGCTTTTGCGTAAATTTTGCAAGCTCTCTTCGCTATCGCACAGCGTTGTGAGCAACGTGATAAATTCTTCCGAGCGCATATTTCTTTCCTCCTTTCGGTAAGTGTTCCTTATCAGTATACTATAAACGCGCGCTTTTGTCAAGCAATGCGGGCAAAGAAAGAGGGCGCGTCTTGGCAAAAGCCGACGACGCGCCCTCTTCCACAAAAACATAAAAGAGAAGTGTGTGTTGTCCTTTTTTTATGCGTACTGAATAAAGTATTCGTCTTTATCGAACGCGACGGATACTTCCGTTTCTACGTTCTCACGCAAGACTTTGAATACCACCGTATCTCCCTTGCGGATATTCAGCATTCTGTCTTCAAACTGGTATTTTCTATCGAACGTAAACCAATCGCCGTCCCCGATTTTCATACCCGTAATGATATCCATATATTCGAATTTGCCCGCGCCTGCGCCTGCTTGTTCGTCCGACAATACTTTATTCACCAAGAACGTTTCCTTGATTTCCAATTTCCCGTCCACAAGCGACGCCACCGAAGATTGCAAATACGTTTCTATACCCAACCAAGGACGCATCACGTAGCCCGTTTGACCGTTTGGCGTATTCGAAAGAATATTGTCTATGATGAATTTTACTTTCGTTATCGGGAGCGCATAACCCATGTTATCCGTTTGGTCTTGGATATTTTTCGCGTTCGTTATTCCTATCAATTCCCCTTGCGCATTGAACAAGCCACCGCCCGAATTACCTGCGTTTATCGCTGCGTCCGTACGCATAACCCGATACGTTACCGTTCGTTTGACGTCCGTCGACGTCATTGTTATCGTTTCCGATTCTACGGAAATAGCCCCGCTCGTTACCGAAATACCGTGCCCGTTCGCGTTGCCGATGGCAAACGCTTTCTCTCCGAGCGTAACTTCGTCCGAGTTACCAAGCGTTGCCGCGCTCGCCGCGCTCTTGGGCAAATAGTCTTTATCCGATACTTTCAAAATCGCGATATCGTAATCCATCGCGCCGCCTACGAGCGTTGCACGCAAGCCGTCGCCTTCATCGCCCATCGTCGCGCCGTCGTCCAAGTATCCGTCGTCGTCTTCATCCCCTTTCGTAAACAGCTCGCGCGCGCCGTACGTATACACGTACATATCGCTCGAAATACCGTTCTCGTTATCCGTATAAGCGCTACCGCCGTACACCACGTGGTAGTTCGTGATAATATACGCTTCCGTATACTCGCCGTTGGTTTCCATTTTATAAATAACGCCGCTGCCTTCCGACGCCGATACTTTCGTTTGCGTTTGATAGCGTCCCCAACGGTCACGGACTATGATGGATTTTTGGAAGCCTGCGCAGATAGTAACTACCGAGCTTGTATTTTTGGCTATCGTTTCCGTATCGTTATCTTCTTGTACGGGGAAGTCCATTTCGGTCATATAATAATCGATAAATTCTTCCAACGTGCCTTCAAAGCCCGAAGCCTCGTACAAATCCTGCACCGTCAAATCGGCACCGTCCGCGCCCGTATTGCCTTTTAAGCTGGAAAGCCATTCCTGCTCCGTGCCCTCAAAACCGTTCTCCACCGCGATTTCGTAAGCGGTTATCGCCTCTTCCTTTTGAAAGCAGGACGACAACCCCACCGTCGATACGCACGTAAGCACGGCAAGCGTTATGGATGCAACTCTTCTCTTTCTCATTTTCATCGTTTTCCCTTCTTGCAGAACGGTTTGCCGTTCTACACGTTAGTTTTTTACCTTTTATTTCCTTATTATACCCTAATATTTAGTTAATCTTTTTAAAGTTTTTTGAAAGTTATGTGAAAGTCAAGCTTAAAAGCCTTCCAATTCGTCCAAAGTCAACGAAAACGACGGAATAAAATGCTCGAAGAAATAGTCCACCTCCGGCATATTTCTATTGCGCAAATCTTCTTCTATACTCTTTTTCGCCTTGGAAAATTCGCTATTGCCCGAACGGAGCTCTTCCAAGCATTTGATATACGCCGAAAGTCTGTCCGCCGCTTTCACAAGCTTATATTCTACGCTATCTTCGTCCGCGAGCACGTACGGCGCAATGCCGTCCTGCATTTCTTGGGGCAGCATATCCACCATTTTCTCGCAAGCCGCTTTTTCCAATTCTTTATACGCGCCGTGGATACTGCGGTTATAATACTTTATAGGCGTGGGTAAATCCCCCGTCATCACTTCGCTCGTTTCGTGGTACGTTGCGTACAATACCGTTTTCAAAATATCCGCTTTACCGCCGAATACTTCGTTATGGATTATCGCCAAGGCGTGGGAAAGCAGCGTTACGCTTTGCGAGTGCTCCATAATATTCTCTTCCCGTTCCGAACGCATAAGCTGCCAACGCTTGATGTATTTCATTCTGTCCATATACGCGTAAAAATCGTGGCGCATTGTTTTTCTCCTTTCATTTGCTTGACAAAGTCGTTTTTTGGGTTTATAATGATAGTACAAAATTTAATTATCCGTCGTGGGTGCTTTGAAAAAGGCTGAGATTATACCATTGGAATCGGCAGGGTAATACCTGAGCGAGAGATTGATATGCAGTTTTTCTGCCGCTTTTTGCGTTATGAAAAACAAGAAGTTGCGCCCACCTTTTTAGGTGGCGTTTTTTTCTGCAATACGGCGGAGAAGGAGTGTTATTTTATGTTTCTTTTTTCCTTGCTGGAAGTCAGCGAACAGGCGACGAACGTCGTCAAATGGATTTCCGTCGGTGCAGTCGTATTGTTGCTTGGCTTAATTGCCCTCATCGCTGCGTTCAATAAAAAAACGCGCGACACCAAACGAATTGCCTTTGCCGGCATTTGCGTATGTATGTCCTTTACGCTTGCCATTATCAAGTTTAGCCCCGTGCAATACGGTGGCTCTATCACTATCGCGTCCTTCGTGCCTATCCTTATCTACGCGTACGTGTACGGACCGATTGACGGGTTTTTGGTGGGGCTTATCCACGGACTTTTGAACTTTGTGGAAGACCCTTATATCCTCACCCCTGCCACCTTTATTTTCGATTATTTGCTCGCCTTTATGAGTATCGGCGTCATGGGATTTTTCGGAAAAATGCAACGCAAAGATAAAGGTTGTTTGCCCATCGTTTTAGGTTGTGTAGCCGTATTTATTTTGCGTTTTGCTTCGCATCTTGTTTCAGGCATGATTTTCTTTATGGAAAATTCCGTTTGGGTAAGCTTACCCGATTGGGCAATGGGCAACGCGTTTATCTACTCGTTTATCTATCAATGCATTTACGTGCCTGCGGACGCGTTGATTGCCACCGCGGTATTGATAACGCTGTGCAAGACGGGTGTGTTGGACAAAATCGTAAAAACGATGCGCCCCAAACGCAAAGAAACGGTTGCCGTCACGGAAGACACCGAGAATACGAAGAATCAATAAACGGCGATTTCGTCGAATATCTTTTTATCGACAATAAGTTTTTTGTTCGTTAAATCCACTTTTTTAACGACGCCTTTTACGGCAGGGAAAAGCGTGCTTTTCCCTGCCTTTTCTATCGTATAAATATCCGAAGAAAGATTGGATACGTCTGTTACCGTGCCTAAAAACTCTCCGTCTTCCGTTTCACAGGAAAGACCGAGAATATCCACAATATAATACTGACCTTCTTCCAAGGCAGGCGCGTCTTCTCTGTCCCCTTCCACCTTTTTACCGCGGAAAAGTTCCGCAGCGTTCCTATCGGGAATTCCGCGAAGACCTACGTACGCAAATCCGTCCGCGCCCACGCGGAAAGATAAAATTTTATACGCCGTTCCGTCTATATACAACGTTTTGAACGCCTTGACGTCTTCGGGATAATCGGTAAACGTCTTTATCTTCAATTCTCCGCGAATACCTTGCGGTTTTAACACTTCGGCAATGACCAAACGTTCCATTATGCTCTCCTTTGCCCTTTACGCAGTACGGCGTTCAGCCCGTACCTGTATAGGACGTTTTGCCCTAAGGCAAAAAAAGGCTTCCGATAGAAAGCCTTTTAATTTTTTCTTTACGGGGTTATTCCGCGTCTTCTACGTCCACCGCTTCCCCGTTTCTTTCACGGATTTCGATGACGTATCTCTTGCTGCTTGCAGGCGTCGCCGCGCGAACAAGCGTACGGAGCGCTTTCGCGATTTTCCCTTGCTTACCAATCACTTTACCCATATCCGACGGGGAAAGTATCACCGTTACTTCGATAACGCGGTCCTTTTCCTTTACGTCGTATTCTACGTTTTCCTTGTCTTCGGCAAACTGATTGACAACGTATTTGATTAAATCAAGCATTGTTCTTCTCCTTTTGACTGAAAATCCGTCTTTTTCTATCTCTACGATAACGCTATTGAAAAGCGTTATAGAAAGACTCGTCAGCGGCGACTCGCCGCTGAAAAATAATGAAGATACGAGCAAGACGAGAAAGGCGTGGCTTTGTCGAAGGGCGTGTACATACACGTACACAAGCAAGACAAAACGCAAGCCTGACGACGTATTGCGACGTATATGCGTTATTTTATTTGTCGGATTTCTTCGTCTTGGTCTTGGAAGGGCTGAGTTTCTCGCTCTTTTCCATTGCGCCCGTCTTTACGAGAAGGTTCTTCACCGTTTCCGTGGGTTGAACGCCCTTGGCAATCCACGCTTTCGCCGCTTCTACGTCAATCGTGAGTTCTACGGGGTCGCAGGTGGGTCTGTAATGACCAACGCATTCGATATATTCGCCCGTAGCAGCCTTTCTGCTGTCTACAACTACTACACGGTAGATGGGGTTCTTCTTGTCGCCCATTCTCAAAAGTCTCATTTTAACCATAATAAATACCTCCAAAGTATATATAAAAATTTTTATTTTTTCTCGTTTTGTATTTCGCCTAATCTTTCAGCCGTATTTTGAGATTGCCACGCTTCGCTCGCAATGACAGGATTGTCACATATAAACGATACCCAAAGATAGAAAGACTTGGGAGTGGCGGCTTGCCGCCGTTAGAAGGGAAGTTTTAATCTGCCTTTATTCCCTTTGAGCTGTTTCATCAGCATTTTCGTTTGCTCGTATTGCTTCAAAAGCTGATTGATTTCCTGCACGCTTGTGCCCGAGCCAGCCGCTATACGGCGCTTTCTCTTGCTGTCGATAATCGACGGGTTATCCCGTTCCTGCTTCGTCATAGAAAGAATCATCGCTTTCGTGCGCTCGATACGCTTTTCGTCGATATCCCCTTCGTTTACCTTCAGTTTACCCGTACCGGGGAGCATAGAAAGCATCGCTTGCGCGCCGCCCATCTTCTTCATCATCGCAAACTGTTCCAAGTAATCGGTGAGCGTGAACGTGTTGCCCAGCATTTTTTGCTGCATTTTTTTCGCTTCTTCTTCCGTTATCGCTTGTTGCGCCTTTTCGATAAGCGAAAGCACGTCGCCCATACCCAAAATTCTCGACGCCATTCTGTCGGGATAGAACGGCTCTAAATCGGTGAGCTTTTCCCCTACGCCGATGAATTTAATCGGTTTGCCCGTTACCGCCTTTATCGAAAGACACGCGCCGCCGCGCGTATCGCCGTCGAGCTTGGTAAGGATTACCCCCGTAACGTCCAACCTTTCATTGAACGTCTGCGCTACGTTTACCGCTTCTTGACCCGTCATCGCGTCTACGACGAGCAGCGTTTCCGTTACTTCTATTTCTTTTTTGATATTTTCCAGCTCTTGCATCAACGTTTCGTCGATTTGCAAACGACCCGCCGTATCCAAAACAATCGTGTCGTAACCCATCGAACGCGCGTGCTCTATCGCTTGTTTCGCCGTCTTTACCGGGCTTTGCGTGCCTTTTTCAAAGACTTCCGTTTGCGCGTTTTTGCCTACGACTTTAAGCTGCGTTATCGCCGCGGGACGATATATATCCCCTGCCACCAAAAGCGGTTTCTTACCCTGCTTTTTCAGCTGCAACGCAAGCTTGCCGCAAAGCGTCGTCTTACCTGCGCCTTGCAAACCGCACATCATAATGACTGTGGGCGGCTTGGACGATACTTCCAATTTCGCGTTTTTCGCGCCCATCAACGCTATCAACTCTTCATTGACGATTTTGATAACCTGTTGCGCGGGATTGAGCGACGAGAGTATCTCTTGCCCTACCGCTTTCTCCGATACGTCCGCAATAAATTGCTTGGCGACTTTTAAGTTTACGTCCGCTTCCAAAAGCGCCACGCGTACTTCCCGCATCGCCGTGCGGATTTCCAGCTCCGTTAATTTGCCGCGTTTGGTGAGCTTGGAAAAAATATGATTGAGTCTTTCCGATAAAGAACCGAATAATGCCATATTTTTCTCCTTATACCTTTTCTCTTTGTAACGCGTCGATTTGCGCCTGCATTTCTTCTACCGTTTTCACAAAACCCAGCTTCGCTTCATACGTTTCCAACTGTTTCCTGCTTTTTTGCAAACAATCGGATACGCTTTGTCTGGATACGCCTTTTTGTTCGGCAATCTCCCCCAACGACAAGTCGCAGTTGAAATACAAATGCGCCACTTCTTGCTGCGTTTTCGTGAGCAAAGGGGAATACGTGTCCCAAAGCCGTACAAACCGTAAATCGTCTTTCATACGCCTTTCCCCCCTTCTTCCGCTCTATTATACCCTATAAAAATACAAGTGTCAAGCATTTTTACTTGACACTTGAAAGTTTTTTTAAGTTTTTACTCCTATTCCGTTATATACGGGCAAAAGAGCGGCGTATGAAACGCCGAACGACGTTCATAGCGCAACCTACCGTTGCTTTTCTTGGGGCTATGCCCCTTAACCCCATATTCGTTTACGATACCGCTACTTCCGAGCGTTAACGAAAGATAGAAAGACGCGCCTGCGGTGGCTCACCGCCGCTATAAAATCCATTGTAGCAGGTCAAGGAGAATTGCGAAGCCGAACAGGAAGATGATACCGATAAAGTGTATCATCGTTTCCACCTTCCGATTGACGGGTTTTTTGCGTATCCACTCGATAATGCAAAAGATGACTTTACAACCGTCTAACGCAGGGATGGGCAATAAGTTAAAGACCGCTAAATTTACACCGATAAACGCCGCGATATTTAACGTGGACAACATGCCCGCCGACGCCGCTTGCGCCGTTGCGCCTATCGTCGTACCCGGTCCGCCCATCGACGTGATACCGATTTTGCCCGTGATAAGCTCGCCCAAGGAACGCAACACCACGCCTGCCGTCTTCCAAGAATATACGAACGATTTGCCGATGACTTCGAAAAATCCTTCACCCGTAACGTCCCTGTCTGCCACGCTGACTATCGAATACTGCGACGTATCCAAGCCAAACGCGTTGTATACGGGCGCGATATCCGACATATTTTCAAACTCGCAATCGCAAAGCAACGTGATTTCCAGCGTTTTCTCATCCCATGTATCTTGCTCTTTATTATACCGCAACACTTCCACGTCCACGCTTTCGCCCTGTTTTTTACCGTTTAGCGCCGTCGTGTAATCGGACGAGAAATAAATATCCTTTCCGTCTACCGACAGTACTATGTCGCGCGCGGAAACCGTCGTTTCGCTGACTATCGGCTCGCCGTCCCCCTTATAACTGATATACGAGTGCACGGGACCGTAAATACCGAACATTAAAATGATGAGCAACAATGCCAAAAGATAGTTCATCGTCGCGCCCGCAATCAGTACGATTATCCGCTTCCAAGGGGGTTGGTCGTTGAACTTTGCGCCCCTCGGCTCGGGGTATTCCGATTCCTTTGCTTCGTTCTTTTCTACCGTTTCCGCGCTTTCCGCGCTTTCCGTCGTTTCGGGTTCTTCCGTTTTGGGAAACTCGTCGAAAAGCGGTTCGGTTACCGTTTCTTCCTTTTTATCCTTTTTTTCTTCTTCGTAGTCTTCCCCGTCAAACGCGCAATATCCGCCCAAAGGAATTACGCGTAAAGCGAAAATCTCGCCCGTTTTCCTGCTGCGTTTTTTGAATAACGCAGGTCCGAAGCCGACGGAAAATTCGTTAATCTTAAAACCGAGCAGTTTACCCGCCAGATAATGGCCGAATTCGTGTATCGTTACCATCGCAAGCAAAATCACGATGGCTATCGCTACGCCGCCCACCGTTTTCCATACGTTTCCTGCCAACAATGCCGTAAGTTGCAATCTCTCTTCCCCTTACTTTCTTATTTTCCCGCTTTGGTAAGCCGCATTACCGCTTCTTCCGCATATACGCGCGCTCGCGCGTCCGTTTCTTTTAGTATTGCGTAGCTATCCGCTTTCATACGCTCCGTTTTATGCAGCGCATTTTCAATCGTTTCCGCAATTTGCAAAAAGCCTATCCTACCGTCCAAAAACGCGCGTACCGCCACTTCTCCCGCGCCGTTGAGCGCGCAGGGATAGTTATCCCCCTTTTCCGCCGCCGTAAGCGCCAAATCGTAGCACGGAAACGCGCTACGTTCCAAGGGTAAAAAACGAATTGTGCCGAGCGATACGAAATCGAGCGGTTTTAATCCGCAATCAAAACGCTCGGGATACGTTAAAGCAAGCTGAATAGGCAGCTCCATCGTGGGATAGCTCATTTGCGCCAAAATGCCGCCGTCGGCAAATTCCACCATCGAGTGGATAATGCTTTCGGGCTGCACCACCGTATGTATTTTATCAAGCGTTGTGTTGTACAGCCATTTCGCTTCGATAACTTCAAACCCTTTATTAAGAAGCGTGGCGCTGTCTATCGTGATTTTTGCGCCCATTTGCCACGTGGGATGTTTGAGCGCGGACGCAGGCGTTACGGTTTGTAATTTTTCTTTATCCCAGCCGTAGAACGGACCGCCGCTCGCCGTGATTATCAGCCGTGAAAAGGGCGCGTCCGTGCGAAAAGAAAGCGCTTGCCACAGCGCAGAGTGTTCGCTATCCACGGGCATTAAACGAATACCTGCCCCTTGGATTTTGTTCATCACAAGTTCGCCGCCGCATACGAGCGTTTCTTTATTGGCAAGGGCAATATCTTTTTTGCAATCGACGGCTTTGAGCGAATATTCCAGCCCTGCAAAACCCGTCGCCGCAATAAACGCCGCGTCGCCGTATTCCACCGCGGCAAGCGCCGCCTGTTTGCCGTAGGCAAATTGTACGCCGTCGGGGATTTTATCCGCTATTTTCTTTCCTTCTTCTTCATTGACGAGCGCTGCGTATTTGGGACGAAATTCTTTTACTTGGCTTAAAAACGCTTCCGAAGAAGCGTTTGCGACAATCGATTCTATTTGGAATTTTTCGCTATGGCGACGGATTACCGAGCAAACTTGTTTGCCTATCGAGCCAGTTGAACCGATAAGGGAAATTTTTTTCATAAACGTTCCTTATTATATCAAATACATACGCACTACGGAAAAGACAAAATACACGACCATTGAAGCAAACAACGTGCCGTCTATTCTATCCAAAACGCCGCCGTGTCCGGGCATAATCTTGCCCATATCCTTAATACCCACTTTCCGTTTGATACAGCTTTCCACCAAATCGCCGAATTCCGTTGCCGCCGCCGCAAGCAAGCCCATAACCAAGTACACGGGCAACCAAAGCCCCATATTTTCAAAACTGCCGCAAAGCGCGCCGTAGGCAAAATACAAACCGCACGCGCCGATAACGCCCCCGATAAGCCCGCCAACCGCGCCCACTATCGTTTTATTGGGGCTGAGCGTCGGCGCAAGTTTTTTGGGGAATACGCGTTTTAAGGAAATTCCGAACAGAAACGCGAAGACGTCCGCAAGCGGCGATACCACGAACACAAATAAAATAAGTAAATTAGAATTGAACGCTACGTCTTTCAGCGCTACGAGCGCAGGCGCGTGATTGGCAAGCACCAACATACACAAAAGCAATACGGGATATACCGCCGAAAGAAAGGAAAGACCTAAATTCTCGGGCGTCGTTCTATCGTGGTCGAGCACCAACAAAGAAAGTAGCGCCACCGCAAATATGAAAAAGACTACGCAAGTGAAATGCAGCCCATAAGAAAGGTATTCTTCCGCTACCGCGCAAACGGGAATACAAATAACCGCAAACAGCATAACGATAACGCGCTGCGCTTTCGTTACCTTATCCTTAAACGCGCGCAAAATCTCCCACGTGCCCACAAGAGCAAACGCGTAAATGAGCGCGTCGAAAAAAAACGCGTGTACAAATATTTTCAAACAAAAAAACGCAAGCAGAAGCGCCATATATACGGCGCCGCTGATAATTCTTTTCTTCATAGTATTGCCTTTGTCTTTTTTAGATAATTTTTATGTTTTTCGTTTTTTTCGTTTTGATTTCGGGATTCTTCCATTCGTTCAGAATTACACTATCTACGATAAAGCCACTCTGATACGTTCATGAAGGATAGAAACATTCGGGGTATGAAGGCTCACCCATTCGCTACTTGTTCGTCCGTTTTGCCGAATCGACGCACGCGCGATGAAAACCATGCAACCGCTTTTTCCAAATCTTTATCGGAAAATTCGGGGAACATTTTATCGGAAAAATACAGTTCCGCATAAGCCGCTTGCCATAAAAGGAAGTTGGAAAGGCGCACTTCTCTCCCCGTCCGTATCAATAAGTCGGGGTCGGGCTGACCTGCCGTATACAATAACGACGAAAGAGAGTCTTCCGTTACTCTTTCCCCTTTCTCTATCGCCATATTGACCGCGCGCACAAGCTCCGCGCGCGAACCGTAACAAAGCGCCACGTTGACGCCCTTGCCTATGCAATGCGCCGTCTTTTGCTCTACTTTTTTAATGATTTCTTGCACGTCCGCAGGCAAAAGATGCGTTTCGCCGATGATACGAAGGCGTACGCCTTTCTTATAAAAACGCTCCATATATCCTTCGAAATGGTTACGGATTAAATCGTATAAGCCGTTAAGTTCTTCTTCGGGACGATTGAGATTTTCCGTAGAAAGCGCGTACACGGTAACGTAGGAAACGCCCAAATCGAAAGCGCGTTCCATAAGACCTATCATACGCTCCATACCCTTCTTATGTCCGAAAGAACGGGGCATTAAACGTTTTTTTGCCCAACGCCCGTTGCCGTCCATAATTATCGCGATATGTTGGGGGATTTTTGTACTCCCTGTTATCTTATTCCTGCCCATACCTTAAATAGACATCAATTCCTTTTCTTTCGCCGAAATAATACCTTCCAATTTAGACATATATTCGGATACCATCTTCTCTACGTCCGATTCGCATCCCGAAGCTTCGTCTTCCGAAAGTTCTTTCGCCGTCTTCATTTTCTTGATAACGTCCATCGCTTCACGGCGGTGGTTACGTACCGCGACTTTCGTTTCTTCGCCCATTTTCTTCGCCTGTTTTACAAGCTCTCTTCTTCTCTCTTCCGTCATATCGGGGAACACCAAACGGATTACGTTGCCGTCGTTCGTCGGCGTAAGCCCGATATTCGATTGCAAAATCGCCTTTTCCACCGCTTTCAAAAGGGATTTGTCCCAAAGGTTGATTTGCAGGCATTTCGCGTCCAACGCCGATACGTTGCCAAGCTCTACAAGCTTGCTCATACCGCCGTACGCTTCCACTTCCAATCTATCCAAAATGCGGGGGTTGGCTCTACCCGTGCGGATTGCGCCGTAATCGCCTTCGAGCGCGCGCAAAGAGTTCTCCGATTTTTCTTCGAGTTCCATCATCATCTCTTCAATCTTTTCGTTTTCAATCATTGTAGTTCTCCTTATATTTTCCTATTCTTATGATTTTTATACTTGGATAAGCGTGCCCAGCTTTTCGCCGCAAACCGCTCTTACTATCGAGTTTTCTTCGTTCAATCCGAACGCGAGCGTAGGCACGTTGTTTTCCATACACATCGTCGCCGCCGTGAAATCGATAACTTTCAAGCCCTGATTGAGAATATCCGCGTAACGCAACGTTTCGTATTTCTTCGCCAAGGGGTTCGTCTTGGGGTCGGAATCGTAAATGCCGTCCACGTTCTTTGCCATAAGCAGGATATCCGCGTCGATTTCGCAAGCGCGGAGCGCCGCCGCCGTATCCGTCGAACAGTAGGGATTGCCCGTGCCGCAAGCGAAAATAACGATTCTGCCCATTTCAAAATGCCGAAGCGCTTTCCGCAAAATGAACGGTTCTGCCAGCGATACCATATCGAGCGCCGTTTGTACGCGAACGGGTACGCCTTTTTGTTCGATTGCGTCCATCATTGCAAGCGAGTTCATAACCGTTGCAAGCATACCCATGTGGTCCGCCGTCGTTCTGTCCATATTCGTGCCCTGTCTGCCCCGCCAAAAGTTACCGCCGCCGATAACCAAGCCGACTTGCACCCCTAATTTGTGCAGCCGCACGATTTGTTCGACAACGGGGGCAATCACTTCGTGATTTAATCCGAATCTTTGGTCGCCTGCAAGGGCTTCGCCCGAAAGTTTTAACAGCACTCGTTTGTAAATAGGTTGCATATCGCTTTCTCCTTTGCGTTCTTTTTTCTTTATCTTTACCATTATAACATATTTCTTGAAAGAAAGCTATACAAAACGGAAAAAAAGTGAACGAAATTTATAAGTTTTTTTGCATTTTTTGGCAAAAAAGTAGCGCGGTGATTCTCTTCACCGCGCCGTTTTTTATTACGACCAAACCTCTATCGTTTTTCCGTCCTCGCCGTAATGCCAATAATTGCCCTCTTCGGTAGGCAAATCCGCCTCGTTTTCTACGTAGTAATAACGGGTTGCATCGGTTAAATCTCCATTATAACTGTCAATATTTATATTACCCCAATCTCTTACCGTTCCTTTATAATACACCCTCGTTAATCCGTCACAACCACCGAACGCACCAGAGCCAATACTGGTTACACCATCACCGATTACTACGCTCGTTAATCCATAGCAATAATAGAACGCTTCATCGCCGATACTTTCTACACTGTCACCGATTACTACGCTCGTTAAATTGTCACAATCTTCGAACGCAGAATAGCCGATACTTGTTACACCATCACCAATGACGACGCTCGTTAAATTGTCACAATCTTCGAACGCAAAACCGCCGATTCTTGTTACACTGTCGGGAATTACTACGCTCGTTAATCCGTCACAATTACAGAACGCATAACCGCCGATACTTGTTACGCTGTCACCGATTACTACGCTCGTTAATCCGTCACAATTACAGAACGCATAACCGCCGATACTTGTTACGCTGTCACCGATTACTACGCTCGTTAAATTGTCACAATTATAGAACGCATACTGATAAATTCTTGTAATATACGAAGGTAACGTTAAATCCGTTTCCGTTCCCATATATCCTACTAAAATCTTTTCTTCGGCGTCCGTATAAATAATATAACCGTTATCGTTCGAAAGCTTCGTTCCCTCAAACTTATCGCCACTGTTATATACCGCCAACGCACAATAACCTACAAAACCGTTGTATAAAGACCCTTTCTCTACCGTAATGTGCGTAGATTTGTTGACAACTTCCACAAGGCGATAACAATATTCGAACGCAGAATCGCCGATATTCGTTACACTGTCGGGAATTACTACGCTCGTTAATCCGCTACATCCAGAGAACGCAGAACTTCCAATACTTTCTACACCATCACCAATCACCACACTCGTTAATCCGCTACATCCAGAGAACGCCGCCCAGCCGATACTTGTTACACCATCACCAATCACCACACTCGTTAATCCGCTACATCCACCGAACGCATAATCGCCGATACTTTCTACACTGTCACCGATTACTACGCTCGTTAATCCGCTACATCCACGGAACACATCATCGCCGATACTTGTTATACCATCGGGAATTGTAACATCCCCCGTAAGATTATTGGGTATATGTATAAATTCCGTTTTATCTTTATTATATAAAATTCCGTCTTGGCTTGCATATGCCGTATTATTTTTCGCTACACTTATACTCGTTAATCCGCCACAAACAGAAAACGCACCATTGCCAATACTGGTTACACCATCACCGATTACTACGCTCGTTAATCCGCTACAACAATAGAACGCATCATCGTCGATACTTGTTATACCGTCAGGGATTGTAATATTGCCCATAAGATTATCAGGTATATGTATAAATTCCGTCTTGGCTTTATTATATAAAATTCCGTCTTGACTTGCATATGCCGTATTATTTTTCGCTACACTTATACTCGTTAATCCGCTACATCCAGAGAACGCACCACCGCCGATACTCGTTACGCTGTCGGGGATTTCTATGCTCGTTAATCCGCTACATCCAGAGAACGCACCACCGCCGATACTCGTTACGCTGTCG
>JAFUKM010000011.1 GCA_017473605.1 Clostridia bacterium | reverse complement strand
TCGCTCTTCTATGGTAAAATGATGGTAGCAGTTCATATATTTCTCCTTGGTATAATGTTTTGTGGTTATTATATTTTACCATAGATTTATATGAGCTGTCTATTTTTTACAAGTGTTGCACTTGATAGTATAATTCACCAATTACGCAAAAAACGGCAGGCGATACCGCCTGCCGTTTTTGCATTTTTGGTTATTGTTGGTTTTCTTCTTGCGATTGCGCAAGCGCCGCTTGGGCGGCTTTCTTTTTCGCGTGCTCGTGTCGCGCGCTCGTCTTGCCTTCGGGATTGATGTCGCCCGCTTTCGTTAAAGCCATTTTCGTCAGTGCAGGACCTATCAGCTCGTAGATGAGTACGGCAAACAGCGTAATACTTACGACGATTTGCGCAACGTTCGTATCGGCAAATTCTACCGAGCTTTTTACCATATCCGCCATACCCAATGCAACGCCTGCTTGCGGCAATAACGTGATGCCGAGATATTTAACGATTTTATTATCGCACTTTGCCAATTTGGAAGAAAGCAACGCGCCGCTGTATTTTCCTGCCGAACGGCTGAGTATATACGCAACGCCGATAAGGACGATAAAGAGATTGGTAAATACGGACAAATCCAATTCCGCGCCACTCGTGACGAAAAACACGATAAACAGGGGCGCTGTCCAACGGTCTACTCTGTCCATAAGCTCTTCGGAAAAATCGCATACGTTGCAAAAAATAGTGCCGAGCATCATACAGGTAAGTAAGGAAGAGAAACCGATATGTACCGAGCCTATTTCAAATTTAAGCTGGGAGAACGCAATCGTTAACAGCACGAACCCGACGGATACGGCGAGTCGTTTGGAACGGGAGTGGAAGAAGCGTTCGCAAAGATTGAACAAATATCCCATAATCGCGCCCAAAGCAAGCGAGCCGATGATTTCGATTAAGGGATTGACCACGATGGAAACTACGTCCACGCTGCCCGAATATACGCCCCTTGCCACACCGAAAGAAACGGCGAACAGGATAAGTCCCACGGCGTCGTCCAACGCCACGACGGGAAGCAAAATATCGGTTACAGGACCTTTGGCTTTATATTGTTTTACGACCATAAGCGTGGCGGCAGGGGCAGTTGCAGAAGCGATTGCGCCGAGAATAATCGCCGCTTCCAAGGGCAAAACGTCGGGCATAACGAAATGCAGTACAATTAATACGGCGTCCACGACGAGCGTCGTGACAACCGCTTGTAAAATGCCTACAATCGTCGCTTGTTTACCGATTTTTTTCAGTTGGGACAAACGGAACTCGTTACCGATAGAAAATGCGATAAACCCGAGCGCCACGTCGCTTAAAATAGCAAAAGTCCCCAAAAAATCGCTGGTGTAACCACCGTTTCCGTTCGGGATAGCGGTAAATCCTAAGCCGTTTATGCCGAGCTTGGCGCCGAGCTGCCCAAGGACGTACGGCCCGATAAGTATGCCTGCAATTAAATATGCCGTAACGGCGGGCAACTGTAATTTTTTCGCCAAACGTGATAAAATCAAACCGGCAAGCAAGGCTATGGATAATAACAGTAAAATAGATTCGGTTTCGCCCATAGATGACACCTTCTTTGTTTAATCGACAAACATTATACTACTTTCCATTGTGAAAAGCAAATGAAAGGACTATGAAAATGAAAAGTTTTTATAAAACTTTTTAACAACGCGCCGAGTGTTTTTTACGAAGGGGTTGCAAACCGTCGCTATCTGTGTTATAATAATCGTGATAGGAGTAACGCTTATGAGAAATTGGTTGGAAAACGAATACGTTATTTTAACGGGGGCTAGCGGCGGTATCGGAAAGGAGCTTTGTAAATTGCTTATATGCAAATACAAGGCAAACGTTATCGGGATAGGAAGAAACGAGCAAAAAATGCGTTTGCTTATGGAAGAATTGGGAGAGAACGTCAGTCGTTTTTCCTGTCGGTTGTTCGACGTAAGCGATAAATCGGCTTGGCAGGATTTTGTTCAGGAGCTTTTGCAAAAGGGGATAAAGCCTATGCTGCTCATCAATAACGCAGGTGCGTTTCCCACGTTTAACAAAGCGTTAAATACGCCTGCGGAAACGTTAGAACGGATTATGCGCGTGAATTATTTTTCCATCGTCTACGCAGTGGAAACGGTTGCGCCGATACTTGCGCCTTCCGTTGCTTGTAAACGCAGCGGCAAACCCGTGGATTTGCCCGCCGTCGTCAATATCGCTTCGTCGGCGGCGCTGTGCAGCGTAGTGGGTACTGCGGCATATTCGGCGAGCAAGAGCGCGGTAAAAGGGTATACCGAAGTGTTGCAAATGGAAGAGAAAGGGAAAAAATACATAGGTATAATCTACCCGGGCACGACGGCGACGGAGCTTTTCCGAGACGACGAGCATACGAAAAACAGCGCGTTGGATAAGATAGCGATGCCTGCGGATAAAATGGCGAAAAAGATAGCGAAAAAGATTTTGAAAAAACGCAAACGCGCCGTGGTTGGGTGGGACGCAAAGCTGATGTATTGGACGGCGAAAATTATGCCGGTAAAAGGACCTGCTTTGATTGCAGGCGTGATGAAAATATCCAAATCGAAGGTGTTTACCGACGTGTTTGACGAAAGGAACGGATAATAAAACCGCGGACGGGTGTTGAAACCTCGTCCGCGGTTGACTTTTATGAAAATTATTCGTTTTCAGTCGCTACGTCGAATTTGTTTTCCAAGAAACGCTTAACGTCGTAGTTTTGTCGGTAGATAAGATAGGTGGTTACTTTTGGCGCGGTAAAATCCTTCAATTTCACTTCTTCTAAGCTTCCGTCTTCCAATTTGTCCTTTATCAGTTTGTAGGGCAGAAAAGCGTAGCCCAATCCGTTTTCCAAATAGGGGATAAGCTTGGAGGTGTTGTCCACATCCAAACGGAATACGTGATTTTTCGGGAAGAGCGAACGGATAAACACGCCCGCGTCCGAAAGGGTTAAATCGCACATAAGATAGGGCATTTTTGCAAGTTGCGTTTTCGTAACGCCGCCTTGATATTCGTTCTTGCCCTTGCCGCAAACAAGTGCTACGCGGTCTTCGTCATAAACGTCGCATATGTATCCCGCTCTTTTTAAGGGGACGGCGGAGAATACCATATCCAGCATATTGTCTTGTAATTGCTGTATCAAATCGAGCGAGTGCCCAAGCATTACTTTAATAGACGTAACGGAATTGTCTTTCAAGCACTCGTCCACGAGCGGTTTGACGTACACTTCGTACGTGGCGTTAATAGCGCCGATACTGAATTTACGGCTATGGGAAGAGAGAGCGTTCATCTCTTCAATGGAAGTGTCTTGAAGCTCTAAAATACGCTCTGCATAGCGCAAAAAGATTTCGCCCGCTTCCGTCAAAGTTACCGTTTTCGAGCCGCGGGAGAAAAGGCGTTTCCCCACTTCCTTTTCCAATTCCCCAATACGGTTGGTTACCGTGGATTGCGCGATTCTTAATTTTTCCGCCGCCAACGTAAAATTTTTTACTTTGGATAAAAAGATAAATGTTTTAAGCTCTTCGGTATTCATAGAAAAAATTGATTATCCTTATCATAATTATTGATTAAATCAATTATAACGCCGTAGTGGAGAAATTGCAAGTGAATTTTATAAAAAAATGAAAAGAAATTGAAAAAATAGGTTATTTTTCAAGATGACCTTTTCGTTGATTGACAAAAAGCGCGGAATTCGTTATACTGTATGAAATAGGAGTTGTTATGGAAAACACGATTACGCAAGCAGTGCAAGAAATTTTGAATCAACTGAAAAACGGCAATCCTTACGGGGAAAAGGTAACGTTGGTGGCGGCGACGAAAACGCAGAGCGTGGAAGCGATTAACGAAGCGATTAACGCAGGCGTAGACGCGGTGGCGGAAAATAAACCGCAGGAATTTCGGGATAAAAACGAATTTTTATTGCCCTGTCCCCGTCATTTTATCGGGCATTTACAAACGAATAAGGTAAAATATCTCGTGGGGAAAGTGGAATTGTTTCACTCGTGCGACAGGGACGATTTGGCAAACGAAATTGCGCGGCAGTCGATAAAAAACGGCGTGGTGTCCAACGTTTTGATACAAATAAATATCGGCGATGAAGAAACGAAAGGCGGATACGCATACGATGCAGCCAAGGAAACGTTTTTGCGGTTATCCGATACGGACGGGCTTTGCGTAAAGGGATTTATGGCGATGCTACCCGATACGGACGACGAAGAATTGCTCCGTGCTTTGGTGCGGAAAATGCGTACGCTTTTCGATTGGGGGAAAGCGCAATCGTCGGCGGTGGAATATTTGTCCGTGGGTATGAGCGGCGATTATAAGCTTTGCGTGGAAGAGGGCAGCAATACGGTGCGTATCGGCTCTACCATTTTCGGCGTGAGAAATTACCAAAACGTATAAAGGGGACGTCTATGGATTATACGGTAAACAATGCCTACGCGCTGGTAACGGGCGCGACGGGCGGCTTGGGAAAAGCGTTCGCGTATGCGTTGGCGAAAAAGGGTTATAACCTTATTTTGACGGGCAGAAGCGAAGAAAAGCTTGTCGCGTTGCAATCGGAAATCACGCAAGCGTACGGCGTGCAAACGCATAGTATCGCCGCCGATTTATCGGACGGAGAGAGCAGATTTGCGCTCATGCAAGAAATACGGGCGAAAAATTTGAAAATGGGTTTGTTGGTCAACGCCGCGGGTGCGGACGTGCAAAAGGCGTTTTCGGCGTATACGCAAGAAAAGCTGATTTTTCAATGTCGCGTGAATTTCGAGGCGGCGGTAGCGCTTTGCCGTTTTGCTATCGAAAACAGGGCGGAACGTTTGGAAATCATCAATATATCCAGCGTTTCGGGGATATATCCCATGCCGTATTTTGCGATATACAGCGCCACGAAAGGCGCGCTTACGTCCTTTTCCGCTTCCTTGCGAGAAGAAATGAAAGGTCAAAACGTTTCCGTTACGGCAATTTTGCCCGGCGCAATGCCCACGCGTGAAGATATAAAAGAGCAAATCAAAGGGCAGGGGCTTTGGGGAAAACTCGCCGTGAAATCGCCCGATTGGGTAGCGGAATACGCCTTAAAAGCCGTGCGTAAAAATAAACGTAAAGCAATCCCCGGTTTTTGGAATAAAGTCATGCGCGTTTCCACCGCTTGGTTGCCCGATAGTTGGCGGTTGAAATTCATTGCCAAACGTTGGAGTAAAATCAGCAAGGATGCGTTTTGATAAAAAGACGGAAAATTTTGGCGTTATTACGAAGTAATCTTCGATAAGGGCGTGCAAATCCTTGACAAACGCAAAAAAATCCGCTATAATCGATTTAATAAATTTATAACAGCCGTTCAATCGAAAAAACAAAACGATAAGCAGCGAGTGAATAGAAGGAAAGTAAGATTATGATTGAATTGAATCCTATGAGCAACTTATTGGAATTAGACCAATATACATACGAATTGCAGGACGTCAAAGAGCCCTGTTTATTCCGTGATATTTATCCGTACGACGAAGTGCCGAAAACGCCTTTCAACCACCGTCGCGTGCCGATGAATATGCCGAGCGATATTTGGATTACCGATACGACGTTCCGCGACGGACAACAATCGCGCGCGCCGTATACGGCAAAACAAATTGTAGATTTGTATAAATTGTTGGCGCGTCTTGGCGGTCCGAAGGGGATTATCCGTCAAAGTGAATTTTTCGTATATACGAAAAAAGACCGCGACGCGCTTGAACAATGTATGGCGCTCGGATATAAATTCCCCGAAATTACGACGTGGATTCGCGCAAAGAAAGAAGACTTTGCGATGGTGCGCGATATCGGTATCAAGGAAACGGGGATTTTGGTCAGCTGTTCCGATTACCATATTTTCAAAAAGTTGAATATGACCAGACGTCAAGCGTTCGACCATTACCTTTCGGTAGTGAAGCAGGCGTTTGAGTCGGGTATTTCTCCCCGTTGCCATTTGGAAGATTTGACGAGGGCGGATTTCTATGGTTTCGTCGTACCTTTCGTAAACGCTTTGGTAGAGCTTTCGAAAGAGGCGGGTATTCCCGTAAAAATCCGTATGTGCGATACGATGGGCTACGGTATTCCGTTTGCGGGCGCAGCTCCCCCCAGAAGCGTACCCGGTATCGTATACGGTTTGCACCACTATTCCAACGTTACTTCGGAAATGCTCGAATGGCACGGTCATAACGATTTCTATATGGGCGTTGCCAACGCAGTCAGCGCTTGGTTGTACGGCGCGAGCGGCGTAAACTGTTCGCTCCTTGGTATCGGCGAGAGAACGGGCAACGTACCTACGGAAGCGATGGTTATGCAGTATGCGTCCATGCGCGGTACGCTCGACGGTATGGATACGACGGCGATTACCGATATTGGGGAATACTTTGAAAAGGAACTCGATTACTCGATTCCGCCCATGACGCCGTTCGTGGGCAGCGCGTTTAACTTAACCCGCGCGGGCGTTCACGCCGACGGTATGATGAAAGACGCGGAAATTTACAATATTTTCGATACGGAAAAAATCTTGAAACGCCCTGCGGAAGTATCCATTTCCAATACTTCGGGCTTGGCGGGTATCGCGTATTGGATTAACAAGCATTTCAAATTACCGCCCGAAAAACAGGTGGGTAAGCAAGATTGGATTGTACAGGAAATGAAAACGCAAATCGACGCGCTTTACGCCGACGGTAGAACGACGGTAATGGGTGAAGACGAGTTAGAAAAGCTTTTCCGCGCAAACAGCAAAGACGGACGCTGTTCGCTCAACTGGTTTGATTTATAATGAAGAAGTGAGAGATAAATATGGGTTATACGATAGCACAAAAAATCATCAAAAATCATCTCGTTTGCGGTGAAATGGTTACGGGAAAGGAAATCGGACTCCGTATCGACCAAACGCTCACGCAAGACGCTACGGGAACGATGGCGTATTTGCAGTTTGAAGCGATGGGTATTGACAGGGTAAAAACCGAGCTTTCCGTGGCGTATATCGACCATAACACCTTGCAGGCGGGTTTCGAAAACGCGGACGACCACCGTTATATCCAAACGGTAACGAAGAAACACGGTATCCGTTTCTCCCGTCCGGGTAACGGCATTTGCCATCAAGTGCATTTGGAACGTTTCTCTAAACCGGGCAAAACGCTCATCGGCTCCGATTCCCACACGCCTACGGCTGGCGGTATCGGTATGCTCGGTATGGGCGCGGGCGGTTTGGACGTGGCCGTGGCAATGGGCGGCGGTACGTATTACATAACTATGCCGAAAATGATTAGAGTCAATCTTGTCGGTAAACTTTCCGACTATGTAGGCGCAAAGGACGTCATTTTGGAAGTTTTGCGTATTCTCGGCGTAAAGGGCGGCGTAGGCGCGATAGTGGAATACGGTGGCGAAGGCGTAAAAACGCTTTCCGTGCCCCAACGCGCGACGATTACCAATATGGGCGCGGAATTGGGCGCGACCAGCTCCATTTTCCCGTCCGACGAAGTAACGCATGCGTTCTTAAAAGCGGAAGGAAGAGAAGAAGACTTTATCGAGCTTTCTTCGGATAAAGACGCTGTATTCGACGCGATGTATACCGTCGATTTGAGCGCATTGAAACCGCTCGCGGCTTGTCCGCACAGTCCCGATAACGTGAAAGCGGTTTCCGAACTTTCGGGTATGAAAATCAATCAGGTATGTATCGGTTCTTGCACCAATTCTTCTATGCAAGATATGCTCACGGTGGCGGCAATGCTCAAAGGCAAAACGGTACATCCCGACGTAAGCCTTTCTATTTCACCCGGTTCTAAACAAGTATATACCATGCTTGCAGAGTGCGGCGCGCTTGCCGATTTGATTAACGCTGGCGCGCGTATTTTAGAGTGCGCTTGCGGTCCTTGTATCGGTATGGGTTTCTCGCCGCAATCGGCAGGGGTAAGCCTTCGTACGTTCAATAGAAACTTCCTTGCAAGAAGCGGGACGGCGGACGCGCAGGTATATTTGGTATCCCCTGAAACGGCGGCGGCTTCCGCGGTGGCAGGCGTATTTACCGACCCTACGACGCTCGGCGTAGCGCCGAACGTAGAAATGCCCACGGCGTTTAAGATTAACGATAATCTTATCGAAATGCCCGTTTCGGCGGATAAAATGGACGAAGTCACGGTGGAACGCGGTCCGAATATCAAGCCTATTCCCGTAGGAAAAGCGCCCGATGAAAATCTTTCTTGCGAACTGATTTTGAAGGTGGGAGACGATATCACCACCGACCATATTATGCCGGCAGGTACGAAAGTATTGCCGTACCGTTCCAACGTGCCGAAGCTTTCGGAATTTTGCTTCACGGTATGCGATAAGGAATTCCCCGAAAGAGCCAAGAAAAAGGGCGGCGGCGTAATTTTGGGCGGCTCGAACTACGGTCAAGGCTCGTCGAGAGAACACGCGGCGCTCGTGCCGTTGTATTTGGGCATCAAAGCGGTTGTGGCAAAGAGCTTTGCCCGTATTCACGTGGCGAATTTGATTAACTTCGGTATCGTGCCGATGACGCTGAAAAATCCCGACGATTACGAGAAATTTAACGAAGGCGACGCATTGGAAATCAAGGGCTTTGCGGCTGCGGTAAAGGGCGCAAACGAAGCTACGCTTATCAATAAGACAAACGGCGCGACGGCAACGCTCGTGTTTACGCTTTCCGCGCGTCAAAGAGAAATGTTGGCGGCAGGCGGTTGCCTGAATTATACGAAAAACAAGTAAGGAGCAGTAATTATGGAAAATCAAGAATATAAAGCGCAATTAGACGTTGCTTGCGAGAAATTCAGAAAAATTCTCGAAAAGCAGCTTGTGCGCGTAGAAGATATGAAATCGCAAGGTGATTTCGTGGATTATCAAGCGCTCGATTGTATCAAAATCGGCGTTTGCGGCGGCGACGGTATCGGTCCGATTATCTCCGCGCAAGCAAGAAGAGTGCTTGAATTCATTTTGGACGATTTGGTGAAAGCAGGGAAAGTGGAATTCAAGGATATCGAAGGGCTTACCATTGAAAACCGTATTGCCAAGGGTAAAGCGATTCCCGACGACGTTATGGAGCAGCTCAAAGCTTGCCATATTATTTTGAAAGGACCGACGACTACGCCGCAAAAGGGTAGCGGTATGCCCAATATCGAATCGGCAAACGTGGCGATGAGAAAAGCGCTCGATTTGTTTGCGAATATCCGTCCCGTAAAAGTACCCGAAGAGGGTATCAACTGGGTAATTTTCCGCGAAAACACCGAAGGCGGTTATGCAGTAGGTTCCAGCGGGTTTAACGTAACGGAAGATTTGGCGGTAGACTTTACGATTACGACGAAGCAAGGCTCGGACAGAATTGCCCGTCTTGCGTATGATTACGCGCGCAAAAACGGTATGAATAGAGTATCGCTCGTTACGAAGGCGAACGTTATTAAGACGACGGACGGCAACTTCTTGGAAGATTGCCACAAAGTGGCGGATTTGTATCCCGAAATTCTCACGGACGAGTGGTACGCGGATATTATGACGGCGAAGCTCGTCGATAAGAAACGCCGTCGCGATTTCAAGGTGTTGTTATTGCCCAATTTGTACGGCGATATCATTTCGGACGAAGCGGCGGAATTCCAAGGCGGCGTAGGTACGGCAGGTTGTGCAAATATCGGTAAAAAATACGCGATGTTCGAAGCGATTCACGGCAGCGCGCCCCGTATGGTAACGGAAGGACGCGGTAAGTACGCAGACCCTTGTTCTATGCTTCGCGCTTGCGTAATGTTGCTCTCGCATATCGGATTGCAGGATAGAGCGGATAAGTTGGAAAAAGCGCTTGATATTTGCTCGTTCGAAGAAAAGAAGATGGTTATTACGGGCCGCGACACGGGCGCTACTTGTGAAGAATTCGGCAATTACGTGATGGAAACGTTGCAAAAAACCGTTTGAGTTGCGTAAGCATATAAACTCCCTTTTGCGACGGAGAAAATCCCGCAAAAGGGAGTTTTTTGTCTAGTGGCAAGCTTTTTTTCGGGAAAGTGCTTTACAGGATATGTTTTTTGTGTTATAATAAATAATAGAGGCATTATTATGAAATATACAATACAGTCCAGCAAGTATGCTTTGAAAAATTTTATATATCTTTTTCCGCTTGCAATTATTCCCGCATATTTTTTATCTTTGTCTACCGACCAAGAAGCGATTTATTGCGCGTTGGAATCGATTTTTACGGGAAATATAAACGATTTCCATTTTTCGCATATCTTCCGCGCGATATCCATTATCAATTTTGCTTCGTGGTATTCGGTGGTATTCGGTATAGCGGGCGTGGTAATGATGATTGTATGCGGCGCGTTAATGATGGCGCTGCTCGATAAACATATGCGTATCGGCAAACGTACTTTTACAGGCGTGTTTGCAAAACTCAATGACAATTTGGTTTCCACGACGGGATTCGTATTATTAATATTGGCGATATACGAATTGTGGGCGTTGCTGACGTCGGGCTTGGTATACGTGTATTCGTTGATACCGTTGAACGGATTGGCATATACGCTAGCGAGCGTTTCTTATTTGGTAATGCACGTCGTTTTGATATACGTTATCGGTAAAATTTATTTATGGCTGCCCTGTATGCAAATCACGGGCTTTAAGGCGTTCGAAGCGTTGCGCTATTCGCAATATCTCGTTTCGGCGATGAAATGGAAACTGATGATATCGCAACTTGTCGTATTGTTCTTTGTGCAGGCGATTATTTGCTTATGCGCGCTTTCGCCGTACGGTTGGCTGTTTACTTTGTTGACGACGCTTGTATATACGCTCGTAATCATTATCTTTTGCGTGCGTATGATGGTGGCGTATTTTGACCGCGAGCAAATCGAACGCGCGGATTTGAAAAAATATTATTAAGAAGATAAAAAATATAAGGACGGAATATAATTATGGATTATCGTAAAAATTACCAAAGCTGGATAAACAATCCCGTGCTTTGCGCCGAGGGCAAGGCGGAACTTCTTTCGGTTGCAAACGACGATAAATCGCTTGAATACCGTTTCGGCGGCGAAATGGAGTTCGGTACGGCGGGTATGCGCGGCGTTATCGGCTACGGTATGAATATGATGAATATCTATACGGTCATGCGTGCGACGCAAGGTCTTGCGGAATGGATTAAGAGCCTTGGTCAAGCGGCGATGGATAGAGGTGTTGTGATTTCCTACGATACGCGTAGAAAATCGGAAGAGTTTGCAAAAGTAACGGCGCAAGTGCTTGCGAAAAACGGTATTAAAGCTTACCTTTTCGACGACGTGCACCCCGTGCCTATGCTCTCTTATGCCGTGCGTTATTTGAAGACGATTGCAGGCGTTATGATTACGGCAAGCCATAACCCCAAAGAATATAACGGCTATAAAGTATATGGTGAAGACGGCGCGCAAATGTCCCCCGAAGATACGGAAAAAGTCGTTTCGTATATCAATAAAATCGACGATTATCTCTCCGTTTCGGGCGAGGCGAACAGCCCGTTGATTTTGCCCGTTCCAACGAAATTAGACGACGATTATATCGAAGAGCTTTCCAAGCTTACTCTTTCAAAAGAAGCGGTGGAAAAATGCGGCGCAAACTTGAAACTCGTCTATACGCCCGTACACGGTAGCGGTTACGTTCCCGTTACCCGCATTTTGAAAAAATTAGGTATCAATGCGACGATTGTTGAAGAACAAACGACGAAAGATACCGAATTTTCCACGGTAAAAGTGCCGAACCCCGAATTCAAGGAAACCCTTTCGATGGGTATTGCGCTCGCGAATAAAATCAATGCGGACGTGGTATTCGGCACCGACCCCGACTCGGATAGACTCGGCGTGGCGTTGAAAAACGAAGCGGGAGATTTCGTGGCGCTTTCGGGTAATCAAGTAGGCATTTTGTTGTTGGATTATATCTTGACAAGACTTGCGGAAGACAACGCAATGCCTAAGAACGCGGCGGTGGTAAAATCGTTCGTTACCACGGGTATGGCAAAAGCGCTTTGCGACGATTACGGCGTTGCACTTTACGAAACGCCCGTTGGTTTTAAATTTATCGGCGAAAAGATTAAGCAATGGGAAAAGGACGGTAAACATACGTATATCTTCGGCTTCGAAGAATCCTGCGGTTATCTTCGCGGTACGCACGCAAGAGATAAGGACGCCGTCGTTGCGTCTATGCTTTGCGCAGAAATGGTTTGCTACTATGCGTATATCGGTAAATCGGTATTTGATAGATTGCAGGAAATCTACGCAAAGTACGGCTACGTGCTCGATAAAAACGTTTCTATCCAATATTCGGGCTTGAATGCGATGAAGGAAATGAACGCCGTCGTCAACGCGCTCAAAACATTGAAAGTGGATGATTTTGCGGGCGTGAAAGTGGAAGCCGTACGCGATTACAGCGCGGCGAAACGCACCGATTGTAACGGTAACGTGGAAACGCTCGATATCCCCAAATGCAACTGCGTATATTACGAACTTGCAGGCGGTTCGTTCGTATGCGTACGCCCGTCGGGTACAGAGCCGAAGCTCAAAATTTACTATTCGCTCAAAGCGAAAGACGAAGCTACGGCGCAAGCAAAACTTGCGGAAATTTCCGCTTCGGTAAACGAGCTTTTGGAAAAGGCGAAAAATTAACAACAAAAGAAAAACGGTTGCTCACGCAACCGTTTTTCTTTTGTCGGTTTTATCAAAACGTGCTTTTATCCAAAACACGCTTGCTCCGCCCAATAAGACTAACGAAAAAAAGAAAAGCAAGTAAGCGATTTGCCCAAACGTAACGCGGATAAATTCCATAAAAGGCACGTTGCTTTGCAAAATATTAAAATAGTTGGTTTGAAATCCAAATGCGAAAATCACGGCAATCGAAAGGTAAACGCTCATACAACTTATCCACAGCCACCCGTCGTGGAAATCAGGGCGAAACCGTTTAAAAATGATGCCGAGAATACAATATAACAGGGCGAGATGATGGTAGAAAAAGGTATGAAAAGCGCCGAAATCCCCAAAGACGTTTTCACAAGCGCCGCCGATAATCGAGCGTGGATTGAAATAGAATAGGGCAAGCAAACAAAAAGAAGCGACGAACGCAATATTTTGCATACGCTTTCGAACGTTTCCGCGCGTAAATTCCGCCAAGGGAAACCAAACGGCAAAGGTACTGCAATAATGCAAAGGAATCGTCCAAGTGTCGTAGCCGTCTACGATATTTTTACCTTGTTTTACAAGTTCTAATGCCAATACGGCGACGGCGATACAAAGAAAGGGCAAATCTTGTACCCATAGCGGTTTTTTGCGTGTAAGAAATCGCAATAAAAGGGCGAAAAAAACCATTGCCGATAGGGCAATGGGCAGTACGAATAATTCCGCTCTCGTATACGTCATAACGCTCCTTACTTAATACTTGCCTTGTATTCGCGCGGGGTCATACCCGTGTGTTTTTTAAATACGTAGCTGAAATGGGCGACGGAATCGAAGAAGAGCTTGTTTGCAATATCGGTAAACGAGTATTTTCGTCTAATAAGCTTTTTCGCTTCGTCGATTTTCAGTTTTAAGTATGTATGGTAGATACTTGCGCCCGTTTTTTGTTTGAAAAAGGAGCAAAGGTGCGTTTTACCGTAATGCAATTTTTCGCACAATTCGTCCAAGGATAGCGTATCGTAGAGCTTGGAAGATAGATAACAAACGATTTCGTCTTGCAAATCGTTGGACGATGTGATTTTGGATACGAAAAATTCTTGTTGCGCGTTTTGATTATTCGCTTGACGGAGCATGTAAATAAGCAACAATTCCAGTTGGTTTTTCAATACCTGTTCGCCGCCGAGATTGGGGTTGTCCCGCAAGATGAGTTTGTTCAAATCGGGGTCGAAATCGGGCAGAACGAACGTTTCTCTCGCTTCTGACATAATGCTCTGCAAAAGGTAACGGAACTCGTCGGGGACGCGGTATTTTTTATCGTTAAAAAAGCGCATGCTTTCGCTGCGGCACTCAAAGGAAATGATAAAGATATTCGCTTCTTCGCCCACGCACTCCAAACGATGCGTTTGATTGGGCTTGATGAATATCATTTCGCCTTGTTTTAACAGTGTACTGCCGTTTTCTTTGACGATGAGCGCATCTTTCTTATCCGCATAATTTATTTCCCAAAAATCGTGTTTTTCATCCTTGGAAACGTAATTTTTTTCCAATTCCTGATAATGAATCGTAACGATTTTTTGTACGTTTAATAGATTGGATATCTTGTGCTTATAAAATTTTTTTTCCAACGTTTTTGCTTCCATGACACAAGTATATCATTTTTTTGCGGATTTGTAAAATATTTCATGGCGAATTTTGCGGAATAATTTATAAATTTACAGAAATATTTTCTATTGAAAATATACGTGAAAATAGTATAATGTAGGTATAACATTATGTTAAAAAGGAGACGGTATTATGAAAATGCCTGTTTTGGACAAAAATTTTTATCCTATGAATAAAGCGCTTTGCGACTTCGAAGCGGAAGTAGCGAAATGCGCGAACCCCGTAGAGGTTACGCTTATTGCGGAAAGAAGCGGCGGTTATAACTACGTTTATACGTATAAAGCGCTTGCGGACGGCGTCAACGACGCGTTCAATTTCCGTATTGCGGAAAGACTCGCAAAGACGATTTTGTGGGTAGTGGGCGGTTATAAAATTTACGTTGCGGGCAGTAAGTCCATTTACGAATATTTGAAAAAGGCGTACACGATGGAAGGCTTGCGCGCGTTCGACGTGGAGTTTATGAGCGGCGTTTACGAAAAACCTTTCGAAGTGGTTTGGCTTGAACAAGACGAAATTCCCGCGCAAAAGAACAATTCCATGCGCGTCGGCGGCTATTTGAAAGGCTGTCGTATCGGTTTCGACGCAGGCGGTTCGGATAGAAAGGTAAGCGCGGTTATCGACGGCGAAGTGGTATATAGTGAAGAAGTCGTTTGGAATCCGAAGATTACCACCGACCCTACTTATCACTATAACGAAATTCTGACGGCGATGAAAACGGCGGCGTCCAAAATGCCTACCGTTGACGCTATCGGCGTATCTTCCGCAGGCGTTTACGTGGACAACAAGATTATGGTTGCTTCCTTGTTCGTAAAAGTAGATAAGGAAAAATACGGTGATTATATCAAATATATGTACATCAACGTGGCAAAGGAAATGAGCAAGGAGCTTGGCAAAGAAATTCCTTTGGAGGTCGCCAACGACGGCGACGTTACGGCGCTTGCCGGAGCGATTGATTTGGAAGACAACGGCATACTCGGTATCGCTATGGGTACGAGCGAAGCGGTTGGTTATATCAACACGCAAGGCGGCGTAAACGGCTGGCTTTCGGAGCTTGCTTTCGCGCCTGTGGATTTCAACGAAGACGCGATGGTGGACGAATGGAGCGGCGACGTGGGCGTAGGCTGTAAATATTTCTCGCAAGACGCGGTTATCAAGCTTGCGGAAGCGGGTGGACACAAGTTTGCGGACGGTTTGACGCCTGCGCAAAAATTGAAAGAAATCCAGGCGCTTATGGAAAAAGACGACGCGCTTGCGGCGCAAATATACGAAGATATCGGCGTGTATTTGGCGCACACGATTCCCTTCTACGCAAGATTTTACGAGATTAAGCATATGCTTCTTCTCGGACGCGTAATGGGCGGTAAAGGCGGCGATATTATCCTTGCTACGTGCAAGAAAGTCCTTGCGGAAGAATATCCCGAATACGCTTCTATCGACATTGGTTTGCCCGACGAAAAGAACCGTCGCGTAGGACAAAGCATCGCAGCGGCTTCCTTGCCCGCTAATCTTTAACGGAGAATAAAGATGAAAGTGTTTAAAAACGCCACCGTCTACGTAGACGGAAAAGGCTTGAAGAAATGTACGGTAACGTTTGACGATACGATACAAAGTATCGGTAAAAAGGGCAAAGGAGAGATTATTGATTTGCCCGATAACGCAATCGTTTTGCCCGGTTTTATCGACCAGCACGTACACGGTGCGGGCGGTTCGGACGGTATGGACGGAACGGTGGAAGATATCGCGATTATCGCAAAAACGCTTGCGCAAGAAGGAACTACGTCTTTTCTTGTAACCACGATGACGCAAAGCAAAGAGAATATTCTCAAAGCGATGCGTGCCGTAAAGGAATACAGAGAATCGGATAAAAAGGACGGCGCAAGGGTGGTAGGTATCCACTTGGAAGGTCCGTTCATTGCGGCGGCGCATAAGGGCGCGCAACCGCTCGAATACGTGGCAAAGCCCGATATTGCGGTATTCGACGAATATAACGCGGCGAGCGGCAACGCCATCAAAATCGTTACGCTCGCGCCCGAAGTAGAAGGGGCTGACGAATTGATTAAACACCTTGCGAAAAACGGCGTGGTGGCTTCTATCGGTCATACGGGCGCAAAGTTCGCGGACGTGGAGAAGGCGGTTTCGGCAGGCGCGAAAAACGTTACGCATACGTACAACGCGCAATCGGCGTTGCATCATCGCGAAATCGGCGTGGTGGGCAGCGCAATGCTCGTTAACGAGTTGAACTGCGAACTGATTGCCGACACGATTCACGTATCTGTGCCCGCTATGCGATTGCTTGTCAAAAACAAATTCACCGACAAGATTTCGCTCATTACGGACGCTATGCGCGCAAAGGGGATTCCTGACGGCGAAAGCGAACTCGGCGGACAAAAAGTATTCGTGAAAAACGGCGAAGCCCGTCTTGCGGACGGCACGCTTGCTGGCAGCGTATTGCGTATGAATAGGGCGATTGAAAATATCGTTACGAAAGTGGGCGTCACCTTGGAACAAGCGGTAGACTACGCAACGATTAATCCTGCGAAAATGCTTGGTATCGATAACGAAGCGGGCAGTATAAAAGTGGGCAAACGCGCGGACTTCACGGTGCTCAACGATAAATACGACGTAATCCTTACCGTTTGCGGCGGCGAAATCGTATATAAAGCGTAAAAAATAAAGACTCGAATAATTCGGGTCTTTATTTTGCCTTTTTTCGGTTGTATAACCGCTTGTATGAAAACGCGATGATAAAGAGCAGCGCGGGGAATATCAAAAACCAGTAAAACGTACCCATTACGAAAGGCGGTTTGGACGAAAACCCGAATACGCCCACGGGAGAACGGAAATTCATAAAGAAGTAGGGGTACGGCTCTCCTCTGCCGAAATCCACGTAGAAAAATTCAAGGATAAACGAAGTTAAAAAATAAAGGACGGGCGGTACGGCGCATAGTGCCACGTGCTTGTTTTCAATGGAAAAATTCCGCTTATCCAAAAAGAAATCGGCGATAGAAAGCGCAGGCGATAACGCGTGCGTGAGTATGCTGGAAAACGACCAAGTCCGAAACCCGTATTTATCTGCAAACGGGGCTAAAATTCCGCAAAACACGACTCCCGTTAAAGTGATGGAAACGGTAAAGACGAAACGGAATAAATAAAGCCGCTTTTCCCGTTTTTCATTATACGCCGTAAAAGAAAATAAAAGGATAAAAAGGGTGGTAACGCCTATCCAAATATTCGATTGCGCGGTAAAATACAAAAGCCGCCTTGCCCAATGGGAATAGCCGTCTTTTGTCGCCGTAAACAGCGATAAAAGTACGCCCCCGAGCGAAGCGACAACAATTAGATATTTTAATGTAACGGACGTTTTTTCTCTTACGGTCATACTATGCAGTATGCCGTATTTTTTTACGATTATGTAAGAATATTCGCGATTTCATCAAACCGTGAAAGCACGGGCAGCGTAGGGCAAAGCTGTAACGCGGCGTCTTTTTCCTTTTCGCCGTAGCCTGTTAAAACGAGCGCCGCCTTTGCTCCAACGTTTAAGGCGCATTGTATATCGCTTACTCTGTCGCCGACGACGAGACACTCGCATGGGGAAACGTTCAATTTTTCGGCGACGGATAATAATAATCCGCTTTTGGGTTTTCGGCAATCGCAGTTGTCGGCATTGTCGTGCGGACAAATCGCCCACGTGTTTACGCCGTAGGAGATGAATTCCCGTTCAAAATCGTAATCTTTGCCCGTGCCGCGCGCAATGCTCGCTTGATTGGTAATAATACCAACGAGAAAGCCGCGCTTTTTGAGCAAATCAAAAGTTTTTTGAATATCCGCAAACGGCGTAAAGGTCTGGGGATAACGTTTATCCGAAAGTTCGCCGAGCGTGCCGTCGCGGTCAAATAAAACACACCGTATCATAGATAAAGTATACCACGTTTTTTTGCGTTTTGTCAAATGCTTGCACGACGCGGACGGTTGTCGCATAAGATAAAGGAGATAAAAATTTTTCGTCAATATGAAAAAGAGTGAAAAAACACTTTTAAAAAGTAAAAAAATATGTTATAATGAGGTGAATATTTGTACGGAGTATTTTTCGAAGAAAAATATCAGCGGTTCGAACGGGAAACGCCGTTTGATTTTTCCAAACGCAGCAGTATCGGTTGCGGCGGCTTGGCGGAAACGGCTTTTTATCCGAGAACGGTAGCCGAACTCGTGGATTTAATAAAAAACTTGCGACAAGACGGCGTTCCGTTTTATACGCTGGGGAATCTGACTAACGTATTGCCGAGCGACGGTGCGATACAAAGCGTTATCGTTTGCACGAAAAAAATGCGATACGAAGAAAACGGAACGTTGTTTTTCCCGTCCGGTATATCTTCGACGAAGCTGTTATGGGCGTGTCAACGTTTACAAAAGAGCGGCGCGGAATTTTTGGAAGGCATACCCTGTACGCTCGGCGGCGCTTTGTATATGAACGCTGGCGTGAGCGGTAAATATGTCGCGGAAATTTTGGAAAGCGTTACGGTTTACAGGGAGGGCGAAATTATCGTTTTGCCTGTTAAGGATTGCGATTACACATATAAACACAGCGCGTTTATGGACGGAAAAAGCGTTATTTTGGGCGCAAGCTTACGATTGATTAACTCTGACGAAGCCAATATAGCGGCGGCGAGAAAACGCTATAAGGGGCGTCGGGCGCATTTACCCCAAGGCAGGAGTATGGGTTGCGTATTCAAAAATCCCGACGGACAAATCGCAGGGAAGTTGATTGACGGGGCAGGACTGAAAGGCTTACGCGTGGGCGGAGCAACGGTGTCGGAAACGCACGCAAATTTTATCGTTAACGACAACCGCGCTACGGCGAACGACGTTCGGACGCTGATTGGGATTATAAAACAAGCGGTGTTTGCGCAATATAAAATACGATTGGAAGAAGAGATACGGTATATTACGTAACGAAGGAGAAAAGCGGTGCTTTTAACGGGAGATTATCATACGCATACGCCCTATTCGCACGGGAAGAACACGGTTGCGGAAAACGTGGCGGCGGCAAAAATGCTGGGATTAAAAGAAATTGCCATTACCGACCACGGCTTTGCGCATAAAGCGTTCGGGGTAAAACGTAAGGAAATTGCCGCGTGTAGAAAAGAATGCGAAGAAGCGGAAAAGGAATACGGCGTAAAGGTTTTGCTCGGTATGGAAGCGAATATTCGCGGCTATTCGGGCGTTACGGATATGACGGAAGCGGACTATGAAAATTTCGATATATTCAACTGCGGTTTCCACGTGTTCATTTCCTGTAAACCGTATTCTCACCGTTACGGTTATTTTTGGGGAAATTTGCTTGCGAGAAAACTCTTTCATCACGCGTCGAAAAGCTTGATACGGCGCAATACGAAAGCGTATATCGAAGCAATTAAAAATAATCCGATAGATACGCTCACGCATCTTTCGTACGTTTGTCCCGCCGACGTTTTGGAAGTGGCGAAATGCGCCGCTGATTACGGCACGTATATCGAATTGAATTCCAAGAAAATGCACTTGACGGACGAACAGCTTACGGAAATTGCGCAAAAGACAAGCGCTCGGTTTATTATCAATTCGGACGCGCACTCTTGCGACAGAGTGGGCGATACGAAAATCGTGGACGAGCAGCTTACCCGTATCGCATTTCCGATAGACAGAATAGACAATATCGACGGACGTTTGCCCGATTTCCGATTTGCGGCGTATAAAAAACACCTTTAAGAGAAAAAAATGAGTTTCACTACCGATTTAAAAAAAGAGATAATCAGCCGTTTTTTGACGGAGAGTAAGACGGAAGGGGAGAAAAAAGCCGCCTTTTCCGCGTTCGTCCGCACGAGCGGCGCTTTGGGCATTCAAGACGGCGTGCCCACCTTTTTTCTCGTGAGTGAAACGGAATACGTCGCGGAATTTTTTATGCGTATTTTTTCGGAAGTGTTCAGCGCGGAACTTTCCGTAACGCACGCCGTTATGGATAGGATGAGCGGACGGGACAAGCTAGTCCTTTTATGCCCGTCGGAATTGGGTAAAGAAACGCTTTCTGCATTGCGCTTGTTAAAACGTGACGGCAACGATTTTCGCGAAGGGATTTGTAAAATACTCGTCAAAGGGGAAGAGCGGAAAATCGCCTATATCCGCGGCGCGTTTTTAGGGGGCGGCAGTTGTACCGTACCCAAGGGCGGCGGCGCAGGCTATCACTTGGAAATCGTATTCAACGAAAAAAAGACGGCGCGGGATTTTTGCTTGATTTTGGACGAGTTCGATTTGTTTGCGAAATGGATAGAGCGCAAGGAAAATTACGTGGTGTATATCAAGAGCAAGGAAGCGATTTCCGATTTCCTTGCCGTTATCGGCGCGCATAATTCGTTAAAAAAATTTGTCAGCGTTTCGGAAAAACGCGACGAGGCGAATAACGATAACCGCGCGAGAAATTGTATGGCGGGCAACGCGGATAAGACGGCGATTGCCGCCGTAAAACAGGTGGTTGCCATCAAGAAGATAGAAGACCAAACGCATTTTAAAGATTTAAGCGAAGAACTGGTTACGCTGGCAAAGCTTCGCTTAAAACACCCTGAAAAGACGTTACAAGAGCTCGCGGATACGTTGGGGATAAGTAAGAGTTGCTTAAATCACCGTATGAGAAGACTGATAGAACTCGCGGAAGAATTGTAAAAGGAAAGAAGGTTATGACGGATTTTGTGCATTTACATTTACATACGGAATACAGTCTTTTGGACGGTGCGGCAAAGGTGGACGATTTAATCGAACATCTCGTTAAAAACAATATCAACGCCTGCGCCATTACCGACCACGGCAATATGTATGCTTCGCTGTATTTCGCGGAAGAGTGCGTAAAAAAGGGGATAAAATATATCATCGGGTGCGAATTGTACGCCGTAGACGACCATCTTGTCCGTCCCGCGCAAGGGAAAAACGAGCATATCGTGTTGCTTGCAAAAAACAAGACGGGGTATAAGAATATCGTCAAACTCGATTCCCTTTCCTATATCGACGGTTACGTAGGCGGTAAACCGCGCATAAGTTACGATTTGATTAAAAAACATCACGAAGGGGTTATTTGCCTTTCGGCGTGTTTGGCAGGCAGACTTCCTCAGCTTTTGCTCAAAGGGGATTACGAGGGGGCAAAGAAATGGGCGTCAGAGATGAAAGACGTGTTCGGGGAAGATTTTTATATCGAAATCCAAGACCACGGCATAGCCGAACAAAAGCAAATCTTGCCCGACCTTATCAAGATTGCAAGAGAATTGAATATCGGTTTGGTGGCGACAAACGACGTGCATTATATCGAAAAAGAAGATTGGGAAATGCACGAAGTATTGCTGTGTATTCAAACGAAATCGACGCTTGCGCAGCCGAAAATGCGCTTTGAAGAACACGAATTTTATATGAAATCGGGCGATGAAATGGCAGAGCTTTTCCATTACGTGCCCGAAGCGATTACCAATACCCGCGTGATAGCGGATAAAATCGAAGAGCCCGTGTTCGACTTGACGCCAAAAGGCGACCCTATCCGCGATACGTCGCTCATACCATTGTATAAACCGGACGACGGTACGACGTCGCCTGAATATCTCACCAACCTTACTTGGAAAGGGCTTGCGGGTAGGTACGAAAATATTACGGACGAAATCAAGGCGCGCGTAGAATACGAACTCGGCATTATCATCAAGATGGGGTTTGCCGATTACTTCTTAATTGTTTGGGACTATATCAACTGGTCGAGATTGAACGGTATTCCCGTAGGACCGGGGCGCGGTTCGGGCGTAGGTAGCATCGTGGCGTATTCGATAGGGATTACCGACGTAGACCCGTTGAAATACGATTTGATTTTCGAACGCTTTTTGAATCCTGACCGTGTTTCCATGCCCGACTTTGACGTCGATTTTTGCACGCGTAGAAGAATCGAAACGATTGAATACGTCCGTGAAAAATACCATCCCGAAAACGTGGCGCAAATCGTTACGTTCGGTACGCTCGCTTCACGCGCCGTTATCAAGGACGTGGGGCGCGTAATGGGCGTGCCGTATTCGGAAACGGATAAAGTGGCGAAACTGATGGACGGTAAGTCCACGATAAGCGAACTTTTGGGGAGGAAGATTCCCAAACTCGAAAAGCAACTGCAAGACCCGTCGTTGGACGAAGATAAACGCAAGGATATCGAGAAGAAGCTCGCCGAACAAAAGCAAAAGAAAAATTCGGAATTTATCGACGTATACGAAAGCAATCCCGAAATTCAAAAGGTAATCGATATGGGCTTAAAGCTCGAAGGTATGCCCAAGAATACGTCCGAACACGCCGCAGGCGTCGTTATTTGCAACAAGGTGCTTTCGGATAACGTGCCTTTAGCAAGAAACGGCGACGATATCGTAACGCAGTTCGATATGAAAGAAGTGGAAGCAGTCGGTATGCTGAAAATGGACTTTTTGGCGCTGACGACGCTTACCGATATTCAAAACACGCTCGAATATATCAAAGAAGGCAAGGGGATTGACATCGATTTCAATAAAATCGGTGTGGACGTACCCGAAGCGTATCAACTCATTTCGTCCGGAGATACGGACGCGGTGTTCCAACTCGAACAAGGCGGCATGAAAAAGTTTATGAAAGACTTGCAGCCAAACTGTTTGGAAGATTTGATTGCAGGTATTTCCCTTTACCGTCCGGGACCGATGGACTTCATACCAAAATATATCGAGAATAAGCACCACCCCGAAAAAATCACGTATGATACGCCGTATTTAGAGCCGATTTTGAAGAATTCGTACGGGGTTATCATTTATCAAGAACAAGTTATGCAAATTTTCCAACAGCTTGCAGGCTATTCGCTCGGTCAAGCGGACCTTGTCCGCCGCGCAATGGCGAAAAAGAAGAAAAAAGAGCTGATGGAACAAAAGGACAAATTTATTTACGGCTCGCCGGAAGACGGTATTACGGGTTGCGCGCATTTGGGGATTCCCGCAGAAGTGGCGGCGAAGATATTTGCGGATATGGAAAGCTTCGCTTCGTATGCGTTCAATAAATCGCACGCGGCGGCGTATGCGGTCGTGGCATACCGTACCGCGTATCTTAAAGCGTTCTATCCCAAAGAATTTTTGGCGGGCATCTTAAACGACAGAATCGATAAAATCGACGAAATTTCCAAATATATCGTGTATATGAAGGAAAAGAATATCCAAGTTCTTCCGCCCGATATCAACAAATCGAAAGATATTTTCTGGGTAGAAGGAAACGGTATCCGTATCGGACTCGGCGCGCTTCGCGGCGTGGGACAAGACGCGATAGCGCTCGTTATTAAAGAACGCAATGAAAACGGTTTGTTCAAAGATTTCGGAGATTTCGTGTCCCGTTGCGCGAAGTTTATCAATAAGCGTATTATCGAAAGTCTTATTTATGCGGGCGCGTTCGACTCGTTCGGCTGTTCGCGCCAACAAGTAGCGGCGGTGTACGAAGAAGTATACGCAAGGGTAAACGCGCTCGATAAACAAAAGGCGGGGGCGCAGCTTTCGTTATTTGGCGATATTTTGGAAGAACAGGCGATAGAAGTTCAATTCCCGAATATTCCCGAATACGACACGATGGAAAAGCTTTCGAAAGAGAAATCGGTGCTTGGCGTATACGTCAGCGGACACCCGTTCGAGAAGTTTCTGCCGTACTTTAAGGATAGAAACTTCAACTGTTCGTTGCTCAATTCTTATACCGAAGACGAAGAAACGGGAATTAAGACGTATACCGAACTTTCCGACGGTATGGCAGTGTCTATGGGCGGTATGATAGCTGCAAGCAAGAAACTGAAAACCAAATCGGGACAGTTTATGGCGTTCGTTACGGTGGAAGATATGTACGGCTCGATAGAGTGTGTTTGCTTCCCCAAAGTATACGATAAAATTCGTAGCTTTTTAGAAAACGACAGAGTGGTATCCGTAACGGGAAAATTGAGTATCGACGCCGATAAAGCGCCTGCGATTATCGTGGATAAAATGACGGAATTCGTTCCCGAGGAAAAAGCTTCGCCCGTCGCGGTAACAGGGGAGGTTTCACCTACGGTTGTGCCTGTTGCGCCGACGGAAAAGGCGGACGAAGATAAAAAACTTTGGCTCAATGTTACGGGTATGGACGAGGCGGATTTGGAAGAGCTTATGGAAACGCTCACCTTCTACGAAGGGAAAACGCCCGTGTATTTCGTAAAGGACGGCAAAAAAATGCTTTGTACGCAAAAGGTTACGCCCAGCCGCGGTTTAATGGCGGAACTGTACGGCTTTTTAGATGAAAAGTGTATTAAGCTTTTATAAAAAGAAATTGGCAAAAATTGAGAAAACGCCGTTAAAACAGTTGTATTTTGTCGAAAAATCGTTATAATATTATATGGACTGTTTAAACGGATTATGGATATTTTTTGCTAAATGTATTTTTTACGTATAGTTGCAAAAAATATTAGGTAAGACGGGGATTTTGTGAGAGTACAAAAAGCGAGAGGTAAAGAAAAATGAAACGAATCGGTTTGCTTACGAGTGGCGGCGACGCGCCCGGTATGAACGCGGCAATTCGTGCGGTTGTGCGTTCGGGGATTTATTTCGGTATGGAAGTGTACGGGATTGAACGCGGTTATGCGGGACTTATCGAAGACAAACTTATCCCGATGGAAATGCGCAGCGTTTCCAATATCGTGCAGTTTGGCGGAACGAAACTCCGTACGGCAAGATGTATGGAGATGTTGACGGAAGAAGGGCAAAAGAAAGCGGTGGCGACGCTCGAAAAACACGGCATTGAAGGGCTTGTGGTTATCGGCGGCGACGGTTCTTTCCGCGGCGCGAGAGTATTGAGCGAACAATACGGCGTACCCACGATTGGTATCCCCGGCACGATTGATAACGACCTTGAATATACCGATTATACGCTCGGTTTCGATACGGCGGTAAATACCTGTTTGGATACGATAAACAAACTCCGCGATACGATGACTTCGCACGAACGCGTTTCCGTTGTTGAAGTTATGGGTAGACATTGCGGCGACATCGCGTTGTACAGCGGTATCGCTTCGGGCGCGGAAATCATCGTCGTACCCGAAGTTGCGGTAAATATGGAAGAAATCGTATCGAGTATCAACCGCTCCCGTGCGAACGGCAAGCACTCGAATATTATCGTTATAGCGGAAGGCGTTATGAGTGCGGAGCAGTTTGCAAAACAACTGCAATCGCTTACGACGTACTCCGTTCGTCCCACGTGCATCGGACACGTACAACGCGGCGGTTCTCCGATGATGGCGGACAGAATGCTTGCGGCGCAGTTTGGTAACAAGGCCGTACGGCTTCTCAATGACGGAATCGGTAACCGCGCGGTAGGTATTAAGGATAACAAGATTATCGATATGGATATTATCGAAGCGGTTTCAATGAAGAAAGTATTTAATTACGAATTATACGAAACGTTGAAGATGATTTCTATGTAAAGAAATTCAAGAAGAAACGGGTTTGGTTTCGCGCCAAACCCGTTTATTTATGCCGATTACGTGAAAATCGTTAAAAAATATGGAAAATTTTTTACTTTTCATATTGAAATTTGCATTTTTATGGTGTATAATAATTATAGTATATATGGTAAGGCAACGCTACGGAAAACTCGCGCGCAAGTTCTCTTGTAAACAGCTTCCCGTCCGTTACCCTACGGTGAAATGTGGGAGTAGTGGAATATGATTTTATCCGTTTGTATGAGCCCGTCGATTGACGTTACGATGGAGCTGGATTCTTTAAACGTCGGGAAAACCAACGTGGTAAAAAATAAAGCGATATCGCTGGGCGGCAAGGGGCTGAACGTAGCCATCGGTGTTGCAAGGATGGGCTTCGAATCGTTTGCCACGGGACTTATGTACAACGAAAACGGATACGTTTTCGAAAATGCGTTAGATAATGAAGGCGTGCCGTATTCCTTCGCTTGGAATAAAGGCAGGGTGCGCGAAAATTATAAATTTATCGACAGCCGTTCTATGCTCACGGAAGTGAACGACGTGGGTGAAGAAATCACGAACGCAAAGGCGCAAGAAGTGCTTTCTTTGATAAAGACGCAGTCGGCAAAAAGCGCCGTTACCGTATTGTCGGGCGGTTTGCCTAAGGGGATTGAAGCGAGTTTTTACGGGGAAATGGTAAAAGCGGTTTCGCCCAATTCTTTGAAAATCGTAGACGCAAAAGGAGATAGGCTTTTCCACGCATTGGATATGGGTGTGGATTTGATAAAGCCTAATTTGGATGAGTTGGAAAACAGTATCGGCAGACGGATTGAAGACAAACGAGATATGTTGGACGCTTGCTACGAACTCATCGACAGGGGCGCAAAATGCGTTTTGCTCTCGCTCGGGAAACAGGGAGCGGTAATCACGGACGGCAGTAAGAGTTTTTATTGTAAGAGTTTGAACGTAGCGATGAATTCCACGGTGGGCGCTGGCGACGGTATGGTCGCGGCGGCGGCAATCCGTTTGTCGGAAGGCGCTCCTATTTCCGAGATTTTACGCGCGGGCGTAGCGGCGGGCACGGCGACGGTAATGACGACGGGTACGGTGTCTTTCACGAAAGAAAAATACGCCGAAGTGCTTGGAAATCTCCGTGTAACCGATTTGTAAAAAATAGAATATTTTTTAAAAACCGAAAAAGTCGTGCACTTTTTCGGTTTTTTTGCATATACTGTAATATATTTCGTTAAAAGTGGAGAGACGGTTGAAAAAACGGAATAACCCGTTGCATTTGACTGCTTCGGAAGTCGGAAAAGGCGCCGAAACGAACGTAATCGTCTCTCGCTTCGAAATGCCGTAACGGCGTATATTTTGCGCGACGGCGCGTAACAATAACATTAGGGAGCGGCTATGAGAAAGACGGAAAAATTCATCGTGGCGGCGTTGACAGTCGTTTTAGGCGTGCTGCTAATCGCCTTTCAAGAAGACGTGGTAAAAATCGCGATGTCTGCAATCGGCTTACTGCTGATTGCGCTCGGCGTGTTGGATTTTTTCAATAAAACGCTCGCCCTTGCCGTTGTGAAAGCGGTAACGGGGCTTGTCGTGATTTTATTTGGCATTTTCGCCGTGCGAGCCGTCTTGTATTTGCTTGCGGGCATATTGCTGATTGCGGGGATATTGCTGCTGTATGAAAAATGGAAATCGCGCGTTCGTTGCGATTCGCTCTTTCAAAAAATCTTTGCATACGCGTTGCCTGCTATTTGTATACTGATAGGGATTTTGTTGCTGTTTAACGGTAACAATACCGTAACGTGGGTGTTTGTCGTCAGCGGTATTTTCGTTGTGATAGAAGGTTCGCTGTTGCTTGTGGACGCTATCGTTGGGGATTGATTTTTTCGTTCTAATTATTCATTGCTTTGGCTCTGCCTTCGGGCAGGGCTTTTTTTGCGTAGATGGGGAAGAGTGAAAAGATAAAAATTTATCGATTTAGCGATTGGAAATTACAAAAAAAGCCTTTAAGTATTTGTGCTTTAAAAAAAAATATGATATAATAATGTCGTATCGTGTAATAAAATACCCTTTTACGCGCGCGTATAGGCGTACGTATGAGCGTAGACGCGATGGGAAGAAGAAAAATCAAAACACGGAGATAAAAAAATGAACAACAAAGTTACTATCATCGGTGCAGGTTCGGTAGGCGCTACGGTTGCCTACACGCTGGTTGCGACGGGTTCGGTTGGTGAAATCGTACTCATCGACGTCAACGTGGACAAGGCAAAAGGGGAGGCGATGGATATCGTTCAAGCGACGCCCTATTTGCATCCCGTAAAGATTTATTGCGGTACGTATGAAGACGCCGTCGGTTCGGATATCGTCATCATCACGTCGGGCGTCGGCAGAAAGCCGGGGCAATCGCGTATCGACCTTACGCAAACGAACGTAAATATCTTGAAGAGCATCGCGCCTGAAATCGTGAAACACGCACCCGACGCGCTCTACTTGTTCGTGGCAAACCCCGTAGACGTACTCACCTACGTTTTCTGCAAAATTACGGGCGTTCCCAAAAACCGAGTTATCGGTACGGGCTGCACGCTGGATAGTATCCGTTTGAGAACCCGTCTTTCCGAATTGTATTCGGTAAACCAAAAGCAAGTTCACGCGTACGTTTTGGGCGAACACGGCGACAGCTCGTTTGTGGCTTGGTCGACGGCGGACATTTCGGGGATTCCCTTGGCGGAATACGAAAAGACGTTGACGGAAAAGGACGTTTTGAAAATTACGCCTTATACGCACGAAGAAGTGGAAGAATACGTGAAAAAATCGGGCGGTAAAATTATTGCGGGCAAGGGCGCAACCTTCTACGGTATCGCCGCTTGCGTAACGCAAATCGTCAACAGTATTTATTCCAGCGCATATACGATTTTGCCCGTTTCCACCGTGCTTGACGGCGAATACGGCGTGTCGGACGTAGCACTTTCCACCCTTTGCGCAATCGGTTCGCAAGGCGTTATTACGACGCTCACGCCCAAGCTTTCGGACGAAGAAGTGGCGAAGTTCCAAAACAGCGCAAAGGTTTTGAAAGACGTTATCGCGCAAATCGAAATTTAATCGGAGAAAAGAAAAATGGAATACCGTATTGAAAAAGACACGATGGGGGAAATGCAAGTACCCGCAGACAGATATTGGGCGGCGCAAACGCAAAGAAGTTATCAAAACTTCCGTATCGGCGACGAAGTAATGCCCCGTGAAATAACCAAGGCGTTCGGCGTTTTGAAAAAGGCGGCGGCGCTTGCCAACTGGAAACTCGGCAAGCTTCCCGAAGAAAAGAAAGACGCGATTTGCGCGGCTTGCGACGAAGTGATTAGCGGTTCTCTTAACGGACATTTCCCGCTCGTCGTATGGCAAACGGGCAGCGGCACGCAGTCGAATATGAACGCAAACGAAGTTATCGCTAACCGCGGCAACGAAATTGCAGGCAAGAAACTCTTGCATCCCAACGACGATATCAATAAGAGCCAAAGTTCCAACGACACGTTCCCTACGGCAATGCACATTGCCGCGGTGGTAGCGATTGAAGACAATCTCTTCCCCGCTATGGATAAGCTTACGGCGACGCTCAAACGTTTAGAAGCGGAAAACGAAGGGATTGTAAAGAGCGGCAGAACGCATTTGCAAGACGCCGTTCCCATCGCTTTCTCGCAAGAGATTAGCGGTTGGAGAAATATGGTCGAAAAGACGAAAGGTCAGCTTGCGTTGGCGCTTGGCGGTTTGAAAGAACTTGCGCTCGGCGGCACGGCGGTGGGCACGGGCTTGAACGCGCCTAAGGGCTTTGCGGAAGAAGTGGCTGTTCAGGTAAGCGAGCTTACGGGTAAGAAGTTTGTTACGGCGGAGAATAAGTATCACGCGTTGACGTCGAAAGACGAACTCGTATTCGCGCACGGCGCGCTCAAAGCGCTCGCTTGCAATTTAATGAAGATTGCAAACGACGTAAGATGGCTTGCTAGCGGTCCTCGCGACGGCTTGGGCGAAATCTTTATACCCGAAAACGAACCGGGGTCTTCGATTATGCCGGGTAAAGTAAATCCTACGCAATGCGAATCGATGACGATGGTTGCGGTGCAGGTTATGGCGAACGACGTGGCGGTAGGCGTAGGCGCTTCGCAAGGCAACTTCGAACTCAATGTATTTATGCCCGTCATCATCTATAATTTCTTGCAATCGGTGCGTTTGCTCGCAGACGGTATCGTATCGTTCGAAAAGAACTGCGTAACGGGTATTAAGGCGAATAAAGAAAAAATGCACCATAACCTTTATAATTCGTTGATGCTCGTAACGGCGCTCAACCCGTATATCGGCTACGAAAACGCGGCAAAGACGGCGAAGAAAGCATATAAAGAAAATATTTCCTTGAAAGAAGCTTGCGTTGCGCTCGGGTTCTTGACGGCGGAAAAATTCGATGAAGTGTTCCGTCCCGAAGAAATGGCGTATCCGCAAAAATAAATCCCTTTAAAAAGGTGGCACACGATATGAAAATCAGTTACTATCCCGGCTGTACGCTCAAAACGAAAGCGAAAGAACTCGACGTTACGGCGCGTCTTTGCGCGAAAGCTTTGGGCGTAGAAATGGAAGAAATCGAAAATTGGCAATGTTGCGGCGCCGTCTATCCGATGGGAACGGACGAAATCGCAACCAAACTTTCGGCGGTACGCGCGCTCGATTACGCAAAACACCACGGCGGAAAATTGCTTACGCTTTGCTCCGCTTGCCATAACGTAATCAAGCGTACCAACGAAGATATGAAATCGAACGAAGATATGCAGTTTCGCGCTAACAATTATATGAAGCTTGACGAGCCGTATAAAGGCGAAACGGAAGTGCTCCATTACTTGGAAATGCTGAAAAACGTAATCGGTTTCGACGTGATTAAAAAAGCGGTGGTAAAACCGTTGAACAGAAAAATCGGCGCGTACTACGGATGTCTTTTGCTCCGTCCCAGCGGCGTAATGGCGTTTGACAATCCCGAAAATCCCACGATTATCGAAGATTTTATCCGCGCAATCGGCGGTACGCCCGTTACGTATCCCTTCCGTAACGAGTGTTGCGGCGCGTACGTATCGTTAAAGAATAGCGAACTGCCCAAACAAAAGAGCCGCAAAGTGCTTATGAGCGCAAAAGAAAAGGGCGCGGAAGAAGTGATTACCGCGTGTCCGCTTTGCTTGTATAACTTGCAGGCAAACGGCGACGGCATTTTGCCTGTGAAATACTTTACCGAGCTTCTTGCGGAAGCGTTGGGGGTGGAACAATGACGAAACAAGAACGCGTTGAAAATATGCAAAGATTGAGCGGCACAGACGTAAGAAAGTGTATGAAATGCGGTAAATGTTCGGGTAGATGTCCTGCTTTTAAGGAGATGGATATCAAACCCCATCAATTCGTATCCATGCTCGAAAGGGGTAAGATAGACGAATTGCTTGCTTGCGACGCCATTTGGAACTGTCTTTCCTGTATGGCTTGCGTAGAACGTTGTCCGCGTGGCGTAGCGCCTGCGGCGGTAGTGGAAGCGGTGCGCGACACGGTAGTGCGTATGCAAGGCAAGAACGGCATAACGGCAGAAGAAATTCCGCCTATCGTAGACGAATTCATACCCCAGCAGCTTTTGGTAAGCGCTTACAGAAAGTATAACAAGTAACGGTAAAAAAATCTAAATAAAGAGAGTAAATATAATGCAAAGAATAGGTGTTTTTATTTGTTGGTGCGGTAGCAACATTTCGGCGACGGTAGACGTCGTTAAGGTTGCGGAAATCATGAAAAGCGAACCGGGCGTCGTATATTCCGCAAACTATCAGTATATGTGCTCCGAAAACGGACAGCAACTCATCAAACAAGCGATTAAGGAACACAACCTTACGGGTATCGTAATCGGTTCGTGTTCGCCCAGAATGCACGAAGCCACCTTCCGTAAGGCGGCGGAAGCGGCAGGGCTTAACCCGTATATGGTAGAAGTTGCAAATATCCGTGAACATTGTTCGTGGATTCATAAAGATATGGACGAAGCGACGGAAAAAGCCGTGATTCTCGTCCGTACGGCGATTGCAAAAGTCAAACTCAACGCGCCCCTTATGGCAGGGGAAAGTCCGGTTGCAAAACGCGCGCTCGTAATCGGCGGTGGTATCGCGGGTATTCAAGCGGCGCTCGATATTGCGGACGCAGGCTTCGAAGTGGATATTGTGGAAAAGAACGCGACTATCGGCGGACGTATGGCGCAACTTGATAAGACGTTCCCCACGCTTGACTGTTCGGCTTGTATTTTAACGCCGAAGATGGTAGATTGCGCGCAACACGAAAAGATAGATATTCTTTCTTATTCGGAAGTAGAAGAAGTCAAGGGCTTCGTCGGTAATTTTAGCGTAAAAATCCGTCGTAAGGCAAGATTTGTAGACGAAACGAAGTGTACGGGCTGTAAATTGTGTATGGAAAAATGCCCTTCCAAGAAAGGACTTAACGAGTTCAATATGGGCTTGAACACCCGTCCCGCAATCTATATTCCGTTCGCGCAAGCGATTCCCAACGTAGCGGTAATCGACCCTACGCAATGTATTAAAATGAAGACGGGCAAATGCGGTATTTGCCAAAAATTCTGCGGCGTCGGCGCGATTGACTACGAGCAAAAAGACAGCTTTATCGAACGTCAATACGGCGCAATCGTCGTAGCGACAGGCTTTAAGCCTATCGAACTTACGGCGTTCAACGAATACGGTTATGAGGAAAATAAAGACGTTATCACGTCGCTTGAACTCGAAAGATTGATGAACGCGGCAGGCCCTACGGGCGGCGTCTTGCTTCGTCCTTCCGATAACGAACATCCTAAAATAATTACCTTTATTCAATGCGTAGGCTCACGTGATACCAGCGGTTGCGGAAAACCGTACTGCTCGAAGATTTGCTGTATGTATACGGCGAAACATGCGATGCTTATTCGTGAAAAATATCCCGATACGCAGGTCAACGTATTCTATATTGACGTGCGTACGCCCGGTAAAAACTATGACGAGTTCTTCCGCCGCGCGGTAGAACAGTACGGCGTAAACTATATCAAAGGTATGGTTGGGAAAGTATATAACGAAAACGGCAAGCTTATGGTACAAGGCTCGAACCTTATCGATAACGAACAGGTAACGATTGAATCCGACCTTGTGGTATTGGCGGCGGCTATCGAACCCGAGCCTTCGGTGAGAAAGGTAGCGACGTTGTTGACGGCAAGTATCGACACCAACAACTTCCTTACCGAATCGCATGCGAAGCTCCGTCCCGTGGAAAGTCCCACGGCGGGCGTATATCTTGCTGGCGTATGCCAAGGACCGAAAGATATTCCCGAAACGGTATCGCAGGCGTCCGCTTGCGCGGCAAAGGTAATCGGTTTGCTTGTAAAAGACAAATTAAAGACCAACCCTTGCGTGGCAACGCCCGATGAAAATATGTGTAACGGTTGTAGTCAATGCGCCAACGTTTGCGCATACGGCGCCATCACGTACGTAGATAAAGAATTCCGTCTTGGCGGCGGTAAAACGGAAATCCGTCGCGTAGCGTCCGTCAACCCTGCTGTATGCCAAGGCTGCGGCGCTTGTACGGTAACCTGTCCTTCGGGTGCGATGGATTTGAAAGGATTTAGCTCGAAACAAATTATGTCGGAGGTGGAAGCAATATGCAAGAAGTAAGCACCGAAAAGAAAGAATTTGTGCCCAACATCGTTGCCTTTTGTTGCAACTGGTGTTCGTACGCAGGGGCAGACCTTGCAGGTTCCAGCCGTTTGAGCTATCCTGCTAACGTAAAGATTATCCGCGTGCCTTGTTCCTGCCGCGTAAATCCCACGTTCGTATTAAAAGCCTTCCAACAGGGCGCGGACGGCGTAATCCTTTGCGGTTGTCACCCTGGGGATTGCCATTACGTAACGGGTAACTATTATACGAGAAGAAGAATGGCGCTGTTGTTCAGTTTCTTGAATTATATGGGTATAGAAAAGGAACGCACGCGCGTAGAGTGGGTTTCCGCAGCGGAAGGCGCGCGTTTCTCCGCCGTTATGAACGATTTTGTAAAAACGGTAACCGCGCTCGGCGAAAACAAACGCCTTACCGACCTTCGTGTAAAGGAGGGTGAATAAGATGAAAGACGTTGAAATGAAAATGCTTGAACGCGCGAAACAGCTTTTGGAAAGCGGCGAAGTAGCGCGCGTCATCGGTTGGAAAAAAGGCGAATTTTTCTATGACCCCACGCCTGCGTCCTTTGAAACGGTAGACGAACTCAAAGATTTCGTATACGATTGGTTCTGCGGCGCAAATTTGTCCAAATACTTGATTCAAATGAGCAAGAAGGAAGGCAAAACGGCGGTATTTTTGAAACCTTGCGATACGTACAGTTTCAATCAACTTGTGAAAGAACACCGTATCAAACGCGAAAACGTGTACGTGATTGCCGTAGAGTGCCTTGCAAAATTAAATATCGAAGCGATTAAGGAAAAGACGGACGGTATCGTAAAGAGCGTAGACGTTGAGGACAAGGACGTAAAAGTCGTTACGACCAACGGTGAATACACCCTTTACAAACCCGAAGTTGTACTTTCCAAGTGCGCAGTATGCAATAAGACGCACCAAGCAAAAGACGAAGAAATTATCTTGCACGAACGTCCCGAACGCGACGTAAACCGCTTTGAAGAAGTGGAAAAGCTCGAAGCGATGACGGAAGACGAACGCTTTGCGTTCTGGAAAGGACAACTTTCCAAGTGTATTCGTTGCAACGCTTGTAGAAACGTATGTCCTGCTTGTTCTTGTGTGAAATGCGTGTTCGATAATCCCCACTCGGGTATTGCGGCGAAAGCAAACGATTCGGAATTTGAAGAACAGCTCTTCCACGTAATCCGCGCGTTCCACGTGGCAGGTAGATGTACGGACTGCGGCGAGTGTTCGAGAGTTTGCCCTCAACATATTCCTTTGCACCTTCTCAACCGTAAGTTTATCAAGGATATCGACGGCTTATACGGCGAATTCCAAGCAGGGGAAACGGACGAAGGCAAAACGCCTCTCACTTCTTATACGGAAGGGGACATAGAGCCGAAAGACGTGTTTAACGGGGAGGCAAAATAATGTTTAAGATTGCGAAAGAAAGATTAAACGAACTGTATAGCAAAATTGCGGAAAATATGCCCTTGTTTATGCCGATTAAAAAGGCTGGACAGGTAAATTACGGCGCATACGAAGCGGGCGTGGAAACGTCGGTGGAAACGCTGAAAACGGTCAAATCTCCCAAGGATTTGTTTTTCCCGCAAAGCGAAAATATGATGAAGTTCAAAACGGAAGGCAAGAACATCGAGGTTATCGATATCCGTAGCGAAAAAGACGCGTTCGTGCTTTTCGGCGTGCGCGCTTGCGACTATAAGGCTATTGACGTGCTTGATAAAGTGTTCTTGGCAGACCCCGTAGACACCTATTATCAATCGAGAAGAGAAGCGAGCGTTATCGTTACGCTTGCTTGCTCCAAAGTAGAAGAAAGCTGTTTCTGTAAGGTATTCGGCATCGACGCTACCGCGCCCCAAGGCGACGTTACGACGTGGATGGACGAAGGGTATATGTATTGGCAAGCGAACACCGAAAAGGGTGAAAACTTGACGGCAATTGTTAAAGAATTGCTTGACAACGGCGGTGAAACGGAAGTGAAAGCGCAACAAGAAGCGACGAAAGCGGTTATCGACGAACTTCCTTTCTCCAACCTTGATTTGAGCAAGTTCAAACCTGAAAATTTGAACGAGCTTTTCAATGCGCAAGAGTGGGAAGAAATGAGCGAAGCCTGCCTTGGTTGCGGTACTTGTACGTTCGTATGTCCGACGTGTCAATGCTTTGACGTACGCGATTTCAAGACGAACGAAGGGATTATCCGTTACCGTTGTTGGGATTCCTGTATGTATTCGGATTTCACGCTTATGGCGCACGGCAATTCCCGTACGACGCAAATGCAACGTTTCCGTCAAAGATTTATGCACAAGCTTGTGTACTATCCTTCCCAAAACGGCGGATTGTATTCTTGCGTGGGTTGCGGAAGATGCGTCAATAAATGCCCGCAGCATCTCAATATCGTAAAAGTAATCAAAACGCTCGGAGGTAAGGACAATGACTAATGAAAATTTGATTCCCAAAGTCGGCGTAATCACGGACATTAGAAAAGACACGCCCGACGTAAAAACCTTCCGCGTAGTGGGAACGGACGGCAAAAAACTGTTCGAACATATGCCTGGTCAGTGTGCGATGGTCTCCGTCCCCGGTGTTGGCGAGTGTATGTTCTCGATTACTTCGTCGCCCACGAATAAAGAATTTATGGAATTCTCCATTAAAAAATGCGGTTGCGTTACGGAAGTTTTGCACGCGATGGAAGTGGGACAACAAATTACCGTACGCGGTCCTTACGGTAAAAACTTCCCCGTAGAAGAAGATTTTAAGGGCAAAGATTTGCTCTTTATCGCAGGCGGTATCGGTCTTGCGCCTCTGCGTAGCGTTATCAACTACGTTCGTCATTATCGCGAGAACTACGGTAAAGTGGTTATCGTATACGGCGCAAGAAGCAAGGACGACCTTGTGGACATCGAAGAAATCAAGACGGAGTGGATGAACGAACCGAATACGGAAGTATATCTCACGATTGACCGTCCCCAAGACGATTGGGACGGACACGTCGGTTTCGTACCTGCATACGTAAAAGAATTGGGCTTGAATCCCAATATGACGGCAGTGCTTTGCGGTCCGCCTATCATGATTAAGTTCACGCTTGCAGGGCTTTTGGAACTCGGTTTTGAAAAGTCCAACGTATTCACGACGTTAGAGCTTCGTATGAAGTGCGGTATCGGCAAATGCGGCAGATGTAATGTAGGGGACAAATTCGTATGTAAAGACGGACCCGTATTCCGTATGACGGAGCTTGACGAGCTTCCCAATGAGTATTAAGGAGAAAACAGCAATGGAAAAAATGGTAAACGTATTTCTTTTCGGTAAACGCTATCAAGTTCCGGAAAGTTTGACGATTATGAAAGCGATGGAATACGCTGGATATCAGCTTATTCGCGGTTGCGGTTGCAGAAACGGTTTTTGCGGCGCTTGCGCAACGATTTACCGTATCAAAGGGCAACAAGAATTAAAGACCTGTTTGGCTTGTCAACAACAAGTAGAAGAAGGTATGTACGTGGCGACGCTCCCGTTCTTCCCCCTTGTAAAACAAGTTTACGACATAGAACAAATCAAACCCACGCAACAAATTATGATGCAACTCTATCCCGAAATCTATTCGTGTATCGGTTGTAACGCTTGTACCAAGAGCTGCACGCAAGAACTTAACGTCATGCAGTATATTGCGTACGCGCAACGCGGCGAATACGAAAAGGCTGCGGAAGAGAGCTTCGACTGCGTAATGTGCGGCGTATGTTCTTCCCGCTGCCCCGCAGGTATTTCTCATCCGCAGGTTGCGTTGCTTACGCGCAGACTTACGGGTAAGTACCTTGCGCCTAAGAGCGAACATCTTATCAATCGCGTAGCGGAAATCGACGCAGGGGATTGCAAAGCGGCGCTTGAAGCGATTATGAACACGCCGCTTGAAGAACAAAAAAATCTCTATAACCATAGAGAAATCGAAAAATAAGGAGAAGCACTATGTATCATTATACCGATGAACAACTCGAATCGATGAAGAAAGTAGAAGCAAGCCGTGCTTCCCGTATTGAAAAATTACACGCGCGTATGACGGCGGAAGAAAAAGACGCCGTGTTGGCGCAGTTCCACCCCGACTATATCACTTCCGCGTATGAAGAATTGAAAGTTGGGAAAAATAAAGGCGGTAAGGTTTTGCATGAACTTGCAAGTCTTTTGCAAGCGCACTCCCGTGTGAAGGATATGCATATCGACCTTACGAAGATTGATTACGACGTAGACGTACTCGTTATCGGCGGCGGCGGCGCTGGCTCGTCCGCGGCAATCGAAGCGAACGAACGCGGCGCAAACGTTATGATTGTTACCAAGCTTCGCTTGGGCGATGCTAACACGGCGATGGCGGAAGGCGGTATTCAAGCGGCGGATAAGCCCAACGACAGCCCTGCTACGCACTATTTGGACGCGCTCGGCGGAGGTCACTTTAAAAATAAACCCGAACTTTTGTATAAACTCGTAAACGAAGCGCCCGAAGCGATTTTGTGGTTAAATAACTTGGGCGTTATGTTTGATAAGGAAGAAGACGGTACGATGGTAACGACGCATGGCGGCGGTACGTCAAGAAAACGTATGCACGCTTGTCGCGACTATTCCGGTTCGGAAATTATGCGTACGCTCCGCGACGAAGTGTTTAACCGCGGTATTACGGTGGTAGACTTCACGTCGGCAATCGAGCTTATCAAAGACACCGACGGCAAGGTTGCAGGCGCGGTGCTTATGAATATGGAAACGAAGGAAATTTTGATTGCAAGAGCGAAAACCGTCGTTATTGCAACGGGCGGCGCAGGTAGATTGCATTATCAAGGCTTCCCTACGTCCAACCACTACGGCGCGACGGCGGACGGGCTTGTGCTCGGTTATCGCGCAGGCGCGAAATTGTTGTACCCCGAAACGTTGCAATACCACCCTACGGGCGCGGCTGAACCTACGCAAATTTACGGCGCGCTTGTAACGGAAAAAGTACGTTCCTTGGGCGCACAGCTTGTCAATAAAGACGGCGAAGCGTTCGTATATTCGCTTGAAACGCGCGACGTTACGGCGTCGTCGATTATTCGCGAGTGCAAAGAAAACAAAAAGGGTATCAAGACGACGGACGGCGAAGGCGTATGGCTCGATACGCCGCTGATTGATATTCTTAACGGCGAAGGAACGATTGAAAAGCGTATTCCCGCAATGCTCCGTATGTTCGGTAAATACGGTATCGATATCCGTAAAGAACCGATTTTGATTTATCCTACGCTTCACTATCAAAACGGCGGCTTGGATATCGGTGCAAACGGTATGACGTGCGTAGAGAACTTGTACGTTGCAGGCGAAGCGGTAGGGGGGTATCCACGGCACGAACCGTCTTATGGGTAACTCGCTGCTCGATATCATCGTATTCGGTAGAAATGCAGGTCAACAGGCAGGCGAAAAGTGGAAGAGCGTAGAACTGAAAGAACTTACGCTTTCGCACGTTGACGCTTTTGAAAAGGAATTGGAAGACGCGGGGATTTCCACGGACGTAGTATCGCCCAAGCTCCTTCCCGATTACAGAAGACAGGCGAATTGATTGAAAAAATGAAATAAAAAGGACAAAACGCACGGGGTATGTACGCTTTGTGCGTTTTCGTCCGCATAAGAGAAGGTAAAAAATGGAAAAACAAAAAAAGAAGAATTTGAAATGGCTTTGGATTACCATTGCGCTTTTGGTGGTGGCAGGTATTGCCGTATGGTGCACTTTAAGCGCGATTTACAATCCGAATATTAAGGACGGACAGGAAGTGGACGGCGTGAAAAACGTTTTCAATTTCGGTACTACGTTCGTGTTATTTACGATTGCGTTTATCGTGCTTGCATTGGGATATTTGCTTGGCGGTATCAATATCAAAGGCGTGTCGCTCGGTACGGCTGGCGTATTTCTTATCGCAATATTGGTCGGTTTTCTTTGCACGTTGATTCCCGAAGACGCGGGTTTGTTTTCGGGCTTTCATTTGACGGAAGATTCGGCGGTTGTCGATACGTTTAAAGGTACGATTCAAAACATCGGTTTGGTTATGTTCGTGGGTAGCGTGGGCTTTATCGCCGGACCTAATTTCTTTAAGAATTTGGCAAAGAATTTCAAGACTTATATCGTACTCGGTATTGTTATTATCTTGTCGGGAACGCTCGTGGCTGTGCTTTTTGCATTATTGACGCCCGAATACGGTCCCGAATATTGGTCGGGCGTTTTGTCGGGCGCGCTTACGTCCACGCCCGGATTCTCGGCTGCAAAAGACGCTGTCGTTGGTGCGACTAATCAAGCGGATTTGGAATCACTTATTACGCTTGGACACGCTATCGCATATCCGTTCGGCGTAGTCGGCGTAGTGCTTTTCGTGCAACTTATGCCTAAATTTTTAAAGGCTGATATGGCGAAAGAGAGAGAATACTTGAAACTCGGTGGATTGGAAGAACAAAGAGATTATTCTAAATATTTCAAATGCGAAGATTTCGGTTTCTTGCCGTTCGGTCTTGCGATTGTTGCAGGTTTGCTTCTCGGCTCTATCACGATTCCCTTGACGGGCGCAGGCTACGACGGCGCGACGTTCTCGCTCGGTACGACGGGCGGCGTGCTCATTATGTGCTTGATTTTCGGGCACTTTGGTCATATCGGCAAACTTTCGCTCGAAGTCAAAGAAAGCACGCTTAAAGTTCTCCGTGAATTTGGGTTGGCGCTGTTCTTGCTCGGCGCAGGCGTACACGGCGGCGTATCGCTTGTAGAACAGATTTCTAAATTCGGCGGCGCAATTGTTGGTTGGGGCTTCCTTGGCGGCGCGCTTATGACGCTCGTGCCGATGATTGTCGGTTTCTTCCTTGGTAAATACGTATTGAAATTGCCGCTTTTGAACAATCTCGGCTCGATTACGGGCGGTATGACAAGTACCCCTGCGCTCGGTACGTTGATTTCGACGGCAAAGACGGACGACGTAGCGTCGGCGTATGCTTCGACGTATCCGATTGCGCTTGTCTTGGTTGTGTTGGCTTCACAACTCATTATTACGTTAATGTAACGGCAGAATTCCCCGTTGCGTGAAAAAATCCGCAACGGGGAAATTCAAAAAACCGTGTAAAAACAGTTGATTTTTTTTTAGCGTTAGTATATAATATAAAAGCTGTTTGCAGAGATGGCGGAGCGGTCGAACGCGCACGATTCGAAATCGTGTTATGCAGGAATGTATACAAGGGTTCAAATCCCTTTCTCTGCGCCACGAAAAAGAGATAGGCAACCGCCTATCTCTTTTTCGTTGTCGAACGAATATTGAAAGGGCTTTGAGGGTGGGAGCCGTTTTGCAGGAGCAAAACGCTTTGCCAATGCAAGTATTTTTTACAAAATTCTTGACGGCAAAGGACGCCATTGATAATGGCGGAGCGGGGCGCGCCGCTAAAGGCGCAAATCCCTTTCTCCGCGCCACGAAAAAAGCACCCAACAGAGGGTGCTTTTTTCGTGACGTGCAGAAAGTTGCGCGGAAATCTTGCTTTTCCAAAATTTCCGTGCTATAATATAAGAAAAATTTTTACGGGAAGCTATGGATAAAGAAAGATTTGCCAAACAACTCGCGTTTATTTTGGAAGCGGATAAGGAAAAGGAAATATACCGTCAAACGCATATAACGGGGTATAAACGACAGGAAAACGACGCCGAACACGCTTGGCATATGGCGATGATGATATACCTTTTGAAGGAATACGCCAACGAAGAATTCGACCTTGCGAAAACAATGATGATGGCGCTTATCCACGATATTGTGGAAATCGACGCGGGGGATACGTACGCATACGACGCACAAGCGCTTGCTACGCAAACGGAAAGGGAAGCGAAAGCGGCGGAGCGTATTTTCGGGCTGCTGCCCGAAGAACAAAAAGCGGAAATGATATCGCTTTTTAACGAGTTCGAAGCGTGTGAAACGCCTGAATCGAAATTTGCGCACGCAATGGATAATTTTCAACCGTTGCTTTTGAACGACGCGAATAACGGCGGCGATTGGCGCGCGCACGTGGTTAAAAAATCGCAAGTGAAAAAGAGACAAATCAAAACGGCAAAAGGCTCGAAAGATATTTGGGAATATACAAAAAAACTTATTGAGAAAAACGTGGAAAACGGGAATATAATCAACGACGATTGAAGTTATAAAGCGGAGCGGAAGAAAGTTCTTTTCTTCTGCTCCGCATGCGTTTACGATTGTCGTTTTGCTAATATTTTACCTGTTTCTCCGTTCATTAAAAATGCTGTTGTATTGCCGTTTCTATCAATAACGCCTATGTAGTAATACGGGAAATCTTCATACAAAAGCCGCACGTAAATTTCTCCCGCAAAACCGTATTTATCGGTAAGAGAAGCAAGCAGTTCGCTTTCCGATTCTTGCAACTTTTCGATGACCGTTTGCGGGGTAAGCGTATTTTCCGTCTTTACCGATTGCGCGCAAAACTCTAACGTTTTTCCGCCGTAATCGATAACGCAATCGATTTGCGAAAGCGCGGACACGTCGAGCGTGCACGAATAGTAATATTCCGCTTTCACGTTATCATAGGACATTTCTCCGCCATAAGGCGTTTCGTCTATCGAGAAAGAGATAGCGGTGGTTTTATCGCCCGAGGGCGCAAAAAGATAGATTTCCGTCCGAACGCTCGTGTCCCGTTTTACGCCGTCGGAAGAATACGGATATTCTTTTTCCGTAGCGAAAATCCGCAAGGAAAATCCGTCCGTTTCCGCATAAAAGATATTGCTACGCAGTTCGGAAACGTATGAAAAATAATTTATTTTGCTTTTTTTACAAGCGGAAAAGAAGAAAGAAAAGAAAACGAGAGAAAGCAACAGCGTTACGTACAATAAACGCTTTGTCGGGCGTAAAAATCGACGTGTTTTATAAAATGGAGTTCTCATAGTGTTATTATATTAAAAAAAGCTTGTAAACATAACCAATAAAATTCGTTCATACAGTTGATTTTTTATTTTGAATATGCTAAAATAGTATAAATACTATTTGGAGGGGAAGCGTATGCGTATGGATAAAGTCATTTTACGAACCGTTTTGACGACGTTATTATCCATTGTGATGTTGTTCGGCGTTATGCTTCTTGCTCTTTCTTTGATTTTTCCCGGCACGATGATGCAACTTACATACGATTTGGGTATGACTGCATCGAGCGTAAAATACGCTTCTCGTGCGTATAAGAGAACGGACGACGTGTATTACGTTGCGTTTGCAACGGAAACGTCCATTGTGCTGGAAGACGCGGAGATGATTGAAGAATACGGTTTGGATTTGATTGAGGACGACGAATTTACCGCGTATTGTCAAATCCGCAACGACGAGATTGCCGCGCAAAACGAAACGGCGGAGAGCGGCGATAAAATCGAGCTTTCCTATCAGCAGTATGTTTACGGACAAGTAACGATGGCGCAGTATTCGCAAGGTAAAAAGACGGAAGCCGTCGGGACGGCGTTTGCGGGCTTGCACGGTACGTTCCCAAAAAATAACGCCGCGGCGATTTTGTTTTTAACGGCGGTAAAAATGGGGGATACGGATACCGTTGCGACTGTGAAAGCCAAGATATTGGAAATTTGCAATACATTGGATACGGCAAGCGAAGATTATCAATATGCGAGCGACCTGCTTTCTATATTGAACGGCTAATCGGGTAACTAGGATAAGTAATCACAAAAGAAGAATAAAAGTTTTTATATATACAAGGAGAAATACCTATGAGCAGCAAAATTATTAAAGAAGGTTTGACGTTTGACGACGTGCTTCTCATCCCGCAGGCATCGAGCGTGCTTCCGCACGAAGTTTGCTTAAAGACGAAGTTGACGGATAAAATCCAACTCAATTTGCCTTTAATCAGCGCGGCGATGGATACGGTAACGGAAAGTCGTATGGCAATCGCTATGGCGCGTGAAGGCGGTATCGGTATTATTCATAAGAATATGTCGATTGAAGAACAGGCTTCGCACGTTGACAAAGTAAAGCGTAGCGAACACGGCGTAATCACCGACCCGTTTTTCCTTGCGCCCAACAATCTTGTAAAAGATGCAGTTGCCCTTATGGAAAAATACCGTATCAGCGGTGTTCCCATTACCAAGAACGGTAAACTCGTGGGTATTTTGACGAATCGCGATTTGCGATTTGAAAGCAATTATGAACAGCCTATTTCGAATATTATGACGAAGAAAGGGCTGGTAACGGCGCCCGTCGGCACGTCGTTGGAAGACGCGCAAAAGATTTTGGGTAAACACAGAATCGAAAAGTTGCCCATCGTGGACGAACAAGGCTATTTGAAAGGTCTTATCACGATTAAGGATATCGAAAAATCGATTCAGTATCCCAACTCCGCAAGAGACGAAAACGGTAGACTTTTGGTTGGTGCGGCGGTATCCACGGCGGCAAACGCGGTGGATAGAATTTCCGCGCTCGTGGAAGCGCGCGTCGACTTGATTGCTATCGACACGGCGCACGGTCACTCCGCAGGCGTTTTGAAGAAAGTAGAAGAAATCCGTGCGAAGTTCCCGAATCTTACGATTATTGCGGGTAACGTGGCGACGGCAGCGGCGACGGAAGCGTTGTTTAAAGCAGGCGCAGACGTTGTAAAAGTGGGCATCGGCCCCGGTTCGATTTGCACCACGCGCGTTGTGGCAGGTATCGGTGTGCCCCAGCTTACGGCGGTTATGGATTGCGCGGAAATGGCGGATAAGCTCGGCAAGCGCGTTATCGCCGACGGCGGTATTAAATACAGCGGCGACATCGTAAAAGCGCTCGCGGCAGGTGCAAGTGCGGTTATGGTCGGTTCGCTTCTTGCGGGTACGCTCGAAAGCCCCGGTGAAGTGGAATTGTACCAGGGTAGAAGCTATAAGGTATATCGCGGTATGGGTTCGCTCGGCGCAATGGCGGCAGGCAGCTCGGATAGATATTTCCAAGAAGGCACAAAGAAATTTGTTCCCGAAGGCGTAGAAGGCAGAGTGCCTTACCGTGGCAGCGTAGCGGACGTAATTTATCAAATGAAAGGCGGTTTGCGTTCGGGTATGGGCTACTGCGGAAAACCGACGATTGAAGATTTGCGTACCAATTCGGAATTCGTGCGTATCACCAACGCCAGCCTTATCGAGAGCCACCCCCACGACATTTCCATCAGTAAGGAAGCGCCCAACTATTCGCAACACTAATCAGGAGAGATTATGAACGTAGTTTGTTTGGATTTGGAAGGCGTTTTAGTGCCTGAAATTTGGATAGCGTTTGCTAAGGCGAGTGGAATTCCCGAGCTTACGAGAACGACGAGAGACGAACCCGATTACGATAAGCTCATGAAATGGCGCTTGGGGATTTTGAAAGAACATAATTTGGGTTTGAACGAAATTCGCGCTATTATCGAAAAGATAGAACCGCTTGACGGAGCGAAAGCGTTTTTGGACGAGCTCCGTAAATGTACGCAAGTGATTATTATCAGCGATACGTTTACGCAATTCGGTATGCCGCTTATGGCAAAACTCGGTTTTCCGACGTTGATGTGCAATACGTTGGAAGTGGCGGAAAACGGAGAAATCACGGGCTATAAAATGCGCGTGGAGAAATCCAAGTACGCAACGGTAAAAGCGTTGCAATCGATTGGTTACGATACGATTGCGGCAGGGGACAGCTATAACGATTTGGGTATGATAAAAGCAAGTAAAGCGGGCTTTTTGTTCAAGAGTACGGACAAAATCAAAGCGGATAACCCCGATTTGCCTGCGTATGAAGAATACGACGACTTGCTTGCTGCTATCAAAGCCGTGTTAGATTGATACATTTTTTAACTTAGGAGAATAAATATATGGAAAACAACGTACGTCCCGAAAGTATGGCTCGTATCAACACAAAAGCGCTTGCCGACGCGTTCATTGAAGAACAAGTTGCGCTCGTTCGTAAACAAGTGGGCGATAAGAAAGTTTTGCTTGCTCTCTCCGGCGGTGTGGATTCTTCCGTTGTAGCGGCTTTACTTATCAAAGCAGTGGGCAAACAACTCGTTTGCGTGCACGTAAACCACGGGCTTATGCGTAAAGGTGAAAGCGAACAGGTAATTGAAGTTTTTGAGAAACAACTGGACGCAAACCTTATCTACGTAGACGCAACCGAACGTTTCTTGGGACTTTTGGCGGGCGTTGCCGAACCCGAAAAGAAGCGTAAAATCATCGGCGGCGAATTTATTAAAGTGTTCGACGAAGAAGCAAGCAAGCTCAAAGGAATTTCCTTCCTCGCGCAAGGTACGATTTACCCCGACATTTTGGAGAGCGACGGAGTAAAGGCGCACCATAACGTAGGCGGACTTCCCGAAGATATGCAGTTCGAACTTGTAGAACCCTTGAAATTCTTGTATAAAGACGAAGTTCGCGTGGTGGGTAGCGCGCTCGGTTTGCCCGACGATATGGTATACCGTCAACCGTTCCCCGGACCCGGTCTTGGCGTTCGTTGCCTTGGCGCAATCACACGCGATAGATTGGAAGCGGTAAGAGAGTCGGACGCAATTTTGCGTGAAGAATTCGCGAAAGCAGGCTTGGAAGGCAAAGTATGGCAATATTTCACGGCTGTGCCCGATTTCCGTTCGGTAGGCGTACAGAACGGTAAGCGTACGTACGCATATCCCGTTATTATCCGTGCGGTGAATACGGTGGATGCGATGACGGCGACAATAGAAGAAATCCCTTACGATGTTTTGGGTAAAATCACGGCGCGAATCACGACGGAAGTGGAAAACGTCAACCGCGTGTTGTACGATTTAACGCCGAAGCCCTGCGGAACGATTGAGTGGGAGTAATTATTTCATAATAATAAAAAATTCGACAGGAATTGAACCTGTCGAATTTTTTATTTAATAATCTTTTCGTCCGCACAAATAATCGATACTGACGTCAAAAAAATTGGCTATTTTCCAACACTCGATAATACTCGGCTCGTTTAAGCCTTGTTCCCAGCGCGACAAATTTGCTTGACTCGTACCGATTTTTTCTGCCAATTTTCTTTGTGAGAGATTGAACGACTTGCGAAGTTCGGCAATTCGATTGTTTTTAAACGTGTATTCCATATTCTTATTATACATTTTTGTATAATATTTTACTTGACAAATACAAATTTGTATCGTATAATATAATTAACAAAAATATGGGTGGTGTTACAATGGGATTGATTGGAAAGTTTATTGCGGGCGTCGGGGTTGCTGCGGTAACGGGGGTGGTTGCGGGCAAAAAGATAATCGATAAAAAAATTGAAAAGAATAAGAAGAAAAAAGAATTGGAGCAAGATATTGCCGTGACGCAAGATGAGCAAAAAATGCTACCGTCAAGCGAAAATAAAAATCATAAATTTTGCGTTCATTGCGGTACAAAATTGGATATAAATGCAAAATTTTGTTCGGAGTGTGGAACGAGCCTTGAGGACAAGGCGGGGACAGGAAGCAAAGAAAGCGTGGAAAATTCGTCCCAAGAACAAAAATGTCCGCGCTGTGGTGCGCCGATTGACGGCTCACAAATGCAATGCGCTTATTGCGATTACGAATTTGAAGTTGTGGAAAAAGTAAAAGCAGTAGATGAATTAACAAAAAAATTAGACGAAATTGAAAGCCGTAGAGTAAAAGGGATTTTTAAGAATAACGATAATGAAATTATAAAACAAAAAGTTTCGTTGATTATCGGTTTCCCCATATCTAACAGCAAAGAAGAAATTTTTGACTTTTTACTTTTGTCGTCTTCAATGCAAGAAATGGACGAACATGAAGGAATTATAGAAGCTTGGACATTAAAATACCAGCAAGCCTATGAAAAAGCAACGCTTTTATTTGCTACGGATAAAATGTTTTTGGATTATCAAGAAAGAAATAAAAAGAAAATAAAATATTGGTTGAAATAAAAGGATAGGGAGAAATAATATGGCATTATTCGGAAGAAAAAATGGCGGATTATTTGCGGACGTTATTCGTTGCGACGAGCCGTCGTATTTGATATGGAAATGGCGGTCAAACGGTGGAGAGCTTGGTGAGAATAAGCGTGAAAATGAAATTCGTTGGGGTTCTTCTTTGCGTGTTAAAGAAGGGGAAGTGGCGGCTTTCGTCTATAAGCAAAAAGACGGCACAATGCAAGATTTTATCGTTGGACCGTTTGACGAAACAATAAAAACGAAAAACTTTCCCGTTTTTTCAAGCATATTAGGTCTTGCTTTTGACGGAAAATCGCCTTTTCAAGCGGAAATCTATTTCATTAATTTGGCAAATGTAATTCAAACAAAGTTTGCTGTACCTTATTTTGATATTTATGACCCACGTTTTGCGGATTTTGGCGCGCCCGTAGCGGTACGCGGCACAATAACCTTTCAAATTACCGATTATCGCGCTTTTATAAAATTGCATAGATTGGATTCTTTTTCGTTGGAAGATTTCCAAAAGCAAATCAAAGATACGGTAAGCCGTTACATAAAAGACGTGGTGGCAAACGTACCGAGTAAATACAATATTCCGCTCGTACATATTGAAACGAAAACGGCGATGATTAACGATATGGTCGAGAAGGAACTTTCCGAACGCTTAAATAAAGATTTTGGGGTGACCGTATCAGGAGTTGACATCGGGGCTATTGACATTGATAAATCGAGCAACGGTTATCGTCAACTTATGGCAATCACAAAGGATATTACTACGGCAACTATCCAAGCGCAAACGGCGGCAAATCTTGAAAATTATGCGGAAACGTTACGTATTCAGCGAGAAGAAGGACAGTACGCCCAACGTATGGCAACCCGTTCCACCAATCTTGGCGCGTATCAAACGGAAAAACAAGCGGAAATCGGTGTGGCAGGCGCGGAAGCTTTGGGAAAGATGGGCGAAAACGGCGCAGGGAATATCGATATTGGCGGGGGTGGAGCAGGCTTTAATCCCGCCACCTTAATGACAAGCATTGCGCTTGGTGGTGTGGTTGGACAAAATATTGCAGGAACAATGGGGAACGCATTGTCGGGGATGAATATCAATGCTCAAAATATTGTTCCACCGCCGTTACCCGTAATAAATTATCACGTTGCCGTTAACGGTCATCCTTGCGGTCCTTATAATATACAAACCTTACAACAAATGGCTCAAAACGGTCAAATCTCTTTGGAAAGTTTGGTTTGGAAGAACGGTATGTCGGGGTGGGCGAAAATAAGCGACATAGATGAAATAAAATCGCTGTTCGAAAATCTGTCTACGCCACCGCCAATACAATAATAATCCTGTTTCACGGGAAACAAAGCATTAAAAATAACGCCTTACTGTAACATACGGTAGGGCGTTTTGCATACCATATAGTATGAGATTTTTCTCAAATACACAAGAAGGATTGATGTACTATGTGTAATGGATGTAATTGGAGCAATCGCAGCTCTTGCGGTTGTAATTGCGGTTGTAATTGTGGTTGTAATAACAGTCTTTGGAATATTCTTTTCGGCAACACGCAGAGCGTTTGCCGCGACTGCAACGGCAATATTGTCGTAAGGTCGAATAACGGCTGCTCTTGCAATAGTTGTGGCTGTAATAACGGCAGTACGTTCTCTACGGATAGCGGTTGTTCGTGCAACAGCTGCGGTTGTAATAACGGTAGCGCGTTCTCGTCGAACAACGGAAGCACTTGGAATTCTTGCAGTTCCTGTAATTCTTGCAATTCGTGTTGCGATTGCGACGATTAAACAAAAGAAAATGAGCGGCGGAGAAATCCGCCGCTTTCCCTTTATGATTGAAAAGCGGAAAAACGAGCATACTGAATAAATGGAAAGAGTGAAAAAAGCCTACTTGTTTATTCGGGAAAAATATAGGGTGCTCGTCCGCAAAAAATACACGACGGTAGCAGGTACGCTCGTGTTCTTTTTTATTATGTCGATAGTGCCGCTTTCCTTTTGGCTGACGCTGCTTATCGGTAAATTGCCGATAGATACGGATAGCGTTTTACAGTTGCCTGTATTCGAATCGGTCAAAAATATTTTTACGTTTGTACAACAGGAAGCAAAAACGGCGACGACCAGCGTGTCGGTGGTGCTAATCGTGAGCACGTTATACTCTTCTACAAATTTATTTTATCAAATGCGTCGAAGCGGAGAAATTATTTACGATTACCACCGATTAAGACCGGGGATACGCGTGCGCGTAGGCGCGCTTGCGCTCACGTTTATTATAATGTTAATGTTTATCATATTTTTAGCGGTTTTTGCGCTGGGCACGTTTTTATTTTCCCGATTTTTTACGTCTTTTTGGGAACGGATTGCCGATTATTCCTTGTTATTGGTGCTTGCTTTTGCGCTCGTTTGGCTTTTGAATATGTATATATGTCCATATAAAACGCCCATGCGTAAATTTTTACTGGGTACGATACTTACGGTATCCGCCTGGGTGGTTGCCGTTGCAGGATTTTCCGTGTATTTGAAAATTACGAATATGGACAAACTATACGGAGCGCTTACAACGATTATTGTTTTTTTGCTTTGGCTGTACGTGTTGATGATTTGTTTTATCGCAGGCGTTATATTCAATAGCGAAAACATCAATGCGGAGAGAAAGAAAGAGGCGCGGAAAAAGCGGGAGAAACGGAAAAAACAGGAAAACAGCGAATAAAACTTTTTTCAAGCGACATACTGACGGTATGAAAAAACGTTCTATCAGAAGTTCTATTTTTGCAGGCATAGCGTCCTTGCTGTTCTCTTTTTCCGCATTACAAACGAGTACGCTTACCGATATTACAAAACCGTATCTTGGCGAATACGAATGTATTACAGCCGAGTACGGTAAGAAAAATCTTTTATCGGATTTTTCTGATATTGTTTTAGATTTGCGTAAAGATAATACTTTCGTCTTGCGTTATGAAGATAAACACGGAGAAAAGCACGAGGAATCGGGTACGTACGAATACGATACAAAAAAAGATACCTTTCGTTTTACCTTCAACGGCAAAGCGGAAATCAAACGCGATTTTCCTTTGGAAAAAGGGGAAATCTCCGTCGTATTAAAGTTGGGGTGGCGCACGCTGTCGTTGCGCTTTCAACAAAAATAACGCCAATACCGACTGTTTTTTGCAGTCGGTATTCTTTTAGTATAAAATACAAACAAATGTTCGTATTATTTGATAAAAATGCTTGCAATTTGGAAAAATATGTGATATAATAAAGAAAATCGCAACCAATAGAGAGAAATATATGCCCAAAGTATTGGAAAAACATCAAGAAATCGAGCGTTCGCTGATTACGACCTATCGAAAGACGATATGGTCACCCTTTGTGTTGGCGGTGAAGAAATACCGATTGATTGAAACGGGCGATAAAATAGCCGTATGTATATCGGGCGGAAAGGACAGTATGTTGCTTGCCAAACTCATGCAAGAATTGCAAAGGCATAGCGAAGTGCCGTTCGAAATGGTCTTTTTAGTTATGGACCCGGGGTATAACGAGAGAAACAGAGCGAAAATAGAAGAGAACGCTCGGTTGTTACACATACCGATTACGGTATTTGAAAGCGATATTTTCGCCGCGGCGGAAACGGCGGACGAGCAATCGCCTTGTTATTTATGCGCGCGTATGCGTCGCGGACATTTATATGCAAAAGCCAAGGAGCTGGGTTGCAATAAAATTGCGTTGGGACATCATAAGAGCGACGTTATCGAAACGACGGTGATGGGCATGCTGTACGGCGGACAGGTGCAAGGTATGTTGCCGAGAATTAAAAGCACGAATTTTGAAGGTATGGAGCTGATTCGCCCGTTATATTGCGTATTGGAAAGCGATATATTGCGGTGGAAAGAATATAACGGATTGGACTTTATCGCCTGCGCTTGTAAATTTACGGCGCGTACTGCGGGTGGGGATGAAGATAGCTTTTCGGCGCGTCGTCGGGTAAAGGCGCTCATTGCGGAGTTGAAGAAAGAAAATCCAAACGTAGAAAATAATATATTCCAAAGTATTCATAACGTGCAGCTGGATACGCTAGCGGAATATAAACAAGACGGGGAAAAACACTCGTTTTTGGAAAAGTTCGAGAAACGTTCATAAAAGATTTCCGTTCGGCATATTATACGGTATGCAAGAAGTTCAAAATCATCAAGTAAATATCGAACAACGTAAGAAAATTACCGTCAGCGGCGTGGATTGCGTAAAAGCGTTTTCCGAAGTGAAAATCGTATTGTTGCTTATTGGCGGCGAAAAACTGCACGTGGCGGGGACGGGGCTAAAAATCACGGGTTTTGTGAAAAACAGCGGTTCGTTTACGGCGGAAGGAAATATCACGGGCATATCCTACGGCGGCAAGAGCTTTGCGGCAAAGCTGTTCCGATAAATGGATTCCCAAAATCAAATTTCGGTTTTTGCATTATGCGTATGCGTAGGCTTTGTCGGCGGATTGTTGTACGAAATATTTTGGCTGTTGGGCGCGCCGTTTTGCCGAAAAGGGAAAAGAAAATGGTTGCGCGCGACGTTGGATATAGCGTTTTGGCTGAGCTTTGCTGTATTTAGCGTTTTTTGCGCATATTTCTTGAAATTTCCGTCCTTTCGCGTGTATATGTGGATAGGATATTTGCTTGGCGGTATATTATATTCAAAAAGTTTACGAAGAATAGTTGCCTTTTTTGAAAAGATATGCTATAATAAGCTTACAAAAATAAGAAAAAGGCAAGAAAACAAGGAAGAAAACCTGAAAAAGGTGGAGAAATAGTTATGACCGAAAGTAAAATGAGAAAAACTATTACGGCAATCGCTTCTGCGGCGACGTTGCTGCTTGTTATCCTGCTTTCCGTGCTTATTTATCAATGGATTACCATTTCCGTACAGGAAAAGCGGATTGCGGCGGCGCAAGACCGAGTGGATTATTGGACGCAAGCAAACGAAGAGGCGGAAGACGATTTGGATTATTATTTGACGGACGCCTATAAAACGTGGGAGGCCATTAAAAAGGGCTATACACCTTCGCAAAACGGAGACTAATATGAATAAATTTGCCGTAATCGATATCGGCTCTAATTCCGTTCGCCTGATGTTCGTGGCGAACGGAAAAGTTTTATATAAACGGTTAAACACCACCCGTTTGGGGGAAGGGATTGCCAAAACGCCCCGATTGAAAAGGGAAGCGATAGAGCGTTCCGCCAAGGTGGTTGCCGATTTTTACGCGCAAGCAAAGGACGAAGGCGCGGAAGCGGTATTTGCGTTTGCAACGGCGGCGGTACGCACGGCGGAAAACGGCGCGGATTTTACGGAAAACGTAAAATCTCGTTGCGAATTGCACGTAGAAGTTGTTTCGGGAGAAACGGAAGCGGAGCTTGGTGTTTTGGGCGCGCTCGGCGATAAGGACGGCGCGGTTATCGATTTGGGCGGCGCGAGCTGCGAACTCGTGGTAAAAGAGAAAAACGTTCTTGTTTATAAAAAAAGCGTAGATATCGGCGTCGTTCGCTTAAAGGATAAATGTGGACGGGATAAAAGGTCGATTGCCAACGCGGCGAAAACGGCGGCGCAAGCGTACGGACAAACGCCCGTTATCAAAAACGTTACGGCGATAGGCGGTACGGCAACGACGCTGGCGGCGCTGGCGCTCGGGTTGGAAAAATACGATTCGGAACAGGTAACGGGTACTGAAATTTCCGCGGAAGAAATGCAAAGAACGGCGGACAGGCTGTTAAATATGCCCGTGGAAGAGATAGCGGTGCTTCCTTGTATGCCGAAAGGGCGCGCGGACGTGCTTGCTGGCGGAGCGATGCTGTTTGCGGTATTGATGCAAGAATTGGGTATAGAGAAACTGACGGTAAGCGATAAGGACAATTTGGAAGGCTACGCCGTGAAAAAAGGACTTTTATGAGAAGAAAAACGAGTTCGACAATTTGGGCAATCGTATGTACGATATTGCTAATCGGCGGAGAAGTGGCGTCGTTCTTTTTTGCGTGGCAAACAGGAACGTGGACGGCAATGGCGCAGCTTGGCGGATTTGTCGTCGGGCTTATTCTTGCGCCGATTTTTCACGAGTTAGGACATATCATATTTGCAAAATCACAAGATATGCAAATCGTATACGCAAAGTTTTCTTTCCTGAAATTACGTGAAAAGCAGGGCAAGCTTTCTTTTGCGCTTGCTTCGCCGTTTGGTGCGGATGAAACGCAAGCGATTCCCCGATGCGGTGGAAATATGCAAAAACGCGCCCGTTTGTACACTGTCGGCGGATTGATATTCGGCGGTATATGGTTGGGAATAATCGCTTTGATTTCAATTTCGCTTGTTTTGTTCGTTGGGGGCGTAGGCTCGTATGCGGTTTTGGGACTGTTACCTTACGGCGCGTACTTGTTTTTATTGAACGTATTGCCTTGTGAATACGGCAGCGGTAAGACAGATATGCTCGTGTATAGGGGCTTAAAAAATAACGAACCAGCGGAATCGACGATGGTTTCGGCAATGGAAATTCAAGGTAGGCTGTACGCGGGGGAAAGCTATGCGGAAATCGACGAGACGTTGTATTTCGACGTGGCGCAGTTACCCGAAGACGAACCGCTTTTTGCGGTAATGCTTGATTTGCGCTATCGGTATTATTTGGATAAAGGAGATATGAAAAACGCGGCGGATTGCTTGAACCGTTTGGTAAACGCGCAAGCGTATCTGACGGAAGGGGAAACGGAAAAAATTGCGGCGGAACTCGTATATATGCACGTGTTAAACGGGGATATGGAACGGGCGACGGCGTGCGGAAAGGGTTGCGCGTCGTATTTGCAAAGCAATACGGTTTCGGCAAAACGGATTTTGACGGCGGTTGCGGTTGCCGGCGGAAAGGCGGAAGAAGCGGAAATATTAAAAAATCAGGCAAAAACGTTGTTAAATAAAGAGAAAATTATCGGGGAAAAGCGATTTGAAGAGAGACTGCTTTCCCGTTTGCATTTAGCATAAAATGCGTTAAAAACGCAAATAGTAAGGAAGAAACGTCGTATTTCAAAGGTGTAGAATATGAAATCGAGAGAGAAAGAACAAACGAAAAAATACACGGAAAGACGGGCGGGCGTATTGATGCCCGTATCTTCGTTACCGTCGTCGTTCGGTATCGGCACGCTTGGCAAAGGCGCGTACGATTTCGTGGATTGGCTGTACTCGGCAGGGATGAAAATTTGGCAGGTGTTGCCGTTATTGCCTACCGGCTACGGCGACAGCCCGTATCAATCGTTTGCTTCCGACGCGCTCAATTACTATTTTATCGACCCCGAGCTTTTGGAGAAGGACGGGTTGTTGCAAAAATCCGACTATGCGGAACTTGTTTGGAGTGAAGACGAACGCCGCGTAGATTACGGGCGGCAATTTGCGTACAAAGCGGAACTTTTGAAAAAGGCGTTTGCGAATTTCGATAAAACCGACGCCGCATGGCAGGATTTTTTACAAAGGGGTTTTTACGCCGATTTTGCGCTGTTTATGTCCTTGAAAAACCACTTTTCCCACCGTCCTTGGAATGAGTGGGATACGCCGTATAAAAATGCGGATAAGGCTACTTTGAACGATTATAAACGGGAAAACGCCGAAGAAATCGAGTTTTGGCAATTCACGCAATTTTTATTTTTGAAGCAATGGAATTCGCTTCTTGCGTACGCGCACGGTAAAGGAATCGAAATTATGGGGGATATGCCCATTTACGTTTCTTATGACAGCGTGGAAACGTGGCTGTACCGAAGCGAATTGTTTATGTTGGATAAGAAAGGGAACACGTCTTTGCGCGCAGGCGTACCGCCCGATGCGTTTTCCGAAGACGGACAGCTTTGGGGAAATCCCGTTTACGATTGGAAAAAATTAAAAAAAGACGGTTATAAATGGTGGAAAAACCGTATTCGATACGCGTTATCGCTATTCGATATCGTACGTATCGACCATTTCCGCGCGTTCGACAGATTTTACGCAATTCCTGCGGAAGCGGAAACTGCGAAAGAAGGGAAGTGGATGCACGGTCCCAAGGCGGACTTATTTGCGGATTTGCGAGAGTACGCGATTGTGGCGGAAGATTTGGGTATTATCGACGACGGCGTTCGGAAATTGCTTGCCGATACGGGATACGCGGGGATGAAAGTGTTTGAATTTGCTTTCGATAATAATCCCGAAAACGAATATTTGCCCGTTCATTATAATGAGAATTGCGTGGCGTATACGGGTACGCACGATAACGAAACGTTGCGCGGTTTTATCGAGAGTATGAACGCCAAGGAACGTAAGTCGTTTGAAAAGGAACTCGAAAATCAATGCTTGTCGTTGGACGTACCGTACGTAACGGAAACGATAGGCGACGAGTGCGATAGCATTATCCGTTTGCTGATTGCGTCCAAAGCAGATACGGTAATCGTGCCGATGCACGACGTGCTTTGTATGGGAGAAGAGGCGCGTTTGAACGCGCCGAGTACCGTTTCGGGACAAAATTGGACGTTCCGTTTTACGGATAAAGATTTAAAAAAACGGAAAGCGGCGTTTTTGAAGTCGCTTTGTGAAGAATATCAAAGATAAAGATACGGGAAAGTTGCGGAAAAGCCCGACCAAGAAAAATTGGTCGGGCTTTTCTTCTTTTTTGTGAATAAAAAGGCAGGGGAAAAGAAAAACTAAAAGAGAAGTCGTCCGTATACGTGGAAACGTAAAAACTCGGCGGACGAAAGGAGAAAAGAATTATGAAAAAGACGACAAAAATAATCGCTTGCGCCGTAACGGCTGTTTCGGCTATGGGGCTCGTCGGCTGCGGTTGCGGCGACGGTTGTATGGGTATGAGCGACGGTTCGACGAAAATCACCGTTTGGGTTTCAGAAGCGGATAGGGCGTTCGCTACCCAAGTTGCCAACGATTTCAAAGCGGCGAACCCCGATAAAAAATACAATATCGTTATCGATATTCAAGGGGAAAACGACGTGGCTACGCGCGTACTCAAAGACGTAGAAAACGCTGCTGACGTGTATTCTTGCTCCAATGACCAGTTGAGCAAACTTATCAACGGCGACGCGCTCGCTCAAATCGCGGGGGATAGACTTACGCGTATTCAGGAAGCTAATTCGGCAGACGCGATTGATTCGGCGACGATGACGGTAGACGGCTCGGAAGGTGTTTACGGTATGCCGTATACGGATAATACGTTTTTCTTATATTACGATAAATCCGCTTTGTCGGAAACGGACGTGCAAAGTATCGACGGTATTTTAAGCAAATGCTCTGCGGATAAAAAATTTGCATATCCGATGAAAGACGGCTGGTATACTTCGGCTTTCTATTTTGGTAAAGGACTTGGTTATGAAGTAACGTACGACGCCAATCTTGCGGAAACGAATATTACTTGCGATTTTGATAACGCAACGGGTACGGCGGTAACGCAAGCAATGTGGAATTTGGTACAAGATTCTCGCGTAAAAGCGGACGCGGACGATTCCAAGATTACGGCGGGTTTTAATGACGGTTCGATTATTGCAGCCGTTTCGGGGATATGGAATAAAACGACGATACAAGGTTATTTGGGCGATAACTTTGCCGCGGCGAAATTGCCCACTTATACGTTGAATAAGGGGTCGGCGGGCGAAGAACAAGTTCAACTTGTTTCCTTTGCAGGCTATAAATTGATGGGCGTGAATAATTATTCGAAAAATAAGACGGACGCAATGGATTTTGCGGAATTCTATACGAATAAAGAAAATCAAATTAAGCATTTTGAAGCTCGCGGTTTCGTGCCGACGGACGAAGAAGCTCGCGCGGATGAAAAAGTGCAGTCGGACGTATGCGCCAAGGCAATTACCGCGCAGCTTGCGCACAGTAAAACGCAAAAGGGCGTGCCTTCTACGTTGTGGGTGCCTATGGAAGGACTCGGTTCGGCGATGATTACGGGCGTGCAAAACGGCAATTTCGATTTGGCGGCGCAGTTAAAAGCGTGCGTAGACGCAATAGAATCGACGACGGCGCAATCGGAACAATCCAATCAATAAAAGAAAAGGGGAAGGGATAGCGTATGAGAAAAGGAGAAAGGACACAACGGAAGAAACCGTCCGTTTTTCGAGATTTGATTTCGGCGTTTCGTCGCGGCTCGTATCTTACGCGCCTTTCCTTTTTTATTTCCGGCTTTGGTCAAATCGCCCGCGGACAAATCGCAAAAGGATTTTTATATATGGCAACGCAAGCGGCGTTTTTGTTGTTTATGATTTTCTTTGGCGGACGGTATATCGCACACCTGTTTTCGGGCGACTTGGGCAGTCGCGTTTCAGGCGAGATTTGGAACGAACAGCTGCAAATTTTCGAAAAAGTAAAAGGGGATAACAGCTTTTTGATATTGCTTTACGGAGTGGTATCCATCGTGCTCGTGTTTTTGTATCTCGCGGTATGGGTTTCCAATGTTCGCGGTAGTTACGAAAACGATAAACGAATACGAGCGGGAGAGCGCATTTACCGTTTTAAGGACGATTTGCGTTCGCTCGTCAATGAAAAATTTTATCTACCGTTGCTTTCTTTGCCGTTTTTGGGATTATTGGTATTTACGGTAATGCCGCTCGTATTTATGGTGCTGATTGCGTTTACCAACTACGATTATGCACATATGCCTCCGGGAAAATTATTCGATTGGGTGGGCTTTTCCAATTTCAAAATGCTCTTTTCCCTGTCGGGCGGTTCTTCGGGCTTTGCGCTCGTGTTTTTACGAGTCTTGCTTTGGACGTTTGTTTGGGCGTTTTTCGCTACGTTTACCAATTATTTTTTGGGCGTGATAATCGCGTTAATGATACAAAAAAAAGGCATACGGTTGAAAGTGCTTTGGCGAACGCTGTTCGTGGTTGCAATCGCCGTACCGCAGTTTGTAACGCTGTTGCTCATGCAAAAAATACTTGACGGCGACGGAATACTCAATAAGATTTTAGGAACGAATATCCTATGGCTTGCAGACCAACGGAATTTTTCGCTTATTCCCAGATTGATGATTATTCTCGTCAATATTTGGATAGGCGTGCCGTATACGATACTCATGAGCTCGGGAATACTGATGAATATTCCGTCCGATTATTACGAGGCGGCGCGCATCGACGGGGCTTCGCCCGTGCGGATATTCTTTAACGTTACGATGCCGTATATGTTGCATATCACTACGCCGTATCTCATTACGCAATTTGTGGGGAATATCAATAACTTTAACGTAATTTGGCTGTTGACGGGAGGAGGACCTGTGGATAACTTGTATTACGGGGGTGGTTCGCAGGCGCAATCTACCGACTTATTGGTAACGTGGCTGTATCGTTTAACTACCGACCAAAATCCCCGTTATAACGTGGCTTCGGTTATCGGTATCGTCATATTCGTCATCAGCGCGACAATGGCGCTTATCACGTATAACCGCACGTCGTCTGCAAAGGGGGAAGATACTTTTCAATGAGTAGAGCGTTTATAAAAATCCGTCGGCATGTAGGCAACGGCGTAACGTACGTCGTACTTGCGACGTTGGGTATACTTTGGGTTTTGCCGATTATCTATCTTATTTATACGGCTTTTCGAACGACGCCGTCTACGGGAATTATCAATACGCTGATTCCCGATAATTTACAGCTCGGCTTTGGTAACTTTTCACGGCTTTTTTCCGATACGATGTTCTTGCGTTGGCTGGGGAATACTTTGCTTGTTGCCGTATGTTCGTGCGCGCTTTCCACAATCTTTATTTTAATGGTCAGCTACGCGCTTTCCCGTATGCGCTTCCGATTACGGAAGCCGATTATGAATTTGTTGTTGATTTTGGGTATGTTTCCCGGCTTTATGAGTATGATAGCCGTATACTTCATTTTGAAAGCAATGGGTTTGACCAATTCGTTGCTTGCCTTGATATTGGTGTATTCGGGTAGCGCGGCGCTGTCGTATTATATTTGTAAAGGCTTTTTCGACACCGTGCCCAAATCAATGGAAGAAGCGGCGATTTTGGACGGGGCAAGCCAACCGATAGTGTTTTGGAAGATTATTATGCCGCTTGCCAAACCGATTATCGTGTATACGGTGTTGACGTCGTTTATATCGCCATGGTGTGATTTTATTTTTGTCAATACGATTATCAGCGATAGAAATTTATATACCGTATCGCTCGGCTTGTATAAAATGATAAACGCCGAAAAAAACAGCTTCAACGACAATTTCACCGTCTTTTGCGCAGGGGCGTTCGTCGTCGGGGGGATTATCGTAACGCTGTTTATGAGCATGCAACGCTATTACGTGGAAGGCGTAACCAGCGGCGCTGTAAAAGGGTAAAAACACGATACAAAATAATCACGGACAAAGCTTGTCCGTGA
>JAFUKM010000008.1 GCA_017473605.1 Clostridia bacterium | reverse complement strand
TTTTCAATAAAATCGTACACACGGTAGCAATCTTCCCCGTGCAAAAACTGTTTGCCGTCCTTGGTGGGGATTACGCAAAGCGTTTCAATGCCGTTTGCCCACAAATGCTCGGTTACGCCGCAAATACTGTTCATTAGACTCACGGGGTCGTTAAAGACACGGGTGTTCATTTTTTGCATTATGTAGCGTTTTTTATCCGTCGTTACGAGCAAAGTCAAATTGATATGTCCTTCCCCGTACGGCTCGATTTTTTGCACTTCGCCTTGCAATGCAAATTGCTCGGCTATCTTTTTATATGTCTTTAAATATTCCATCATTTACTCCTGCACCGCTTTTCTCAAAGCCGCAAAGCCTGCAACGGGGATTTCCAAACGCAAGAATTTCCCGCAAAGATTTTGCGTAAAAAGTTCGTTTCCAAAACAATCGTATATTTTCGCCGTAATTTCGTATTTCTCGGGATTTTCAACATACAACGATTCTTTCCCCGTGGCGTTAAACAAATCGAGATTTTCGCCGCAATAAACGCTTGTGACAGGCAAATACGCCACCGCTATCTTTTTCCCGTCCTTTTCGGACGAGAGCATGGGATAGTTGTATTTTACGTTATCGCAAGCAAAATCGCCGTGTAACAGTACGTCGGCATTAGCTGTCCAATACGAAACAAAATTCTTCAATACTTTCCGTTGTTCATCGCTACTGTTTTGCAAGAGTATGGAAATTTGCGGAACGGAAAACATTACGTCTAACAGCTGCAACGCGCAATTTTGCGGCGTTTCAGCCCTACCCCAAAGCAACATATCCGAATGCACCGCCACGCCGTATTTCGGCATACGCAAATCGGCAATACCGATACGATTTGTCAAAGAATCGAACGCGCAGTCCGCCACGCGGAGCATATTACAATACCGCACAATGGAAGGACCTACGTAATTTTGACGGAACTCTATCATGAAATCTTCTCGAATCCCTTTTAACGCAGTTTGGATTTCTTCCAACAATTTCACAATACTCTCTTCCAACGTAACGCAATCCATACCCGCGTTAAACGCAGGCGTTTCGTCTTTCAACATAAAACTGTCGATAAAATCAAGCTTCAATCCGTCCAAACCGTATTTACGGCTCATTGTTTCATACGTATCGACAAGATAACGGCGCACGGCGGGATAACGGGGGTCTACTACGCCCGCACGGAATTCTTCGTATTGGTACAAATACATACCCGTAAACTTTTTGTAGTCCTGTGTTTCATATCCCACAAACGGCACGGGAAACCAAACCATCAATTTCATACCCAAAGCGTGCACGCCGTCTACGAACGCCTGAAAATCAGGGAATTTGCTTTCCGCAACCGCCCAATCCCCGCAAAAATCGTAATACGCCGTACCCACGCCGTCGATTTGCCAACCGTCGTCCAAGATGACCGTCTTAAAACCCATTTCCGCCGCTATCGCCAAATCCTTTAACAGCGTTTCTTGGTCGGGAGATTGATGAAAATTATACCACGTGGAATACAACGGCGCTTCGCTGCCTTTCGGAACGTACGTTTTCGACGGATAAAACCGCTTCCACCACTCGCTCACGTCCGCTACCGCGCGATAATAGGGAATCGTTCTTTTATCAATACGGATTTCCGCCTTAAAATCGTTTATCTGACGTTTATCGTTTTCAAAAAGGACGATTTTAAAACCGACTTTATCTTGTTGTTGGAAATCTTTTACGTAAAAAGAAGTCTTTACGGGAATTTCCGCTTCCGAAAAAGCCACTGTGGCAAAATTGTCTTTTTCGCCTTGAATCACCGAAATAATAGGCGCGCCGTCGTAAATATCCGAACAATTCACCGTAGGCTTAAACCATTGCCAAACACCCCTATTACGGTTTGCGGTAGGCGTCCAGACGGAACAAATACCCTGCATTTCTTCTTCCCACTCGATAGATACGTCTTGTGGATAACCGCCCGACAACACACAACCTATTTCGTAAATCTCGACACCGTCTTTATTCGATTTCTCTTTTATGTAAAACGTATCGAATTGCGTTTCCGTAAAAACGGCAAATATTCTTTTGCCTGCTTTATATTCCTGTTTCATATTTCTTCACCTGTTACCGAATTTTCTCCACAGTTTCGTTTCTACGGCTCTTTTCCGCTGCATAAACCACTTTATGCCCGTTGAGCGAATCGTCCAAACGCGTGATGGAAATAGACGTGTCCGCACCCTGCAAAAAGCGCACGTAATCTTTCATCAACGCAAAATCTCCGCCGCCGTGTCCGCCGTATTTATCGCTCGACACAATATCGTCCGATACCGTGATAATTTCTTCCACGAAATCGAATTTTTCTCTATCGAAGATACGCAAGACGAATTTTTCGTCTATCATATGCCCTTCGATTTCACCCTTATCCCCGACGATATGTATATATCTGTCCGCGCGTACCGAGCCGCCCACAAGCGTAAGCGTCGCGGTAGAACCGTTCTCAAACAACACGTTAACCACCTGTCTATCTACAAGGTCTACGTCGAACTTATACGCGCACTTGCCGTATTCGTTCGTCTTTAAGTATTCCACTTTTTCTTCGTAGCTAACTTCTTCTATCGGCTTGCCCATACCTTCCCACGTTTGGAAAGGGAATTCGTCCACGTCAAGCTGTATCTTTTGCGCCGAGTACAAACAGGTGTTCGTATGCGGACAATTATAGCAAAATTCCGTCGAATCTTTCGGCGCGTTTTCTTTCGTAAACCAAGCTCTTTGTCCAAACGACGACACCGTTTTGGGGGCGGAAGCATTATTCAACCAGCACATAAGGTCGGTATCGTGGCAGCATTTTGCAAGCAATAATCCCGAACCGCAACGATTTTCGTCGTTCCATTTCCCACGTACGAACGAATCGATAAAATGTCCGATTTTTACGTGCTCGTTTTGCTCCAACGTCAAAATGCTACCGATAGTTCCGCCATTAAGAATTTCTTTGATTCTTTTATAGAAAGGCGCATAACGGAGCACGTGGCAAATCAGCACGGATACGCCCTTTTCTTTTGCCTTGCGCTCCAAATCCAATAATTCGTCTTCTTTGGGACAAATGGGTTTTTCCAAAAGTTGATTATAACCTGCTTCTATCAACAGCAAAGCCGTTTCGTAATGTTGCTGGTCCATCGTTGCGTTTACCACCGAATCGCACTCGATTTTTGCAGCCAAGAAATCGTGAATATTATCAAATCTTCTTTCTTGCGGAACGTTATGTCTGTCACCCGTTTCTTTTAAGTGTACGGGATTCGGGTCGATAACCGCCACCACTTCCGCTTCTTCAGGGCATTGTAACGCATAATCCGCATATACCTGCCCACGGTTTCCGCATCCGAGAATCGCAAATTTCATCTTTTTAATTTCGCTCATAATGATTCTTTTAATCCTTTAATAAAATTACTTTATACCCTGTGATTGTGGGCAACGTGATATGCGTATACCCGTCTTTGTATTGTATTTGTAAATTTTCACCGCTTAAAAAATCCGTCGCTTGCCTATATTCTCCCAAAACGCAAACTACGTACCCCGAAGCAAGGGTAATATGTTCTTCGATTACCCCTTTCGCGTTCTTCTTTTCCGCAAACGTCGTACGCACGTGCAAATACGTATTTGCGTCTTTCTCCGTGATATTCAAACGCGTATACACGGGTAAATCAGTCTTGATAAGCTTCGTATCTATCAACCGTTCCAGCGCTTGTTGAATAAGCGTTCGGTGCGCGCTTAAAAAACGTGTGGCGTAAGCCGTAAATATGCGAAACGAAATATGGCAAATCCCGTCTTTATATACGGCGGAAGCATACCCCGTTTCTCTTTCGGGCGGCGTATAAAAATAGCCGTGTTTTCCATCGAAAAAGCGTTTATTATACGGTCTAATATAATTTGCCAAACGCGTACCCGATACGTTTTTCATCAAAATACCCGATTCGTATTCCGCCCATTGCGTATTCTTACTCTCGTCGTTGTCCAATACAAAATACGGACTGTTGCCTTTATCCGCGCCGCAATACTCTAAAAAACTGTATTCGCGCATTGCAAATTCTTGCTTTTTACGATTTAATCCCGCATAACCGCTGGACAATATTTTACCGCCTTTTTGTACGTACGAAGAAAGTTTGTCCGCCGTTTCTTCGTCGAGCAAATATTCGTCGCACAATACAATCGCTTTGTACAAAGAAAAATCTGCCGTAGGCGGAATCAAATCATAGGAATATTTCAATTCGTTCAATACACGGGTAGCCCCGATGTATTCTGCAAGCTCAAAATCAAACAAATCGTTCGCAACCAAAATACCGATTTCCGCTTTGTATCTCGCGCCGCAAAGCGCGTTTTCATAACGGCTGAAATCAGCGTATAATTCGCCTATTGTTGCGTATAAATCGGAGTTGAGATTGCCCGCAGGATGCAAATGGTCGCCAATGCTTATTTGAAAACCGTTCGCAAGCGCGTCGTAAATATCGTATTCGAAGGAAGCCTTAGAGCGGATTCCGCCAAAGTCCCCCCAATCGTCTTGAAAACGCCCCGTCATATACAACACGTCCCTATCCAATCGCCGACCTACGCCGCGCGCATAAGCCGCCGCTTGATTGAAATAGTCGTATCCCCAATTCCCCGAAGGCAAACACTCTACTTCTATATGGTCGTGGAAAACTTCTTCATAACGCATACCGCAGAAAAATACGTGCTTATCGCCGATGATTTCCAGAATTTCACGACACAGTTTTTGCATTTTCGAATAAGCAAAGTCCTTGGCGGATTTGCTATCTTCTTCGTCCAAGCCAAGCGATTTCCGCTCGGCTAAACATTTGTCGCAATAACAATCCTTGATTTTAAATCCGTCGAAGAAAAAACCGTCTACGTCGTAGCGATTGTCGATTTCCTTGATAAGCGCAAACAAATACTGACGAAAGCCGTCGGAATTATAATCCATCATACGGAAAAAATTACCCGTCGTATCCCCGTATATCGTTTGTCGCTTCTTGTTCACGCGTACCCAATCGGGATGCCGTAATGCGTTTTCATGGCTTAACCCTACGTTTATATAAGCGGAAACGCCTATGCCGCGTTTTTTAAGCGCGGCAAGCGTATCGCCGAAACGGTCCCCGTCCATATAAGGGTACTTTACCCCTACTTCCGTAGGGAAATAGCAAAAACCGATATTACAGCAAGCCACCAAATTGACGTATTCCACACCAGCGTCAAAAAGCGTTTGCGCAAATTGTTCCGCGTCGTAACCGTAGCCGAAATCGTAAATATTCGGCAACGTATGGAAATCGACGTGGATCGCCCGTTTAATCTTCATTTCTTTTTACCTTTTTCGCAATCCAAGCGCCACCAAGCGCCAAAGCCGTGGCAACGCCCGAAAATCCCGTCAACAAAGACGAATTACAACCACCGCCCGACTTGCCGTTATCCGAATCGCTCGCATTGTTACCACCGCCCGAAACACGATAATCAAGCGCCGTGTTCTTGTCGTCCGAGAAATCGTAAACAACACAGTTTTGCGCGTTGTAGAGCGTATCGTATTCCGCCATAACGAGATAGATATACGCCTTTTGCGCGTCTTCGTCGATACCCATAACGGCGACGAACGCTTCGTCGTACTTATACGCTTGCGAAGGATACGTCAAGCTCCCTTCGTAGAAGCTTTGGAAGTCAATCATCATCGAGAATACTTTATTCCCTTTGTCCCCTTCGTCCAAACGCATCGTCAAATCGTGCTGACCGCTATGCCCGTTGAATACCATCATTACGTTGGAGTGTTGGCTTGCCACCTGTTCCCATACGTCTTCGCCGTAGTTCCCTTCCAAGCCGTGCATTGCGCTTGCCGAGCTCGTATCGTAATACCCGCCCGTCGTAATAAACGAGTGCGTATTGATAATGACGCGATGATTGGGATGGCTGCCGATAATCTGATTCGCCCATTGCAACGTTTCCGAACGGGGAGCGTATTCAAGCGCCAAAAGCAGGTATTGTACGTCATTTACAGTAAACGTATAATACACGTTATCCATTTTCCCTTCTTCCATTGCGCCGCCGAAATCTTCACGAGCCGAATATTTCGAATACGGGAAATAGGTATTGAAGTCCGTCGTACCCCTGTCGTCTATCCAGCTGTAATGGTCGTCGTAATCGTGATTGCCGAGAATAAACGAATAGGGAACGACACCGTCCAACATACTCATATACGTAGAAGCCGTCGACCACTGTGCCGCCTGCCCCTCGTCCGATTTTGCGTTGTCGATAATATCGCCCATATGCATTACGTAAGCGATATTGAGTTCTTCTTTGTTATTCCGAATCCAATCTACCGTCTTGAAAAAGCGCATTTGATTCCAAACGACCAAGCCTTGCGTATCGGGAATCATTACGAACGAGTAATCGATATCGGGACTGAATTCCGCTTCGATTTGCGCGCCTTGCGTGCTGTAAATCAAATCGTTGTTATTTCCCGAAGTATCCGCGACTCTCCACGCCTTATTGTCGGTAATCGACCAGTTTGCCATAAGGTCCAAGCCCGTTCTTTGCGAAGCGGTAATCTCCGTTTGCGTCATATCCGCAGCTATCGTCTCCGCGGAAACGGGAGAACCGTATACCGTTACCTGCTTGATGTCCCCTTTGAACGCGTCCGTATTTTCGATACCTTTATCGTTATTCCCCACGCGGTATTTGAAACGGGTGTACGAATCCACAAGGGTAATGCCCGTTTCCGTTTGTTTCAACTCGCCGTTGATATATACGCGAATTTGTCCTTCGTCCGCGCTGTACGTAAACGCTACGTGCGCCCACTCGCCCAAAGGAAGCTGCGCGCTGTCAAACGTTTTCGTATACGAATCGGGCGTGGAAATAAATTGCAAACTTCTATCTGCCGTTACGCGGAATTCGTATTCCTTATTGCGCGTAACGCCCCAGCCTTCCGTTGTCAAATTGCTAAAAATAACGCCGTAATCTTGCCCGTTTTCGGTGGATAAGGTTGCGTTTCCGTCAAGCTTTACCCACGCTTCCATCGTCGCTACCGCGTACGGAAATCCGTCGCTGACCGCATAGTAAGACTTCACGTCTTCGCCGAGCCAAGCGTCGTTCTCTATTTGAGAAAAATGGTCTTTCCACAAAAACTCTTCATCCGAAGCCAATGCGGAAGAATTTACCGTGCTTACCGCCGCGGGCAGCGCTACCGCCGCTGCTATCGCAAACGTTGCCATTGCCAAAAGCGTTTTTCTATTCTTTTTCATCGTTTCTCCTTTTATCGGGAATCCCCGACGGGGATACCCCCGTCGTTTATTCCGTCCTGTCTATCTCAATTTTCCTTTTTCTTTTTTAAAAGGAACGCTGCGCCCACTGCAAGCAAGCATACGCCGCCGCTCGCCAAATCAATTACGCTGCCGCAACCGCTGCAACCGCCTTCCGAACTCGAACCCGAATCCGAATCATCCGCGCCTGCCGCCGCTTTCGTGGATACGTTGATACGCAAAACCACAGGTGTAGTCGCTTTTGCGTGCGTTACGGTAAGCGCAAACGCAAAATCCTTATCCTTGTCCGCTTCCGTAAACGTATACGACCATACGCCGTCCGAATAGTTACCCCTAAATCCCATTTCGGTAACCGTTACTTCGCTGGTTAATACGTTCATACTGAAATATTCGGAAATATTGATACGAATCGTATCGCCCACGCTGAAATTCGTTTTACCGTCGTATTGTTTGGATAAACCGATTTCCGCCGTGAAAGGAATAAAGAAACCGTCGGTAAAGAGCATATTCTTTTCCGCTTCCGCAATCAGTTCCGCTCTCGTTGCTTCGTCCAATTCTTCGTCCGCATAATTGTACGCTACGTTTTCTTCCGCGTTCGCGCCGTTGTAGAACGCAAAACGCTTGATTTGCGTGCTTGCGATATCCGTTTTCAAATCGTTCATAACCGCCATCACGAAGTCGCCGCCGCTCGTTGCTACCGTCTTATCGTAATTATTATAGCCGTCCACGTCCCAATCTCTAACGCCGTCTTCGTCCACGTAATACGCATTATACAAGCAAAGCTTTTCTTCCACCAATATGCTTACTCTGCCGCCTTCCACGATAAGGCGCAAGCTAACCGAATTGCTACCCGTATTGTAAGAAGTGAAATAGCTGCTGTAAGTGCCGTTCGTACGGTTTACCATACTAAGATAAAGACCGCTGCCGTCGCCGTTGTTCGAAAGTTGAATATATACCGTATTGCCTGCCGTAAAGTCTTGGAAGGTAGGTACTCTCACGCCCAACACAAACGAGCCTTCGATAACTTCCAATTCCATCATTACGGTATAATTCGTCAAATTCAACGCGCCGAATTCGTATTGCGTTCTATAATACTGACCGAGCGCATTGTGCTTCATTTCCACGTAGCCGTTATCCGCAATGCCGATAGTACCTTCCGCCTTCGGGGAAACGTTTACGATGGAAAGCTTGTCGATAAATTCTTGCGCGGACGCGTTTTCTTCGTCGTTTGCGCCGAATTCGTAGTACATATCGTCAATACCGCTTACTACCGAAACGCCGCTGTAATCCTTTCTGGGCCACGTAGCCTGCGCAGGGTCTTTGTAAATCGCCATTTTCTCAATCGTTACCTTACCCGCCGAGTTGCCTTGGTTACGAACGGCAAACGCAATGTTGCCAAGACTCGCGTCGCATTTGTTCGCTTCCGCCAATACTTCGTCCGTTACGGAAATTACGGGGTCTGTACCGCCCGTGTATACCGTGAGCTTCGTATACGTATTATCGCCGTCCACTACCTTTTCCGTTACCATCATAAGGCTCACTTCGCCGCTGGGAAGAGATACGTACTGCGGATTGTTAATAAAAGACGCCCAACTGCTCTTTCTCGATTCTAATTTCAAATAAGTATAATTACCCGTTCTTTCGATGAGCAAGTGATACCCGTCGTATGCAAAACCCGTAGCGTTCGCCGCCGTACGCACGTACAATTCGAATACGCTTTCTTCTGCCACGTTAAGGCTCAACTGAATCGCGCTGTTTTCGTATTGTTCGGTAGCGAGCGACAAATAACTCAAACCGTGTCTGTTCGTCGTCGTGTTTTGCATTACAAGCCCGTCTGCGGTAAGCTCGTGCGTGTATTCCGTACCCGTTTCGCTATACGTGCTCGTACCAGCCGACAAGCCGTCGATAAACGCTTGGTTTGCCGTAGCGTTGTCTGCGTTCGTGAAATCGAAATCCAACTCGTCCGCGTACTCGTTGGAAGGCGTTTCGGGCACCGCCAAACGCGTGGTAATCGCCGCCAAAGACGTTTCGTCCGTCGCGTCGAAGGCGAACGCTTCGTCCAATCTTTCATACGAGAAATCCAAAATCTCCATTTCCGTAGCGTAGCTACCCGAACCCGTAAAGAACAACGCAAACGTTTGGTTGCCGTCGCGCGCCGAGTTCGCCGTATTTTCCGCAATGCTCGCCTTAACCACGTTATAGCCGTTTTCCAAATAATCGCCGTGATAGAAATACATATAATTGTTTACGTAACCTACGGTAAGCGTAATGCCGTTCGACGTATCCAAATTCTCGTACGCCGCGCCCTTACCTACGCCCGACACGTAGCTTTGGTTTGCGCCCAAATTGTGTTTGCCGTCTTCTTTACCCGTAAGCAACGCTCTCAAATTCATATACTCCGCGCCCGAAGAATCCCATTGACCGCGGCTCGCCATATACATATTTTCGCTGTCGCCCACGTTCAAGCCGCGCACCGTCATCTTAATCTCGAAATTGCCCAGCTGCGTTTTGCCGTAATAACCGTCGCTTCCAATCGTTCCGTCGGGGTGGAAACGGAAATCCAAGCCCGTTTGCGCAGTATTGCTGATTGTTACCGATTTGTTCGTTTCGTCGTACGTTACGTAATCGCTCAACGTTTGCGTACTGTTTGCGTTTCCGAGCGCAAACCAATCGGTAAAATCGGTCAAAGCCGAAAATTCGGTAATGTTCAACGAATCGATGGTCGCGCTCGTCTTATTCGTTTCGTCCGAATATACAGCCGTAACGTTGCTTGCCGTCGTCCCCGTATCCGTAGCCGTTTCGTCCGCGGAAACGCTTGCAAGCGTCGTTACCGCGCCGATACTGCACGCCGCCGCCATTGCGCAAAGCGCAATCAACAATTTTTTGTTTTTACTTTTTGTCATCTTTTTTCTCCTTTTATATTTTTTATTGTAACTCGTAAAGGTTGATTAACTTGAAAACATACTTTGGTCGGAAAAATCCCAAATATCGTCACCGAAGAAATCTTCGCCACTGACGGTTACGATATCCGCCGTATCGGGGAAACGCACGATTTCTATTTCCAAAGATTTATATTTTTCCTTGTTCATCACGTAGCCTCCCCTGCACTTTCCGTATCGGTGGTCGTGCCTTCGCCAGCTGCTTTCAAAGCCTGTAAATACTCGATTTCCGTATCCGTATAGTTTGCCGTTTCGTCCGCCAAAGCCGCGTCTACTACGTCTTTCATACTGCGTACGTTATCGTGGATTGCGGCGTATTTGGTATACACGATATTCCCGTCGGCGTCTTTGATATGAAGATACGCCACGCCTGTAAACGCTACCGTGTAATTCGCTGTTTTTACTTTCAAGACACCGTTCACGCGCGCCAAGCCGTTAATGATGCTGTACTTCAAACCCGACTCTTTATCTTCGCATACGATTTGGATATATTCCTTATTTAACGTATAATTGGTATTTTCGAACGTCAGCGCACCGTTTTCTTCCGTGATATATACGCTCGGCGCAATCAATACGCCCAATTCGACGGTATAACCGCGCTCTTCTTCCCAGAAATTGATATATTCTTCCTTGAAAGTCGCCGCAAAGCGCAACCCGGACGGGTCGGAAAGGCGCACGGACGCCCCTTCAATCATTTCGTATTCTTGCGAATCCAATACGCCCGTTTCGTACAGTCGTTTTTGTTCTTCCGCGCGTTCTTTGATAAACAGTTCTTCGTCGTCTTCCACGTCCGCCGTGTCCGTCCTGTCATAACTGAACGTATTAACAACGGCATACGTATCGCTTGATAAGCGTTCGTAAGAGAACGAACAAAGTTCTATTTCCATACCTTCCGTCATCGTAATGGCAAATACCTGATTGCCGTCGCGCGCCGTATTATCGCTGTTTTGGGTAATATCCTTATAACCGAGCGTATATGCGCCCGTAGGTTCGCCCAAATACCAGTAATAAAAGCCGTTTACGTATCCGATAGTTACTTTCAAATACTCTTCTACGTCAATGACGTTGCTTTGGCTGCCGTTAATTGTCCAAGCCGCTTTGCCGTTGACAGTACCGCCCGATAAATACAATTGGTTCGTTGAAGCCACATAATAAGACTCATTGTCCCATTTTTGATAGTTACCGAAATAAATATTCTTATCGGTGCTTATTTTGGTCGCGTCCACTTTGAACGTCAAGCTCATCTCGTAATTGCCCAAATACGAGCGTCCGTACGTTTCTTGCGGCATAAATCTCCACTGTGTTCTCATCGTATTGGTTGTTCCGTCGCTCGGTACGCCGAGTTTTACCGACTTATTCGTGGCGTTATAATCCAACGTACCCCAAATATAAACGGCACTGCTTTCACCGCTGACAACGTAACCTTGTTTGAAATATTCGGTAAAACTGTGTAAGCTTTCCATTTGGGGCATATCCACGCTTTGCACGGTGGAACTGTTTGCCGCCGTCGCTCCGTCTGCAAACGTAGCTTCTTGCATTGCCCGTTGCGTATCCAAATATTCGTATACGCTTTCCACCGATTCGTCTACCGTAGCGGTAGGTGCATTATAGGGATATTCCGTCAGTCTTCTATACGAGAAAGACGAAATTTCCACCTTTGCACCTGCGTATAAATAAATGCCAAACGCTTGCCAAGCGTTACGTGTATTAGTAGCATTACCAGCATATGTGCGAGTATAAATAGAAACGTCGGATAAAACCCCGTTCGGCTCGTCCCCCACATAAAAGTAACAAGCGTTATCGATAAAACCAAGTGTAATCGTAGCTTCCGTAACCGACGTCGAGTTTGCGCCGCTTTGTATTGCGGTGTTATGCCAACTTGTAAGAGTCGTACCACCGTTCAAAATAGCTTTTAACCCTTCGTTTTGCAAAGAATTGCTATCCGTACTGATACGGCTACCAAAATACACGTTATGAGACTGATACGTTTTTACTTTTATTTTGACTTCGAAGTTGCCTAAATACGCGTTACCGGTAGTATTGAAAGGCAACAAACGGAAACCCGTTCCACTCGTTGCAGAAAGAGTGAGCGCGCCGTTTTCTACCGTTTGCGTATAATCCGTGCCTTCTACCTTTGACGAACTGCTAGAATCCAACTTAAACCAATCGGTAAAATCGTTAACGCTTTCAAAACCGTTGATATTCAGCGATTGCAAATATTGGCTCTTATTCGATGCGTCTTCTGTATAACCGTCCGCCCACTCTGCTTCCACGTTGTCAAGTCCGAGCTGCTTTTTAATCACGTTCATCGACGTTTCGTCGGACGCGTATGCGTCGTAAGCCGTATCCAATCTCTTGTAAGAAAAAGACGAAATCTCAATTTCGGGCGCATACGTAGACGAACCCGTGAAATACATCGCAAACGCCTGATTGCCGTTCAGCTTCGACACGGCGTTTTCCGCCAAATCGTCCGTTTTTGCGATGATATATCCGCCGTCTTTCTCCCCTGCCGTGGTATCGGCATACATATAACAATAATTGTTTACATATCCGACGGTAAGTGTAATACCGCTATCCACCTTTTCCTTGGAAAAGTATTTATTCGTTCCGCTCACCGTGCTCATCGTGCCGTCGTGCTTGGCGAGCGTCCATTGTCCACTTGACGAACCGGTAAGACGCGCCTGTAATTTTACGTTTGCGGCAATATCGTCCGATTCGTGTTCGGCAATGTTTTCCCCGTGCAAGGAATAGATACGGCTACCGAAATAGATATTTTCGCTGCTCCCGACGTCTATACCTTTCAAGTTAATCTTCACTTCGAAATTACCAAGGCTCGTCTTGCCATAGTAATTATCCGCGCCTATCGTTCCATCGGGGTGGAATTGAATACCTAAGTATTGTTGCGTATTATTGCTGATTTTCACAGAAGCGTTCGTTTCGTCGTACGACGCCACGTCGCCTATCGCAATCGCCGTTTCGTTTTTGGGATAGGTAACGTCGTCGTACGTAAGTGCAAAATAATTTGTAAAGTCGTCAAGACTTGTAAAGCCGTCGATGTTGAGAGATTGCAAATTAGCGCTGGACACCGTATCGTTAGTATACGACGCCGTTACGCCTAACGCTTCAACGGGTTGGGACGATACGGTGGTCATACTGCAAACCGCGCAAGCTATCGCCAACGCCGTAGCTGAAAACAAACTCCACTTTTTGACGAGTTTATTCATACCCGTTTCTCCTTTTTACTTATTTTGACCTGCCTTATCGATAATCGCTTGCGCTTCCGCACTCCATTTGCCGCCTTCGTAAGCGTATATCTCGTCTTCCCAATACACGCCGCGGCTCGCCGTCGTGGGCGGGGGATTTACCGCATTGGGCCAATTAGACCAATAATTATGGTGGTAAATACCCAGCTGCGGATATTGCAAATTACTGTACGTATTGGTTACCGACAAATCGGAAAGCAAATAGTTCCAATCGTGCAAATCCACAATGCCTTTGAGTCCTTCCCCTTTGATAACGTTGTTCTTTACCTGATACGCGCTGGACGAGTTATCGAAATAAATCCCCGCCAAACCGCTCGCTTCGATATAGTTGCCTTGGATTTGCGAGCCTTCCAACGTTACCACGTGTTTGCCCAAAAGGTAAATAGGACCGCCGTCGAACGGCAAATGGTTCATGACGTTGGTAATATGGTTATTATTGATTTTCACGTTACAAAGCACGGTATTTTTCATTTCCCAGCCCCAACCGACGGCAATGCCGCTGTACGATACGTTGGTGATGGTGTTTTGTTCTAACGTGAGTTTTCTCGCAAAGCCTGCGACGATACCCGTACTACCGCCTTTGAACGAAGTACCGATTTCTTGAATTAAGCAGTTCTTGACGGCGATTTCTTCCGTGATTTCTTCTTCCGTCGTCGGCGTTGCCGCATTGGAAACGTATCCTTCTGGCATCGTTTCTCCGTAGCAACCGATATTCACGCCGCTGCCTGCCGTCTTTTCCACCGTCGAATTGACGAGCATTGCGTTTTTCGTACCTACGTGGAAATCCACGCCGTACGCGCCCATATTCTTCACGTGGCATTTATTTACCGTGATATCGTGCGCGTAAAGGCTGTATATACCTGCCGACGGGGATTTTTGGTCGAACGTTGCGCTTCCTTCGCCGTAGAAAAGCCCTGCCTGTCCGTCAATATAGCCGTGTTCGCTTACGTACGACCAATTTGTATTGCATACGGTAAGACGGGAAAGAGCCACCTTTTTCGCCGCCTTTTCGGGCGTCCCGACGATTTTGATAATGCTTTCCGTTTGCGGTATGGCAAACGTCATCGATTGGATATCCGCTCCGTCCGCGGGCTTATAATACAACGTTTCGTTCGCTTCGTCATAATACCACTCGTTTTCCGCGTCCAAAAATTCCAAGCTGTTTTCCAACCAGCATTTATTGGTAGCGCCGTTACGAATAGGCTGTTCGCGTTTGAACAGCTGTTTGGTAAACCAATCTTCTTCAAAACCGAAATACAATAATTCGTCTTGTTCGTTAATATCCTTATCCCAAATATGCCCTACGGACTGCGTCCACTCTTGCACGAAATGCAATTCCGCGCCCTTCAACGCGTCGAACGAAAAATCGTACTGCACGTAGGAAGGGATTGCCACCGCGCCAAGCGTATCGCGGGTGGTTTTATCTTCGTTCCACGTCAAAGGCATATGGTCGTTCGTCAATACGCCCGTGTCGTTGGGATACCGCGCGCGAATCCCTACCGTATCGTCGATATACAACTGACGGAAAGGCTTTAAGCCGCTAACAGGCGTTTTATAAATACCTTTTTCGCTGTCGTATACGCTCCAACCGCCTTTGATTTCCACGCCGCCGTCCAGCACCGTTTCGCCGTTTGCAGAGCCTTCGATAACGACGGGAATATTCCCCGCCGCAATATCCGCGTCAATCGTGATTTCTTCGCTTATAAGATGTTTTCCCGAAGAAAGCGCAATCAAAATGGCATCGTAACTGCCCGTAATGCCCGTATCGTTTTGCAACGTTTTTACCTGTTCCAACGCCGCAGGCAGATTGTCGTAATCGCCCGTACCGTCCGTGGCTACCGTGATTTTATAAGGATTTTTGTATAATTCCACTTTTACTTCTCCTCCCGAATTATCATTTCCGTTCGAGTTCGTTGTGCCGCCTCCGCAGGCGCTTGTGCCAAAAAGGCACAGCGCCGCGCAAAGCATTGCAAAAAGTTTTTTAATTCCCTTTTTCATCGTTTTCTTCCTTTTCACGATTATTTGCTCGCAAGCCAAGCGTCAAGCTGTCTTTGCTTTTCCGCAATCACTTCATCGCAATAGTTCGCTTTAAGCTCGGTGATGAAATCGTTGTAATAATCGGTATCCTTCGTCAACTGTTCGCCGCAACCGAGATTGGAAATATACTTGGTAACGACTTGCGAAGAAAGCTGAATTTCCGTCATTACGTCCGTTCTGTCAAACGAGAAACCAATTGTTTGCGAAAGCGGCGTTTCTTCGTTAATTTTCTTTACTTGTTCGTATACGTCTTTCGCCTGCGTATCGAGCGTGATACCAATCGTTTCGTCGCCGAATATCCATCTTACGCCTTCGAGATTGTAACGGCTGGATTTGCTTTCTTGATGCGCTTGACCGTTATCGTCCACCGTATAGTGCGTGCCTTCTACGCCAAGCTTCAAAAGGTTATGCAAATAGGAATCGGTATGCAAAAGGTCGATAAACTTCAACGTTCTTGCAGGGTTTTCACTCGTCGCCGATACCGACCACATCGTACCGCTGATATAGCTCGCGATATAGTTGGGGTCGCCAAAACGCATTACTTCGCGATAACGCTTTTTACCGCCTTGCGTAAACGACGTTACGTAATTGGGCGTCCACGTTCTCGAAGAACCCATATCGGTGCTGGTTTGCGAATAGCTACCGCCCGCGATATCTGCGGGAATCCAACCTTCTTGATACCACTCCGCCATCTTATTGATAAGCGTAAGGAATTCTTCCGTTTCGAATTGGTTGATGACGGTGGGTTTACCCGTTTCGTCCGCGCGAACCACGCCGGGAACAGCCATACTCATACCCAGCGAGTCGAAGCCGAGTCCTTCCATAACGTAAAGAAGTTCCATACCCCACGTAATACCGCCGCAGGATTCGTTCTCGCCGCTCTTATTGGTGCGAAGCCAAGCAAGATAGTTTTCCATAAAATCCAACTTGCTTGCAAGCGTGTAGTTATCCGCAACGTAGTCTTGTACTTCGTAAGGGTCCGTCGTCGATTTATTAAGTACGGTGGTTGCCGACGCCAACAAATATTCTTTGTAATAATCGTTATCGCGTACTTCCATACCGAACGAACGGGGAAGGATTTGATTGTTGATAACCGAATAAATTTTCCCGTCCGTAGAATTGCGAACTTGGTCCCAGAATTCTTCGGGGAATTTCGCCCAAGCGTTAGGCGCGTATTCGGGCAACAGGCTATCCAAAGGATACAACGCTTCCATTTCGTTATAACGTGCAATCGATTCGAAATCCGTCCAAATCAAATCGAACGGTTCCGCGTTTGCGGTTTTGGTGTTCATCTTACCTGCGTATTCGCTGAAATTGTACGCCGTAATATCCACCGCAGCGTTGATTTTATCACGGAGATATTCGTTTACCTTTTGCTGAATCGTTCCCAAATCCGCAGGCGCTTGAATCGTATTGACGGGCATATACCATTTAATCGTATAAAATTCGTCGTTGTCCTTGAAATTTTCGTCTACCTCTCCGCCGCCGCAAGCGACCAAACTGCACGTAAGCCCTGCGCAAAGCATCAAAGCGCCCAATCTTTTAAAGTTCTTGTTCATAATCTTTTCCTCCTGAATTTTTTATTTAAATTTTTAATTACATTAACCCTTGACCGCGCCTGCCGTAAGACCGCGCACATAGTATTTTTGGAATACCAAGAAAATGGTGATAAGCGGAATCGTCGTAATAACGCCGAGTGCAAACTGCACCGTTTTTTCGGGAACGTCCGCTGTACCCGACACGAAAGGCAGTTGCCCTGCCGAAGCCTTTACTGCCAAATCTTGTACGTACTGTTGCCAACGTTGGATATACAAGGCAATCGGCGTAATGGTATCCGCATAATACAGGGATGTGTATGCGTCGTTCCAATACATAATAACGAATTGGAATATACACGTAATCAACCCCGGTTTGATGAGCGGCACCGCCACTTGAAATAATATCCGCAGTTCGTTCGCACCGTCCATACGGGCGGATTCGAACATCGTTTTATCCAGCGAACCGAAATACACTTTCAAAAGCAAGATATGTCCTGGGGAACATAACGGCATAATAATTAAAATCCAAATGGTATCGTTCAAATGGAACAATCTCGTAATCACAATATATTGCGGTATCAACCCCACTTGGAAAAGCATTGTAAAGAATACGAAAAACGTAATGGCTTTTCTATATTTGAATTCCGGGTCGCTTAAAGGATACGCAATCAAACTACACAAAAAGATGTTGACCACCGTACCCAGCAACGTAATGATTATCGTAACGCCGTACGATTTCAAAATGTCCTGCGGCATTGAAAATAGATACTTATACGCCAAAAAAGTAGGTTCTTTGGGAAAAAGCACTACGCCCGCCTTGACAACGTCGTTAGATGAAAACGAAGAAGATATCATCACGAAAAACGGTATCAAACACACGCATACCATAAAGATTAAGGGTATCATAATCACGACGTTTCCGCAATATCTTTGTATTCTTGACTTTGATTCTTTCGTCATAACCTATCCCCCTTTATCAGAATATCGCCTGTTCGGGCGAAATCTTTTTGATAATCAAGTTGACGCCCAAGCTCATTACCAAACCGATAACCCCTTGCGTCAAATCCATCGCAATCATATTCCCGAAATTGCTCGCGTTCATAAGCGCGCGATACATATACGATTCCATAACGTCCACTTTTTCATACAACTGCGTTCTGCCGCCGATAATAAAGAAGTTCATACTGAAATCGGAACGAACAATGTTGCCGCAAGCTTGGATAAAGCCGAGAATAATCATCGGTTGCAAATTGGACATCGAAATCGTCCACATACATCTAAACCGTCCTGCGCCGTCCAACGTCGCCGCTTCGTATATTTCTTTATCCGTATTCAAAAGTACGGCATAGTACCCCATCATCGTGATACCCGCACTACGCCAAATATGTACGCACGTCATAATGGTTCGCCAATACTTCGCGTTGGAATAAAAGTCTATTTTTACCCCCAAATTATGCAAAAGCCCCGTCAATAGTCCGTTTACGTCGAGCAGCGAATTTACGAACAACCCGATAAGCGGCCACGATACGAAAAGAGGCAACAAGTACGCCGCCTGCGCAATACGTATCCCCACGCTATTTTTGATTTCAAATAAAAACAACGCAAGCAAAACCCCCGCTATCGTCCCGAAAACGGTGTATAACCCGTTCAAAATAACGGCGTTGGCAAACAGCTGCCAAATGTCTTTGTTTTTAAAGATGACTTCAAAATTGTCAAACCATACCCACTCGCTTAAAAACATCGTACGCGGACGGTAATGTTCGAAGGCAATTAAGAAACCGACCATCGGCAAGTATGCGAATAAGAAAATTTTAAGCATTGGTAAAAGGCATAACGCCAATTTTTGCCTATCTTCCCTGCGGCGCAATATCGAACGTTTTCTTTTCGTTCTCATTTTTCTCCTCCTTTTTGAAAAAGTTTTTCCAATAAGATTTTTTTAATAAGTCGTATTAACGACTTATTAAGGGGCTAGCCCCTTGTTTTCTTTTGCTTTAACGAGCCACGTATACCGTAACCGTATGCGTATTACCCTGCGTATCTTCGGGGAGAAGATTTCCGTCAATTCTCGCCCCGTCGTATACGATATAATTTTCTTCTGCACGGCGGTATTCGATATGATACGTACAACCGTTGAAAGTTCTTTTTACTTTCGCCGTCTCCCAATGCGAAGGAAAACAAGGCGCAATACGAAGCCGCGTGTATTCGGCTTTCAAGCCCATGATATATTCTGTAATACCGCGATATAACCAACCTGCCGTGCCCGTAATCCAAGACAACGGCGCGTCGCCTTTTCTCAAATCGCATTCAGGTCCTAAATACATATTGGAAAACGCATACGGTTCAGCGCCCGAATCGGGGTTTTTGGGATTGTCGTAACAAATCATCTTAAACGTTTCGTAAGCTCTATCCCCACAACCGTTCACGCAATCGGCAACAAGCTTAAACGCGACGCCGTGATTGTATACGGACGCATTTTCAAAAGACCCGGGATAGAAACAAGACGACCTTCCGACGCCAAGCGTAGGTTTCGTATATGCGGGACGGCAAACCACGTACCCGTAATCGCAACGCAATTCCCTTTCCACAAAGTCCATAATTTCGATGCCTTTTTCGCCTGTAAAAATACCGGCAAGCACCGCCCACGTTTGGGGATTGAGATAGATTTTACCTTCTTCGCTTTCCTGTCCGCCGACAATTTCTCCGTCGTCGTTATACCCGTAAATAAAATATCCGTCTTTATAACCGTGCTTTAAGATATTTTCCGTAAGCGCGTCGCTCTTTTTATACAATCCGTCGATATATGTTTTGTCATAACCGATTTTTTCAAGCAGTTCCGCCGTTTCCTTTACGGCTTTTACCGTTGCTATCGAAAGCCATACGCTCTCGCCGATGCCGCGCATACCTACGTTATTTACGCTATCGTTCCAATCGCCGCCGCCCCAAAGCACCAAACCGTGTTTACCTAGACTATCCAATAAGAAATTACAACCCTTAATCGTATGGACGAGTACCGTTTCTTTTTCGTCGCTGTCCAAATATCCGACCTTTTCGTCGAGCAGCGTAAAATCGTTGGTTTCTTTCAAATACGCCAACACCGTCGCCGCTATCCATGCAGGCATATCCATATACGGGTGTTTGAAATCGGGTTCCCACATACGAATCGCGTTCCCGTTGAAATATTGATGACGGAGCGCGTCCAATATACGGAGCTTCGCCAAAGCGTGGTCGAACGATACGAACGCAGAAGTATCTTGCATAACGTCGCGGAAGCCTTTTCCAAGTCCCCTGCCCCACGTTTTCCCAAAGCCGACTTGGCGTTTAAGCCATACGTTTGCCATAACGTTTACGTAATCGTCGGGAGATTCTATCGTCATTACGTCTTTATAAGACGACAAAACTTGTTTTTGTTGCGCCATTGCCAAATCAAACGCCTTTTCTCCAACGTATTTTTCCGACAAGGCAAACGCTTCTTCCTTATTGCGCACCGTACCTATCGTTAAAACGATATTCTTTTCTTCCGACGGCGACAACTCTATTTCGTATCTAAACGCCGCGCCGTAATCGAATTCGAACGTGCTTTCCGTGTTATCCAAATGCGGTTTGGAAAGCCCTACGGGATTTTCAAAGCCGTTGTAAATCCCCTTAAAGGCGTTCGGCGTACTTTCAAACGAATCAGGCTTTATATTGCTCTTTACAAAAACCGTCGCATAATCGTGTTTTGCTTCAAAAATATGATGTTCAAAAAGCAATAACGCTTTATCCGCGTAATACTTCGACCAGCCAGAGCCGATATGCTCGGTAATATTGACTTCCAAAGCGTTATACGTGTACACGCTTAATTTCCGTTTTTCCTTTCCTTCGTTGCGAACGGTGACGCGAATCATTTCCATCTTATCCGTCGGCGGCATTAAATAACAGTATTCCGTGCGGATATTTTTATAAACGCCGACCACCTTTGAATATCCGACGCCCACGTGGCAATAATACTCGTCAAAGGGTTCTTGTTTATAGTTTCTGTTCGGCGAATAAAATGCTCCGCTTTTCTCGTCTTTTATGTATACAAGTCTTTCCGCGCCTGCAAAGGGACGACGGATTTCACCGATACTCGCCACGGCGTTCCCAAAACAAAACTGGTCAACGCTCGCATATGCGTCTTCGTTCCACAGGTAATTTTTCAAAGGGCGTTTCGGGTACATATCGGTAATAACGTACTCACCTGTACCGTCTACGAAATACCCCGTTTTGCTTTTCATCATTTGATTGCTTCCTCCAAATACAACAACGATTGTCTAACCATCTCGTCGCCAAGTTCCTTATTCGCCTCTCTCGCGCTTTCCGTGAACCAGTGTTTGATATCGTCGATTCTCGTCAAATCCACGCACTCGGGATATAACGACATTAAGATAGAGCTTTCGTATTTTCCCGCGTGGTCGTATCCCGTTGCGTTTTGTACCGCCGCACTCATCGTCGGAATTACTTTAATCCAAGAAAACGGGTTATTTGCGCCTTCCAATTCTTCGTAATAGTTGGCGTAGGATTCGCTTCCCCACCAACCTTCGCCGAGCGTTTCTTCCAAATATTCCATCGTCGCGCGCTTCGCCGCCGTGCGGTAGCAAAGCGTCATCGGCATTTCGCTCTCTTGCTCAAATTGATGGTGGATAACCACGTATATATTTCGAAAACCCGAATACAACAAGCTCTTGAATACGTAATATACGTAATCTTCAAAAGCACGTTCGGGAACGTGTACCGTACCGCTCTTTCTACCGCCTACTGCATAGCTGGACGGACTGTAAGAGATAGTCGGCGCGAGCATCAACTCTTTCTTTTCGGCAAGTTTCTTTACCAAGCCTTCCGCCACGAGCGTATCGCACCCGTACGAACAATGCGGGCCGTGATATTCCACTGTGCCACCCACGATGACGAGCGGAATATTTTTCTCTTGCGTGTATTGCACTTCTTTGGGAAATACTTTATCTAATATCATAATTTTCTCCTTAATAAGCAAGCGTTGTGTAATACGCCAAATTCGTCTGTCGGTTGTCCAATCTACCGTATTGCACGACGATTTTTTGCGAACTTTCCAATTTCATTGCATATTGCGTTTCCAAAGGCACGATAAAACCGCACATATGCTCTACGTTGTTCATTCGAAAACACTTTACCGTTTGCGGCTCGACCAACCAAGTAATGCCGTCATAAGGTTTTTTATCGGTAAAATACAACTTCACTTTAATGACCGCCGTTTTTGCCGAATCGTTGACAATCACTACGCTCTCGTGTCCTTTCAAAACGCCGTCGCCTTCGGGCGGAAGCTCGCAATCGGGAATTATCCAATTCTTCTTTCCTACTACGCGCATTTTAGAACCCCAATTCGATAATACCTTTCTTTAAATAATCGGTATAGCTTTCGCAACCGTTTTCGCGAATCGCCACGCCCTTTTCCCAACGACAACCGAACGTCGGGCCGGAAATAAAGGTATCGATTTGGAAAGTCATATTCTTTTCCAAGGGATAATGCGTAGACGTTTCCATCCAGGGCGCTTCCACTTCAATCATACCCGTACCGTGACACGGTCCGTATACGTAGTTCTTGCCAAAGCCCGCGTCTTTATACATTTGCAGGAAACGCTTCGCCACGTCGTCTGCATATACGCCCGCTTTCAACTGCTCTTCCGTCCAGTTATGCATCTTTAAGCAAAATTCTACGAGTTCGCGGCGTTCGCCCTCCAATTTACCCATACAAACGGGCAACCCTATGGAAGGGGAATATCCGTCAATCTTCGCCGATAAGTTCAACTGTACAATATCGTTTTTGCCGATTTCTCTATATCTCGAACGGGATATTGCGTGACGGGTACTCGCTTCGCTGAATACGTACATAGGCAGCCCTTCGTATTCCGCGCCGTGTTCGTAAATCGTTTTTTGCGCAATACCTACCATTTGCAATTCGGTAACGCCCGGCTTTAACGCCTTGATAACTTCATCCGTCGCAATTTCGATGATGCGGAACCCTTCTTTCAAACAAGCGATTTCGTTTTCGCTCTTGATTTTACGAAGGCTTACCATTACGTCGTTGCATTTTACGATTTCCGCTTTCGGGTATGCGTCTTTCAACCCTTCGTAAATGGGCAACGTGCATTCTACATAGCTACCTAATCCGATTTTGATATGTTCGCCCGTAACGCCGATAGACTTGAATACGTCCTTGAACGTGGACGGCGTAAGCTCCGGATAAGAAGGGTCAGCCGACTCCCTGAATTCGCGCAAAACAAAGACTTTTTCGATTTTACCGAAATCCGCGCCGAACACTTCCGATTCAGGTCCGACGAGTAAAGCCGCGTCCCCTTTTGCGGAAATCGCTACCCCCGCGCGTTCGAATAGCGGCCAAAAACCCGAAAAGTATCTTGTGTTCGCATAATCGCTCTCCGTAGACGCAACGACCATAACGTCAATCCCCTTTTCCCGCAACAATTTTGCCGCCTTTTGGATTCTTTCTTGATACTCCCAATCGGGAATACAAATTCTGTTCATAAAGCAAAAATCTCCTTATTTTTATTTCATTTGTGGTTTCATTATAGCACACGATTTCGGCTTTGTCTTTATCGAATTGTAAGTCTTTTGTACAAAATCGTAAATTTTTTCATTTTTTTACTTCCAATTTTGAGAATTTTTTCCTGTTTTCCTTTACTTTAATGTATAAGTGTGGTATAATTTAGTAAATAAATTGTAGATGGTATAAAAAATGGAATTTGTTTTAAAGAACTTTCAAGAAGCTATTGTCGTAAATCGTCTTGCCAACGTGCATTATTTTGAATTTACCGCCGATTACCACACAAAGGAAGACGCGCATAATTTTTGCGAGCTTTTGTACGTAGACAACGGCGTTATTGAAATTGCGTCCGAACATTACACGGGAGAATTACATCAAAATCAAATTATTTTGCACGGCGCTAACGAAAAGCACTCGCTCTCTTGTACGAGCGACGTTGCCCCAAATGTTATCATTATCGGATTCGAGTGTTTTAGTCCCGAATTAGCAAAGCTGACTTTCGAGCCTTTGGAAATTCCCGTCAACCTGCAAAAAATGCTTGCGGATATCATCAAAGAAACGCGCGCCGTATATCTTCCACCTTACGACGTACCCAATCTCAAAGACATGAAAAAACGTACCGCATTCGATTTTGGCGCAGACCAACTGATACGCGATACGTTGCAAATTTTTCTAATTCAATGTTTACGGCATAGAGAGTTACTTTCTCCCAAACAAACGGAATATCCTTTGGGAAACAATGCTTTGATTTACGAAATCAAGGCGTATTTAGAGCGCAACTACGCCGTACGGATTTCCGTAGACGAGCTTTGCTTTCTATTCCGCACGAACAAGACGACGCTTTGCCATAATTTCAAAAAATACTTTGGCAAAACGATTATCGATTACGTGAACGAATTACGGATAGAACACACCAAACGGTTACTTCGAGAAAACGTATCATTGACGGAAATTGCCGATAAAATGGATATTTCTTCCGTGCATTATTTGACCACCATCTTCAAAAAATACGTTGGCATGAGTCCGAGAGAATACAAGCGGAGTATTAAAGCCAAATTGGAAGTGTAGCAAAATATAGAACAGGCGACGTAAAAACACGTCGCCTGTTTTTCTCCGCTCAATAAAAATTACTGTGTCCGTCCGACCATACTCCTATTACCGTAATGTCCCTTGGATAAAGGTAAACCCCCGATTTTATTTCTTCTCTCGTGGTTTCATCAACCCATTTCACGAACGTATACTCGCCCGTTTCCGTAACCGTAGGGGTTTCTAACGTAAACGTTTCCCCATACGTTACTTGTTCTTCCCTTTTATCCATCGAAGCATAATTATAATTTAACCGATATGTGACGGTATACGTATTCGCCGTTTCCACCGCCCGTACCATAATATTCCGCATTATGTTCGTCAAATCCGCTTCTTCCCATACGACGGTATAACCCGTCTTTTCTTTGGGTAAAGGAATATCCGTCAACGCCGTTCCTTCCGCCACCCGCCGTTCCACAGGTTCTTGCCCGTCTTGTAAAAACGTTACGGTATAATACGTCAAAGCCGGCATGGTTTCCCCTACGCCGTCGCCCGTAGAATCTTCTCCCGCCACCCCGCCGACGTTGTCGGCTTCGCTACCGTCGGCACATTTACACCCTACAATACCCAACGTTAGAAAAAGAAAAGCGATTAAACAACAAAGTCCTTTTTTATACATACTTCACCCAAAACACATTTTTTTTACTATACAATATTTTTTTCGTTTGGTCAACTGAATTTTTTGATGTTTTTTACTCTTTTTTTCTCGCCAAACTTTACCTATTCCACTACGTGGATATAGGTACTTTTTTGCTGATTTTCAAATAAATCGTATCTTTCTGAAAATATCCCCTATAAATGAATAGATTTTTTTATTTTTCGGTGTTATAATATCTTTCGGATTTCTGCAAAGGAGAAGAAAGTATGCATAGCGCCGTTAAAAGACAAAGCTCGCCACATCACCACCATTTTCGCGATATCTTACATACCCTGCTCGACTTTTTAAAAAAGAACGCCGTTTTATGTATCGCTACCCTTGCGGCGGTGATTACGGCTTGTATCGTGCCGCCCGACAGCGAATATCTTGCCTATTTCGATTGGAAAACGCTTACTTGTTTGTTTTGCGTTCTCGCCGTCGTTTGCGCGCTACGGAATATCCGTTTCTTTACCTTTTTAGCAAGAAAAATCGTAACCCTGTTCAAAAACACGCGCGCAAGTATTCTTGCCCTTGTGTATATCACCTTCTTGGGTTCGATGCTCATTGCCAACGATATGGCGCTTTTGACCTTTTTGCCGCTCGGCTTTTTCGTACTTTCGTCTACGGGCAAGAAAAAGTATATGGCATTTACCTTTATTATGCAAAATATCGCAGCCAACCTCGGCGGTATGCTAACGCCGTTCGGAAATCCGCAAAACTTGTATTTATATACCAAATTTAACATCCCCACGGGCGAATTCATTGCAACCATGCTACCCCCGTTTTGCATTTCCGTTGCCTTGATTACCGTTTGCTGTCTGTTCGTCAAAAAAGAACCGCTTTCCTTGGAAGAAGAAACGATTACGTTACCGAAAGCGCGCACGATTATCTATTTGATTTTATTTGCGCTTTCCATCATTATCGTTTTCCGTATAATTCCCTTTTGGATAGGACTTATCGTTATCCCCATCGCCTTGTTGTTTATGGACAGAAAAGCGCTTGCCAAAGTGGATTACGGCTTACTGCTCACTTTCGTGATGTTCTTTATCTTTTCGGGGAATATGGCGCGCATACCCGCCGTGCAATCGCTGTTCGGTTCGTTAATGAGCGAAAATCCCCTGCTCGTATCCGTGCTTTCCTGTCAAGTCATCAGCAACGTGCCTTCCGCGATTTTGTTATCGCAATTTACCGCTGATTGGCGCGCGCTACTCGTAGGCGTAAATATCGGCGGCGTGGGTACGCTGATTTCTTCGTTGGCTTCGTTGATTACGTTCAAGGAATACACGTCGAAAACGGACGGAAAAGCAGGAAAATATATCTTGTTATTCTCCGCGTTTAATTTCGGTTTTTTGATTATTTTAACGGTAATACAAAGCTTTATTCTATAAAAACGCAAACAAAAAGCCACTCCTTCGAGTGGCTTTTTTTTATTTCATTTATTCTCCGATATATGTAAAGCGTCGGTAGGTTTTTCCGTCCCGTTCGACGGTTTCGTTCCACATACTTGCAGGGCGAACCCATACCTTTCTATCCCCGTACAACGCTTGATACACGACGAGCTCTTCCCCCGTTTCCGAGTGATAAGCAATATGCAAAACTTCGTATTCGCCGCCCTTAAAATGACGGTATTTACCGATTTTCACGCTCATAAATACGAAATCGTCCTAACGAGTTTTTTGCTTGATTTGCCATCTACTTTGATAACGCCGTCCTTTTGAGAAAATTCTTTATCGGGCACTCCTGCGTAATCGGGAACGTTCGTCCAAGGCTCGATGCAGATATATTTTGCGTTTTCGCTACGCCAAAGCAAAAGGTTGGAAAATCCGTCGAACGTAACGCTTGCAATCGCTTTACCCCCCTTACGCACCAAGTTTACCTTACGGGAAAGGATATCTTTGAAGATAAGCGTTGCGCCGTTTTGCAAGAAATCGATAGGCAAAGGAAGCGGTTTGCCGTTCCCGTAATTTGCCGTTTCCCCCGAAAGATATCCGCCGTTATCGTGGTAATAATGAACGAGCTTTTCTTCTTTTTCGAATTCGATTTCATACCCGTCCACGTTGGTATCCAGCGCAAAGCTCTCGTGTCCGCCACAAGCAAAATACAACGGCTTTTCAGAAGGGTTTTTCACGTCGTATTCGATGATAAGCGTATTTTCTTGAATACGATAGGTCACGTTAAAGATAAAATCGAAAGGGTATACCTTTTTCGTTTCTTCGTTTGCCGACAGGGAAAACGTGAGAAAATCCTCGCCGCTCTCTTTCAATAAGAACGTTTCACGTTTAGCAAAGCCGTGCGCTTTGATAGGATATTCTTTGCCGTCTACCGTTACACCAAAGTGTCCGCAAACGGGAAACAGCAAAGGCGCGTGTCCTGCCCACTCGCCCGTCGGGTTTTGCCAAAGGCGTTCCTTGCCGTCTACAATCACGCTGATAAGTTCCGCGCCCAAGTCGGTAATCGTAACGGACGTTTGTCCGTTTTTTATCGCATAATTCATACCTGCTACCCCGATTTTATTTCCCCAAGCACTTTACAAGCACCGCTTTTTGCGCGTGCAATCTGTTTTCCGCTTCTTCGAAGATTTCGTCCGCATGCGCCTCAAATACTTCCGCCGTAATCTCTTCTTCGCGGTGGGCGGGCAAGCAATGAAGTACCATAGCGTCCTTTTTTGCAACGCTCATCACGTCCGCGTTGATTTGATAGCCCGCAAAAATCTTCTTTCTTTCTTCCGCTTCGCTCTCTTGCCCCATCGACGCCCAAACGTCGGTATAAAGTACGTCCGCGTCTTTCGCCGCTTCTTTTACGTCGCTTGTGCAAGTAAATTTGCCGTTCTTTTTCGCCCAAGCCATAATTTCCGCGTCCGGCTCGTACCCGTTCGGACAAGCCACGGATACTTCCATACCCGTCTTAATACCGCCTACAATCAGCGAGTTGGTCATATTGTTGCCATCGCCGATGTAGCAAAGCTTATTGCCCGAAAGTGCCCCTTTGCGTTCTCTTATCGTCATCAAATCGGCAAGCACTTGACAAGGGTGGCAGTAATCGGTAAGCCCGTTGATAATGGGAATAGAACCGTAGGTTGCCAAATCTTCCACTTCCTTTTGCGCGAACGTACGAATCATAATTCCATCCAAATAACGCGAAAGCACGCGAGCGGTGTCTTCCACAGGCTCGCCCCTGCCGATTTGCAAATCGCGCGAACTTAAAAAGAGCGCGCTACCGCCCAAATCGTACATACCCACTTCAAAGGACACGCGCGTACGGGTGGACGATTTGGAAAAAATCATACCCAGCGTTTTGCCCTTCAAAAGGTGGTGTTCTATTCCGTTTTTCTTCTCGAATTTTAACTGGTCGGCAAGATTGAGAATTTCGTTAATCTCTTTCTTCGACAAGTCCATAAGCTTTAATAAATGTTTCATTTTCCTATTACTTCCTTTAAGATTTCTATCGCTTTTTTCAACTGCTCGAACGGGATATTCAGGGCGGGCAACAAACGAACTTTATGTTTCGCCTTAATTACAAGCACGCCTTGTTTCATACACTCGTTTACGATTTGCGTGGCGTCCTTTTCCGTTTCCACGCCAATCATCAACCCCATACCCGAAACGCTTTTCACGCCTTTCGCGTTTTGCAACTCGGTAAAGATATACGCGCTCTTTTCACGAACTTCCCCCAACAGTTTCTCGTCGATACGGTTGAGAATACTCAACGCGCCTGCCGCACATACGGGGTTGCCGCCGAACGTCGTGCCGTTAAGCCCCGGCGTGAATAGGTTTTCCACCTTTTCACCCAGCATCGTCGCACCGATAGGAAGTCCGCCGCCCAAGCCTTTCGCCGTCGTAACGACGTCGGGCGTGATACCGTATTGCATGTACGCGTACAATGCGCCCGTTCTTCCGTTACCCGTTTGCACTTCGTCTATCATTAAGAGCATATTCTCCTTTTCGCAAAGCTCGGCAACCGCTTGCACGTAAGCCTTATCGAGCGCCGTCACACCGCCTTCGCCCTGTACAAGCTCCATAAACACGCCGCAGCATTTATGCGTTTTGACAAGCGTTTCCAACTCTTTATAATCATTGGGCATTGCGTGTAAAAAGCCGTCCGTCATCGGCGTGAAATGCTCGTGGAAAACGTCCTGTCCCGTTGCCGAAAGCGTCGTAATCGTACGTCCGTGGAAACTGTTTTTTAAGGTGATAATCGTGTAATAGTCCTTGCCCTTATTGTCCGCGCCGTACTTTCTCGCCGCCTTTATCGCACACTCGTTAGCTTCCGCGCCCGAATTGGAGAAAAATACTTTTTTCATACCCGTCTTGTCGCAAAGCTTTTGTGCAAGAAGCGCGCAAGGCTCGCTGTAATACAAATTGGACGTATGTTGAATTTTGTCAAGCTGCGCAATAACGGCTTCTTTCCAAGCGTCGTCGCCAATCCCGAAAGAATTGACAGCGATACCCGTGCCCAAATCAATATATTCTTTGCCCGTTTCATCCGTTAAAAGCGAACCTTTACCGCCCGTCAAGCATACGTTGAAACGGGCGTACGTGTTGGCTATATATTGTTTGTCGATTTGTTTAATATCCATAATAGTACCTATTAGTGAAGTTTTTACGCTGTGCGTAAAAGTGAAGTTTGATAAATCAAGTGAAGTTTTCCGCGTTGCGGAAAGTGAAGTTTTTTCGGCTTTGCCGAAAAAGTTGTGGCAGAATTTTACAAACTACTCATCCACCGCAAGCGGTCCCCCTTCCCTTGTGGGGGAAGGCTTAGTGGGCAATAACGCTATTTATTAGCGATAAGGAAAGATAGCAAGATTTGGGAGCGGTGGCTCACCGCCGAAAAAGGCGTAGATACGAGCAGTTTAAGGCGCGCGAGCATTTTCGAAAGGAGACGTACAAAACGTACGCGATTGAGAAAAGCGCAGCGCAACGAAGAAATGCGACGTATATACGGCGTTTTATATGTGGTTACCCGAGACGAACATCGTTCCGATACCTTCGTCCGTCAACGTTTCAATGAGAATCGAGTGCGGAATACGCCCGTCGATAATAAATACTTTCTTTACTCCGCGGCGAATCGCTTCGATACAACAGTTCACTTTGGGAATCATGCCGCCGCTGATAACGCCGTCGCGGATAAGCTTCATTACGTCGGATACGTACACTTTGGGAATCAAGGTCGTAGAGTCGTCCTTATCGCGGAGTAAGCCGACGATATCCGTCATCGAAATCAAGCTTTCCGCTTTGAGTTCGCCTGCAAGACGCGCCGCCACCGTGTCCGCATTGATATTGTAAACGTTTCCGTCCGTATCGTAACCAATCGTCGAAATAACGGGGATATATCCCTTTTCCAACACGTCTAAAACGGGCGCTACGTTTACGTCCGTTACTTCTCCGACAAAGCCCAAACGTTCGTCCGCTTTTTTGGCGCGTATCATATGCCCGTCGATACCGCAAAGTCCAATCGCTTTGCCGCCCTTGTTTTGCAAAAGGTTGACAAGGTTCTTATTCACTTTCCCTGCGAGCACCATTTGTACGATTTCTACCGACTCTTTATCCGTTACGCGTAAACCGTCTACGAACTCCGATTTTTTGCCCACTTTACCGAGCATTTCGGTAATTTCCGGTCCGCCACCGTGCACGAGCACGACTTTCACGCCGATGAGCGATAATAAAACGATATCCCCCATAACCGCTTCTTTGAGTTCTTCGTTAATCATCGCATTGCCGCCGTATTTGACGACGACGATTTTGTCGTTATATTTTTGGATATAAGGCAGGGCTTGAATTAAAATATCCGCCCGTTCTTCTCTGGTTAATTTCATTTATTTTCTCCTTATTTTGAAGGTTCTAATCTACGATTCCGTCACACACAAGCGTTATCGAAAGATAGAAAGGCTTGGGAGCGACGGCTTACCGCTATGTGCGGTAATCGCCGTTAATTTTTACGTAATCGTACGTCAAATCGCACCCCCAAGCCGTAGCAACGCCGTTACCGCTATGCAGGGATACGAGTATCTCGATTTCCTTTTCGAGCAAAATTTCTTTGGCTTTTTCTTCCGAGAACGGCACGCCTGCGCCGTCCTTGCAAACGGAGATTTCCCCTTTTGCCGAACGGAAAGATACGTCCACTTTGTTTACGTCCACGTCCGCGCCGCTATACCCGATAGCGCAAAGCACGCGCCCCCAATTAGCGTCCGAGCCGAACATCGCCGCTTTTACAAGCGAAGAACAAATGACCGATTTTGCCACTACCTTTGCCGTGGATTCGTCCTTGCCCCCGTCTACTTTACACTCCAAAAGCTTCGTCGCGCCTTCACCGTCACCCGCTATCTTGCGGCAAAGGTATTGCGTAACCGCCGCAAGCGCTTGACAAAATACTTTATAATCTGCGTTTTCGCATACGATTTCTTCGTTTCCCGCCAAGCCGTTCGCCATAACCGACACCATATCGTTCGTCGACGTATCGCCGTCCACGCTGACCATATTGAACGAGTGTTTCACGTCTTCCGAAAGCGCTTTTTGGAGCATTTGGGGCGCGATGTTACAATCCGTCGTAACAAACACGAGCATCGTCGCCATATTCGGGTGAATCATACCGCTGCCCTTGGCGATACCGCCGATACGGCATACTTTACCGCCTACCGTGAACTCGAACGCGATTTCTTTAATCACCGTATCCGTCGTCATAATACCTTCGCAAGCGAGCGTGCTGTTATCGCCCAATCATTGTACAAGCGCGGGAATACCGTTTGCTATCGGCGTGATATCGAGCGGTTGACCGATAACGCCCGTCGACGCGATAATTACGTCGCTCGCCGCAATATCCATTTCCTTTGCAAGAAGCGCGCAAGTCTTTTCCGCAATTTCCACGCCGTTGGCGTTACAGGTATTCGCGTTGCCGCTATTGCAAATCATCGCCTTGGCTTTGCCGTTTTCAATATTCTTTTTCGTAACGTAAATGGGCGCGCCTTTTACAAGGTTTTGCGTGTATACCGCCGCCGCGCTCGCTTCCACTTCGCTGTAAATGAGCGCCAAATCCCGTTTCGTTTTATTTTTACGGATACCGCAATGTACTCCGTTTGCCGTAAATCCTTTTGCGGCGCATACGCCGCCTTGTATCTTATTCAACATCCCTTTCTTCCTTTTCGTTATAATACCAAACCCTTTGTTCTGTCCGCGCCGATAGCGATATTCATACACTCGATTGCCGCGCCGCTTGCGCCCTTGCCCAAGTTATCGTAAGACGCAAGAAGCAATATCCGTTCTTCATTGCCTGCCACCGCGATTTTCATACCGTCCTTTTGCGAGTTCGCAAGCCCCGAAAGCAAACCGTCTTCGTCTACGTTCTCTACGTACTGCACGAAATCGTTCGCATACTTTGCCTTATACAACGCCTTAATCTCTTCCATTCCGCCCTTTTTGAGCATACTCGCAAAAATAGGCACCGTTACCGTCATACCGCTGTAAAAATCGGATACAATCGGGCAGAAAATCGGCGCGTTTTCCAAGCCGCACACCGCTTTCATTTCCTTTAAGTGCTTATGCTGTTGCCCCAAAGCGTACTGACGGGGCGCGTCCAATAAAGAATTGCGGTTTTCATCTTCGTATTGAGCAATCATTTTCTTGCCGCCGCCCGAATATCCCGTAATCGAGTGGCAGGTTAAAAGCGCGTTTTTATCCAAAAGTCCTGCTTCTATCAAAGGATACACGAGCGCGATAAAACCGCTGGCGTGACAACCGGGAACGGCGATACGTTTGGATTTTGTGATTTTTTCTTCGTGCAAAGCGGAAAGCTCGGGAAAGCCGTACGCCCAATCGGGGAGCGTTCTATGCGCCGTGGACGCGTCGATGACCGTAACGTTTTCGTTTTCCACAAACGACACCGCTTCTCTTGCCGCGTCGTCGGGCAAACATAAAAATACCACGTCCGCGCTGTTGATAGCCGTCTTTCTTGCCGCCGCGTCTTTTCTTACGCTGTCGGGAAGAATAATGAGTTCCACGTCGTCTCTATCCGCAATCCGCTCGTATATCCGCAAACCCGTCGTGCCTGCGCTACCGTCGATAAATACTTTTTTCATATTCTCACTTCTTTGTTAATGTATTTTTCGTTATTACTGCAACTGATACTGCAACTGTCGCAATAGCAGTCCCTATTAAACCAAATGCCTTTAAGGTATTTAAAACAAAATTTCTATGCTCTGTACCTTCTTTTGCGATTTTTTCCGCAACTTCCATCATTTGCATAGTAATTTTCTTTTTCTTACGACTGGACAAGCGTTTTGTTTCTAATTCGTTCTTCAAGCCATTAAGAACTATCATATATCCTTGCACAACATTATCGTGTACATTTTTACCTTCGTCAAGAGCAGTTTGACAAAGAGATGTTAATTTCCCCAACATTTCTTTTGCGTAAACCGTATATTCGGGCAATTGATTTATAATCCCAATGGCTACATCTTTTTTAGTTTTTACCAAAAGTTCCGCCAAATCGTCATACTTGTCTAATGGTAAATCCTCAAACGACTTTACTTGTAATTTTTTCTTGATTGCTTTTTCACTCACAAACCGTCCTGAGGTCTTCTTTTGTTTCTTCATGCTTTTCCTTTTCCTCAAATTTGTGTTTTCACCCAAGCGATTTGCTGACGAACCGATTTGGGCGAAGCGCCGCCGAAGCTGTTGCGCTTTTCCACGCACGTTTCCAAAGAAATTTCTTTATACAAATCTTCTTCGAACATATCGCTATATTTTTTATAATCGTCCAAAGGCAAATCGTCGAGCACCGTGTTTTTTCCAATGCACTCGGCAACGAGCTGCCCTACGATTTTGTAAGCCGTTCTAAAAGGCATACCCTTTTTCGCCAAATAGTCTGCCAAATCGGTGCCGTTGATAAAGCCCTTTTGCGCCGCGCGGTAGGTGTTTTCTTTCAGCACTTTCATCGTCGCAATCATCGGGGTAAAGACTTCCAAACATACCTTTACCGTATCCAGCGCGTCGAATACCGTTTCCTTGTCTTCTTGCATATCTTTATTATACGCAAGCGGCAAACCTTTGAGTATCGTGAGCATCGCCATCAAATCGCCGTATACTCTGCCCGTTTTACCGCGGACAAGTTCCGCCATATCGGGGTTTTTCTTTTGCGGCATTATCGACGAGCCTGTCGTGTACGAATCGTCAAGTTCGATAAACTTGAATTCCCAGCTCGACCACAAGATAATCTCTTCGGAGAAACGGGACAAATGCGTCATTACAAGCGCGAACGCCGACAAAAGCTCCACACAAAAATCCCTGTCCGAAACGCCGTCGATGCTGTTTTGCATTACGCCGTCAAAGCCGAGCTTTTCCGCTGCAAACGCCCTATCGGTAGGGTACGTCGTCCCTGCAAGCGCGCAAGAGCCGAGCGGAGAATAATTCATATTCTTTACGGCGTTTTCTATTCTTTGAATATCGCGAAGCAACATCATTGCATACGCCATCAGTTGATGACCGAACGCAATCGGTTGCGCGCGTTGCAAGTGCGTATATGCAGGCGCGATAACGTCTGCCGTTTCTTCCGCTTTCTCCAAAACCGCTTGAATCAAATCTTTAATCAGCGACAACACCGTTTCCGCCTCGTCGCGAAGGTATAAACGGATATCCACCGCCACTTGGTCGTTACGGCTTCTCGCCGTGTGCAAACGCTTGCCCGCGTCCCCAATACGCTTGGTGAGTTCCGCTTCGATAAACATATGGATATCTTCCGCATCCGTATTCAACGTGAGCTTGCCCTCGTTGATATCTTGCAAAATCCCTTCCAATCCGTCGATGATTTTATCCACTTCGTCTTGCGGCAAAATGCCCTGTTTTGCGAGCATTGCGGCGTGCGCCATCGAGCCTTTGATATCCTGCGCATACATTCTGCAATCTACGCGCAAGGAAGAATTGAAATCGTCCGCCTTTTTATCGAGCGCTTTTTGAAAGCGTCCCGCCCACATTTTTTCCATACTCTTTAACACAGTTTGCCCACCGCTTTCGCGGCAGGCAATTTTTCTCCGTTCTTTATTCCGTTTCATTGCAATTTTTGCTTGCGGCAAAAATTACTTATTGTTCTTTTGGTTGACTTCCGCTTGCACCTTGATAGGCAAACCGAACAGGTTGATAAAGCCGGTTGCGTCCGCTTGGTTATATACGTGGTCTTCGCCGAAGGTTGCGATTTCTTCCGAATACAACGAATAATCGCTCCAAGCGCCCGCCTTGATGATATTGCCTTTATACAGTTTCAAACGAACTTTACCCGTAACCGTTTCTTGCGTTTTATCCACGAACGCGGAAAGCGCTTCTCTTAAAGGCGTGAACCATTGTCCGTTGTAAACGAGTTCCGCAAAGCATACGGAAAGTTCTTGCTTTTTGTGCATCGTGTATTTATCCAAGCAAAGCGTTTCCAAATACGCGTGCGCCGCATACAAGATTTCGCCGCCCGGCGTTTCGTATACGCCGCGACACTTCATACCTACCAAACGGTTTTCTACGATATCCAAAAGACCGATACCGTTTTCGCCGCCCACTTTGTTGAGCGCAAGGATAATCTCTTTCGCGCTCATCTTTTTGCCGTCGAGCGCTACGGGTTTGCCCTTTTCGAAATCGAGCGTGATATACGTGGGTTTATCGGGAGCTTGCAAAGGCGATACGCCCATTTCCAAAAAGCCTTCCTTTTCGTACAACGGTTCGTTGCCCGCGTCTTCCAAATCCAAACCTTCGTGGCTCAAATGCCAAAGGTTCTTATCCTTGGAATAGTTCGTTTCGCGGTTAATCTTCAAAGGCACGTTGTGCGCTTCGGCGTATTCGATTTCTTCTTCACGCGATTTAATCGACCATTCTCTCCAAGGCGCGATAATCGTCATATCGGGCGCAAACGCCTTAATCGTGAGCTCGAAACGGACTTGGTCGTTCCCTTTACCCGTACAGCCGTGGCAAATCGCGTCCGCGCCTTCTTTCTTCGCAATCTCAACGATACGCTTTGCAATAACGGGACGGGCAAACGACGTGCCGAGCAAGTATTCCTCGTATTTCGCCCCAGCCATCATCGTGGGAATTACGTATTCGTCCACGAATTCGTCCGTCAAATCTTCTACGTACAATTTCGACGCGCCCGTTTTGAGCGCCTTTTCTTCCAAGCCGTCCAATTCGTCCGCTTGACCGACGTTACCGCTCACCGCGATAACTTCGCAGTTGTTGTAATTCTCTTTAAGCCAGGGAATAATAATCGAGGTATCCAAACCGCCCGAATAGGCAAGCACTACTTTTTTGATGTCTTTTTTATCCATTTTCTTTTTCTCCTTGAAAAGTTTGTTTTTTCTTTTTTATTCAGCCGATAGGCATCGGTTGCATATTTATACATTTATTTTACACCCTATACACGCCGTTGTCAAACCTTTTTATGCATTTATTATAATAAAATTTTGAATATTTTACGAATATTGCGTATAAATGTATAAAATATTGAATAAAATCTTATTTTTGCATAAAATCGAAAATCCTTTCGGCGTAACGCACCGTTTCCATACCGTCTTTGGCGTACGCGTCCGCGCCGATACTCTTGGCGTACTCTTGATTTAACACCGCGCCGCCCACGACGATTTTGCACCAGGGCGCTTTTTCTTTGAGAAGCTTGACCGTTTCTTCCATCGACGGCAGCGTCGTCGTCATAAGCGCCGAAAGCCCAACGAGCGGAGCGCGGTGTTTTATCACCGCTTCCACCACCGTTTCGGGCGGTACGTCGCGCCCCAAATCCACCGTATCGAAGCCGTAATTTTCAAGCAGCGTTTTCACGATATTTTTGCCGATATCGTGAATATCGCCGTGTACGGTAGCGATGACGAATTTACATTTCTTTTCCTGCGTTTCCCCCTTTTGCAAAAGGTGCAAACGGATTTGTTCAAACGCCGATTTCGCCGCTTCCGCGCTCATCAAAAGCTGAGGAAGATACGCGCGTTTTTCCTCGTACGCTCTACCTACGAAATCGAGCGCAGGTACGATTTCTCCGTTCACGATATCGAGCGGCGTTTTTTTCGCCAGCAAAGCTTGGCAAGCCGTTTCCGCCGCTTCTTTCCGTCCGTCGGCTATCGCCGTGAACAGGGGCGAACCTTCCGCTTTTTCCGTCTTTTGCGCCATGGGCGCAACCGACGTCGTTACGTTAGGCAAAACTTCGGTAGCGAAGCAAATATATTCTCCGCAGCCTTCGTCCGCTCCGCAAAGTGCGCAAAAGCTCTTATACACTTTTTGCATTTCCAAAGACGAAGGGTTGATAATCGCGCCCGAAAGACCGTTTTGCAAAGCGCATGCAAAAAACGTGGAATTAACCGTTTCGCGCGAAGGCAATCCGAACGATACGTTGGATACGCCGAGCGTGGTATGTACGCCGAGCGTTTCTTTGCAATAGCGCAAGGCTTTAAGCGTCGTTTCCGCCGCCCGTTTATCCGTTGCGATAGACGTCGTCAGCGTATCGATAAAAATATCCTTTTTCGCAATCCCGTATTTTTCCGCTTCTAAAATAATCTTTTCCGCGATTGCCGCCCGTCCTTCCCAAGTATCGGGAATTCCGTTTTCGTCCAAGGTAAGCGCCACCACCGCGCCGCCGTATTTTTTTACGAGCGGAAATACGCTTTCCATACTCTCTTTTTTACCGTTGACCGAGTTTACGAGCGGTTTGCCGTTATATACGCGAAGCGCGCGCTCCAACGCCGCCAACGAAGAAGTGTCGATTTGCAAGGGCAAATCCACCACCGCTTGAATACTCTCCACATAGCTTTGCAGGGTTGCCGCCTCGTCTATTCCCGGCAAACCGACGTTGACGTCGAGCACATGCGCGCCGTTTTCCTTTTGCGTTATCGCTTCATTTAACGCGTAATCCTTATCCCCGTCCAAAAGCGCCTGTTTGAAACGCTTTTTACCCGTGGGGTTAATCCGTTCACCGATGATAAGCGGGATATCGAACGTCACCGCGTGCGTATACGAAGACACCCACGTGATATTCTTCTCCGTCAACGGCGCGGGCGTAAATCCCTTCGTCGCCTTTACCGTTTCCGCGATATAGTTTGGCGTAGTGCCGCAACAACCGCCCAGCGCTCTTGCTCCCATACGCGCAAATTCCGCCATACTTTCCGCAAACTCCGTCGCTTCGCAATCGTATACCGTCTTATTATTTTCCACGCGCGGAAGTCCTGCGTTGGGTTTTACGATTACAGGCAACGAAGAAACGGCTAGCAAGCGGCTTACCGCCTCTTTAAGCTGTTTAGGTCCAAGCGAGCAGTTTGCGCCGAGCGCGTCCACGCCCAACCCTTCGAGCATAGCGACCATCGCTTCGGGACTTGCCCCCGTCATCAGCTTGCAATCGCTTCCATAAGCGCAGGACACGAACACGGGCAAATCGGCGTTTTCTTTTGCGGCAAGCACCGCCGCTTTCGTTTCGTAGCTGTCGCTCATCGTTTCGATAAAAATCAAATCCGCCCCGTATTTGACGCCGAGCTTTACCGTTTTCGCAAACGTTTCCACCGCTTCTTCAAACGCAAAATCGCCGTACGGTTTTAACAGTTTCCCCAAAGGACCTATATCCAAGGCAACCCATTGTTTCTCCGTATCCGTCATCGCCGTGCGTACGTTGGCGATTGCCGCGCAAATCACTTCTTCCAATTCCGTTTCCGTAAATTTCAACGCGTTCGCGCCGAAAGTGTTGGCGCAAACGATATTGCTTCCCGCCTGAAAATACGCGCGGTGGATTTTGACAAGCTCGTCCGCGTGCGTTACGTTCCAACGTTCGGGAAGCTCGCCAAGGGGCAAACCCGCTTCTTGCAAAAGCGTTCCCGTTCCGCCGTCCAAATATACGGTATTTTGTTGTAAATACGTTCTAACGTCCATAGTTTACCTTTTGAGTGAAGTTTTAACTTTGTCAAAGTGAAGTTACTGCGTCGTGAAGTTTCGGCTACGCCGAAGTGAAGTTGCAACCTTTGGTTGCAGTTATGGCAGTTATAAATATTAACATTAACTTTTTGTCCGTGAAACGGGCAAAAACTTCACTTTTTATATTGACAGTCTTTTTTATTACAAACGGCGCAACCGCGCGCAAGGTTTTCCGCTTTCTTCCCTATCGGAATAATTGCCGTTACCGATTTCGTCGGCGACATCAATAAACTGTCGTTGAGCGTCAGCCCTATCGTCTTTTCGGGCGATAGCATCGCGAAAATATCCTTTTGTTTTTCCAAAGGAAAATCGCCGTAGCCTGCGCTAAATCTTACGCCCGTAAAATACCCTTTTTTTTCGCACTCCGTTTTCAACTCGTTACAAAACGCGTCGCAAAGGCTTTCGATACGCTCTGCGCCCAGCGCTTGCAATAACAACGCTTTCGTGGGGGAAACGCTTTCTTCTTTCAAAATCAGCCTGTCTATCGCCAACCCCACCGTCGCCGCAAACACGATAGCGTACTGCGCGTCTTGTAAGCGCGCGCAAAGCAAATTTCCGCCATCCTGCCATTTATCGAGGAGGTTTTTTGCCGTCGTGGCTAAATAGCAAACCCGATAAGAAAAAGCGTTTTCGCTTTCTTTGACGGATTCGCTCAATACGTTTTGGATTTGCGCGGAAATCTCGCCCCGATACCCTGCGTACCGCAAAACTTCTCTTTCGTCCACCGCCGTCGGCGCATACGTTTTCACAAAGACTTTATTCAGCATTTTTCCCTAAAATATCCGAGAGATTGCTTTGAATTTTTGCCGCCACGTCCGGTTTATTCATAGAATATACGTGCACGTTATAAATGCCGTTTGCATACAAATCGATAATTTGGTCGGTGGCGTACGCAATTCCCGCCTGTTTCATCGCCGCAGGGTCGTTGCCGAACTTATCAACGAGCGATTTGAAACGTTGCGGCATAAACGAACCCGACAGCTTGATAGCCCGTTCCACCTGATTGGCGTTGGTAATCGGCATAATGCCGGGAATAACGGGTACGGTAATGCCCGCCTGACGGATTTTATATAAGAAATTATACAAAAGGTTGTTATCGAAGAACATTTGCGTGGTTAAAAAATCACATCCTGCGTCCACCTTGGCTTTCAAGTATGCGATATCTTCCTTTTGCGTCGCGCTTTCGGGGTGCACTTCGGGATAACACGCGCCGCCGATACAGAAATCGCCGCCGCTTTGCTTGATGTCCGCAATCAAATCCACGGCGTGTTGATACGCCCATTTCGAACGGTCTGCGTTTTCCATTGCCTTGGGAATATCGCCGCGGAGCGCCATTACGTTTTGTACGCCCGCTTTTTTAATATCGGCGATTCGCTCTCGCACCGTTTCTTTGGTGGACGATACGCAGGTCAAATGCGCCAGCGACGGAACACCGAATTCCGCCTTAATATTCTTGGCGATTTCCAGCGTGTACTTACTCGTACCGCCGCCCGCGCCGTAAGTAACGCTCATAAACGCAGGTTTCAGCCGCGCGATTTCTTCCGTTGCCGTTTTCACGCTGTCGTATACGTCGTCCGTTTTGGGCGGAAACACTTCGAAAGAAAGGGAATACTTGTTTTGTTTGAAAAGCTCGGTAAGTTTCATGTCTTTTTCTCTCTTTTGCAAGGATTATTATAATACAATTATAATAACGATTATATTATACTACTCGTAACAACTTTTTTCAAGAATTTTAAGGGGCGTTTACGCATATTTCTCCTTTTTTTTCTGCTTGACAAAAAATCGGGAAAGAATTATAATACGGATATGGAAAAACAAACGATTGCTCCCGTTGCTTATATCCGCAACGATTTCAAAGAAAAATTCGGAATTCCCCGTCAAAGCGGCAGAGCCCCGTCGCTCGTTTCCCGTATCGTATTCGAACAAGAATACCGAAACGACGACGCGCTGCGCGGTATCGAAGGATTTTCCCATTTATGGCTGTTATTCTCCTTTTCGCAAACGCCCGAAAAAAAATTTTCTCCCACCGTCCGTCCGCCCCGTCTTGGCGGTAACGAACGCGTAGGCGTGTTTGCCAGCCGTTCCCCGTTCCGCCCCAACCGTATCGGACTTTCCTGCGTGAAGCTTTTGAAAGTGGAAAAAACGGCGGACGGGAGCGTATTGCTTGTTTCGGGCGCGGATTTATTGGACGGAACGCCCATTTTCGATATCAAGCCGTACTTGCCGTTTGCCGATTGTAAAACGGACGCCGTGGGCGGTTACGCCACTATCCACGAAAACGATGGTTTGCAGGTGATAATCCCCGAAACGCTTTTACAAAAAATTCCGCAGGATAAACGCGACGGGCTTATCGAGTGTCTTGCCGACGACCCCCGTCCTTCCTACCAAGACGACGAACGCGTCTACGGCATGCGGTTTGCGGAATTCGAAGTAAAATTTTCCGTTACCGCAAATACGCTGACGGTAGCGTCGATAGAAAAAGTATAAACGTAAAACCGCTTGGCAATCTACCAAGCGGTTTCTCTTTACCTGTTTTTTCCTTTATGAAAGATAGCGAGCGTACCCACGCCCGAGTGCGCGCCTATGACAGCGCCCACGTAATTGACGGTGATACGGACGTTGGGCATACGTTCTACAATCAGTCCTTTCACGTATTCCACGTCTTCCATACAATCCCCGTGGCTGATAAACACGGGGTCGGTTTCGTCCATATCCTTTGCCGCAAACATATTCTCCACAAGGGTATTCAGCGATTTTTTCCGTCCAATCGTCTTGCCAACCGCCGTCAGTTTTCCTTGGTCGTCCACGTGCATAATCGGCTTAATTTTGAGTATCGACCCAACGATTGCCGTTGCGCCCGATACTCTTCCGCCCCGTTTCAAATGGAAAAGATTATCCACCGTGAAATGATGGCAAATATGCGGCTTCAACCCTTCGACGTATCGCGCCGTTTCTTCTACGCCCACGCCCGTTTCCGCATATTTGAGCGCGTAATCGAGCAACAGCCCTTGCCCCATCGACGCGCATAACGAATCGATTACGAAAATCTTTCTTTCGGGGTATTCTTCCAATAGCTGTTTGGCGGCGACGGCAAAGCTCCCCGCCGTACCCGATAATGCGCCCGAAAAGGCAATCACGAGCAAGTCCTTGCCTTGGCAAACGCTTTGCTCCATATACGATTTCGCCGTTTCCGCCGTTACCTGATAGGTCGTCGGCATAGCACCGTCTCGAAGCTGTTGATAAAAGGATTTTTCGTCGATATACTCCCCGTCTTCCCCTTCGTAATTCACGCCGTTCATCGTAAAGCCCAGCTTTACGCAAACGACTCCGTTTTCTTGAAGGTAGCTTTCGGGCATATCGCATCCCGAATCGGTAATAACGTCAAATTTTCTTTTCATAATATTCTCCTTTGTTGAAAAAACATATTATTTCAATACGTTGAATTTTTTTATCCGTTCCGCTTCAAAACAAAGCGTCACAAAATACGCGCCGTTGCGGCAAGTAAGCTCCATACGCGGCAAACCCGTCAAATCGAAATATTCATTGAATTTCTCTGCAAAATCCTGCAAAACAAGCGCTTTACACGCATCGCTCATCACCGATTTATCCGCTTGAATTACGTCGTTTGCGCGTTTGAATTCTTCCAACGCTTTCCCGTTTCGTTTCATACCTGCCCCCCTTACAAATTCCTTTTCAACATACGCCGCAAACCGCCGAAAAACCCCGCGTATTTCCGCGTCGTATCGTATAGTTTTTTCTTGCCCGTAAGCAGGTTGTTCCCCACCGTTTTCACCGCGGTATGTATATCGGACAACGCGCCCGTCGCCACCGAGTATTCTTCGGGAATCACGCCGATAAGCGGCGTTTTCAAAAGCTTTTCTATCTCTTGCGGCATAAGACAATCCCCCGAAAACAGCAAATCCCCGCGCACACGGTTCACCAATAAAGAAATCGCGGAAAAATCGTAACTTTTCAAAAGCGTTATCACTTTGTCCGCGTCGCGGATAGCGGAAACCTGCGGCGTGGTGATTACCATCGCTTCGTTTGCCGAAGCTACCGCTCTATGAAACCCGTCCTCTATCCCTGCGGGACAATCGATAAAGATAAAATCGAACTTGGGCGCAAGCGTATCGAGTACCAGCTTAAACGCCTGCGGCGATACGTACCGCTCGGGCGCGGAGTGACTGCTTGTAAGCACGTACAAATTGGGAAAATCAGGGTGTTGGACAAGCGCTTGCACCGCGCGACACCTGCCTTCGATTACGTCCACAATATCGTAGGTTATCAAACTTTCCACTCCCGTCGCCACGTCGATATTATTTAAACCCAAATCAGCGTCGCAAAGTACGACTCTTTGCCCTTTACGGGCAAGATAGGCGGAAAGCGAAGCCGCCACCGTCGTCTTTCCCACTCCCCCTTTGCCGCTCGTCACCACGATTTTTCTCGCCATAATCTACGCGCTCCTTGTTCCGAAAATTTCGCATAGAATAGGATAACGGATTTATCGGCGGATATTTTGTCGTTTTTGCTTGTTTTATCGGAAGTTTTGAAAAGTGCGTCTACCGTGAAAAGCGAAGCTGCTTTATAGTGAAGTTTTGGCTATGCCAAAGTGAAGTTACTGCGCAGTGAAGTTTCGGCTACGCCGAAGTGAAGTTTTTGTCCGTAAAACGGACAAAAAGTTGCGGCTTATATTTATATTTGTCAACGATATAGCTAAGCATAAGCGATAGTGAAAGATAGAAAGACTTGGAAGTGGCAGCTTGCCACCACCGCAAGCGCCCCTTCCGCTTTTTCCATATTTTACCACAAAAAAACGGATTTGCAGCGTCTTTCCCTTCTACAAATCCGTTTGTAAATTCTACCAAAAAACGGACGACTCTACCCAAGGTAGAATCGCCGTTTTTTACCATTTTATTATGTATTCTTTCTCTTTACGCGCTTTCTTTTTCCGCTAACGCTCGCTCTTGCTGTTCTATCAGCTTTGCCATATATTCCAGCGTTCCGCCTTCTTCGTGTAATATGTATTGGGTTTCTGTGATTTCCACCCGACCCTCTATATTAAACGCCGGCTCATAATTATAGCTTTCCGCAGAACTTACGTTCAACACGTCCACTTGGTTGACCGACGTAAAATATTTGACGTCCCCGTTTTCGTGTACCGCTTTGTACGTGCCTACGATTTCAAAACGGAATAGATTGCTTCCCGTTATCCCTTCCCGTACGCAACTGTCCAATACCGTGATTTCATACCCTTGCTCGTACAGCTTTTTCATTTCCCCCGCATAGTTTTTACTGGCAATAAACTTTTCCGCCGAGTTGTAGACTACGGTGGAATAGACCCTTAATGATGAAAATGTTTCTTTCGATAGGTTGTCAATCAACTCACAAATTGTTATTGCTTTTTCCATATTATAGCACACAGCAACACTATATTCAACATTTCGTTTAGTTACAATACACATAAAATCAATCCCGCAACGCAAACCCAAACCTGTCGTTTGCGCAAAGGGAATCCCTATTACCCGTTCCAATGTATACCCTTTTGCTTGCGCGGCGCGGGCAAGCTCCATATTGATTTTATCATACAAGGAGATTTCCTGTTCGGCATTATCGCTTCCGTTATCTTCGCCGATTGCGCCCATCGTATACGTCAACGTCTGCGACCAATCGGAATCGAGATATTTGTCCCCGTTCCCTTTCGCCTTTATCTTAAACGCGTTTTCCGTTGCCGTCAGCAATACGGTATATTCGGTTTCCGTTTTTTCCAATTCGATTTCCCGCCCGTTATAATCGAGAACGTACCCCGTTGCGTTTTCTACGCTTCCCCAAGACAACGTGTACGTTTCTTCGTCGTACGTAAAATCGGCGGGCGCGGATATGGCTTTCGGGCGGTTGGCTTCCGCTTCCCGTTGGCTTTCTATCAGGTTTTTTATCGTCGGCACCAACATCACCGCCGCGATTACAAACGAAATAATCGAAACGATTATGCTCACGATACTTTTTGCTTTGCTTTTTGACATTGTTATGTTTCTCCTTTTACTGATATAAAATAAAAAATGCCGTTCGCAAAACGAACGACATCTGCAAAAATGTTCTTTTCGCTTTGCTGCGACACAAAACACAAAATCATTTTTCAGAAAGATTTTTGATAACGCGAAAAGGTACACTTCCGCCACAGGAAGTATACTTTCTGAAAAATGCAGTTTTGAGTCGCAACTGTATTGTACCATTTTTAATGAGCGTTGTCAACGGTTTTTGCAAACAAAAACGGCTTGGAAGATTTTGTCCAAGCCGTTTGAGGTTTTATGTAATTATCTGTTCCGTTTGCAAAGCTCCGCGCAGACTTCGGAAATATCCACGTCGCGCGCGCTCAAAAGCACCATTACGTGATACAATAAGTCCGCCGCTTCCGCGACCACCCCTTCCTTTTCGGGGTTTTTGCTGGCAATCACGAATTCCACCGCTTCTTCGCCTACCTTTTTGCCGATTCTGTCCACGCCCTTGGCAAACAAGTAGCTGGTGTATCCGCCGTCTTCGGGGTTCGCTTGATATTCTTTCACAATCCGTTGCAAGCGCCCGAACATCTCGCCGCCGATATCCTTATAATCGCCCTTGATTTGTTCGCTGAAACAAGAGAACTTGCCGTCGGGAGAAGCGTTGCCGTTGGGTTTTACTTTGAGCAATAACGTTTTGCCGCCGTCCGCCACGAACGCCGCCATTACTTTTTGCGTATTCCCTTCCACCGCGCCGAACGTATCCGCCACGCCCGTCGCCTTATCGTAATAGTGCGCGTAACCCGTTTCCACCGTTTGCATTGCCGCTTCTTTATTCATGCAAGCAAGCATAAGCACTTCGCCGCTTTCATAGTCTTGCACGATTACGGGAAGCAAACCGTTTTCATCAAACGCAAACTGTTCTACGTTCCATTTGTTTTTCAACGCCATACGATACCTCCAAAGCGTTCTTCATTTTACATTATACTACAATTTTTTCTATTCGTCAATAGCCAAAAGATAATTTTTGCGAATTTTCTTTGATTTTTCACCTTTTTTAAGCAAAATCAGTTCAAAACGACGTCTTTCAGGCTATCGTATTTTTTCAGCGCCGCTCGACGCAATTCTTCGCTATCCAGCCGCATTTCAAACGCGTCGTCCGAAAGCCGTTTCGCCGCGAATACCACTTCCGTGGGATATTTCAAATTCTTGATATCTCCAAGCATTTTGCCCGATTGTCTTGTGCCGAAGAAATCGCCGCCGCCGCGCATTTCCAAATCCTTTTCGGCTATCTTGAACCCGTCCGCATTGTTTTTCAGCGTCAACAGCCGTTCCTTCGCCGTATCGCTCTCCGCGCCCATCAAAAGGAAACAATAGCTCTTTTCCGCGCCCCTGCCCACGCGCCCGCGTAATTGGTGCAGCTGCGAAAGCCCAAAGCGTTCGGCATTGGAAATAATCATTATCGTTGCGTTGGGCACGTCGATACCCACTTCGATAACCGTCGTGGAAACCAAACAGTCGTACGCACGGTTTTTGAACGCCGTCATCACTTCCGCCTTTTCCTTATCTTTCATACGCCCGTGTAACAAGGCGAACCGAACGGTGGGAAGCCGCGTTTTCAGTTCTTCGAATAGCTCGGTTACGCTGACAATGGAGCTTTCTTCATCATCGTCGATTTTCGCGCAAACAAAGTACGCTTGCTTGCCCGCTTGCGTTTCTCTTTTTACGTAATCGAGCATATCGTTATACTTACTTTCGGGAATAATCGACGTGGCAATTTCCTGTCTTGCCTTGGGCTTATCCGTTATCGTCGTTACGTCTAAATCGCCGTAGAAAATCAGCGAGAGCGTTCTGGGAATCGGCGTTGCGCTCATAACCAGCATATCCACGCCTTCACCCTTTTCCGCCAAAGCGTTTCTTTGCGCTACGCCGAAGCGGTGTTGTTCGTCACACACGATAAACGCAAGCTTGGGGATTTCCACGTCCCCTTGTATAACCGCGTGCGTACCGCAAATAATATCGATTTCTCCGTTTTTCAAACGGGTTTTCATTTCCCGTTTCTCTTTCGCCGTCATACCGCCGGCAAGATACCCTACCTTGTATTCGGGAAAATATTTTTTCAATACTTCGCAATTTTGCGCGGCAAGCACTTCGGTAGGCGATAAATACGCCGCCGTGTAACCGCTTTTTACCGCCATAAATATGCCGCAAAGCGCCACCGCGGTTTTACCGCTGCCTACGTCCCCTTGCAACAGCCTGTTCATCTTCGTCGGCGCGCGCAGGTTTTCGAAAATATCGTTGACCGCGTGTTTTTGCCCGTCGGTAAATTCGAAGCCGAACCGACCCGCAAAATCTTTCACTTCGCTCGCGCTCACGCCATAACGGCGAAGTCGCGCTTCTTCCTTGCCACCTTTGATAATCTTGAACGCGGAAATGAGCGTGAAATACTCTTCAAGCGCTATCCGTTCGCTCGCCTCGGCCTTTTCCGCTTGACTTGTCGGATTATGCACCTGAAAAAAGGCTTTTTCCAAAGACGGGAGATTGTATTTTTGTATAATTTTATCGGGGATTACGCTGCCGATATCCGTACGGGAGAGCGCTTCTTTTACCGCGCTCCTTACCAGCTTTTGATTGAGCTTGCCTTTGAGCGGATAAACGGGGATAATGCCCTTTAAAAGGTAGTTTTTATCCAACGGCTCGAACGTGGGATTGACCAGTGAAATTTGTCCGTATTTGTTTTGTACTCTGCCATAAAACAAATACTCGCCCGCCTTTAATTTTTGCGCCACGTAAGGCTGATTGAACCACACGGCAGTAAAAGGATAACCGTCTTGCGAACAGTAGGCTTTTACAAGCTTTTGCCGACTTCCATAGTTAACGGGCGCAAGCCGCGTTACTTCGCAGGCAATTAAAACCATGTCGTTATGATAGGCGGTTTTGAGCGACGAGCGCTCGGTTAAATCAAGGTATGCGCGCGGATAAAACCGTACCAAATCTTCCGCTTCGTACAGCCCCAATTTATTAAAATCTTTTTCCCGTTTTTCGCCTATCGAGCGAAGTGCTGAAATCCGCATATTTCCTACCGCTTTATGCAAAAAGCGACGAAACTGCCCGCCCCGTCGCCTTTGTGTTATTTTTGTATTTTTATAATATTATGCAAACAGTTATACATTATTCCAAGGAAAGGATATAATAGTATACCGATTGACCGCCGTTATGGAAATCGACGTCGCAATCGGGATATTTTTCCGCGATTGCCGCGCACAGCGCCTCCGCCTCTTCTTCCTTGACGTCTTCGCCGTAATACAAGGTAATCATTTGGTGGAATTCTTCCTTCATCTTGGCAATCAGCTTCAACATCGTTTCTTCCACCGAGTGCGATTTCGCCAAAATTTTCTTATCGTCCAAGCCGATGATATCCCCTTCTTTAATGGAGAAGCCGTTGAGCGAAGTATTACGCACCGCATACGTTACTTGCCCCGCTTTCACGTTATCGAGCGCGTGAATCATATTCGTCTTATTTTCTTCTGCGCTGGCTTCGGGATTGAATTCAAGCGCAGCCGCAAAGCCTTGCGGTACGTTTTTAGTGGGGATAACGTGAATCGTTTTATTTTCCACGAGCGCTTTTGCCTGTTCCGCCGCCAAAATAATATTTTTATTATTGGGGAACACGAAGATATGCTCCGCGTTGATTTTTTGCGCCGCAGTCGCAATGTCGCTGGCGCTGGGGTTCATCGTTTGCCCACCTTCGATAATGCCGTCCACCGACAAATCCTTGAAGATTTCCGTCAAACCCGTGCCCGTACAAATGGCAAGCATACCCATTTCTTTCTTTTCCGCTTCCATCTTCGCTTTCAGCTGGCGGTTTTGTTCGAGCATATTTTCAATCTTCGGACGGTCAAGCTCGCCAAGCTCCAACGCATAAGTAAGCGCTTTGCCCGGTTGATTGGTATGCACGTGTACTTTTACCAAATCCAAATCCCCGATACAAATAACGCTGTCGCCCAAATTCATCAATCTTTCGCGCAATTTATCTATCGCCGAAAGCGTCGTGCTCTTCTTCATATTGATAATGAAGAATTCCGTACAATAGGCGTATTGAATATCGCCCAAATCCATATTGATAATATTGGAATTGTCGCCAAATTCCGCTTCGGGAGCGGCAGCTTCCGCTTCCGTTACGCTATCCGCAATTTCTTCACCCGTCAGCTCGGACGCAAAGCCTTTGATGATAACCATAAGCCCTACGCCGCCAGAGTCTACAACGCCCGCTTTTTTAAGAACGGGAAGAAGAGTGGGCGTGAGCGCCAAGGCTCTTTCGCCTTCATCGATAACTTCTTTGAAAAAGTCTTCAAAATTCTTCTTTTTATTCGCGATTTTCATCGCATATTCGCTCATCATACGGATAACGGTGAGAATCGTACCTTCTTTGGGTACGGACACCGCGCCGTACGCTACCTTCGTGCCTTGTTCAAGCGCTTTGGCAAACGTCTTGGTATCTACTTCTTCACAATTACTCAAAACGGTACAAATCCCTTTGAGTATCTGGGAAAGGATAACGCCCGAGTTGCCCCTTGCGCCGCGGAGCGCGCCTTTGGAAACACTGTTGCATACTTCGGAAAACGCGTTGGATTGACAAGCGGTAAGCTCTCTTACAGCCGACTGCATCGTCAGCGACATATTCGTACCCGTATCGCCGTCGGGGACGGGGAAAACGTTAAGCGCGTCCACTTTCGCGCGGTTTATCTCTAATTGTTTCGCACCGACAAGAACCATCTTTCTAAATTCGATGCTGTTTATCGTTTTATGCATTATAAATGCTCCTTAAATTCGTAATTGTGCGTCTTTCGAAAAAGACTTTATACGCAAAAAAGCGCAATCACGGCAATCCGTATGCGCTCGGGAAAAATCATAATTTTACGTCGATGACGTTTACGTTCACCGTATCGACTATCATGCCCGTAAAGGCTTCTACTTTGTATTTAATTGCTTCTTTGAGCGAATCGGCAACAGCGGCAATCGATACGCCGTATTTAATTATGACGTACACGTCGATATAAATTCTGTTCCCGAAAGCGGTTACTTTAATACCACGCCCTTCGCCGTCTTTTTTCAAAAGCAGCGCAAGCGTATCCGTAAAACGGCGCGATACCATTTCTACGATTCCGTAGGATTCCATCGCAGTATGAGAAGCGACCTTGGCAATCGCCAAGTCCGATATCGAAATTTTGCCGTATGCGTTGTTGGTATTAACTGACATAAACTTTCTCCAATAGACTATTTCATTTTACACTATTTATGCTCTTTTGGCAAGTACTTTTCCAAAAAAATCGGAATATTTTTTATTTTTTGTTTTTTAGGGCGTATTTTTGATTGATTTTTCTCATTAAAAATGATATATTATTTATGCTTGTTCGTTCGCCTATGTTCTTGGCGTAGGCAATAACAAGATATTTTATGTACAAAATACGGAAAAATTATCCCAACGGAGGTGTTCATATGTCGAGAGTATGCAATATTTGCGGTAAAGGTCAAGCTTCGGGCAATAACGTCAGCCACTCCAACCGTAAAACGAGAAGAACGTTCAAGGTAAACGTACAGAAAATTTCCTACGTGGAAGACGGCAAGGAAACGAACGGTTACGTTTGCGCAAGATGCATCAGAACGCTTAAAAAAGCAGACTAATCATCGCACGAAAGTAGTGTAAAAGCCGACTGGTTTCAGTCGGCTTTTTGCGTTATGAAAAAACCGAGCGGATAACCGTTCGGTTTTATTATTTTATTCTTTTCTCTTTTTTGCCTTTACGCACATAACGCCAAGAGCCAAAGTTAGCAACACCTTTTGTAAACTCTTCTTTTTCATAGCCGTTCTCCTTTTATGTTTGCTATTATATATTATATTAGATATGCGCGTATTTGTTTTTTTGTATTATAACTGTAAAAGAAATAATTCGTCAAGTATTTTCACAAAAGTTTCATTTTTTTGTAAATAGAAAAGACGGAATAAGTGAAGTGCACCCCAAAAGTTTGTCTAACTTTTGGGGTGCATATCAAAGTTCCGTCTTTTTTCTTTACGCTTTTAATTTTGCAATACAAGCCGCCCTGTCTTGCGCCTTGAAAACGGTGCTACCGGCGACGATGACGTTTGCGCCCGCCGCCTTGATTTCTTCCACGTTTTCTTCCGTTACGCCGCCGTCGATTTCGATATCGATTTCCTTGCCGCAACTTTCCACGATTGCCTTTACTTGACGGAGTTTGTCAAGCGCTTCGGGGATAAACTTTTGTCCGCCGAAACCGGGGAATACGCTCATCACAAGTACCATATCGCACATAGGGATAACGTCCGCGATTTTTTTCACAGGCGTATCGGGATTGATGACTGCGCCGCATTTTACGCCCATCGATTTGATAAGCTGTAATACTTCTTTCAAATTGTCCTGACACGCTTCCCAGTGCACGGTGATGATATCCGCGCCCGCTTTGGCGAAACGCTCCACGTACTTCTCGGGATGTACAATCATCAGGTGGCAATCAAGGGGCAATTTCGTGATTTTCCGCAAATCTTCCACCATCTTAATACCGAACGTGATATTATTGACGAATACGCCGTCCATCACGTCGCAATGCACGACGTCCGCGCCGCATTGTTCAAGCGAGAGTACTTCTTCGCCCATTTTGGAAAAGTTTGCCGATAAAATAGACGGCGCAATTTGAGTTTTTTTCATATCTTACTCCTTTTGTATGTTTATTCTTCTGCTAAATAACTCGCCCGAAGTTGACCGCAAGCGCCGCCTATATCCACGCCGATTTGTCGGCGCAGCGTAGCGGAAAGCCCGCCCTTTTCCAACCTGCCCAAAAAACGGTAGGCGTTTTTATCGTCCACGGCTTTTAACTCCCGTTCTTTCACTTCGTTCAAGCGTATCAAATTCACGTGGCAGGGCTTGCCTTTCAATAATTTTACAAGCGCGTCCGCGTGCGTTTCGTCACAATTCTCCCCGTCGATAAGGGTGTATTCGAAATAGTATCTTCTACCCGTTTTCTCAAAGTAATATTCGCAAGCTTTTAATATCTCGGCTATCTTATACGCCTTGGCAACGGGCATCGTTCTTGCGCGCGTAATATCGTCCGTTGCGTGCAAGGAAACGGTGAGATTGAGCGGAATATTCTCGTCCGCAAGTTTATACATTTTCGGCACGATACCGCAAGTGGAAAGCGAGATGTTTCTCGCGCTGATACAAAGTCCTTCTTCCGCCGTAACGTTTTTCAAAAATTTCAACGTTTCATCATAATTATCCAGCGGTTCGCCGCTGCCCATAAGCACTACGTTGGTAACGGCGCGAGCCTCTCCGCCCTTGCCCCGTACGTCCGCTTTATGCAGGGCGTTGACTACGAGAATTTGCGAAAGTATTTCCCCCGCCGTCATATTGCGCACCAAACCGCCCAAAGTGGACGCGCAAAATCGACAACCCATACGGCAACCCACCTGCGTGGAAACGCATTGGGTATATCCGTATTTATATTTCATAAGCACCCCTTCGATTAGATTTCCGTCCGCCAGCTCGAACAAATATTTTTCCGTTCCGTCCGACGAGAAAAACGTTTCCTTTATCTTCACGGGTCTATCTTCGTATTCTTCGCACAGTTTTTCCTTAAACGCCTTGGACAGCGAAGAAATTTCCGTAATCGCTTTTCCTTGCGTTAAGCCTTCGAAAAGCTGTTTGGCTCGGAATTTTTTTTCACCGAGCGAAAGCACCAACGCTTCCGTTTCGGCAAAATTCAAATCTTGTAAAATCTTTTTCATTTGGGTTATTTCCTAATCATTTTACAAACGTAAAAACCTGCGCCGAACGCCGTATCGGGCAAAAACTGCAAACCGTATTTTTTCTTGTCGTGGCAAAGCGGGCTGTCGATTATCGCAATTTCGTATTCGGGATTGTTTTGCAAAAACCACCCTACGATTTTATCGTTCTCGCTTTCAAAAAGCGAACAGGTGGAATAATACAGCGCGCCACCCCTTTTCACGTACTTACTACACGTTTGCAAAATGGCTTTTTGCGCCTTTTCCAGCGCCGCGAAATCTTCTTTTTTACGGAAATGTTTGATATCCGGGTTCTCGCTGACCGTACCGAACCCCGAACAGGGTACGTCGCATAAAACGCCGTCGAATTGCTCTTCGTATGCGCCGTCGAAAACGCCGCTGTCCTTTTGTGTTTCCGTTACGTTTTTCACGCCCATACGCCGCTTATATTGCCCGATTAACGCCACGCGGTGTTCGTGCAATTCAAACGAAGTTACGCTTTTACATTGCTTGGACAAAAGCACCGATTTCCCGCCCGGCGCGGCGCACGCGTCAAGCAGTTTTTCGCACGGGGAAACGCAATCGCAAATGGCGATACTACCTATCGATTGAAAGGTATATTCCCCTTTATCAAACCTTTCGTCGCGCACGAAATTATCAAAGATATAATTTCCGTATTTTGCCGAAAACGGCGTCACAAAATGCGTTTTGGACAAGTAATTTTCTGCGTTACTTTCAAAACGCACGCTTACGCCTTTGCTTTTTGCCGAAGCGATATCTTTTGCCCTATCGCCGTATTCCTTTTTCAACCACTCGTATGCGTATAAAGGATAAGAACGCGCAATGGCTTCTCCTACGTTACCTTTTGGCAACTTGCTGTCCGTTTCTTCTTTGTCAAAACGGCGCAAAAACGCATTGACGAAACCGCTGACGCCGCTCTTGCCCAGTTTTTTGCAAAGACTGACGGCGCAATCGGTAACCATATACCGTTTTTTATCCATAAACAACAGCATATACAGCGAAATTTTCAATAAAATCCGCACGACGGGCTTGGGAGATTTATCTGTATTGCTCTTGATACAAAACTCCAAATAGCCGTCGTTTTCGAGTACGCCGTACACGATTTTAACGGTGCGCGAACGGTACTGTTCTTCGATATACGTATCGGTTATCGCTTGCTTGACGTGCGCGCCGCCTTGATAGATTTTCGTCAATATTTGAAAGGGGTCGTAAACGGGATTGCTCAACATACGAAAACCTGCCCCTTTTGCGCCTTTCTGCCGTTGAGAAAATCGTTTCCGCTCATTATCTTACCGCCCGCCGCTTGCACCTGCAACAATTTTACCGCACCGTCGCCGCATTTGACGATAAGCCCCCTTTTCACTTTATCCGAAAGCACTTCGCCGCAAACTGCTTGCGTCCACGCCGCTTTTTCTTCGTCTGTAAGCACTGCTTTTTCTGCAAGATATACGTTGATTTTCAAATCGTTTACTTGCGTATAAGCAACAGGCGCGGGGTTCATACCGCGCACCAAATCAACGATTTCGCGCGCCGTTTTCGTAAAGTCAATCTTCCCCTGTTCTTTCCCTATTTTCCGTACGACGTTGACGCCCGTTTCCGCTTGCTTTACCAAAGTATAATCGCCTGTTTCAAGCAGTTTCAGTGCTTTTACAATCAAATCCGCGCCGATAATCGAAAGCCTGTCCGAAAGCTGACCGTACGTTTCGTCAGGCGAAATTTCCGTCTTTTCCACGCATAAAATATCGCCGCAATCCAAGCCCAATTCCGTTTGCATAATCGACACGCCCGTTTCCGTTTCGCCGCTAATGATACAGCTTTGAATAGGCGACGCGCCGCGGTAGGCAGGGAGCAAACCTGCGTGAATATTCCATACCCCTTTGGGAAAACAATCGAGTACCCCTTGCGTTAAAATTTGTCCGTATGCGCAAGTAATCATAATATCCGCGCCAAAGCTTTTCAACGTATTGATTTCGTCCTTTATCTTTGCAGGCTGGAATACGGGAATCCCCTTTTCACGCGCAAAAACTTTGACGGGAGGCGCCGTCAACACGCCTTTCCGTCCTTGCGGTTTATCCGCCTGCGTAACGACGCCTACGACGTTAAAACCGTTTTCAATGATGTTTTTTAAAGGCAACACCGCAAAATCGGGCGTACCTGCAAAAAGAATTTTCATAGATTATACGCTCTCAATATCCGTAGCTTTGTCGATGTACAAAACGCCGTCCAAATGGTCGGTTTCGTGGCAAATCGCACGCGCGAAAAAGCCTTTGGCTTTTAAGATATGCTTTTCGCCGTATCTGTCTTGATAGGAAAGGGTAAGGCGCATAGGACGGTTGACCACGCCCTGTTTTCCGCGCACGGAAAGACAGCCCTCCCAGCCTGCCTGTTCCCCCTTTTGCGAAAGAATTACGGGGTTGATAAATTCGAAATAGCCGTCGTCAACGTCCACCACGCATACACGACGGAGTACACCAACCTGCGGCGCGGCAAGACCTGCGCCTTCTTCCTTTTTTACCGTATCTTTCATATCGTCTAAAAGCTTCCAAAGCGACTCGTCGAACGTTTCCACAGGGAAACATTTTTGTCTTAATACGTCGTCGCCAACTTGTACTACGTTTCTGATTGCCATAGTTTTTTCTCCTTTATATATGTGAAGTTACGCCCACAGCGTAGTGAAGTTGCTTCGCAGTGAAGTTTTAACCACGTTAAAGTGAAGTTGCAACCTTTGGTTGCAGTTGTGGCTATTATTTATATTTGCAATAACTTTTTGTCCGAGAAACGGACAAAAAACTCCACTTTTCGTTAGACCTACTTCACTTTTACGCATAGCGTAAAAATTTAGCTCAAATTCACGGGATTTTCCTCCACGCTTACCAACACGTCTTTCGTTCTTGCCTGTGCGCAAATCTCATAAACGTCGGGCAATATGCCCGTATCGCAAAGCCGCATCAACACTTGATAGCGGTGCTTGTTTTGTATCCGTTTTATCGGGGAACGCATTTTATTGAAAAATAAGAACTTTTCAGGATTTTCCGTATATAACTTCTCCAAAGCGAAGTACGCTTCTTTTAGCGCTTCCAACGTCTTTTTATCGTCTTCGCCCGTCACCAAAACCCGAACGATTTTGGAAAAGGGCGGAAACATCATCGCCGCGCGAAGGGATATTTCGTTTTTGTAAAACCCTTCGTAATCGTACGACGTTGCATAGCGCAACACTTCGTTTTCGGGGTCGAACGTTTGCAATACCACTTTCCCCTTTTCTTCCGCTCTACCGCTTCTGCCCGCCACCTGCGTCAAAAGTTGAAAGGTTCTTTCACCGCTTCTGTAATCGGAGAAATGCAAGCTCATATCTGCGTCCAAAATCCCCACAAGCGTAACGGACGGGAAATCGTGCCCCTTTGCTATCATTTGCGTGCCTACAAGGATATCCGCCTTTTTCTCGGCAAACGCCTTTAAGATTTTATAATGCCCTTCTTTACCGCTCGTCGTGTCGTTATCCATACGCAAAATACGCGCCGACGGGTATAACTTTTGCAGTTCCGCCACTATCCTTTGCGTCCCCGTGCCAGCGTAAGTGAGCTTCTTCCCGCCGCAATCGGGACAAGCGGAAAGCATGGAATAGCGCATACCGCAATAATGGCATTTGAGCGTATCTTCGTCCCTATGATAGGTAAGCGACACGTCGCAATGCTCGCATTTCGCCACGAAACCGCACTCTTTACAAATAACCGTTTGGGAATACCCCCTGCGGTTCAAGAACAAAATCGCCTGTTTGTCGGTTGCAAGGCATTTTTCTATCTCTTCTTTAAGCGCTGTGGAAAAGGAAGAATTATTCCCCCGACGCACTTCTCGGCGCATATCCGAAATAATGATTTCGGGCAACGGGCGGCGGTTGATACGCTTTTCCAAACGGATTAAAGAAATTTCCCCGTCTTTCGCCTTTTTATACGTTTCTACCGACGGCGTCGCGCTACCCAAAACCAATTTACAACCGTTTTTCTTCGCGCGAAGCAGCGCCACGTCAAAGGTGTTGTATCTTGGCGCGGATTCGCTCGAATAACTCGAATCGTGTTCTTCGTCGATGATAATCACGCCGAGATTTTCCATCGGCGCGAAAATCGCGCTTCTTGCCCCGATGGCAATTTTCGCTTCACCCGTGCGCAGCCGCCACCACTCGTCGAATCTTTCCCCTGCGGAAAGTCCGCTATGCAATATCGCCGCGTTTTTGCCGAACCTTGCGCGAAGCTGAGAGAGCATTTGCGGTGTCAACGAAATTTCGGGAACAAGAAAAATCGAGCCTTGTCCCTTTTGCAGACACTCGGCAATCAAGGTCAAATAAATTTCCGTTTTTCCGCTGCCCGTAACGCCGTGCAAAAGCTGTACCGTCCGCTTATCCGTGCGAATCGTTTGCACCGCACGTTCCTGCTCGTCCGTCAGCGTACGTTTTACGTGCGCCCCTTCCACGCTTTTATACGGGTCGCGCAAGATTTGTTCCTGCGTGATACGGACGTACCCTTTCTTTTCCAAGCCGCTTACGCCGCCCGGGTAAATACCGTTGAGATATGCGCAATCGCTCTTGCCGTGTTGCGCCAAATATTCCGCCGCGCCCGTTTGGTTTTTCGCCGTTTTGGAAAGCTTCATTTCCGCAAGCGCCACCGTAAGTTCGGCATAATTCCGAAGTAGCTGTCTAACCTTACCCGTACGCATTTCCGTTGGCAAAAACAATCGGAGCGTAAGCGCTTTGGGTACGCGGTAGCGCACCGTCAGCTTTTCTGCAAGAGCCAAGCACTCTTTATTGAGCGCAGGCAATTCGTCGCTGGTGGGCAGTATTTTTTTCAATTTCTCTATCGGATAATCGGAAGTTTCCTTTAAGCGCATAACGAAGCCCGTAACGGTTTTACCGCCAAAGGGCGCGCGGACGCGGCTGCCGACGACGGTATCTTCGTCGCAGAGATAATCGAATATTCTGTCCGTTTCACTCGCCGCGATATCGACGATGACTTCCGCTATCATACGTTTTTTACCTCTTAATGAAGTGAAGTTTTTGCCCTTTGGGCAAAAGTGAAGTTTGATAAATCAAGTGAAGTTTTCCGCGAGGCGGAAAGTGAAGTTTTTTGTCCGCAAGCGAACAAAAAGTTAAGGCTTATATTTCTATTTATTCACGATAACGCTACTTATAAGCGTTGTGGAAAGATAGAAAGATTTGGGAGCGGCGGCTCGCCGCACTAAAAAATTGCCCTACGCAAGCAGGGCAATTTTTTGTTAGTCTTTTGCGATAACCACTTTACCGTCCGCAATATCCTTGCAAGCGGAAAGCAATTCTTTGTCCTTTCCCATCGAATCGGTAATACCTGCGTTCTTTTCCGTTTCGATGATTTGGCGCGCGCGTTTCGCCGCAACCGTGCAAAGCGCGTAACGGCTAATGGGTTCTTCTTCCGTTCCCAGCTTTCTAATCATTACGTCTACAGAAGGTTCGTTAATCATATTTATTTACACTCCTTTATTTTTCCATATTTATTTCGATTTGCCGTTATCCACGATATCCGAAAGCCGCGCTATCGCTTCTTCCAAATTGTCGTTGATAACCACGTAATCGTATTGGTCTTTTTTAGACAACTCGTAATCGAGCCGTTTTAAACGGTTTTCTATCTCTTCGTCCGTTTCCGTGCCGCGCCCTATTAGACGGCGTTTAAGCTCTTCCACCGACGGCGGCGCTATCATCACGAGTACGCTTTCGGGAAACGCCTTTTTCGCATTGAGCGCCCCCACCACGTCGATTTCCAAAATCACGTGCTTTTCTTTTAACATCTCTCTTACGAACGATTTTGGCGTACCGTAAAAATTACCGAAATGCTCGTCGTATTCCAAAAAATCGTTTTCGCTGATACGGCGCGTAAATTCTTCTTTGCTTAAAAAGAAATATTCCCTGCCGTGCACTTCGCCCGTGCGTGGCGCGCGCGTCGTGCAGGAAACCGATTCCACGACGTCCGCTCTACGCCCTACCAGCGTTTTTACTATCGTCCCTTTTCCAACGCCCGACGGTCCGCTTACTACGATAAGTTTTCCTTTCATCTTCTTCTTTCCGTTTATTCGATATTTTGTACTTGTTCGCGGATTTTCTCAATCTCGTTTTTGAGCGCCAACCCAAGCTTGGTAATCGTTACGTCGTTGCTCTTGGAACAAGTCGTATTCGCTTCGCGGTTAAACTCTTGCACCAAAAAATCGAGCTTTCTACCCACGACGCCCTCTTTGCAAATCTCTCTGAATTGTCCGATATGCGAGCGCAAACGGGTGAGCTCTTCGTCGATATTGCTCTTATCGGCAAACACCGCCACTTCGGTTAAAATGCGCCCCTCGTCGATATTCGCCCCGTCCAAATACTCCTGTACCCGCGCGAAAATTTTGTCCTTATGCTCTTGGGCAATCAACGGCGCGCGTTCGGCAATTTGCCCCACGAGCGTTTCAATCGTATCCACGCGAGAGAGCATATCCGCTTGCAATTTCTCCCCTTCAACAAGCCGCATTTCGTTGAGATTTTCAAGAGCCTGTTCCAAAGCGGCATAAAGCGCGTTGATAAGCGTTTCGTCCAGCGTTTGCACGTCGTCTTGTTTCAACACTTCGGGATAACGAAGTACGGAAGAAAGGGTGATATCGTCCGTCAAATCGGGGAAAGCCGCTTTCATTTGCTTTGCCGCCGCCACGTAGGAAGCCGCCACCGCCATATCGATAGAGAGCGCCGTTTCCTTTTCTCTCTTGTCTTTAAACGACACGAACAAGTCCACGTGTCCGCGCGTCATCTTTTCACGCACCTTGCCACGGATAATTTCTTCGTATGCGGCGAAAATTCTCGGCGCTTTTACGGTAACGTCCAAATAACGGTTATTCACCGTTTTCATTTCACAAGTCAGCTCTACGCCGCCCTCTTCATACGTTCCCTTGCCGTAGCCCGTCATACTCCACATACGCGTTTATCCCCTTGCGCCAATTTTAGCCCATTGTATAAGCTACATTATTATAGCAAATAAAAATGAAAATTTCAAGTACTATTGCCCTTTCTTTTTCCCCTTTTTGTATTTTTTTAATAAAAAAATAACCCGCACGCGCGTACGAGTTAATTTTTCAACGGATTTTGTAAATTTATTTTAAGCGTTGATACCGTTTGTAACGATTGTAAGAAAAACCGATACCGGAAATCAGTTGCATATCTTTTTTATTTGTCAAATTGAATACGCTATTAGCTATCACGACAATATAATCTACCACAAAAAGCAAACCAATGATAACCGCCGTAAAAATATTTACGCTTACAAGCCCTTTCATCTCCACCAAAAAAGCAATCGGAAAAAACAATATTATAGCCCAAGCAATAAGCATAAAAATGAGCATTGTCAGCGAACCCGTCGTAACGTTACTGCTACGCAACTCTTGTATCGTCAATTCCCCTATTATTTGCCCTTTGGTTTCGCGTATGGCTTTTTCTCCGCTGCCTACAAGCGCAGCAATCAACGTCACAATACTCGCTATGCCACAGACAATTCCTATAACACAAAACATAATACAAAAAAAATCCACCCACCAAACGTCCAAAGAATACAGCAAGCTTGCCGTTCCGTTTTGTATCCTGTCTTTTACCAAATCAAACACGCTGATATTGGCAATACCCAACACTTTCCCTATCGGCATAAAAAACAGTAAAATGCAAGAAAAAAAGAAAATACCGTTCACAAGAACACCCATCACGTTGTTCTTTTTAGACAAACTGACCAAACGCTCCACTCTTGCTTGTTCTTCGTCTTTTTCGTCTTCTTTTGCCGATGAAAACAATCCGTCGTTGCCTTCTACCGACTGTTGTTTTTCCGTAACGGATTTTTCCACGTATTCTTCCGCGTTTGCCGCCGCTTCTTCCGTCGGAGTTTCGGATATTTCGGGCGTTTCTTTTGCCTTTTCCCGTTCTGCCGTTTCTATCGCCAAAATTTGATTGATGCGCTCTTCGCTCTTTTTCGCAAGAATATCCCCGACAATCCACAACACAAAACCAATGCCGACGATAAACGAAATCGTTCCTATTGTTTGACAAATTTTCGCCGCCGTATGCAATTTCTTCACGTCGGGGCGTTGTTTGATTTCTTGCAACAGCTTCTTTTGTTCTTCGTAAGTAATCATTTCCTTCTCCTTTTTGCTTTCTTGACAAATGTCTTTCGTCCGTTCCAAAACAAAATTACACCCGTCGACTATAATTATATAGACATTTTTTGTCTATGTCAACTATTTTAGACTGTTTTTGTCTATATTTGAGATGAGAAAATTTGAGAATATAAGTTTTTTGGAAAATAAGATTTTATATTTTCTTGGGGTATGTTATGAAAAAAATCGAGTTCGCGGAAAGATTAAAAAGTTTGCGACAAGAAATTTGCGCCACGCAAGAACAGCTCGCCAAAGTATTTAATACTACGCAAAGACGAATTTCCTATTTAGAGCAAGGGAAGGTCGAGCCTGATTTAAATTTGCTGTGGAAAATAGCCGACTATTTTGACGTATCCGTCGATTATTTAATCGGTAGAAAAGAAATGTAAAACGCCTACGAAATCGTAGGCGTTTTCTTATACAAAAAAAGAGGGACACCCCTCTTTTTTTATCTTTATACATTTTCTAACATCTTCTTAAATTCCGCTTCGTCGATAATTTTGATACCCAGCTTTTTCGCTTTGTCCAGCTTGCTGCCCGCTTCTTCTCCTGCCAAAACAAGCGTCGTTTTCGCCGTTACGGACGATTGGCATACGCCGCCCCTTGCTTCAATCAGCTTTTGCGCTTCGCTCCGTTTATACCCCGAAAGCGTACCCGTCAACACTACCGATTGCCCCGAAAAAACCCCTTCCGCTTTCTCGTTAGACCATTTCGGCTCGATAAACGCAGTCAAATTTCTCAGTTCTTCCCGATTGTCTTCGTCCGAAAAATAATCGAGAATCGCTTTCGCCGTTACTTCTCCGATATTGTCCAATTCGATAAGCTGTTCGAACGTTGCGTACTGCAACGCCGTTATTTTTTCAAACCGCGCCGCCAAATCTTTCGCCGCAACCCTGCCCACGCCTTCGATACCGATAGCGTAGATAAACGCGTCGAGCGTAGGCGTTTTGCTCTTTTGAATTTCACTCAAAAGATTGCCGATTTTCTTATCCTTAAACCCGTCTAAATCTGCAAAATCTTCCGCCGTCAGTTTATACAAATCGGAAAAATTCTTCACGCCCTTTTTCTCGACAAGCACCTGCGCCGTGCTTTCGGAAAAGCCTTCGATATTCATCGCGTTTTTGCTTGCGAAATGGTCGAGCCGCGCTATCAATCTATCCTTGCAAAGGCGATTGGAGCAGAACAAATGCGCCCCTACTTCGTTGACGCTTGCGCCGCAAACGGGACAGCTTTCGGGTTTTACGATTTCTCGGCTGTGCGGATAATGCTCCGTCGCGCCCAAAATTTCGGGGATAACTTCATTGGAACGGCGCACAAGCACGCGCGAGCCGATTTTCACGTCCTTTCTTTGGATATCGCCGTAGTTGTTTAAGGTTGCGCGCGATACGGTAGCCCCCGCAAGTTCCACAGGCTCTAACAGGGCGAGCGGCGTTAATTTTCCCGTTCTGCCCACCTGCCAAATCACTTCTTTCAAAAGCGTGGTTACTTCTTCCGCCTCGAACTTGAACGCCATTGCCCAACGGGGGAATTTATCGGTAAAGCCCATTTCCGCGCGGAGCTCGCTATCGTCCACCTTAATCACCGCGCCGTCCGTCAAAACGTCGATATTACGGCGTTCGGTTTCTATCTCTTTCACCGCTTCGAGCACTTCGTTTGCCGAGCGACAAACCCTAAAATGCGGGAATACTTTAAACCCTTCCTTTATCAAGAAATCGTGCGCCTGCGTTTGCGACATTTCCGCGCCGTCCGACGCGTAGTTCACGTCGTAAAAATAGATATCGGGACGGCGGATTTGCGTAATTTTCGGGTCAAGATTACGGATTGCCCCCGCTACGGCGTTGCGCGCGTTTTTGAGCGGTTCGGCTGCCGTTTTATTGTATTCGTCGAGCACGGAAAGGCGGATAACCGCTTTGCCGCGCACTTCCAAAGTACCATGGTAAGCTATCTTTAAGGGGAAGGATTTAATAGTAAGCACCTGCGCCGTTACGTCCTCGCCTTGCACGCCGTTACCACGGGTGGTCGCGCGGACAAACGCGCCCTTATCGTAGGTTAAACATACCGTAAGCCCGTCGAATTTATATTCCACGGTGTAATCGACTGGTTTGCCCGCCGCCTTTTCCACACGCGTGGTAAACGCAAGCAATTCTTCTTCCGTCACCGATTTATCGAGGCTGAAAAGCCGCGCGATATGCGTATGTTTTTCAAACCCCTTAATCGGCTCTCCCCCCACGCGCCTTGTCGGACTGTCGGGATACACCACGCCGCTTGCCTTTTCCAGCGCGCGGAGTTCGTCGTATAAGGTATCGTATTCCTTATCCGACACGGTGGGATTATCGAGCACGTAATACTCGTACGCCCATTTATTGAGAATATCCACAAGTTGTCTTTGTCTATACATGATTATCCCTATTTTTCTTAATTTTGGTAACCGTTAAAACGCAAAGAGTGTAGCGGTTTGCCGCAAAATACGCGGTTTTGTCCGACGGGAGTTTACTAATGCGTAAACGAGCAAGGACAAGTTCCGTTTTTGCGGATAAAACGGTGCGCTATCTGCGTTTCGCCTATTATTACACCAAGGTAAGCGGCGCTAAATTCGCGGAAAGCTGTTTAATCCCCAAGCCTTCGAACGCGATATCCAAAATGGTGTTTACCCCCGTACCGCGCACGTTTACAATCATGCCTACGCCGAATTTCGGGTGGCTGACTTTAACCCCCATTTTGAACGCCGACAGGTCTTTGCCTGCCCCCACGGGCTTTGCCATAGGCTTGCCTACGCCGCCAAATACGAACGAACTGCTCTTTTGCGCGCTCGCGCTTTGCGGCTTGCTTCCGCCGTAGCCGCTACTATAACTATTGCCGTACGTATTGCCTTTCCATACGCTACGGGTAATCCCCGAATTTTGCCTACTGCTATCCCTGCCGTAAGACGGACTGCCGTAGGACGAGCCGTACCCGCCCCCAAACGACGTTTTTCTGCCGCTATAATCGTCGTCCATCGCATACCTGCCCCCGCCGTATGCGGAATTTCCGTAGCTTTCGGGGTCGTCGTAGCCGTCGTACCCGTAGGGCGAACGGCGCGTTTCTTTGGGCATATCCAGCTCGGAAGAAAGTTCTTTTAAGAATCTGGAACGCATAGACGGCTCTCGTCTGCCGTATAAATAACGGCTTTTGGAACGTGTAAGCCACAGTCTTTCCTTGGCGCGGGTAATCGCCACGTACATAAGCCTGCGTTCTTCTTCCATATCTTCGTCGTTGCCCACCGCGCGCGATACGGGCATAATGTTCTCTTCCATACCGCAAAGGAATACGCACTTAAACTCCAACCCTTTCACCGAGTGAATCGTAGCCAGCGTTACGTAGTTGCCGTCGTCCATTTCGTCCGTGTCGGAAGAAAGGGTTACTTGGTTAAGATAATCGGTTAAACTCGCCCCTTCGTTGAGCTTGCAATATTCGTCTACCGATTGGATAAATTCTTCGATATTCGCGCGTTTGTTGATACTCTCGTCCGAATCGTCCGCGTACGCTTCGCGCATACGCGTTTCCGCAACGATTTTCTTCACAAGCTCGTTGACAGGCATACCTTGGCTGTCGATAATCCAGCCCTTGACCAAGTCCCGAAAATCGACGAGCTTTTGTTTGGTCGCGCCCGAAAAACCGAGCATATCCAAATCGAGCAACGCGTCGTATACGGAAAGCTCCGTTTCAAACGCGTAATTTTGCAGCGTTTCCACCGTTTTCGCGCCGATACCGCGCTTGGGAAAGTTGATAATCCGCGTTGCCGCTTCGCTGTCGAACGGGTTGTTGATTAAACGCAAATACGCAAGCAAGTCCTTGATTTCTTTTCTCTCGAAGAACTTAAAGCCCCCGAACACTTTATAGGGGATTCCGTCCCCCGTGAACTCTTGTTCGAAAGAACGGGTAAGGGCGTTGAGCCGCATCAGCACCGCGAAATCGGAATATTTATACCCTTGACGGAGAAGCCCCGCAATGGTATGCGCGATATAGCGCGCTTCGCCGCTTTCTTCTTCCGCTTCGTACACCTTGGCGTCCTGCCCGTCGTCGTTCTCCGTCCAAAGCGTCTTATCCTTTCTGCGTCCGTTGTTCTTGATAACGGTATTCGCAAGCTTCAAAATATGCTTCGTCGAACGGTAATTGCGCTCTAACTTAAACACTTTTGCGCCCTTGAAATCCTTTTCAAAGTGCAAAATGTTTTCAATTTTCGCGCCGCGCCAACCGTAAATGGATTGGTCGTCGTCGCCCACGGCAAACAGGTTTCCGTGCACGGAAGCGAGCAGTTTGACAATCTCGTATTGCACCGCGTTGGTGTCTTGGAACTCGTCCACCAAAATATAGCGGAATTTACCGCCGAGATACTCTCTCGCGTCTTCGTTTCTGCGGAGAAGCAGACGCGTTTCGTTGAGCAAATCGTCGAAATCGAGCGCGTTGTTTTCCCGCAAGTGCTTTTGATAGCGTTTGTATACCTTTACCACTTCTTCGATATCGTGTTCGCCTGCGTATTCTTCCGCGTAGCGTTCAGGCTCGAAGCCGAGCATTTTGGCATTGGCAATATGGAATTTTACCGATTTCAACAGTTTTTCGTCGTCGAAATCGCACTCTTGAAAGGACTTTTTGATGATATTGTTGCGTTCCGTTTCGCTGTAAATGGAGAAATTGGAGCTAATCCCCACGTCTTCGGCGTACATACGCAAAATGCGCACGCACATACTGTGAATCGTACATACCCAAGAACGGGACACGTCGGTAATTTTGAAAAGGCGTTCTTGCATTTCCTTCGCCGCCTTGTTGGTGAACGTGATTGCAAGGATAGCCGATGCAGGCACGCCCTTTTCTTCGATAAGATAGGCGATACGGGAAGTCAAAACGCGCGTTTTACCGCTACCTGCCCCCGCCAAAACGAGCACCGCCCCTTCCGTTTGCAAAACGGGTTTGATTTGTTCTTCGTTTAATTTTTCCAAAATTTCGTCAATAAGTACCATAACGTAAATATTATACCTTATTTTTCGCAATGAATAAGTCCGTTAAACAACGATTATCCATTTCGCTTTTTTTCATAGCTTTCGTTTTGTTCTTTATTCAATAATTTAGTGATAATATCATGTTGTTCTTCCAACGATAAATCAACAGGAAATGCTGGACATATATAATCTGCGTGGAACCCATCTTCCGTGCCCAAAAAAATCAAAATCTTTTTCAGGTAATAAACACTTTCATCAAATAACATTTCCTTTTTTGTTTCATGGGGAATAGTATATACGCTATCATAACAAGATTTTGGAAGCTCTAATTCAGTAAAAAAATACAATATCTCCGTTGGAGTAGCATTTTTCATCCAATTAGGAGATTGAACGTATTTATATAAATCATCTTCTTCCACTTTGACGCCGTTTAGTTTTTCTATTATGTTTTTCTTTACGCCAACGAGTTTCATAACGTAAATATTATAGCATATCCCCCGTTTTTTTGCAAGTATATTCGTAAATTCAACGCCCCGTTTCCCAAAAATAAAAGTAAGGTTTTCGCCTTACTTTTCTTTATCCTTTTGCCGTTCTCTTTCTTTCTCCTGTATCTTTTTCCATACGCGTTCTTTTTCTTCTCTGTCTTGTTCTTCAATCCAATCGTGAAAAGCTTCTTCCATCTCCGCTTGTTTTTGTCTTTTTCTACGCAAAAAACACATATTTTCTTCTCCTTTTCTCAATATTTATTTTGCCAATAAAAAAGTGCGCCAACCGAAGTTAACGCACCAAAAACGCAAACTCCGTTGTTGGCATACAATTTAATAGAAATGAGTAAACACTCCCATTTGGAATTTGCATTTTTAACAAATCGCATAATGGGAGTATGACAATAAAAAGGGGATAATATTCCCTTTGTCTACTCATCTAAAAATTATTAAATTGTATGCCATTTACAGTATACCACACTTTTTTGATTTTTTCAATCACTTTTTCATAAATAAAAGAAAACTCAACTTATAAAAATCGAGTTTTTCCAATTATCCAATAAAAATCTCTCCAAAACGCTAATCACGTTGTCTTTTTAGCCACAACTTTTTTGCGTTTACGCAAAAAAACTTCACTTTGACAAAGTCAAAACTTCACTACGCAGTAACTTCACTTGCGAAGCAAACTTCACTTTTTTACGCCTTTTTGTCTACGCTCTCAAATTCGCACTCTCTTCTAAAACGCTCCAACGCGCGAAGATAGCGCTCGCTTAAAGAAAGGGTATACCGCTGTTTCTCTTCATAGGAAAGCGTGTCGAAATAGGGCTTGTCCGTAAGCCGTCCGATGGCGTCGCTCACTTCCCCGTCCGAAAGCAGCATTTCCTTCACCCGAAGATAAAAACCGTCTTCCTTTTCGCCCGAAATTTGTTTGGTGACTTGCTCGGCGAAATACCGTCCCGCTTTGCTCTCGTTGACGCCCAAAGCGCGCGCTTTTTCAAGTCGTTCGTCCATACTTTCTTTACAATCCGTCCAAAAACCTTTTTTCAATCGCGATTTCGCTTTTCTGGCTTCTTCTTTGAGTGTATTCGTATCTTTCGACATAGTAAGCCCCTCCCCGACTTTTCTTGTTTTTTTACGGAATATTCCGACGGCGTTTGCCCTGTTTCGACATTTTTGTAAATGAAAAGAGCCCACAATCTTGTGAGCTCTTTCGTTCGTTAATTTCTGCTTCTCTTGCGAGCGGCTTCCGATTTCTTCTTTTTCTTTACGGAAGGTTTTTCATAGAATTCCTTTTTACGAAGGTCGCCGATGATACCGTCGCGGGAGCACTTTCTCTTAAAACGTCTCAATGCGCTTTCAACGTTTTCGTTTTCTCCTACTTTTACCGTGGACATTGTTTTCACCATCCTTTGCCGATGCGTTTAATCATTACCCCGTAATTATAGCAATTTCAAAAAACGATGTCAAGTCTTTTTTCGGCGTTTTTGACGCTTTTTAGAGAAAATTTTTCCTGTTTTTTCCTGCCTTTTAAAAAATACCGCGAAGCGCGTCGTTTTTTAGCTTACTTTCTCGAAATCGCTTGCAGGGTGTTTACACCAAGGGCAAATAAAGTCTTCGGGCAATTCCCCCTCGTGTGTATAACCGCACACTTTGCACACCCATTTCTCTTTCGCGTTTTCTTCCGCTTTGGCTTGGGGTTTGGGTTTGATATTGCTTTGATAATATTCGTACGTCGTCGATTTTTCGTTCGAAAGCTTCTTCGCTTCCGTAACTTCCGCCACAAACAGCGTATGCGTGCCGTAATCGTAGCTATCTACCACGTTTGCGCTTATCACGGCGTTCGCTTCGGGCAAATAATACAACCCGTTTTCCGTCTTGGGATACGATTTCCCCGCGAACTTATCCGCGTCTTTCCCCGATTGAAAACCGAATTGTTTGAACACGTCGAACGGCGTGCTTTCCGTCAAAACGGACACGTTGCAAACCCCCGTCTTTTTCAGCAAGCTTTCCGAATAATTCGACTTATTGACGAAAACGACTATCCGTTTGGGATTGTCGGTAATCATCGACACGGTGTTGACGATACAGCCGTTTTGCTTTTCCCCGTCCGTCGTCGTCAATACGAACAACCCGTAAGAAATTTTGTACATTGCTTCGTTTTCAATCATACTGTTTTCTCCTTGCGGCGAGCCGCCACCAAATCTTTCTATCTTTCGTTATCCTTGTCATTACAAGTATATTTCACAAGATTGCCTCACTTCGTTCGCAATGACACGGACAGGGCAAAAACTTCTCCGTTTAGTCCGCCCAAAGCCCGTGCAAATTGCAATACGCGTACACGCGTACCGCTTTATCTCCGTCCACAAGCGAGAAATTACATACGGGCGATTCCCCTGCCGTAAGGTGTTTCACTTGATACCCCTTTTCCGTTTCAAGCGCCACCCACTCGATAAGGTGCTCCTGCGTCATCGGGTGCGCTACGCTGCCTACGTCTACCTTTACTTGCTTACATTTCTTCGTAACCACAGGCACGTGCTTTTCCTTCGCCGCGTCCGTCGAACAGGCAATCAATTCCTTCCAGCCGTCAAGCGCTAACTCGTCTTTCGTTATAATCACTTTTTTGCATTTTTCGCATTGATAAAATTTCAACATCTTTTTATTCTCCTATTTTCTTAAAGCTTTATTAAGATTTAATCCTATTTATAAAATAGCATAAATTTTAATTCCTGTCAATAGTTTTATGCAAAAAAAGCGAAAAAATTTTTAATGCAAGCAATTATATTTATACAGGCGTTCGTTCAAATATTCGATTGCCGTTTTCAATTCCGTTTCTTTGTCGTAATTATCGGTGTACACTTCGATAAGAAGCGCGCCGTCGAAGCCGATATCTTGTAAGCGGTTTATCAGCGTATCAAAATCGAAAGAGCCTTTCCCGGGCAAACACATTTTTCCGTTCCCGTCGCAATCGGAAACGTGTACGTACGCAAGCCGTTCGCCCATTTCCGCAAGATAGTCTTGATAGGGATATTCAGAAATTCTCGCCTGTTTGATATCGAGCACGCCGCCAAGGGCTGGGAGTTCTTTTTTCAATCTTTCGAATACGCCCACACGGTTATACGTAGCCCACTCCACGTTTTCCAAGCACAATTTTACGCCGTAATTTTCGCAAGCGACGAGAATATCCCGAAAGCTGCTTATCATCTTGCCAAAATCGTCGTTTTGTCCCGTACGCGCCGCGCGTTTTATCCTTGCCGTGCCGTGGAAGGTATAATACGGCGCGCCCAACGCTTTTGCGCTTTGCAAGACCTTATTCAACCAATAATATGCGTCCGCGCGCACGCGTTCGTGCGCGTTGAAAAGCTGCGGCTCGAACTGGGTATTGAGAATATGCACGGAATTGATTCCCAAAGCCCCTTTGTTCTTCACGAGCGTATCGGCAAACGGTTGCCCGTACTCGGAAAAGGACGTGAGAAAAACTTCGGCGGTATATACCCCGATTTCCCTTAAAAAAGGCAATGCTTCTTCGTTATTTTTTCTCAAAAACAGCGACGCTGTCGATATTCCCGTTTTCATCTTATTCTACAAAATATACCCAATTATCCTTTCTCGGTTTTTCAGCAGGCGTCATATCCGCGTAGCCGATAATGCAGTTCCCAATCCCCTCGTAATCTCCTTCGATACCGAGTTTTTTCAAAATCGCTTTGCCTTCTTCCGTTTCAAACGTTTGCTTGGCACGGTGTATCCAACACGCGCCCAAACCCAAGGCGTGCGCCGCAAGCAGCATATTCTCCATAACGAGAGAGCCGTCGTACAAATACGTGGGCACGCTTTTATCTGCAAGCACGACCAACACGCAGGGCGCGCCGTAAAAGGGGTCGGCGCGTTTGAGAACGGTATCGTAGCCCGCATTGAGCGCAGACAGCTTATCGCGAAGCTCTTTATTCGTTACCGCTAAAATAATAGGCGACTGTTTATTCATACCCGACGGCGCCCACGCGCCTGCTTCCACAATTTTTTCAATCAATTCTTTTTCTACGGGCGTATCTTTGTATTTTTTAACGCTTCTTCTCGATTTGATAAGTTCCAACGTTTCGTTCATATTTTTTACTCCTGATATTGCAATTTTTCCACCGACCAATCGGCAAGCACCTTTTGCATATCCGCCGCAATCGCTTTTGCGCCGTCTAAATCGTGATATAAATAGTTTCCGCACTCTTTTTTGGTATTGCCGGGAATTTCCCCTTCATACGTGGCGATAAACGCCATACTCGCTTGCACAAGCGCAATCGCTTGGCTACGAGAAAGCGTATCTCTTACGAGCAAATAAAAACCCGTCTTACAACCCATAGGACCTACGTATATTATCTTATCGCCGTCCTTGCTGTTACGCGTAAACGTTGCGAACAAATGCTCTATCGTATGCGCGGCGCGCATGGAAAGATAATCGCCGCCGTTGGGGATTTTCATACGAATATCATACGTAACCACGTCGCCGTCTATGCGCGAGATATACATACCTTTTTGCAATACGTCGTGATTGACCGTGAAACTGGCTATCCTTTTCATTATATTTTCTCCTGTTTTGCCAAGGGCAGGTATTCGACGACGCATGCCAAAAGGGATAAATACCGCCACGATTTCAGCCTTAAAGCCAAAAGCTGAAAACATAGCAAATCCACCGCTTCCCATAAAAATACCCAAGCGAATACGTCTATAATTTCCGAAATCACCGCCGTACGCGTGCCCGTTACTTCCAAGCCAATCATGACCGTCAAAGCTAAAACGCCAATTATCGCCATAACCGCGGCGAGAACGACCAGTCTGCGTTTCTCCCGACGTACGGATTCGTATTTGTCATGGTAAAAACTGCTTATCGCTTCCGTATAAGCCACCTGCTCTTCGTTTGTAATCACGTTGCTATGCACGCGCAACCGTACCTGTTCTTTTACGGGTACGGTTTCCAAACTCCGTTCGATAAACTCCCCCGCGTCCGTAGAAAGCTCGGCGCTGGAACGCAAGCTGTACGGCGATAAGAAATCGTCGTCGCTATGCACGCAAAAATCGACGATTACCCTACCGTCGTTATCCCGTTCCTTTTCCCGCGCGCCGCGACGGTTTTTCAATTCTCTTTTGATTTCCTGTAAAGAACGTATCATTTTTACACTCCGTAAACCTGACGGCAAATGTGGCTTGCATACGCTTTTGCCACGTTTACCCCCGTAACGCGCTCGATTCCCGCAAAAAACGCATTGGAATTGACTTCGCATACCAACGGCTTGCCGCCTACGCCGAACAGGATATCGATACCGCAATAATCAAGCGCGAGTTCTTCCGCGATTTGTTCGCAAAGCATTTGCGTTTGGAAAGGCAAAGAATAGGCGCTACCCTTACCGCCAAGCTCGATATTGCTTCTGAAATCGGTATCCGATTGGCGGAGCATCGCCGCTATCGCTTTACCCCCCACGACAATCACGCGTACGTCTTTCCCAACGCTCGTTTTTACCGTTTCTTGGAAAAGGTGCGGACGGCATTTCAACTTTTTCATGAGCGCAACAAGCTCCGTTCTATCCTTTGCCATATACACCCCTTTCCCCTGCGAACCGAAGCACTCTTTCACGATAACGGGATAGCCGACGAGCGATTCCACTTTATCCACCGTTTGTTTGCGAATCGTAGCGTTTTCGTGATAACATAAAAGTCCCGAAACCGTTTTCGGCATAGGAATATTTTTGCCGCAAAGAGCGATATACGTTTGCATTTTATCGTCGCATACGCGTATCGCTTCGTGGTTGTTAAACAGTTTCAATCCCGCCTTTTCCAACGCTTCGGAAACGTATTTATCCTTATCGAAATACACGCAAAAATCGTATTTTTCAACGAGTTCCGTCTTGATTTTACCGTCGGAAACAACGGCGTAAAAACCGTCGTTCCGTAAAATATCCGTACGCACGCCCAATTTTTCCAATTCTTCTTTCATCCGCTCCGCTTGGGAAAACTGGGATTCCGATTGCAAATAGGCGTTGATAAGTACCAGCGCCCTTTTCTCTTTTTCCATCGTTTACAACACCTTCGCGCCCGCCGCCTGCAATACGGCAACCGCCTTTTCGGGCATAGACGTCTTAAAGCCGATATTCGCATGCCCGTCTTTTCCTGCAAACGAATACATATATTCGATATTCACACCGCTGTCGCTTAAAGCAATCAACTCGTCCGCGAGCGCGCCTGCTTTATCGGGCACTTCGATTGCCACAAGCTCCACCACCGACGACAAAAATCCCGCCGCTTGTAACGCGGAAAGCGCTTTGTCGCTGTCGTCTACAATCAAACGCACGATACCAAATTCTTTGGTGTCGGCAATAGACAACGAATTCAAGTTGACGTCTGCTTGTTTTAAAACCTTACAGCAATCGCTGAGTCTACCTTCTCGGTTTTCCAAAAACACCGCTATTTGTTTTACCATCTTTTTCTCTCCTTATTTCCCTGATTACAACTTACGTTTATCGGTAATTCTCTTGGCTTTTCCTTCGCTTCTCGCCACCGTACCCGGCGATACCAGCGTGATTTTCGCGCTCACCGAAAGCGCGGACGTCATATCGGCGGCAAGCTTTCTTCTGATTTCTTCCACGTGCGCCACTTCGTCTAACTTCACGTTGGGGGAAAGCTCCACCACGATTTCCATCGTATCGAGATTGTTTACTCTGTCGACGTTGATATGATAATTGGGCGTAATATCAGGATTCTTCAACAGCACGCTTTCAATTTGCGAAGGGAATACGTTAACGCCACGAATAATGAGCATATCGTCGCTTCTTCCCGTAATTTTGTTAAGTTTCACCGACGTTCTTCCGCAAGGACAAGGGTCGTCGTTCAAGCTTGCGATATCGCGCGTTCTGTAACGGATAAGCGGCATACCTTCTTTGGTGAGCGTCGTAATAACGAGTTCGCCCGATTCGCCGTAAGGAAGCGGTTCTAACGTATCCACGTCCACGATTTCAGGATAGAAATGGTCGTCTTGGAAGTGCATACCCGTCTTAAACTGACAATCGCACGCAACGCCCGGTCCTGCGATTTCGGACAAACCGTAGATATCGCACGCGCGGATATTCAGGCGTTTTTCGATATCTTCACGCATACCTTCCGACCACGCTTCCGCGCCGAATACGCCCCCTTTAAGTTTGATATCTTCGCCAATCTTTAAGCCCATACGCTCGATTTCTTCCGCAAGATAAATGATATACGACGGCGTACAGCAAATGATATCCGCGCCGAAATCGACGAGCAGTTGGATTTGTTTTTGCGTATTGCCTGCCGAAGCCGGTACTACGCACGCGCCCAATTTTTCGCCGCCGTAGTGCATACCCAAGCCGCCTGTGAACAACCCGTACCCGTACGCTACGTGCACGATACTTTCCGCGTCGCCCCCCGCCATCACGAGCGAACGCGCCGCGCACTCGCCCCAAACGTCGATATCGTTCATCGTATAGCCTGCCACCGTCAGTTTTCCCGTCGTCGCGCTGCTCGCGTGCAAACGCACAAGGTCTTTTTTAGGGCGCGCCATCATACCGAACGGATATGCGTCGCGCAAATCCTGTTTCACGGTAAAGGGCAATTTGGAAATATCGTCTATCGATTTAATATCTTCCGGTTTCACGCCCATTGCGTCCATTTTCGCGCGGTACGGCGCTTGGTTCTCGTATGCGTACTTGACGATTTTTACCAATCTTTCCGATTGTAACGCACGCTTTTCTTCTTTGCTCATCGTTTCGATTTCTTTTTGAAAGTATTGCATATTTTTTCCCTTCTTAATAATAATTTTTCTCATACTTGTTCATAACCCATACGGAACGCCGTTAGATTAAGCTGCTTGAATTTTTCGGGTACGCAAGAAACAACCGCTTCTTCCATGACCGCTTTATCAAAGCCGTAAAGCTTACAAATGCCGCCAAGCATTACGATATTCGTCGTCTTTTCGCTACCTGCCTGTTTTGCTATCTCTTTGGCGTTTACGAATTTCGCCCCCTTGCAATCGGCAAGCAATTTCTCCCTGATATCTTCGGGATATTTCGCCGCGCCCGTAATGCAGGGCATAGGCAAAATTTTCTCTTCGTTGACCAGCAAAATACCGTCGGCTTTTAAGTAGTGCTTTACCCTTGCCGCTTCCAACGTTTCAAACGCAATAATCATATCCGCGCCGCCTTCCCATACGACAGGCGAATAAATCTTTTCGCCCATACGCAGGTGCGTCGTAACGCTGCCGCCGCGCTGGCTCATACCGTGGATTTCGCTAATCTTGCAATCCATACCGCAAAGGAGCGCGTATTTCCCCAGCACACGGCTTGCAAGTATCGTGCCTTGACCGCCTACGCCCGAAATAAGAATATTCATCATCTTACGCATTCTCCTTTTGTATACATTTAAACGGACAAACTTGCGCGCAAACTTCGCAGCCCACGCATTGCGCCGTGTCGATAACGATTCCCTTTTCCCCACGGCTAATCGCAGGGCAACCGAGCTTCATGCACTTTCCGCAATTCTTACAATCGCGCACCGTGACGGCAGGCTTTTTCAATTTTTTATCAAGCAACGCGCAAGGTCTTTGCGCGATAATCACGCTCACTTCGTCGTTTGCCGTCGCGGCTTTTACCGCTTTTTCCACCGCAACGACGTCGTACGCGTCCACGATTTGCAAATCTTTTACGCCGCACGCTTTCACAAGCTCGTCCAAAAGCACAACGGGCGCAACTTCTCCCTTTAAATTCTTCCCCGTGGCAGGATGCTGTTGATGCCCCGTCATACCCGTTGTCGAATTATCAAGTATCACGAGCGTAATACCGCTTTGGTTATACACGGCGTTGATAAGCCCCGTAACGCCGCTATGTAAGAAAGTGGAATCGCCGATAACGGCAACGTTCTTACCCTTACCGTCCGTAGCCTTTTTGAAACCGTGCGCCGTACCTACGGACGCTCCCATACAAATGCACGTATGGAGCGCCGACAGGGGCGCTACCGCGCCGAGCGTATAACAACCGATATCTCCGTTGACCGTCAAACCGAGTTTATTAAATACGTAAAATACGCCCCTATGCGGACAGCCTGCGCACATTACGGGCGGGCGGACGGGCACGCTTTCCGCCGCAGGAATTTCCCCGCCGAAAAACGCCTGTCTGATTTTTGCAACCGAAAGTTCGCCTTGCACGGAAAACAATTCCTTCCCCACGCAAGCAATGCCGTTGGCTTTGAGCGTTTCTTCCACAAACGGTTCGAGTTCTTCGATAACGTACAGTTTTTTTACCTTTTTGGCAAATTCGCCAATCGCCTTTACGGGTACGGGATACGGCGTGCCTATTTTATAGACGTTTGCTTGGGGCAACGCTTCTTTTACGTATTCGTACACCACGCCGCCGCAAACGACACCAATCTCGTTCTCGTTCGTATACTCCGCGCGGTTGATTGCCATACCGTTGACGAAATCGGCAAAAGCATTTTCCCGTTCTTCTACCGCAATATGACGACCAATCGCGTTCGCAGGCATCATTACGTATTTTTTCGAATTGTCCGCATAAGGACGGTTCTCTCTTTCCGTTCTCTCGCAAAGCTCCACTACCCCGTGCGAGTGCGCCACGCGCGTCGTTTCACGCAAGATAACGGGCGTATCAAAATCTTCGCTGATATCAAACGCAAGTTTTACAAAATCCTTCGCTTCTTGCGCGTTGGACGGTTCTAATACGGGCACGTGTGCGCTCTTGCCGTATAAACGGGTGTCCTGCTCGTTTTGCGACGAGTGCATACCGGGGTCGTCCGCAACGACGATAACGAGTCCGCCGTTCACCCCCGTATACGCCGCGGTAAACAGGGGGTCTGCGGCAACGTTCAATCCCACGTGTTTCATACACGCCATCGCTCTCGCGCCTGCTATCGAAGCGCCGATAGCCACTTCCAACGCCACCTTTTCATTGGGTGCCCACTCCGCGTATACACCGTCGTATTTGACGAAGCTTTCCGCAATTTCCGTACTAGGCGTACCGGGATAGGCGGACAATACCTTTACCCCTGCTTCGTACGCGCCGCGCGCAATCGCGTGGTTGGTCAAAATCAATTCTTTCATAACCCTTCTCTCTTTATTTTCCTTCGTTAATTTTCTTTATCCACTCGTTTTTATCCACGTCTTTCACGAATCCGTTAAAATGGCAAATGCAAAACGTTTCCCCTTTATCGCCGCGAACAGTCACTTCAGAGATAGTACAATGCCCTGCCCGTTCCGTTTCCACCGCCGTTGCCGTGAGCGTTTTCGTAAACGCAGGACGAAGATAGGTAATTTGTCCGCTTTGCGTTACGGTGGACGGGTGCAAGTAATTGCCAAGCACCGCAAAAGCAAAATCGGCAATCGTGTATAACATACCGCCCTGCACGCAACCGTTGGCGTTTAAGTGGTTCTCGTTTATTTCCGCCTGCACCACCGCTTGTTCGTCGTTGACGTCCACGATTTTTATGCCCGATAATTCTACGTATTTATCCGTCTTGAAAAAACTTCTCAACGCTTCCGTAAATTCCGACATACCCTTTTCACTCCCTTAAAAAACGAATATTTTATCTATTATATCACACGCACGCGCGTAAAGTCAATACCCCTGTTGAAAAATAATGAAAAAAACTGCCCCATAGGGGCAGTTATATTCTATTCGTTCTTTTAAGTAAACAGCGTTCTAAACGACGCGGGTACGCTTGCGGAAAGACAAATTTCCGCCTTGGTTACGGGGTGAATAAAACAAAGCTTGGAAGCATGCAACCCCAAGCGCTTCAACGGGTTTTTGGTACAACCGTACTTATCGTCTCCTACTACGGGGTGGTTCAGCGATTGCATATGTACGCGGATTTGGTTTTTCTTGCCCGTTTCGATTTGTACCCTTAACAGGGAATACTGCTCGTTTTCTTTCAGCACGGCGTATTTCGTTACCGCCTTTTGTCCCGTGATATCTTGCGTGGAATACATCAAATTGTTCTTATTCTCTTTGAGATAGGAAATCACCGTGTCTTCCTTTTTCTCCATTATCCCTTCCACGACGGCGTAATACTCCCGAAGCGTTACGCACTCGTTCCAACGCATTTTGAGCATAGAGTGTATTTTTGGATTTTTCGCAAATACCAACACGCCCGAGGTTTCCTTATCGATACGGTGCAATACATACGGACGGGCGTTTTTACCGCTTTGTTGCAAATATTCGAACACGCAAGCAAAGGCGCACTCCGTTTCGTTATCGCTTTCCACCGAAAGCAGCCCAACGGGTTTGTCAATAGCGATAAAATCGTCGTCTTCGTAAATAATCTTAACCGTCGTTTGTTCCCTTTTGTTCCGTTCCGCTTTAAACGTTTTTTCCGTTTCTCGGCGTTTGGGCGCAGGCGCGATATTCCCCTGCACGCTCTTTTTCGAAAGCTTCACTTCGTCGTCTTTGGCAAGCGGAAAATCGTACTGCGTAACGACGCTGCCGTTTACCAGCACTTGACGGCGAACAAGCAACGATTTTACGTTGTTGCGCGAAGTGTTGCATTTGCGGAGCAAAAACTCCATCAGCGTATCGCTTCTGTTTACTTTATATACGGCGGTATACGGATCATCTCCGTATTTTACAGGCGTATGCGACTGTTTTTCACCGCGTACCTGCCCCGTTCTTTTTTCCTTTCCCGTTCTTCTTTCCATACTCGCTTTACAACTCAAAAGGGTCGTCCTTATCTTTCTTTTTACAGCTTGCTTTTTTCCGCGGTTCTTCTACTACATAAATGCCCTTTTGCCATTTTCTTCTACGTCGCCACGCCGCAATATTCCGAATAACGCTACCCACGAAAAACAGCGCTATATTGGCAAGCGCCACAAAGATAGCAATCCGCCCTGCCCACGTATTGAATACCAATAAAAACGCGATACAAACAAGGTCGAAAATCGCCAGCCATTTCATCTTGATGGGGATAAAGAAAAACAGCAGCACTCTATGATTGGGATAAAGCAGCGCAAACGCCAAAAACAGCGAAAGGTTGAGATAATACACCGTAGCGTATCCGGTAATGAACCCCGAACCGATTGCGCCCAACACGCCGCACAAATAGAATAAATCGAATTTAAACGAACCCCACGCTCGTTCCAAAGAATTGCCAATCAGCCAATAAAAATACAGGGAAATCATCAGCATAATCGGATTAAATTCGGTGGATACGAACAAGAACGTAACAAGCCGCCAAACTTGACCGTGCAAAATCGCTTCTCTATTGAAGTCGATATACGAGTCTATCAAAACTCCCGTATTGAGATAGACAATATAATTGAGTATCCAAACGAGCGCTGTACCGATAACGATAACCGTCATCAAATGTTTCAGCGCGAATCGTCCGAATTTTCTATCCAATTTATCCAATAAAGGTTCTCTCATACTCTATTTATACCCTGTTTTTCATTGCGTAAACGGTTTTATCTTACGATTACGTCTTGATTATACCACAATTATGCGCGTATATCAAGTTTTTCCGCGTGAAAGAACGGCGAAAATATTTTGCAAAAATTTCCCCAGCCGTTGACAATTTTCCGTGCGCGTGCTATCATATAACCAATCGGGGACTCCCGTACGCATACAAGACGACGAAAGAACAGGCTCTATCTCAAAAATTCTCCTTTGTTTAAGGGCTTGTTCAACGAAAATGAAAAGCTTTAAAGGAGTGATATGTTCCACGTTGAAAAACAGATATTGAAACTGCGCGGTATCAAAAACACGTACACCTTCTTCCACATCTCCGACGCACATATCGTATACGCGCGCGACACGGACGACGAAGCGGACAAACAGCTCGCCGCCGAGCACACCGACAAATGGAATATCGCCGATATCCCCCCGATAGAAGCGTTTTATCAAGCGCTTGCGCTCGTCAAAGCTCAACGTAACGACGGACTGTTTATCACAGGCGATTGCGTGGATTATATACACCCAAGCTGCATAGAACACCTAAAAGAAACGCTTACCGCAACGGGCTTGGAACTTTTCTACGTTTACGGCAACCACGAAGGCGGAAGCTATGTAGAAACCGTCCCCGATACGCACGTATATTATCCCTATTATAAGTCGCTTATGCGCGGCACTCCCGCCTGTTGGGTGAAAGATTACGGCGAAATGCTTATCGTCGGTATAGACGATTCGGACAGGGAAATCACGCACGAACAATACGATTTTTTAGAAAGTCAAATTGCGCGAAACTTACCGATAATCTTACTGCTCCATATTCCCCTTTATACCGAATCGCTCGCACCGAGCGTACGGGAAAAATGGGGACGGGACGGCGTGCAATATTTTACGCTCGGGTCGGAAAACGATACGCCGTTAACCCAAGCTTTTTGCAAACGCATACAAGCTGCGGATAGCAACGTGCAAGCGGTTTTCGCAGGGCATACGCACGTTTCCCATACGGGAGAATTTGCGGAAGGCAGGCTACAATTTGTCGCCGCACCAACCTTTGAAAAATATATACGGAAAACCGTTATCGAGCCTTTGACAGAGCGATAACCCACATAAAAATCCCCATGCTTTCACGCACGGGGATTTTTTATTCGGTTTTTTCTTCAAGCGCTTTAAACAATTTATTTTGCAACTTATTGCAACTGCTTTCCACGTATCTTTGATAAACGAACGCCAATGCAAGCAACACCGCCAGCGACGCGACAAAGCATACCGCCGCGCTCGGCAAATATCCCCAAACGGGATATATCCATAAAAACAGCGACGTCGTCAGAGAAAACGACAAGCAAAAATGATGCGCAAATATCAGCACACATAATATGCCTTTTAAGCCGTCCAATCAATCGATTCTTTCGTTCTGTTCTTCCATCGTTTCCTTATCCTTGAAAACAACCGTTTTCATCTTTTTTTATATTTGCTTACGCCAAGTACTACAAGCGTCTCCACGTGTTTGGTCTGGGGGAACATATATCTTCTTTGCAAGAAAATGTATGTTCGTCTTGCGCCGACGGCGGACTTCAAACACTTGACTCCCCCGTTTTCGTTGTTCCACAACGTATTAAAAATTTCAAAACCGCCCCCCCGCACGTATGCCAACGCACGGCGTAGGCGTTTTGTAATTTTTTCTTACGCCTTGCGCACAAGGCACACGAGCGTCTCCACGTGTTTGGTCTGGGGGAACATATCATACGGCTGAATACGCTCAATTTGATAATAACCGTCTAACCCGTTTTCCGTATAAACGGGGTTTTTTATTAGCTCCCCTTTCTCGTTTTCCTTTAAACTACCCGTCAATACCCCCAAATCCCTTGCGAGCGTAGCGGGATTGCAGCTGATAATCGTTAAACGCGGAATTCCGCTTTGAAGCAGTGCTTTCAGTACGCTTCGCGCGATACCTGCCCTGGGCGGGTCGAGTATCAAACGCAATTTTTCGCTCTTTTCTCTGTTCAAAACGAACGGCAATCTCTCTTCTACGTAGCCGCAAATATTCGTCATATTCGTCAAGCCGTTTTTCGCCTTTAATTTATCGGCGCAGTCGCTTGCTTCTTGTTCCAGCTCGATGCCGTAAACTCTTTTGGACTTCTTGGCAATCATCGCCGTCAACAATCCGCCTCCCGAATACGCGTCAACCACCACTTCGTCTCCCGTTTCCACCACCGTTTTAAGTGCCGCTTGATACAGTTTTTCTCGTACGTTTTCATTGACCTGCAAAAAGGTAACGGGTCCCGCCTCATAGCGTATGCCTTGTTCTTCCGCCTCAAAAAATCCGTCGCCGTAAACAAGCGAAAATTCTTTTCCGAAAATCACGTTCGTATCCTTGTCGTTAAAATTGAGATACAGCGTGAAATCCGCAAAATTTTCTTGCAACATCGTTATCAAACGTTCTACGCCTTTTACTTTGCGTTTTGCACACACGAGCGTGAAGATAAATTTACCGCCAATTTCTCTTGCAACGATATGTCTTAAAACGCCCGTCTTTCTCTCTTCGTCGTAGCCGCTCACGCCCGTTTCCGCCATATACCGTTTCAATGTCGCAATCAGCGTTTCCGCCCACTTTGGATGAATCTCACAACTATCCACGGGAATAATTCTATGCGAGCGTTCGGCATAAAAACCGATAACGTTATTTCCGTCTTTATCCACGCCGATAGGAAGCTGCAATTTATTCCTATACCCATACGGAAAATCGCTCGCGACGGCACAAGGCACTTCTACGTTCAACCCGCCAATTTTCCGAAGCGCGTCTTTTACCACGTTGCCCTTATGTACGAGCTGTTCTTCATATTTCAAATGCTGCAAACAACAACCGCCGCACTTTTCAAATACTTCACATTGCGGTTGTACACGGCACATTGCGGGAGTAAGCACTTCTTCTACCTTTCCGTAACCGATATTCCCTTTGATTTTCAGCACCTTAAAACGTACCCGTTCCGAGGGCAAAGAGTAAGGCACGAAAAAAGTAACCCCTTCGTGCCTGATAATACCTTCCCCGTTTGAACCGACGCCTTCTACTACGGCGCAAACGCTATCGTTTTTCTTCATCATCTTTCTTTCGCCTTTCGTCGTTTCGAACTTTTATTTTTTACCGATTCTACGCACCAAATTGCTCGCCCAAATCCGCCACTTGAACATAAAATAATCGTAACCTATAAACAGCAACGTGCCTACCACCAAAATGATAAGTATCAAGTATTTCTCGACAAACGGAATAGACGTCGTTATCGCAAATACCACTTTCCACGTGAAATATACCGTTCCGTCAAACCAAAGCGCTTTGATAAAACAAGCAACCCAACGGTTGATTTTCGTCTTTAACTGCAACTCGTTCACGAGCGGATGCAAGCCGAAAAACATAGCAAACGGAATAATCTCCCAAAATCGGAAAGACGCCAACAGGAGCGAAAGCAAACACGTGGATATATACGCGAATACGTAGCCGCGCCAGCTTTGTTGACAAAGCGGCAACATTAACGCAATACTCGCAGCCAGGTATGCGGTGAACAGGAAAAATCCCGAATACACACCCAACGTCAAAAACAGCGTAGCGAGCGCGCAAGCGAGCGCGGAAAGCGCGATTTCATAAGCGGATATTTTCTTCATTTCGCGCCTTGATTACATAGGACAGCAGCAACGCAAACAATAGTTCGCGCACATAGACGCGCAGCAACACGTCATACAGTCGCCGCAAATATTCCCGCCCATTTGCTCGTTATCGTTCATCGGCGCGGAATTGGCATACGGGTTTTCCTTTTTCTCGTGCTGTTTTTCGTAATCGTTTTTAGCGTTCATTTTACCGTATGCGTTACGGTATTTGAGATTGTCGGGGTCCATTTGCATGGCGATTTCCAACTGCTTTTTGCTGTCGTTCGTCCAATTCTTTTTATAGAATACCACCGCTTGCAAATAATGCCACTCGGCGCTGCGTTCGTTAAAATCGTCGAGCATCGCCTGCGCCTCATCCACTTTATTGTCTTTCAAAAGCTGCGCAACCGTTTCCAACGAGCTTTCGCCGCCGGTGTTTTTATTTTGTTCTTTTCTCGCCGCCATTATTTCTTTATACGCCACGTCGAGTTTTGTTAAATTTTTCGCCGCTTCGTTGCCAGCTTCGCCGTCCTGCCATCTCTCTTCCGCGTATTTTTCGCGAAGTTCTTGATAGCGCACCGCAAGCTCTTCGTCCGTAGCGTCTTCACCAAGTCCTAAAAATTCATAATATTCGTTCATATTTTCTCCCTTCGGCAAAAGCGCCGAGTACGTTTACATATTAGTATCTTCCGTTTCCCGTTTTCTATCCTTTTGACAATAACAACCGCTCATAACGTTTTTCGTTATTTTCGGCAACCCCCGTAAAAGAATATTATCCGATAAATCGTGATTGAAACGGAAAGGTATTTCCGCCAAGCTTTCACGGATATCATAGAATATCGCGTGGAAGGCAAATTGTACTTCTTCGCCGCTCTTACCTTTGAGCAGCGCGCACCTGCTATCCGCGCCGTACGCAAGATAAAAAGGATTATACGCGCCCTTTTTGATATCCTTTTCGTAATCGTCCAAAGCGTCGATAAGATATATCCATTTCCCTACTGCATAGAAAAGGTTATACGTATGTTCGCTTGCCTTATCCCCCAGCGCGTAATCGGCAAACTGCGCCAACATCTTCGCCGTGGAATCGGCGGCTCTATCGATACTGTCCGTTTGTGTTTTTTCCACTTCTTCCTGCTTGGCAAGATTTTTTTTCACGATATCTTCGATTTCGGGATATGCTTTCTTCGCGCGTTTATACCCCTTTTTGAATAGAAAACGCTTACCCCTTCCCTTGCCTTCGTCCATGATGTCGTCCGTGTATTTGTAATACGCCAAAAGGGTATTGAGCGCGCCCAGTTTTCTCGTCAACTCGTCCGTTTTCGCCATCATCTTCGAGCGGATACAATGGGTCATACAATGCGATTTCTCTATCCGCACGTCTTCGCCTAAAATATTGTGTAGAATAACGGAAAGAAAGGTAACGTCGTAGGAAAGGGCGAACCTTGCGGCATGACCGCATACTTCGGCAATTCCTTTACAAACGCCGCAATACATCGCTTCGTATAAAGTTTTATCCTTTATATATAAGTACGGCGTATCCGTATGAACGTACCCAAACATATTCTCTCCTATTACGGTACTATTATACCATAGCCCACGGGAATAAACAACCGCAAAAAGGCGGTTTTACCATAAATCATCAAGATTTCACGCAATCGACAAAATCCCCCGCGCTCTTATCGCGGTATAGCCACGACGAAAAACGTAGGGAATTTTACCGTTTATTTCTTAACGGGCGCGGGTACGGGCACAATTTCCCCGTCCGCGAATTTTTCAATGAGCGCCGACATCTTGTCCAAATCGTTGTCGACCACCGTCTTAAACCGAATCGGTTTATACCGAAGCTCGGTAAGGCTCTTGGGCGGTTTCATCGCCGTAAGCAAATTCAAACGTTTTACGCCCTTGAAACTGTCTTTTACGTCGTTGCCCGACAAAGCGTACAATACGTCTTGGGGGAATTTATACGGGTTCGCCGTGGACAGCACGACGATAGGCGTCTTGTCGATAACTTCGCCGTCTTCGTCCTTTTTGAGCGTATTACGGTACTGCTCGCACACCGCAAGCGCTACGCCCGTGTGCGTATCCATCGCGTAACCGAACTCGTCGAACGTTTCGTACATCGCTTCTATCATATCGTCTTCGCTTGCAAAACCGCCGAAGAATTCTTTATCCAGCTTCGCTTTTTCTTCCGAAGTAATCGAATATTCCTTCTTCTCCGCCAAATCCGCCATACGCTGCGCCGTGAGCTTGGCGTTCCGTCCGCTGATTTCAAAAAGCAACCGTTCCAAATTAGACGAAACGAGAATATCCATCGACGGGGACATCGTACGGAAGAAATTGCGTTTTACGTCGTACACGCCCTTTTTGAAGAAATCGGAAAGCACTTTATTGCGGTTGGACGCGCAAACAAGCTTTCTTACGGGCAAGCCCATTTGTTTTGCGTACCAGCCGGCGAGAATATCCCCGAAATTGCCCGTGGGCACGACAAAATCGATTTCGTCGCCCATTTCAATTTGATTAGACGTCAACAAATCGAGATACGACGAGAAATAGTACGCGATTTGCGGCGCTAAACGCCCGAAGTTAATCGAGTTCGCGCTGGAAAGGCGTACCCCTTTTTTCGCCATTTTCGCATTGAATTCTTCCGATGAGAACATCTTTTTCACGGCGCGTTGGCAATCGTCGAAATTTCCCTTAACAGCCGCTACGAACACGTTGTTGCCATCTTGCGCGCACATTTGCAAACGCTGCATTTTCGCCACCCCTTCGTCGGGATAGAATACCGCCACTTTCGTGCCCTTAACGTCGCGGAAGCCTTCAAGCGCCGCTTTGCCCGTGTCGCCGCTCGTCGCCGTGAGAATTAAAATATCGTCGTTAATCCCCGTTACTTCACAGCTCTTTTTCAAAAGATAGGGCAGCACGGTGAGCGCCATATCCTTAAACGCGCAAGTAGGACCGTGGAAAAGCTCCAACACGAATAAATTGCCGTTGACTTTCACGAGCGGAGCGGGGTCGTCGCCCGTGAACGTGGAATACGCTTTTTCACAAATTTCTTTCAAATACTCCGCGCCTAAATCGTCGGCGAGATATTTCCCAAGAACAAAAGCCGCGCGTTCGGGATAACTCATATTCGCCATTTCTTGCATTTCCGCTTGGGTTACGGCAGGGAATTTTTCGGGCACGTACAAACCGCCGTTATCCGCAAGCCCTTTGACAATCGCTTGCGCGCCCGTTACCTTTTCTCCGCCTCTCGTGCTGATAAAATACATCTTCTATTACCTACCTTTACGTACTTCCTGTTTTTCTTTATACCGTATTCTGATAAACGGCTGAAAACACGCCAAAACGGACAGAGCCTGTTTCTCTGCCGCTTGACGCACTCGTCTTTTTCCCCTTATATGCAATTTATATACTATATGACCGTCAAACGATTGAAAAAAGCCGAACGGAAAAGACCGCTCGGCTTCTCTTTCCAAGAGTTACCGTTCGTCTTGCTTTTTTAGGCAAACGGTTTGCTGTCTTAAAGATACTTCGTTACGAAATCGGGAAGCTCTTCCTTTGCCGCCGATACCGATACGGTGATGACCATATTATTGTTCTTCGCCACTTTATCGAGCATATAGAAGAACGCCGCGAGTTCCGATACGGGTTTCCCTGCGATACGGACAACGCCGTCGATATATACGTACTCGTTGTCGTGGTTGCCCGCGATAACGCCCTTAATGAAACCGCAAAGCGCAGATTCGCCTGCGATATCGTATTCGCTGGTATCGATAAAACGTACTTCGCGTTCCAAATCATACATATAGCGCTTACTGTCGGTGATGAAAATAAGATGCCCTTTCGCCTCTGCAACGGCGGCGTTCGCCGCGTCAATCATCATCTTGGTTTTACCCGTACCTTTTGCGCCGTAAATTACTTTAATCATAATAGCCAATCCTCCCAGATTTTGTCGTACACCCCGAACTTGGAAGGTCTCCTGGTTCAGGTTACATATAGTTTACCAAATTTTTCGCACAATTTCAAGACTTTTGGGAAAAATTTTTGCCCGATTTCGCAATTTTTTTTAATTTTTTTGTAAATACGGAAAAACGGGCGACTTTTCGCCCGTTTTTCGTTTGTTTTTATTATTGCAATGCTTCCACAAAACGCTTAATTCTCTTTAAGCCTTCTTCGATATCCGCTTCGGATAACGCATAGGAAAGGCGAACGCAGTCGTCCGCGCCGAACGATACGCCGGGCACGGTGGCTACCTTTTCGCCGTCCAAAAGCGCGTCCGCAAACGCTATCGAGTTATCGATAACCTTGCCGTTATAACTCTTGCCGTACAAGCCGCTTACCACGAGCATTACGTAAAACGCGCCGTCGGGTTCTACCGCCGATACGCCGTCGATTTCCGAAATCAGCTTCAAAAGGTTTGCTCTTCTCTTATCGAACACGTCTACCATCGCTTGGATTTCTTCGTCGGAAGAAGCAAGCGCTTCTATCGTCGCGTACTGGGAAATGGAGCAAGCGTTACTCGTTGCGTGGCTTTGGAAGGAATCGATTGCCTTAGCAATATCCTTGGGGGCGGCAAGATAGCCTACGCGCCAGCCCGTCATGGCGTACGTCTTGGAAACACCGTTGATAACAATGGTCAAGTCTTGCATTTTTTCACTGCATTTTGCAATCGAAAACGGTTTTACGCCGTTATAGCAAAGCTTTTCGTAAATCTCGTCCGAAAGCACGAAAATCTCCGCTTCTTCGCAAACTTTTGCAATCGCGCGCACTTCTTCTTCCGTGTACACCGCACCCGTGGGGTTGGACGGGGAATTGAAGATAAGCATTTTCGTCTTGGGCGTGATGACCGCTTTCAGTTCTTCCGCCGTAAACTTGAATTTGTTTTCCTTTTTGCATTGCAAGTATACGGGCGTAGCGCCGCACACCTTTACCACTTCGGGATAGGTCAGCCAATAGGGCGCGGGAATAATCACTTCGTCCCCTTCTTCCAAAACTGCATAGCAAGCGTTGAAAATAGAGTGCTTCGCGCCGTTGGAAACGATAATTTGCGACGGCTCGTAAGAAAGTCCGTTATCCTTTTGGAATTTTTCGCAAATCGCTTTGCGCAAGGGCAATAAACCGGACGAGGGCGTGTATTTCGTATGCCCGTTATCCAACGCAACCTTCGCCGCGCCGATGATATGTTCGGGCGTATTAAAATCAGGCTCGCCCACGCCGAAAGAAACAACGCTCTCCCCCGCGGCTTTCATCGCTTTCGCCTTTGCGGATATCGCAAGCGTCAACGACGGCGAAAGAGTGGTCATCCTGTTTGCAATTCTGTTTTTCATAAGTATTTTTTCTCCGTAATTTGTATTCACGTTACTATTCTACTATCTTTTTTGAAATAAAGCAACTCGAATACTATCCTTTTTCGAAAATTCTTGAAAAATAATCGAAATTTTTAGAGTTAGCCTATAATGCTATTCGTTTTATCGATTGATTTAATCAACAAAATCCCCCGCGCATTTTGCGCGGGGAGCGTGTATTTTTTAATCGTCGAAACGGTTGAGCCAATCTTCTTTTTTGCCCTGCCAATCGTTTTCGAAATGTTCCTTATTCTGGTCTTGCCAAGCTTCAAATCCGCCTTCGGGCTCTTCCGACTCGTTATGGAAATCGTCCTTGTACCTTTCTTCCCGTTCCTTATACGCGTCTTCCGTGGTTTTTTGTAATTTTTGTTTATCCGTTTCCACACCCACAAGGAGCATTCCCACCGCTTCGCGCGTGGCGCGGACAATTTCTTTATCGTCGCCTTGCGCGTCCGCTTCCAAGCGTTCCAACAAGCTCAACAACGGCTCGGCTATCGTAGAAAGCTCGTCGAACGTTTTTGCCCTTTCCAGCGCTTCCGCCAACGTTTCCAACTCTTCGAAAACACCGCCGTCGATTCTACCGCCCAAGGCGGTTTCCATCTCTTCCAACATCTCTTCAATGGCGTCGGAAGCGGTATCCCCGATTTTGAGTTCTCTCAACTCTTCCATTTCTTCGTAAATTTCCCGTATGGAAATTTCGCCGTATTCGTCTTCGTCAATGCCGCTTTCCACGCCCAATGTTTCCACTTGCGCAAGGTAGTCTTGGATTAACGCGTATTTTTGAGCGTCGATACCGTACGCCGCCGCTTCATCCGCCAAATTCGGGTCGTCTTTCCCCGCAAGCGCCACGCCGTACAACTTTTTATTCACGAACTTTTCAGAAAAAAGCTTGCGTACGTTTTCCGCCATCGTTTCATCGCTGCCGCCCGTCTGCTTCGTTGCGGATACCAGCACCGCGTTCGTTTCGCTTGCCGCGGAAAAATATCCGAGCAATATGCAACGGTCAAACAGTACGTCTACCGCCGTTTCGTAGGTTTCCCCCACCAAAGTGTTTTCTATACCGTATATCAGCACTTTGCCGTCGGCGTTCAAGCCCACTACTTCGCTAACCTTTCCGTTCTCGTCGTAATCCACTTCGATAGAAGGATTGATATCGAGAAGAAAATAGCCTTTGCTTCCCAGCGGTTTGCCCGTTGAGCCGCCCTTTTCAAACCAGCCTGCCGCCGCGCCCCACACGCCTACGATGGCGAGCGCCGCCGCCAAGAAAAGCGCTATCAGCGTGTTAAACAAGCGTTTGCCGCCCTTTCTATGCGTATCGTTTTCTACGCCTGCGGCAACCGTTTCCAATTCCAAAACGTACTCTTTTTCCGTTTCCGTAGATACGTTTTCGCACTTTGCCCAAAGCTCGTCAAACGCCGTCGGCGTAGCTTGATGCAAGTCGTTTTTCAGTTGTCTTTCGATATCCGATTTTTTCATTGCTACCCCTCCAACAGTTTTTTGAGCTTTTTCAATGCCTCCGCATATTTCCACGACACCGTGCCGCGCGGTATACCCAGCATTTCGGCAATTTCTTTGGCTTTTAGACCCGCGTTTCGCATCAACACGATTTGCCGTTCGTCGTCGTCCAAAGCCCGTAACGCCGTCTTTAATACGATACCCGTGTCCGCGTCCACTTCATAGCTTCCGCCCGCGCGCTCGTTCTCAAAAAAATCGATGGGCGTTTCCCGTCGGTTTTTCTTCAACGCGTTAATCGATTTGTGCTTTGCCACCGTCAGTATCCACGTTTTATACCCGTTTCCGCGGAACTCGCCGCTTCGTTGCCAAACGGTAACGAACGTTTCTTGCGTTAACTCTTCCGCTACGCCCTGATTTTTAACTACGCCCAAACAAACGCTGAAAACAAGTCGTCGCGTCTGTTCGTATAGCAGCTCGAACGCCCGTTTATCGTGTTCGGCTATCTTCAAGGCAAGCTTATCAAAATTCATCTCTTTTCCTTTGTAGGCGAGCCTATAACGGCTCGCCTTACGTCCTTTCCGTTATACGCATAGTATAACATATTTTTTACCGAAAATCAAGCGTTACGCCGCTACGTCTTCTTCCGTGGTCGTATCTTCGGTAACCGTACCTTCGACGGTCGTGCCTTCCGTGGTCGTATCTTCTACTTGTTCATCGGAAGGAAGTTCAGGAAGCTTGCCATCTTCGAATAATTCTTTTCTGTCCTGTTTTTCGTCTTTGAATTGGTTTTTGATTTCTTCGATACGGTCTTTCAATTCATTATGCGCTTCTTCCTTGAAACCCTTCATATCTTCTTTCAAACGGAAGATATCTTCGTGCGTTTCTTTATCCAAGTGGATATCTTCACGCAGTTCTTCCAACGCTTCTTCCAAATCTTCTACGATTTCTTCCAAGTCTTCGAGCGTCGCGCCTGCTTCCAATTCGATTTCTTCGCCGAGCGTCGCTTGCAACGCCGTCAAATCTTCTTCCGTCAAAACGTATTCGTCTTCGTCGTACTTGTCAAGGATATCTTCCACCGCGTCTTCGATTGCTTCCAACGCTTCTTCTTCCGCTTCGGAAGCCGCGTATTCTTCTACGCAGTATTTGTCAAGATAGTTATCTACGCTATCCACCGTTACCGTGCCGGATACGGAAATCAGCTCCGCGTCTTCGATACCGAGCAATTCCATAATCGCCGATACGTCTTCCGCCGTAATGACCATATTTTCCGCTTTTTCTTCCAATGCTTTATACGCTACTTTCGCCGCTTGGTACGCTTCCCATTGCGCTTTGTATTCTTCGCCGTACTTTTCCGCTATCGCAAGTTCCGCTTCCTGTTTCTTCGCTTCGAGCGCCGCCTTATATTCTTCGCGCAACTGTTCGCCTACGAGCTCCTTATATTCTTCTACGTAATCTTCAAGCAAATCCGCAAGCTCGTCAAAGCTCATCGCCGCACCGGTTTCGTACGTCATCGTTTCGTCGTAACGCATAATCGCTTCGATAAGACGTACTTTTGCAGGATTAATCCCTTCGTACAGTTCGGGGTTTTCTTCTTTGAGTTTCTTTTCCTTTCTGCAATCCGCCGTACGGGGTTCGCTGTTTACCTTTGCAAGACCGCTGCCGCGTTTCGCGCCTTTTTTCGCCTTATCCGTCAATTCGTCCGTTTGCGTTTCGTCGTCCGCCGCCACCGTAATTTTCACGTTTGCATTGTCTTCGTTAAGATAACCAAGCTGTTCGGCAAGTTCCACCACCGTTTCGCTCGCTTCTTCCGCCGTCATACCCACGAATTCTTCTTCGCTGACAAGCACCGCCGCGTCGTCGTTTACCGCGTCCACGCTGACGACTTTATCTGCTTTCAACACGAACTCCACCGTAGGATTGATATCGATTGCCATATACGCATATCCGTCCGCCGAAGCCGTCGTATCGTCGCCCGTCGTTCCGTCGCAAGCGAAGAAGCCCACGCCCATTAACGAAGCCATACCAAGTGCCAACCATTTCATACCGTTCTTTTTCATATTTATTTACCGCCTTTTGATTATTTTTTGTGGTTTCTCAACCCCTTTACACCCATATAGACAACGCAAAAATCAAAACGGTTGGTAAATTTTTGAATTTTTTTGAAAAATTTTTAATATGAAGCCAACTACACCACATTTGCGCAAGAAAAAGGAACAGGCTCGATTGCCTGTTCCTTTTTGTTTTTTCTTTCCTTATTATATTATTGCGTAACGATTACTTGCGCGTAACGCAAAACTTTATCTCCTTTTTTATAACCTTTCACGTAGACTTGCTTGACAATTCCGCTCTCTTCCCCTTCTTCTGCCGGCATCGCCATAATCGCTTCCGCGATATCCGCATTGAACGGTTCGCCCACGGGATTGATTTCTTCCACGCCTTCCCCTTCCAATACTTTTTTATACGCTTTCAACACCATATCCACGCCCTGTTTGGTGTTCTCGTCCGCAATCGAGCTTAAAGCGCGTTCTAAATTGTCCCCGATAGGGAAAAGCGAAGCCAAAACGTCGTTTCTGCCTTCGTTATAACGCTGCGCCGCTTGGTTTTGCGTACGGCGACGGTAGTTTTCGTATTCGGCGGTTACCGCGTACCATTTACGTTTGTTTTCTTCCGCTTCTTCCAAGGCTTTGGCAAGCTCTTCCTGCGCTTTTTTCGCCGCGCTCTTTTTCTTTTCGGGCTTGCTTTCGTCCTTGTTTTCACAAACGGGTTCTGCCGCTTCCGTCTTGATTTCTTCTTGCAATTCTTCGTTTTCCATAATTCAACCGACCTTTATTTTCTTTACTCTTATTTATAAAGCAAATTTTCCTTTTCTAAACGCTTTTTTAGAATTCTAAATGCGCAAAATTTTGGCGGGAGGAATAACGGTAAAAAATCGCTTTTCTGCCGATTACCGCTACGGGTACGGCTTCTAAAAGCTCGGCAACGTTGTCCGCAAGATTTCTCACGTCGTCGTCCGCCGTTTCCAAAATATTTACCTTGATAATTTCGTGCGCGTCCAATGCGTCGGAAAGCGTTTTCAATAAATTGTCCGTAATACCGCCTTTCCCGATTTGCGTAACGGGCGATAAATTCGCCGCTATCGATTTTAATTTGCTTCTTTGTTTGCTCGTTATATTTTCACTCGTAACAATATTCATAATTATTTTCCTTTTTTAGTTTGTCTACGATAACGCCATGCTTAACGCTTACGGAATAAAGTCGAATTCGACGTCGCCGATGGACACCGTATCCCCTTCCTTACAGCCCATTTTCGAAAGCTCTTTGATAACGCCGCGAAGCCGTAAAATCTTTTGGAAATACTGCATAGAATCGGGATTGTTCAATACGACGTTCCTGCAAAGCATATCGATAAGTCCGCCGACAACCACGTACACGCCGTCTTCGTCTTTGAAAATTTCAAAGCTCAAATCTTCGTTCGCCTTGTATTCGAATTCTTCGTCTACGGGTACGGGTTCTACGGGCGGTAGGGTATCGAGCACTTCGAAAACGCCTTCCAAAAGCGCTCTCGTGCCGTCGCCCGAAATCGCCGTAATCGGGAAGATTTTGTACTTTCTTCCATACTTCTTTTTAAACGCCTTTAAGTTATCTTCCGCGCCGTAAACGTCGCACTTATTGCATACGACGATTTGCGGAAGCGTTGCAAGCACTTCGCTGTATTCTTTCAATTCTTCGTTGATTTTCTTAAAATCTTCTATCGGGTCGCGTCCTTCGCAACCGGAAATATCCACGACGTGGCAAAGCATACGGGTGCGTTCGATATGACGTAAAAAGTCGTGTCCCAAGCCCGCGCCTTGCGCCGCGCCTTCGATAAGCCCCGGGATATCCGCCGCCACAAACGATTTTTCATAATAGCGCACTACGCCGAGATTGGGCGAAAGCGTGGTGAAATGATAGTTGGCAATCTTCGGGCGAGCCGCCGAGATTTTGGAAAGCAGCGTGCTTTTCCCTACGTTTGGAAAGCCTACGAACCCGACGTCCGCAATCACTTTCATTTCCAAAATAACGTAATGCTGTTTTACCTTTTCGCCCTTTTGCGCGAAGTTGGGCGCGTGTCTACGCGCCGTCGTGAAACGCACGTTCCCTTTGCCGCCGTTGCCGCCGCGCGCTACGAGTACCTGTTGCCCGTCTTCGAATACGTCGCAAATCAATCTTCCGCTCTCTTCGTCGCGGACGAGCGTACCCAAAGGAACTTTGATAAATACGTCTTTACCGCTTTTACCAAAACAACGGTTCGTACCGCCCACTTCTCCGTTCTCCGCCAAAAAACGGGACGTGAAACGGAAGGGAAACAAGTCGTTCATATCCTTATCCCCGACGAAATATACGTCGCCGCCCTTACCGCCGTCGCCGCCGTCAGGTCCACACGCGGGCTTGCCCTTGAACGCCTTAAACGAATTCATACCGTCGCCGCCGTCCCCTGCTTTGATGAGTATTCTTACTTTATCGGTAAATTCTCCCGTTGCCATAATCTTTCAATCCTTACTTTTCTAAATTCAAGTATTAGTATACCAAACGCCAAAGAAAAAATCAATAAAAAACCCGTTCAAAAGTAAATTTACGGTTTCCGTTTTCGGCGGTTTTGCAAAAATTTAATGAGATACTCGTAAAAATCTTCCGCAACCGTGCTCGGCGTCGGGCTATCGTGCAACCCCAAAACAAGCACCCTTTGACAAATCGGCTCGTTTATCGGCAGCAAAACGACGTCGGACGATACCTTACCCCAAGAATATTCAGGCCAAAACCCCACGCCTGCGTGCGCGCCGATGATATTCCGCACCGCCATAGGCGAATCCGATTCAAAAGAAATATGCGGCTGAAAGCCTGCCAAAGCGCAAAACTTATCGCATACCGTTCGGAACACGCGCGAGCCTGCCAAATGCACGAAACCTTCTTCCTTTACTTCAATAAGCGAGATATGCTCGCTCGACGCATACGGCGAATTTTTCGGCACGGCAAGATAGATATTCTCGTCCATTTCATACCGTTTCAAAAAGACGGGCAACGCGGACGTATTCCCCGTTTTCATACTCACCGATACGTCGCAATCGGTTTCTTCTTCGTTTTGTATCAACTGGAAAACGACGCCTTTGTTCTTCTTTTTATAGCTCACAACTGCGTCCGTAACCGCCGTCGACGCCGCCAAAACGTTGAGCTTTACCGTATTGCGCTGTTCCTGTTTAAGCGCTTGCAATTCCTTCCCGATATTGTCGATTTGCGGCAATATCCCGTCTAATTTATTTTTCAGATATTCCCCGAACACCGTCAAATAAATATTTCTGCCCTTTTTATAAAAAAGCGGCGCGCCAAGCTCTTCTTCCAGCTGTTTTATCGCCTTGGTGAGCGCAGGCTGCGCAATGTGGATTTCTTCCGCTGCCTTCGTTACGTGCCCCAGCTTTGCCACCGTATAAAAATACCGTAATTTCGCAAGCTCCATAATACACCCTTTATAAGTGAAGTTTTCCGCATTTCGGTGTAGCCGAAACTTCACTTTAATAAATTCATAACCGTTCGTTATCGTTTTCATAATAATTATATATTTTACTTTATCAAAAGTCAAGCGTATAATGGTATGGAAAACAAGAAGAAAGGAGTTTTTTACTATGGTAACCGTATTTGAAAGCATCATGTTAATATGTTTCGGTTTGTCTTGGCCCATATCAGTGTACAAAAGTCTGAAATCCCGTTCAACGAAAGGCAAAAGCGTCGTTTTTACGTTTGCGATTATTATCGGATATATCGCAGGCATTATCGGCAAAGCGCTGGGCGGAAATTATAACTACGTCTTTGCATTATACCTTATCAATCTTGCGTTTGTTACCGTAGATTTGGCGTTGTATTTTATCAATAAAAAGCGTGAACGCGCGCATACGAACGCCCAATAACCTTGCCCATACACACATCCCTAAACGATACGCCCTGCAAAAAATTTGGTTTGCGGGGCGTATTTCTTCATAAAAAACAGGGCGGACGCCCTGTTTTAATTTTCGGTTTCTTGGCTTGCCAACAGCGCTTCTCTATCGGCTATCGCCAACGCTTCCACCATCGAATCGATATCACCCGTCATAAACGCGTCGAGATTGTATTGACTCAACCCGATTCTATGGTCGGTTACGCGGCTTTGCGGGAAATTGTAGGTGCGGATTCGTTCGCTTCTATCCCCCGTGCCTACCATACTGCGGCGGTTCTCTTCCCTCGCTTTCGCACTCTGTCCGTTATAAAAATCGTAGATACGCGAACGCAAGACCTTGAAAGCGCGTTCTTTGTTTTTGAGCTGCGAACGCTCGTCTTGGCAGGTAACCACTATCCCCGTAGGGAAATGCGTGATACGCACGGCGGAAGCCACTTTATTGACGTTTTGACCGCCTGCCCCGCCAGAGTGAAATATATCGATACGGATATCCTTGTCGTTGATTTCCACTTCCACTTCTTCCGCTTCGGGAAGCACGGCAACCGTCGCCGCCGAAGTATGAATTCGCCCTTGCGTTTCCGTTGCGGGTACGCGCTGTACGCGGTGCACGCCGCTTTCGTATTTCAACAGTTTATACGCGCCTGCGCCCGTAACCCCGAAAATCGCTTCCTTGACGCCGCCAAGCTCGGTTGCGCTCACTTCGATTTCTTCTACGCGAAGTCTGTGCGCCGCGCAATAATTTTGATACATACGGCAAAGCTCGCCGGCAAACAACGCCGCTTCTTCGCCGCCCGTGCCTGCGCGGATTTCCAAAATACAGCTTCTTTCGTCGTTTTTGTCCTTGGGCAAAAGCAATATCTTCAACTCGCTTAAAAGATTGGCGAGCTTTTCCTTACAGTCGTACGCTTCGGTGGAAAACAGCTTGCGCATTTCCGCGTCCGTTTCCGTTTCCGCCAACGTGAACGCGTCTTGCATTTGCCGTTCCGTTTCCAAATATTCCGTATATTTTTCCGCCGTTTCCGTAAGCTCCGCCTGTTCTTTGGAATACTTTTGCCAAACGCTCATATCCGCGATAACTTCGCTATCGGCGAGCTTTTCCGATAAAAATTCGTACCGTTTCAAAATGCCGTCGAGTTTTTTCAGCATAACTCCCCCGATTAAATAACCACTTTCACGTATCTGTCTACGCCGTTGAAATCTTTGATAATCATTGAATAGGAAACGCTCTTGAACATACGGATAACCGCTTCCGCTTCGCCTTCGCCCACTTCCATAATCAGCGTGCCGCCGCGATTGAGATATTTCATTGCTTCTTGCGCGATTTTGCGGTAAATATCCAACCCGTCCGCGCCGCCGTCCAATGCAAGACGCGGCTCGTAGTCGCGTACTTCTCTTTGCAAGCCTTCAATATCCGCCGACGGGATATAGGGCGGATTGGATACGATAATGTCGAATCTTCCGCGTAAACGTTTGAACAAATCGGATTGCACGAACGTGACGTCCGCGCCGTTATTTTCCGCGTTCTCTTTCGCAAGCGCCAACGCGTCCGCGCTGATATCCACCGCCGTTACTTTCACGGGCGTACCGCGCTTTTCCAATTCTTTATACACCGCAATCGCTATTGCGCCGCTGCCCGTGCATAAATCGAGCACGCTTTGTCCTTCTTCCGCTGCGCCGATAACGAGCGAAGCAAGTTCTTCCGTTTCGGGACGGGGAATCAATACCCTTTCGTCCACTTTGATTGTATAGCCGTAAAAATCGGTATCCCCGATGATATACCAAAGCGGTCTACCCGTCAACCGTTCGTCCGCAATACGGATAATTTCCTTTGCCTGCGCCACTTTTAAGATATATTCTTCCGTAGCCACCGAACTCTTGGGAATATCCAAAGTCAGCGCGAAAATCCACTCCGCTTCGTCTTCTTCGATATCCGCCGCCGAGAAACGTTTTTTGGTGTTTTTCAAAAGGAAACTCATTTTGCCCGCCGTCGCGAATACCTTTTCGGGAATTGTCGGGTCGGCTTCCATTTCCAAAACGGTATTAAAAGCCGTAATGGCGCATTCTATCATATCGTCTTGCGGTTCGCGCGTGGTCAAACGCTGCAACAACAACCCGGGCGCTTTGAAAATAAGAAAAAATTTGTTTTTCGTCTTGGAAAGCAACCGCAAAATTTCATACGATACGCCCGCTACGATAGGAAGCATCAACAATTTGAACGCAAAACGGATAACGCCGTTTAATTTATCGTTGTCCGTATACAGCCATCTCGCCACCACGATATTGGCAAGCGAAAAGACGAGAATAGATACTATCATCACGAGAAATAAAAACGTCGTGCCGCATCTATCGTGTACGCGCGAACATTTCTTTACGTTCTCCACCGTCAACTCTTCGCCCCTTTCGAAACAGGATATCGTCTTATGCTCCGCGCCGTGATACATAAATACTCTTTTCAGCGACGGGATTAAGGATATGAAAAGTATATATAGAATAAAAATCCCCAAACGGATTCCGCCTTCGGTAAGATTGAACCAAAAGCCCGACCAACCCGTACTCGTTTTATCGAAAGTTTCCGCAGGCAAAAAGCCCGTTACCCATTGCGGAAGCCAAATAAAGATGACGAGCGCAAGCCCTACGCCAAGCACGATGGATATCCAATTAAGAATATCCCCCAAATGGATTTTGTGCTTTTCCCGAAGCCATTGCTCGGCTTTCGTCGGCTGTTCGTCGTCGCCCACGGCGACATCCGCGCTGCGCATTAAAATTCGATTTCCGTCTACAAGCGAGTGTACGAAATTGACGACGCCGCGAATAAAGGGCAAGCGAGAAAATCTGCTCTTTTTTTCAGGCGGCTCCAACCGCTCCGATTCCACTTGAATTTTTCCTTCGGGGTCGCGCACGGCAGTCGCCATAACCGACTTCCCGCGCATCATTACCCCTTCCAATACCGCTTGACCGCCAATCGACACGCATTTTTGTTTTTTCTTTTTGTCTTTCATATTATATCACACCCAAAACGCGTTACGCGTACTGCATTTTCGGAAAGTAAAAGGCTTTAAGACACCGTGGCGTCTTAAAGCCCTTGCTTTTGTTACATACCGTATCTCTTCTTGAACTTATCGATACGTCCACCGGTATCAACCAACTTTTGTTTACCCGTGAAGAAAGGGTGGCAGTTGCTGCAAATATCCACCTTCAACACTTCGCAATCTTTCGTCGTGCCGGTCTTAAACGTAGCGCCGCAAGCGCAGGTAACCGTTACTTCGTGATAATTGGGATGAATGTCCGCTTTCATATATTTTCACCTCGCTGTTCGTTATTTTCATTACAATGCTTTCCAATTATAACGCTTTTTTTTTGCTTCGTCAACTGTTTTTACGCCCAAATTATAAAAAATACTTGCAAATTTATTGAAAATGCGTTATACTTATCTTGTTTGCGTGAGAAGCGGATTTTTTCCGCGTTCTATTTCAACGCGCGAACGCGAAATAAAAAGGAAACGAGCTCTTATGAAAGTATGGCAACTCGCGTATCCACACAACTTACAACACGTTACTTCTCCCGATTTGAAATTAGAATCGGATAAAGTAAAGGTGAAAATCACCAAAGCTTTGCTCACCGAATCGGACGTAGCCGTCTATACGGGCGCAATTAAGGTTAAGGCGCCGTTTATTCCCGGTAAATTCGCCATCGGGCAAGTAACGGAAGTCGGCGAAGATTCCTTTATTAAAAAGGGGGAAAGAGTCTATCTTGCAGGCGTAACGGAAGACGAACTTGCCCCCGACGGCTTGCGCGTTGCAGGCGAAACGTCGGACGGATTTTACCGCGATTTCGTCTTAGCAGGCGTGGACGACGTGTATCCCCTGCCTTCTTCCGTGTCGGACGAAGCCGCATTTCTCATCGACGCTATCGCGCTTGCGGAACGGGTCGTAGACGAAATGCAAGTAGACGTAGGTCAGCATATCTTGGTGCTTGGCGGCGGTTTGTATGCAAACGTGCTTTGCCAAATCCTTATCTATCATAGAGCTGTGCCTATTCTTGCGGACAACAACGCGGAACGGCTTGCACGTGCGAAAAAGAGCGGTATTTATTACACCTTCCCCAACGACGACACGTTAAAGACGAACGTTATGAACGTTACGGGCGGAAAGCTGGCGGACGGCGCAGTGTACCTTGCATACGTCAACCGCAGCGAACCTTCCGTGCTCTTCCCCCTTGTCAAACGGGACGCTTTCGTCGCGTTTTGCGCGCCGACGTATAAGAGCTTGCACGTCAATCTCGAATACGCCTTGAAAAACAACGTTACGATTAAGGGCATCACGGAAAGCCGTGAATTCGTTTCCACGGCAATCAACCTGCTCGCCAATAAAGCGGTAAATTATACGGAATTCCCCTACCATAGCTTTAAGGAAGAAGAACTGCCCAAGCTTATGGAGCATTACGCGCATATGGTGGAAAGCGGCGTGAATTTACCCGAACAAATGGACGTTATCAAATTTATTTTCTAACAGGTGCTTTATGCAAAAAATCATCATCGCTTCGGATATTCACGGCTCTGCGTATTGGTGCGAAGCGCTTTTACAAGCTTTTGAAAACGAAAACGCCGACAAGCTCTTGCTTCTCGGCGATTTGCTTTATCACGGTCCGAGAAACGATTTCCCCGATGGGTACGAACCGAGAAAGGTATTCGATATGCTCAACCGTTTTGCCGATAAAATCACGGCGATTCGCGGGAATTGCGACAGCGAAGTCGACCAAATGGTGCTCGATTTCCCGATGATGGCGGACTTTGCGCTTATCACCGACGAAGACAAAACGCTGTTCGCCACACACGGACATTTATTCAATGCCGAAAATCCCCCTTTGCTGAAAAAAGGCGACGCGCTCTTAAACGGGCATTTCCACGCGCCCAAAGCGGAAAAACTGTCTAATGGCGTGACGTATATTAACTGCGGTTCGGTATCTCTCCCCAAGGACGGAACGCCTCACTCGTATATCGTCTACGAAAACGGGGAATTTACTTGGAAAGACTTGGAAACGGGCGGCATTTTCGACTGCGTAAAATTGTAAAATCTCAAAAAATATCATTTTTCTTCTCTCAAACGCTTGACGGCGCAAAAAAAAAGTGGTAAGATATAAACAATTTCATAGATAAACCGATGAATAAGAGTAGTACTTCCGAATTCGAACGGCAAAGAGAGTTGCGATTGGTGAAATGCAATACGGCGAACGGCAAGGAATGGGCTTATGAGGGCGAACGAACGCGAAAGAAATTTTGCCAGTAGCAATCGACGGGCAGCGCCCGTAACAGCGCAATGCGTATGATGGTACGCAAATAAGCGGACTTGAACAAAGTCAATTTTGGGTGGCACCGCGGTAGAAATATCGTCCCGAAGCACGGAGAAATCCGTCCTTCGGGCTTTTTATTTTCAGGAGGTAACGTATGGACCAACACAATATTTTTCGATGGCGGCAAACGGATACCGCGCTTTTAACACACTTCAAAATCACCATTAAAAATTCATCGTTAAAAAGGAGAACAAGGTTATGAAAAAAGAAATCCCTTATAAAATTTATTTAGAAGAAAACGAGCTTCCCAAAGCGTGGATGAATCTCCGCGCGTATATGGATAAAAAACCCGCGCCGTTGCTCAACCCCGCAACGTTGCAGCCGATGACAAAGGAAGAACTTTCGCAAGTCTTTTGCGAAGAACTCGTCAAGCAGGAACTCGACGATACGACGAAAATGATTGAAATTCCGCAGGAAATTCGGGACTTTTACAAAATGTACCGCCCTGCCCCCTTGGTACGTGCGTACTGCTTGGAAAAAGCGCTCGGCACGCCTGCGCATATCTATTACAAATTCGAGGGAAATAACACGAGCGGGTCGCACAAACTCAACTCGGCAATCGCGCAAGCGTATTATGCCCAAAAACAGGGGCTGAAAGGCGTTACAACGGAAACGGGCGCAGGACAATGGGGCACGGCGCTTTCTATGGCTTGCTCGTATTTCGGACTCGATTGCAGAGTATATATGGTCAAAGTTTCCTACGAACAAAAGCCGTTCAGAAGAGAAGTTATGCGTACCTACGGTGCAAACGTAACCCCTTCCCCTTCCACGACGACGGCGGTAGGCAGAAAAATTTTGGAAGAATTCCCCGGCACGACGGGAAGCTTGGGTTGCGCCATTTCCGAAGCGGTGGAAGCGGCGACGAGTATGGACGGCTACCGCTACGTTCTCGGCAGCGTACTCAATCAAGTCCTTTTGCACCAATCGGTTATCGGATTGGAAGCGAAAGCGGCGCTCGATAAATACGACGTGAAGCCGGATATCATTATCGGTTGCGCAGGCGGCGGAAGCAATCTCGGCGGTTTGATTGCGCCGTTTATGGCGGAAAAACTGGAAGGCAAAGCGGACTATCGTTTTATCGCGGTAGAACCCGCGTCCTGTCCTTCGCTTACGCGCGGTAAATACGCATACGATTATTGCGATACGGGCAAAGTATGTCCCCTTTCCAAAATGTATACGCTCGGCAGCGGCTTTATCCCGTCGGCAAACCACGCAGGCGGATTACGCTATCACGGCATGACGAGTACCCTTTCCGAACTGTACGCACAAGGGCTTATGGAAGCGAGAGCAGTAGAACAGACTTCGGTATTCGAAGCGGCAGAATACTTTGCAAGAGTAGAAGGTATTTTACCCGCTCCCGAAAGCTCACACGCAATACGGGTGGCGATAGACGAAGCTGTCAAATGCAAGGAAACGGGCGAAGAAAAGACGATTGTATTCGGCTTGACGGGAACGGGTTACTTCGATATGGTGGCGTATGAAAAATTCCACGACGGCAAGATGAGCGACTATATCCCTTCGGACGAAGAAATCGGCAAAGCGCTTGCAAAACTGCCCAACGTTTAATTAAAATAGTTCAAATATATGAGGCGAACGACAAATGTCGTTCGCCTCATATTTATTTTTACGGTAAAACTCCCCTATCGAGAAATCTTTTTCCCATTGTCGAATTTAGACGATTGAACGCATACCTGCCCTATCCTTGTCGTATGCGGACGTCCGCGATTGCGGTTGCCCCCATACGAGCGTTTTCGTCCTTTTTCGCCGCTCGAATTTTGTCATATGCACAAACGGGACGACGTAATGTATCCAATAAAACAGCGTCTAAAAACGCCTGCGTTACTCGCAGACGTTTTGCTCTTCTTGGATATATTCAATTACTTTATACGTACTTAATTTGGATTTTTCCATCATAAATGCATACACTTTATCGCGTAAATTCTGCTGCGCCTCCTTGGGAGAAAGCCCTTCGTCGGGATAGATAGGGTCGCTTAAATATATCGTCCTGTTCGCCTTTCGGAAACGAGCCAAAAAGCCTTTCGGCTCGGTATAAACGGTGAAGAACGCAATGACGGGCGCGTCGTATTTAACGGGATAACGGAAAGACGCGCTCGTAAACGGTCTTACGCCCGTATAAAAAGGCCACACGTGCGCTTCGGGATAGATGACAATATGGAATTTCTCTTGGTAGTAATCCATCGCCTTTACGAATTCCATCATACCCCGCTTCGTTGTGGGCAGCGGCAACGCGCCAAGCATTTGTATAAGGTTTTTCAAGCCTTTGAGCGAAGCGGAATCGGGGTCGGCGACAACCTTGCTGCGCTTTGGCAATACCATAAGGCTGGACGTAAATACGTCTAAAACGCGCGTGTGATTGCCGTAGAAAAAGCATTTTTGTTTCCGCACCTTTTTCAGCGCTTTGCGGTTTACGTATTTTACCCGACGAAGTACCCTTTCAAAAAACCAAACGACAGGCACAACTATCAGAAAATATACGAGAAACGCCGTCGCGCGCCACAACGGATTTTTGTGAATATACTTAAAATTATCGCCCACCACCGTACGGTGGATATTCGTTCCCGAAAACTCGTCGTTCAACGGGTCTTTATAATATACCGTCTTTTCAGGAATTTTCCTTTTTCGCACGTACCACCTCAAACATCATCTCTTCCATACGTTTCATACACTCTTCTTGGTCGAACGTAACCGACTCATCCAAGTATTTTTGCTCGATTGCCGCTCTTTCTTCGGGATTCTCTATCCAATAATCGAGCACCTTTGCCAAAGCTTCGGGGTTACGGTTTTCAAACACACAGCGCTTGTCCACGGCAAAATTACGCGTAGCGGACAATTTGGAATCGGAAACGACCACCAATTTTCCGCACGCTATCGCCTCCAAACAGGCAATACCTTCCAGCTCCACCTCCGCAGGATGCGCGTAAATATCCGCGTAATTAAGCACGTCTATCATTTCTTCACGGTCAAAAAATTTCATGACGGGCGGAACGGGTAATTTTTTCGCCAATTTTTTGTAAGCTTTTTCTTTTTGACCTTGCCCTGCAAGTATAATTTGGATTTTATCTTTATATTTGGAATACAGCACCGCTTTCAATAGCGTGTCTTGCGACTTTTCACGGGAGTAACGCCCCACGGACAAAATCACGGTTTTGTCTTGATACTCCGTCGGCTTTACCGATTCGCGCCGTTTTACGTAGGCGTGAACGCCGTTGGAAATCACGTACCCGTTCGTCCTTTCCTTTATCTCTTCTTCAAACGTATCGCGAATAAATTGCGTGGGATAATGAATTCCGTCTACGTATTTATAGAATCCGTTATATACGTATTTGTATACCATTTGATTGGCGGCTCTTAGTTTATTCAATTTCACGTGACTGGTAAAATTCTCCGCCTGCATATGAAAGCCCGCCGTAAAAGAAATCCCCTTTTCCCTTGCTATTTCAAGCGCCATTTTCCCAAGCGCAAAGGGTAAAATCGAGTGTACGTGTTCTACGCCGTCAAGCGACGCTTCCACTATCTCTCTTTGCGGTTTGGAAAGGGCTACGCCCACCTTTTTCAAATAATTATTGAGCGGTCTTCCAAGGTTCAAATTGGGTACGACAAAAAAGCCCTCTTCTCCCTTTTTCGTTTGGTCGGAACAAAGCACCCGCACGTCGTGTCCCCGCTTTTTCAAAAACCGTATTAAATTATACGCCGCAATCGTCGTTCCATTGTTCTCTTCGCCCAGAACGTCGCTAACCACCGTTATTCTCATAAGCAACTTCCCTTAAAGTCATAACATTTTATGACAATTTTCTCCATTATAGCACTACTGACAATAAATGTCAATACGTTTACCCCGATTTTTTACCCCGTTTTCACAGTAACGAAAAAAGGACGGCAAATCCGTCCTTTTTAACGCCGTCTTTCGCATTTATACTTTTTCAAACAATATCAACGTTACCTTATAATTCCCTGCCGTAGCCGTCAACGTACCGCCGTCTAAAATGCAAAGCGTTTTTTTAGTGATAAAAGTTACTCGTCGCAAAAAAATTCGGTAGAATCCGCCGCGTCCGCTTTTCTGCCTACGCAGGTATTATCTTGACGGCGGTTACGAAGCTCGGGTACGGGCGAAGGCGCTACTTGATAGCGGTAATCTGCGCCGTGACGACAAATATATTGTTGTATTACGCAATGGGACGGCACGATATCCACGCTGGGGTTGGTAATTTCTTGAAAACGGAAAAAATCCGCGTCTTTGGGCAAATCTTTTATTTTTTTATAATCTTCCTTTACCGAAGTATATTGCACCGTTTCCCCTAATATCTTCCGCACGTAATCGATATTTTCGTGCAGTTCGAGCGGTTTGGGGAATACGGGGTCTTTGATGACCTCCTGCCAATCCTTTTTCTCGTATTTTTTCAAAAGTTCCGCCGCCTTATGCAAATGGGCGATTTCAAATTCGAAATTTTGTTCCCAAAGCTTTTTAATACATGCGTCCGTTTCCGTTTTATAGCACGACCAATACAAATAGCACTCGGTATATTCGTGCCACAACAGCATTTCCAACCACGTGGCGTTGGGGTCGATGAGCGATTCGTATTGCGTAACGTGCGCTTCTTCCACGAGCGCGATTTCTTCGTACAATCTGCGCCCCAAATCGGAGCAAGCGAACGCGCTGGCGTTCATATAATAGTTCATCGTTTGCTGTTCAGCCGCCGTGATAATCATCGTGGAAAGCACCGTTTGCGTATCCGCTGTTTTTGCGTTGATATTGCGCCGTACGTTATCCACGGGATGGCGGTGATGGGCAATCGTCGGTCTACCCGGCATAATTTCCGTATATCTTCCCACCAACCACTCGGCGTATATGCCCTGTTCCATTTCCAGCAAATCGGCGTAACGGTACAAATGGTCGAAATCTTCGAGCAACGCGAAATCAAGCGCCGTTTTGACGTTGCAATCTAGCTCTCGCTTCGCAAGCTCTGCCGTTAAATCGACGGCGAGTTGTTCATACCCTATCGTATGTTCCAATACGCTCTCGTTTTGCGGTTTTAATAAGAAGAGTTTTTGCTGTTGCTGTTTTTCCACCTGTCGTGCAAGCGCCAAATCCCGACGCAAATCGTTATTGTCGGTATGTCTTGCAAATTGATGAGAAAACCAGTTGGCTTCATATTCGGTGCCGTTCATCAAGATAATCCGCGTTTTGGTATACGGGTCGATTTCCCGTTTATTATACGCTTTTGGGTACATTTCCTGCCAATTTTGCAACGCCTTTTCTATCGGTTGCGCTTTTTCTTCAAACGGATTCATGGGTGTTATCTCCTTTTTATGATTTTCACTATATAAAGTATGCCCAAAGCGCGTTTTTTGTATACTTGAAGCAAAAAACGGCGAGCGTTTCCGCTCGCCGTTTTTTATACCTTTTCGGTGTTTTGCTTTGTATCTGTCGGCGGTTTTTGCGATTCGTCGCATACTTGCCCTGCCGTTTTAAGAGAATTGACGTAATTTGCGTACTCCGCTTCCGTTAAACGGGGCACTTTGTTTTTCTTATTCTTCGAAGACTTACCCATACAAAAATCCTCCCTTGGAATTTGTAAAAAGTATGCCCGAATCCATTTGCTTTTATTCCTAAAACAACAAACAGAAAAGATTGCTCTTGCCCTCGTTCACAACGCGCGTCATCACGCGACGCACCTTCTTACGCAATTCCGCGGGAATCGCGTTCGTCTTGCCCGAAAGTTCCCCTTCTACGAGCGAACGGAGCGACTTCCCAAAGATATTCGTTTCCCAAACGTCCCCGTCCTCGTACGCTTTCAGCGTTTCCGCCGCAAAATCTTCCCCTTGTTCTTTCGTGCCGATAATCGGACTGACCGCCCCTTTTATATCCACTTTAACGATATGATAGCTGGTAGCGCTTGCGCCGAAATACATACCGTATCCCGCGCTCTTTTTGACCAGTTCGGGTTTTTGCAACGCGTAGTCGGCGCTCGTTGGAGATACGATTCCGTAACCGCTTTCTTCCGCTTCCGTCAGCGCAACGCTGACCTTATCAAAAAGCTCTTTACGCTCGGCAAGGGCGCATACGTACTGCATAAGCGTCAGCTCGTCGTCGATAGATTCTCCGCAAGCTTCGCTGAGCACACGATAAAAAAGCGTTTCTCTTACGCCGACGCGAATTTCCACCCTACCTTTGCCGAGTTCCATCTTGATTTCTTCGGGATTCAAAAAGTCCGATTCCCCATCGAACAACGTTTCCAACGCAAAGCAATCGCGCATTTTTTCCAAAGTGGGCGCAACCGATTTGAGCGTGGATAAAAACGCGGCGACGGTGGAATTGCTTTCGGGGAACGATTGCAGCCAAGCAGGAATTTTTACTTCGATACACGATACGGGGAATTCGAAAAGCGCCGTACGCATAATCTCCAAAATATCTTCCTGCGTCATCCTTTCAACGTTCACCGCCAATACGGGCGCGCCGTACTTTTCCGCAAGCGCCGTTTTTAACGCAAGCTGAGCGGACGGTTCTTTGCAGTTGAGTAAAATAACGAACGGTTTTTGCAACGCTTTCAATTCCGCCACGGCGCGTTCTTCCGCCGCCACGTACGCGCTTCTTGCAATATCGGTGATACTCCCGTCCGTCGTGACCAGTACGCCGATTGTAGAGTGTTCTTGGATAACCTTTTGCGTACCCAATTCCGCCGCCTTTTCAAAGGGCATTTCTTCTTCCTGCCAAGGCGTTTTTACCAGCCTTGGCGCGCCTTCTTCTTCATAGCCGTTCGCTCCTTCCACGGCAAAGCCGACGCAATCGATAAGACGAACGCTCGCCTGCGCACCTTTGGCAACCGCGATTGTCGCCGCTTTTGCCGGCACGAATTTTGGCTCCGTCGTCATTATCGTTTTCCCCGCAGCCGATTGCGGCAATTCATCCGTCATTACGCTCCGTTCATTGTCCGTAGCGAGCGGCAAAACCAGCGTTTCCATAAAACGCTTGATAAACGTCGATTTTCCCGTACGCACGGGACCGACTACGCCTATGTAGATATCTCCGCCCGTGCGGTTTGCAATGTCCTCGTACACACTGTAATTTTCCATCAAGACCTCCCGCCTGCGCGGATATATAATTGTATTGTTTATAAAAAAACTCCGCAGGCAAACCTCACGGTTTACTATATGCGGAGAATTTTTCATTTATGTGTTTTTATTAACTTTTCAATCCGTTATCTTCGGCGTTCGCGCGACGTACTGCCGCCGCTTCCACGGCTACGTAATCTTTATCGTCCGAAAAATCTCTCGGCTCGTCGTACTCCCCGCCAAGTGCTTCGACGGCGTATTTGAGTTCTTGGAACTCAACGAAGCCTATCGTTCTGTCTTCTATTTTTTTCAGCAAGTGGGGCAACGCTCTTTCGTCGCCGTATGCCGCCAAATACCCTGCGTACACCGCCGTATTTTCTTCCGACAAAAAAGCAGCGAGTAAAATTTCGTATACCCTTTCGTCCCGAACTTTTACGCGAGAAAGAATTTCCAACATATATTCCTTGCCAAGCCCTTGATTATAATATGCCAACACCCGTTCTTTCAACTCGTCGGCGTGCAAACGGAAAATATCGGTAACGTCACTGCGCACGTCTTCGTCTGCCAGCTCTTTCGTCAATATCTCGAAATACGCGTCGTACGCCTGCTCGTTATCACCTATAAGATTGATGGCGTAAGAAACGGCGCAAACGTCTTCGTCGAAAAGGAGCGGAATCAACGTTTTCGTTTCCCCGCGCGCTTCGATTTCCGCACATAAAAATTCGGGCGTGGGTACGTCTTCGCGAATATGCGCGCGCAAGGTATCGGAAAGCTCTTTGTCCGTCATTTTCGCATAATATTCCTTAGGCGTGCATTTTACCCTGGATACGTACGTGTCCCCGAATTTTTTATACAGCTTGGGAATAATATCTTCCCATTGCTTTTCGGTGTATTTATCCTTGTTTTCTTCCATAAACTGCGCGAGTTTTTCATCAAACAACCCGTCAAAATCAATCAGTTTCATTGCCTATTCCCTCATCCGTATTCCGTCTTTCTTGATATTCTTGTCCGATTGCCGTCGCCAAAATCACGCGAACCTTTGCGGGATTTGCGTCGAACGCATGCGCCAACGTTTCTACCCCGCCGCGGAGCTCCTTCAAACCCGACAGCAAGAAGATAGCACAAGCGCAATCTTCCGCGCTTTCCGCCAAATCGAGCGCATTGCATTTTTCCAAAGCGAGATATAACTTTTCCGCCGCTTCTTTTAGCTTGTGACCATGCGTATCGCTGACTACCACGAATTTCGACGCAACCTGCGCGTACGCTTGGATAAAACGCTTGCGTTTCTTTCTTCCCACTTCGATTTTTTGCAAATGTAAACGGCGGTAAATATGGCACAAAACGATACCGATTTCCATATCTTCGTTCCGCTCTATCAACATACGGAGCGCTTCCACTTTCAGTATATCGATAACTTCGCTATCGAGCAATACTTCCCGTAAAAAATCGTCCGCGCGCACGTGCGCCGCCGTAGCAAGCGCCAAATATTGCAAATCGTGGTCGGCGCCGTCCATTTCGTCGAAACACCAACGGAAATACCCGTCATGCCAAGCGAGCAAGCCAAAGAGCTGCGCCTCGTCTTTTGCGCATTTGCCGATATGAATCAACGTACGGCAACGCTCTTCTCTCTCTTCTTGCGGCAAATGGTAAAAATACGTGGGTTCTATCGGCTTTTCCGCGTTCGGGTTGTCTTCCAACGCGTCCCTGTACGCGCGTAAATTCCGTAAATAGTATTTTGCCACTTCTGCGTCGGGATACACGGTACAAAGGGTATCGAACGTCTTTTCCGATTCTTCCAACATACCGCACTTATACGCCGCAACCGCCTTAAAATACAGCATTCTGCCATCGAACGGCACTTCTTTTTCCATTTGACAAAACTTTTTATACGCCTGCTCGTGCAAGCCGTTTTCGCAGCATACCGTCGCCACCTTATACAGCTCGTCCGTCAAAACTTGTTCCATTTCGAAAAGTTGCAACGCAAGGGCTTTGCTCTTTTCCGCATTTCCCTCTTCCAAATACACGGCAGCGAGCGTAGCAAGCACGCGTACGTCGTCGGGAATTTCTTCAAGCAATTCTTCACACGCCCGTTTTGCCGACGCGGTATCCCCGTCTAAAAGGTATGCCACCGCTTGCATTTCTCTTGCCGCGGCGTAGTCTTTCGAACCCTTTTCCACTCCCGATAACAGCTCTATCGCGCGTTTGCAGTTCCCCGCTTTAAGCGCCGTCGAGCCAGCGTCCATTTCCCTGGAAAAATCGGCAAGACGAGGCGGATAAACAAAACGGAATTTCTCCCTTTTGTCTTTGGAAAACGCCTCCACGATGTCCATTTTCGTCTCTTCGGGCAAGGAGTCGTCCGCGTCAATGAGTTTGTTATAATAATACGCCGCCTGCGTTTCATTGCCCAAATGCAAATAGTTTACGGCAAGTCCTTCGTAGATATCGGGTAAATCTTCTTCGTTCGCTTCGTCCAAAAATCTGAACCAAAAGTTAATGGCGGAAACGTGCAAATTCATGCCCTCGTAAATATCGGAAAAACGGGCGTATACGTCCCCGTCGCCGCCGTATAATTCAAGTTCTTTATACGCCAAACGGAGAGCGGAAAGGTATTTCCCCTCGTTATAATATTTATCCGCAAGCGAAGCAATCCGTTCGCGGCTGAAATCGATTTTCTCCGTCTTTCCTTTTTTCATACTCTATCCGTTCTTCTTACTTGTTTGCAAACACTCTATCTGCGTCCGCTTCCGTAAATTCGTAATCGGTATTACAGTAATGACAATGCACGCGCACCGCCCCGTCGCTTTGTATAATCTCCCGCATTTGCGCTTCGCCAAGAGACACCAACACTCTCGTCAAATATTCTCTCGAACAGTTACACTTGTATTGCGCCGAACGCGCTTCCCATACCGTACCGCTTTTCCCAAACGCTTGTTTTGCCGCCTCGTCCACACCGCGCCCTTGCGCTCCGTCTAACAACGCCGATAAATCGGCGTTCCACGTCTTTTCTATCGTTTGTTCGTCCGCGAACGGCAACGGTTGCAACACGGCGACGCCCGCAAAAACCACCGCGCCGTTTTCATCCGTTTTCACTACCGTTTGAAATCTTGTAGGGAGCTGTTCGCTGATACGGAAATATTCTTCAAACGCTTCGTCCACGCCCCCTTTTTTCGGGAAGGCGCACGCACCCACAAACGGACGGGCATACCCGTCGTCGCGAATAACGGTAAGCGAACCGTTTTCACCCCAAATCGCCGTTTCCGAGCCCGTCGCAAGGGGATTTTCGATAAAGCCGCGCATATACAACTTCCGATTGCCCGACACGCCGATTTCGCCGCCAAGCCCGTCGCCTTTCACCGAAAGAGAAATTTCGCCCGTTTCGCCTTTCAAACACGCGCTCATAAACGTCATCGCCGAAAGCGTTTTCCCAAATACGACAGCCGCGTCTTTGGTCAGTCTATGCAACCTGGCTCCTTCCTTTACGATAGACGTAGTATCGGCAAGCGTGAGAGACACCTGTTCGTCAAAAATCAAGGCACGCAACACGTTCTTCATTTCGTTACCCCCTTTTGCGCGATAAAACACAGCCTATCGCTCTCCGTCTTATCTTCCCCCAAATGTCCTTCTACCGCAATTACCGTAAAACCGCTTTCCGACAGCGCGCAAAGCAATTCTTCTTCCGTATAAATATACTGCGTATGCGTTTCGTCCAAACGAGTATACGAGCCGTTCTTTTCTTTGACGAATAACGTAACTTCAAGCGTAGCGACATCTCCTTCCACTTTCCCGAAAGAAAGATACGTGATATCTTCTCTATCGTCCGCGCTGACAGTATTTGCAATTTTCTTTTCAAATTTTCGTTGGGAACTGATATCGAAAATCAACACGCCGCCAACTTTGAGCGCCGAAGCGATATTTTTCAACGCCTTTCCCATTTTCGACTTGGGAATATAATTAAAACAATCGTTAATCGCCGTAACGAAATCGAAACGCTTGGGTGGCTTTTTCGACGTGATATCGCCGAGAATATACTCGCTTCTAATCCCCGTTTTCAGCGCTTTTTCCTGCGCACAATCGAGCATTTCGGACGAAACGTCCATACCCGTCATTTGATAACCGTGCTTTTGAAAAGCGCGGGTAAACCAACCGCCGCCGCAACCCACGTCCAAGCCGTTTCGCAAAGGGTATTCTTTCAGTTTCAAAATTAAATACTGCGACCAATTTTCATAGTCGCAGTCGTCGTTCAAATATTCAAACCATCCGGCAAGATTTGTATACGCCGCTGTGTTTTTCATAGTTTGTCCTTGTTTGATAAACCTTACTTACCGCTTATTGACCGAGCATCTTCGGCGGTTTGCGTTTTTTCTTTTTACCGTTTTTATCCAACTCGTCTTGAAGCGCCTTTTCGCGTTCATCGAACTGCTTGTTATATTCTACGTATCGCGCTTCGCCTTGATGTTCTTGGGCGTACGCTTCGGTATCTTCCGCAATCACTTGCTTGCTTTCACGGAGCTTTTTCAAGTCTTCACGGGTAAACGAGGTAGGCAAATCGTAAATTTCCAGTTCGTCGTCGATAGGTTTAATAGGTCGCGCAACCAAACGGGACCTGCCGTAAGAGAGCAACGATTTTTGGTATTCGATGGACGCTTGGCTATCGTCGCCCGAAACCGCGGACGAGCCGTCTTTGTTGTAAATACCCCTGCCCACCTTCGCGCCTGCGATTTTCGGGTTGATATACTTATCGAACAGCCATTGCGCGAAATCGAGCCAAACGAGCAATGCGTAAGCAAGCCCGAACAAAAGAACCAAAATAACGCCCGTAACGGTAAGGAAACCGCCGAACAGCAACAACAAGAACGGAATCGCTGCGAGTGCTGCGAAGAAAATCGTTTGCGGTAAGCTGCCAATCGTCATCAAAAACGAGTTACGGAGCATTACAAGGAATTTCATTTTGTAGTTTACGCCAAGCGCAATCATCCACAGCGACATAAATCCAGCCAAGAAGATTAAAATATAGCTGGTCGCCTTGGAAATCATCATCCAAATACGTTGTCCCTTGGTGATATCCCCTGCCGCAATCGTGAAATCCGCCAACGAAATAAGCGAGCCGCAGGCAAAAAGCACAATCAAGAAAAAGAGCGCCGTTTGCAAAGCGTTTTTATAGTTGAGTTTTATTCCGCGCCAAAAATCGTTGGCAACGAAAATACCTTCCGTCCAAACCATATTACGAATAACGTACATACCGCCGGAAAGCCCTACCGCCGCGATAAAGGACGTAAGAATAAGTCCGCCGTACAAAATCAAATTATTCGTAAGCGCAAGCGATTCCGCCAAGCCCTGTTGAACGGGATAAAACGGGTATCCGCCGCCAAGGTTCGCCCCGAACGGGTACATTTCCGCCTGCATATTTTTCATCAATATCATAACGACGATAACGGCAATCATCGGAAGAAAGAAAATAAGCGTCAATAAATTCGCCTTTACGATTTTCCAAAAATTACCTTTAAAGATATCCCAAAAAAGCTGCCAACGGTTGGTAGGCAAAGTACTTCTCGCGTATTCTTCGCTTCTTTCTTTGCCTTCGAGCAGTCGGGCGATAAGCCCTTTCTTTTGCTGTGCCATAAACGTTCTCCAAAAAAGATATGTTTTGCGAGCGGAAGCAAGTCCGCATATTCTCACCACTCTATTGTACTACAAATTTGTGATTATTTCAAGGAATTTTCGAAAAAAATTCAAATAAAATTTACAACGAGCGAAAAATCTTTGACATTTGTAGGATATTGTGTTACAATAAGCTTGCTAAATAGAGGAGCGGACGAACATCAGTACCCTATCGCGAGCAAGCGTGGACGGCTTTGCGCAAGAGCGAAAGGAGAAAGGGTATCTCCGCCGAAGCGAAAAAAAACGTCCGTTTTTCCGCTGGGCATACGGGAGAATACCCGTATGACTGTCACCGTCCGTGAAGAGCTATTTGCCTTATGAATACCCCGAACAAAACGGGCGTTTCAAATTGCTTTTCCACGGCGGGGTAGTATCCCGTCTTTTATTTTACAATTTCACGAAAACATTTTTTATATGCAAGGAGATATACACCTATGAAACAGTTTAACGTCGGCGTTATCGGCGCAACGGGTATGGTTGGACAAAGATTTTTGCGTCTTTTGGAAAACCACCCTTGGTTCAACGTAAAAGTATTGGCGGCGTCCGCCCGCTCCGCAGGCAAAACCTATGCGGAAGCCGTCGGCGAAAAATGGGCGTTCGAAACCCCGATGCCCGAAAAATACCGCGATATGAAAATTCTCGACGCGGAAGCGGATATGGACGTGATTGCAAGCTCCGTCGATTTCGTATTCTGCGCGGTAAATATGGACAAAGCGAAAATCCGCGCTTTGGAAGAAGCGTACGCGAAAAAGGAAGTGCCCGTCGTATCCAACAACTCGGCGCACCGCTTTACCCCCGACGTACCGATGATTATCCCCGAAATCAACGATAACCATTTGGAAGTCATCGCTTCTCAAAAAGCGCGCCTTGGAACAAAACGCGGCTTTATCGCCGTGAAATCCAACTGCTCGCTCCAATCGTACGTACCCCTTTTGCACCCGTTAAAGGCGTTCGGGATTAAGCAAGCGGCGGTATGCACCTATCAAGCGATTTCCGGCGCGGGCAAAACGTTTAAGACGATGCCCGAAATTCTCGATAACGTTATCCCCTATATCGGCGGCGAAGAAGAGAAGAGCGAAAAAGAACCTCTTAAAATTTGGGGCGAAGTGGTAAACGGCGAAATCGTTTCCGCAACCGCGCCCGTTATTACGGCGCAATGCTTGCGTGTACCCGTTTCCGACGGGCATACCGCAGCGGTGTTCGTAAGCTTTGAGAAAAAGCCGACGAAGGAGGAAATTCTTGCCGCTTGGTCGTCTTTCAAAGGCGTTCCGCAAGATTTGGCGCTTCCTTCCGCGCCCGCGCAATTTATCCGCTATTTCGAAGAAGACAACCGTCCCCAAGCAAAGCTTGATAGAATGGAAGGCAACGGTATGAGCGTTACCGTAGGCAGACTGCGCGACGACGTAGTATTCGATTATAAGTTCGTCGGGCTTTCCCACAATACGCTCCGCGGCGCGGCAGGCGGCGCGGTACTCCTTGCCGAACTTCTTGCAGCAAAGGGCTATTTCGATTAAAACACCCATTTTCTTCATTTAGAATATACTAATCACGGGAGAGTAAAACATTATGAAAGGATTTTTCAGCGGCAGCGCAACGGCAATCATTACCCCTTTTAACGAAACGGGCGTAAATTACGAAGAGTTCGGCAAGCTTATCGAATTCCAAATCGAAAACGGCACGGACGCCATCGTGTTTTTAGGCACGACGGGCGAACCGTCCACAATGAGCTTTGAAGAAGAACACGTATTGATGGAATACGCCGTAAAAAAAGTAAACGGCAGAGCCAAGGTTATCTTCGGTTGCGGCAGCAACAATACGGCGGACGCCGTAATGACGGCAAAAAAAGCGGAATCGTTCGGCGCGGACGGTCTGCTCGCCGTTACCCCCTATTACAATAAATGTACGCAAAACGGCTTGGTAGCGTATTACAAAGCGATTTGCGAAGCGGTAAATATCCCCGTTATCGCCTATAACGTTCCCGGCAGAACGGGCGTGGAAATTCAACCCGCTACCATGGCGAAGATTGCGGATATCCCCAATATTGCGGGTATTAAAGACGCAGGCGGCAATATGAGCAAAACAATGGAGACGCTCCGCTTGGTACGTAATAAATGCGACGTGTATTCGGGCGAAGACGCGCTCAACTTCCCTATCCTTGCGGTAGGCGGCGTGGGTGTGATTTCCGTGCTTTCCAATATTTTGCCCAAGGAAGTAAAGAAGCTTTGCACGCTTGTAAAAGCAGGCAGACTTGACGAAGCGGCGGCGCTCAACGACAAGCTGTTGCCCGTAGCGAACGCTTGTTTCGTGGAAGTCAACCCTATCCCCGTCAAAGAAGCCGTGAACCTTATCGGGTTTAACGTGGGTACGCCGCGCGCGCCGCTCACAAAGATTGAAGATTGCAACAGAGAAAAGCTGATTGCGGCAATGAAAAACTACGGTATGGAGATAAAAGCGTAATGAATACAAAAATTATCCTTTGCGGCGCTTGCGGTAAAATGGGCGGAAACGTACTCTCTTTGCTGCAAGGCGACAACAACGCTACCGCCGTTTGCGGCGTTGACCTTTTCCCGAAAGAAATCGGCATACCCGTATATAAAAGCTTTTCGGATATAAACGAACAGGCGGACGTGATTATCGACTTCTCGTCGGCGGAAAACCTGCAAGAACGTTTGGAATACGCAAAAGCAAATAAGCTGGGTATCGTACTCGCTTCGACGGGCTTCTCCCCTGCCGACTTAGCGATGATAGACGAATACGCGAAAAACGTGGCGATTTTCAAAACGGCGAACTTGTCCTTGGGCGTAAACTTAATGCAAGCGCTTGTGAAAGCGGCGGCGGAAGTGCTGGGGGAAAGCTTTGACGTGGAAATTATCGAACGCCACCATAACTTAAAAAAAGACGCGCCCAGCGGCACGGCGTTAATGCTTGCCGACAGCGTCAACGAAGCGTTTGACGGCAAGAAAAAATATATCGACGGCAGAACGGGTATTTGCGGCGCAAGAGATAAGAGCGAAATCGGTATGCACGCGGTACGTGGCGGCACGATTGTCGGCGAACACGAAGTAATGTTCGCGGGCGAAGACGAAATCATTACGATTACGCATAGTGCGAGAAGCAAGCGCGTATTTGCGGCAGGCGCTATCCGCGCGGCAAAGTTCCTGCACGGAAAAGCGGCAGGCAAGTACGAGATGAAAGACCTACTCGCCGAAGAAAACAAATAAATATTTAGCGCCGAAGCGAAACCGCTTCGGCGTTTTTTATAAAGTTAAATGTAAATGGAAGCTTAAAAACGTTGACAAATCGTTTGAAATTTGTTATTCTTTATGCGTCACACAAATTGAATATGCCAATACTAGGAGTACAATTATGCGAACGTGTACTTCATTTTCCTATATTGGCGATTTTGTGTGACAACAAGCGAAGTACCTTTCGGAGTGTGTCTTGCTCGCAAGGCACACTTTTTTATTGCCCAAAAATCACACATAGCGTTGTCACATAAAACGGAAGAGTCTCTGTTGGCTTTTGCCAACGATAGCCACGCCGCTCCTTTCGAAAACCGAACCGTAGCCAAACGCGGAGCTTATTTTAAAGCAAAATTCACTGCCTTTATTACAATTTCCCGTTCTTCTTGGGTAACGGGCTCGTCAAAATCATTGAAAAGGTTTTGAGAAATATCTTTTCCTGTTAAAGCTTTGTACCAAGTCAATGCCAACAAATATCTTCCTGCGCCCAAAGAAGCGTGAAAGGTATCTCTATGTATCTTTTCTATTCCCAGAGAAATAGCTTTGAGCATAGCCGTTCCGCAAGGGATAATCCCGTCAGCTTGAATAGAATTCGCCGCTTTTACGTAAGCGTTTTGAATATCGTGGAGCATTTCGCACGGGCTATGATACCCCGCGACGTTCTCCAACAATTCGCTCCCTTCTTCATACGCCCAAGTTTCGTGGAGAAATATTTTACAATGCGGACAATATTTTTTTACATAGCGCGCCAATTCTTCGATATAGGGCGAATAAGTTTCCTGTTTTGCGCTATAACGGCTAACCTGCTGTAACGTTACAATGTCCCAATCCACGCTTTCAAGCGCTTGCTTTATAGACACTTTGATTTCGGTGCTTTCCCCATTAAATTCAAGGTCGTAAGCCGCCTTATCGCCAAGCATATTCAAATAATGCGTCCGTAACGAACAACCGCCTATATAAAGATTGACCGTTTTTAATTCACACCCGTCGTTTTTTGCAACCCGATGAAGATATCTGTGCGCGTCTTGGGAAAAACTGTTGCCAATAGATAATATTTTCATTGAAGTCCCCGAATTATAACCAAAGATTTTTTGATGAAATGCTTAAATTTTCATTATTATATAACTCGTTCCTTTTTTTGTCAAGTAAAAGCGTCCCTATTCAAGCTTCTTTTGGTACAACCAACGAAAGTTTGGTTTTCGCCAACGCAGCCGTCGCAACCAATATCCCCTTTTTTCTTTTTTGTTTTTGCCCCTTTGCCCACTTACCCGTTGAATATAGGCGTTCTATCGCCCCGTTTCCACACACGACAAGGGGACGGCAAATGCCGTCCCCTTGTCGTGGTGGAGTAAGAGCAAGCTAAATCGAACCTGTTATCTTGATAAATTCCAATTTATCAATATCTGTTGCCGTATAATTTTTTTGCTTGCTCTGTATATTTTCTCACGAACTCTGTTTTGGCATTTGTATAAGAATCTCGGTTATGTTCGTATTCTTTCCATAACGAGAGTTTTAATTTCTCATATTCTTTTGCGACATCGGGAAACTCGATAAGATAATCCCTGAAATACAACTCATTGTTATCGCCTGCATATCTCAAATGCAAATGCAACACTCGTTCAGCAAATCCATTTTCAGTATATCCTTTATTAAAAGAGAGTCTATTCTCATTTTGCGACATACAGTTATAGCCGTTGTTGATTATCAAATGTTTATAATCGAACAAGTTGCTGTTCTTTGGAATTTCCACAAGAATATCAATAATGGGTTTTGCCCAAATAGAAGAAATCGCCGTACTTCCTATGTGGCTTATTCTTTCCATTTGCAGAAGAGCTTTTTTCAACAGAGCCTCTTCTTCCAAATACCATTCTTTCCAGCAATCTTGATGTTCTGTTAGAATGATAGGAAACAACTGCCACAATTCTTCCAAAGTCATCTCAGATAATTTCCTTCCCATTTATTACACCTGCAAATTCTTATTTCTCGTTCCACAATTTTATCATAAATACAAATAAAGTTCAATCATTTTTATAATAAAAAAATGGTGCTACGGCTGCGCTTAGCAATATAAAAGAAAAAACCTAAACCAAACCATAAGTGGTTCGATTTAGGTTTCTCTTGGTGGAGCGAGTGTAACGTAAGTTGAACCGCGTTACCAATCCATATTACTTTGATTATCTATATCAAACCGCATTTTATCTATAAACCATTGCGCTTTTTCAAGAGAGTCTATATCTTTCGTGTAAATCGAAGTATCAACAGGAATAGCAAGCCCACTTCTTAAAAATAACATTGGAAGTTCAAACGAAGAATCAAGCATACCCCAAAAATCATTAAAAACACTTTTTGCAGTTTGAAACAACTTATAATCAATATAATCTTCTCCGTCAATAAATCCTTTCAAATATTCTTTTCCAATATATAAAGGATACCGACCAAATTGTGGAATTTGCACGTATGCCATCATTTCACGAGAAAAACTTCCGTGAGCATTATGATTTCTATATATTTCTTTGATTCGTTTCAATTTTTCATAAATATCTTCGTTGAAAAATGTACCTAATACATCTTTTAATTTTTTATCCCACGACCATTTGGAATTTCGTATATAACTTTTATAATACGAATCTGATAATGAAAAATTTTCAGTAAAGGGAAACAACAATGTTAAAATATGTTCCAATGCTGAAAAAAAGGTGTCTATATAGGTTTCAATATCATAAGTAATTTCCGATTCAAGCAACCTTAAATACTTCGCCCCCTTGGGTGTCATCATTTTCATACCTTTGGAAATTATTTTAACATCATATAATCCTTTTGTTTTTTCAACAATGCTTTCCTTTCTTTTTTCTAATTTCTCAATTTTTTCTTCATAAAACTCTAACTTAAATAAATATTTATTTGTTTCATTTTTCATCGAAAAATTATTATTTGTTAGAGAGTTTTCCCCAATAATCATAAATAATTTTTCAAGCAACGGCTTAACTTGTTGAAAAATATGCACCAATTCGTCTTTATATTTGGAATGGATAGAAATATTATAACTCATTTTATAATGACGGACAGTAGCGTGCGTTCCTTTATAATCAAAATCAATGATATAATTAACTTTCTCAAATATTCTATATTGAACTTCAAATCCTAAAATATTGTCAAAGCAATAAGCCAATAAATTCGGTTCTAATGGATTTTCAACAAAGTCTATAATTGTTTCCGAATCTTCATCTTTAATTGTGTTTTGGTTAATGACGGTAATATCTTTTAATAATTCTTTAATTTCGTTTAATGTATTTTCCATTTTTACTATAACATTTCTACAATTTCTTTTTGATACCAATCGCGCGGAGCAAGGGCGGATTGATATGCGTTTTCAAAAATACGATATAACTGCGCATATGTGATACCGCGCTGAATCATCGTTTTAATTTCAGTTGTTTGACAAGGAATAATTTTCATTCCGTCAACCGACTTTGTTCCGTCTGTAGAATAATACGGCATAAACTTACGCCCACGGAAATCCCCAATTACGTTGATATGTAAATACGTTGTGGCAAACACGCAATATGCCTCTTCTTCGTGGGAAAGTAAATAATCGCCCAAATGTCTTGAAACGGGTTCCATTTCCATACGGCGTTGATTTGTGCTATTTGCCAATGTCGCCTCAATCAAAAGCGTATGAGCAGGATAATCGGCGGTTGCCTCATATTTATACGTAATATCTTCGTGTCCTCCTGCGGCGTGTGTTATCGGTAATAAATCCGCATCGAGCGACAAATTCATATATTCCAACACTTTGCCTTGTCTGCCCGAAATTTTATACCACGCAATCGCAAGCACATATTCAAAAATAGTTGGAATATCGGCGTTATTCGTAACCATAGCTTGTATGTCTGAATCTTCGCGCCGTTCAAACTTATCCATTAAAATGGCAAGGTTTTCATCGCTAAACTTTGCATCAATCATTTGATTTAAGCGGTCATAACGCTCTTGGTCAACAAAGGCTTGAATGTCGTACAAATTGCGAACGTAAACGCCGTACACTTCTTCGGCTTTATTGAAAATTTGCTGTTGCGAAATATTAAACGCTATATCAATCGTTGCTAAATTGCAATCCGCACCCAAATTTCTATCGCTCGTAAACGCAATATCCAACAAACTATCTTTTACCAAAGCAAAGAAACAGTTAGGGATAATATCAAACTTCACTTTTTCGTCTTGAAAAAGTATCGTGTCCGAAGTTTTGAAATAGCGTTTATTCAAATCATAATAATCGGACAATAAGCTCTTTGCCTTGAATAAGTGCAACAAACGGAAAAATTCTTCTCTAAACGCCGTTACGTTAGTAGTTCTAAACAAATCAACCATATTGACAGTTGATGCGCCCTCGCGTTCAATTACGGAAGTTAAAGGACTATTAAACAAATACTGTTTCCAATAGATTCTTGCTTTACCAGAAATACAGCTTACAGCCGAAAGCAAATGTACTGCATTTTCGTCCGTTTGTTCACGTTGAAACAAGTCTAACGCATTATACAGACGAAAATACGGCTTGTCATAACTACGGCTTTTACGATTCATACCAATTTCTTGAATCAATGCCTCATTGACAATACGCGTGGAAACGAACATTTCTCTCGCTTCTTGGTAATTTTCCATTCCGTAAATAATAGAAACAATTACATCATCAATCGTGGCATTGCCGTTTCTAATTTCACGAATAGCGTTGATAATAAAATCAGTCTTTTCTTGGTTGATTGCAAGGGGTAATAAATATGTAAATTCGTCTTTACTAATTTCACCCAACTCGGAAAGCATATACGCCAAAATCAAATACGGGCGAACCTTTCCGTCGTCGAACGCAATCGAATATTTTAAGAGTTGTTTGAAATAGATAAAACTATCCGCAGGAATTTGCAATAAATTATTACGGTTAAAATCGCCCGAAGTTGCCACGCTTAACAAGGCTTCGCCTGCAACCGTCAATCTTCTTTCATCACTAATCAAGCCTAACGCAACCAACCCCGAAGTTTTTTCACGAGCATCTTTATCCTTACGGGGCGCGTCTTTATCTTCAATAAATCCCTGTTCTTTAATGTAGTTGTAATATGCGATTTGAACAGGATTGTTTGCACTCCAATTCTCATTTGCATACTGCGGTAATGCCCAAAAATCTTTAAGGAGCTGTAATTGCTGTTCAATTTTTCTATTAAATTCTACCATACGGAAACTTGTCGTACCAAGCGCCCAACAATAACTTTTATAAACTGGCATATTTCTCTCTCCTTAATAATTCACGATAAGAACTTCATCGGTTTTTAAGGTTCTATCCTTAATTTGATAATTGGAATTGGAATACGTATAATCCAAATAAATAACACGATATTTCCCGATATTTTTATTTAACCATTCTAACAATATATCGTTTTGTCTGCCTTTTGTTTGCAATACGTTGGAAAGCGCAAACTTTATACCGCGTTCGTGTAACTTATCCAAATATTCGTGTAATTCACGTTCAAGTGTTTCATTCCACCCGTCTTGTTCGTTATACGTAGCACAAGCAATCAAATACGGGGGATCGGCGTACACGAATGTTTTTTCATTCCAATCATCATTCGGCAATTCACGGAAGTCAAGACTTTCAAATTTATAATCGCCGCTTTTCAGTCTATCAATAAACGCAGATAATTTTTCGCGCATTTTCTTATTAAAATCTCTTTTTCCGACGGGTAGATTAAACTCGCCTTTTTTATTAAAACGAATTTGATTATTAAACGCATACACAATTAAAACGTAGAGCATAACATAGTAGTTGTATTCCAAGTTTGCGTTATGGTTAAAATCGTCGCGGAGTTTAATATATTTTTCGCTGTTATACTTCGCCAAGCCTTCCGCGCTATTGCAACCGTAATAATCATAGCCGTATTTATCGGTATTCGACAATCCGTAATGCTCGATAATCGAATCTATCATTTCAAATGTCGATTGTTTATCGAGATTTTGGAATGTGCCGAACATATAACGAAGCAAGCTGTTATTATCGTTAAAAATAACTTTGTTGCAAGGTACGTTAATGCCAACGTTACCACCGCCACAGAATATATCTACAAAGCACTCAATATCTTGCGGAAAATGGGGCAATATTTGGGGCAATAACTTAAATTTACCGCCCATATAATTCAACGGTGATTGGAACAATTCTTTTTGCTTATAATCGTAACATTCGCACAAAAATAACCGTTCTTGATTATCGGTAATATTGGATTTACCTGCGCTGAATGCTTTATATTCTTCGGAAAATACTTTTACTTTACCTTTACGCGACAAAATACGCATTATATCGTCATCGCTTATTTTGGCATTGGAACGCCCATTGCCTTTATTTGCCATATTGTTATAGGACAGTAAAATATACTTTGCTTTGATTTTTGAAATCAAATCTTCAAAAGCTTTTGTTGCGCTTGACGTGCAGTAATCGCTTTTCAAATGCTTTCTATCCATTTTCAATGCAACACCCGTAACGGCAGGTTTTTCCCACTTTGCAACGTTTTCCAAAAGATGATACGCATCGCAATATTGACGGGAATTGTACGGGGGGTCGATATACACCAAATCCGCCTCGATTCTTTCTACCAACTTATTGGAATCTTCACAATAGCATTGATTGTTTTCGTTATTGTTATTGCTTGCCATAGGGAAACATAATTCCAAATGCTTATCGAAAACACCGCCTTTAATATACGCATCATAATGACCGCAAGTATTGGCAATTTTATCCATTGCATAAAGGAGCGAAGTAATCAATATGGCGCGTTCGCGCGCGTTGATTTTATTTTCACGATAATTCTTTTCAATATCTTCACGAATAAAGCCGATTCTTCGGCAATCTTCCAACGAGAAAAATGTGTCGGCGAAATTCAACGACATATAATTTTCTTCTTGCGGTTGAACGGCGTTGTAGTAGAAAAGTAAGTTTTCTATTTTTTCTTCGTCGTATTTTTCCGCGCCGAACCACGCAACATTACAAATATAGTTAAAATAAAGGAAATCGTTTGTAATCAACTTTTTATCCGCAAAAGCCGATGCAACCGACCCCGTTCCTGAAAAAATATCCGCAACGGTATTGATTCCCGTACATTCATTCGCTACTGTTCCCGTGATAAAATCCAATAACTTATATTTATTGCCAAGATAGCGACGATTATTGATTTTTGTTCTTTTTACTTTTGGTTGCTCCATAATCGTTTCCACCTGCTCACGCTCTTGCATAATAGATTTTAACGCTAAAAGCGTTTCATTATCCCAAACATATCTTCCCGAATCGGTTGTAGGAATAGAAATGAGATTATTTTTAAGCAAGTAATAAAACGTTGACTTACTCAAATTCAACTCTCTTAAAATTGCGTTAGATGTTAAAGGGGTTGCCATATTGCGCTCCTATGCAACTAATTTTTGCTTTCTATTGGACATTATACCATATATTTCGCCTTTTTTCAAGGATTTAAGGGTAAATATAAACATTTTTTTGGATGCACTTTGAAAATAGCATCCGATTCTTATAAAACTGCGATAAAAACATAAAAAAATAATCAATGGCACTACGGCGTGCGCTTGTAATATACGAGTCGGCTCGCTTCGCTCGCCGAACAAGCGCACGCCGTAAAAACAAAACTGAACGAAAAACGGGCAAATAAAGCCGCGCGAAAAAGCCGTCCACGCTGAACCGCTTATGGATCGGCTTTTTTCGTGCGGCGGCATTTTTTATTTTGATACCCCGTTTTGATATACGTTCAAGATTTTTATTTTTCAACGGCAATCACGCTTGTTATCTTTGGCTAAAAATTTTTTAAAGTTTTTTATTTGCGCGGACATTTTTTGTCCGCGCAAACATTTATTCTATATTTGTTTTCAAAAACAGAGCGCCAAAAACACCATTTTTTCTCTAATAAATGGGGATAATTAAAAATTTTTTCAACTTTTTTTACAAAACACCCTGAAAAATCGCCTTTCTCGTGGCTTATATATGAGAGCATTTTTAGATTTTTCAAAAAATTTCTCTAAATAGGGGTCAGTTTTACCGTCCCAAATATCCGTATTATAGGGGGATATGTAAAAATCTTGTGAAATTTTCCAAAATACGCTCCTATTTTACCCCTTAAAATCTCCGTATAGTGAGAACCTTTTGTGCAAATCTCAAAAAATAGTTTTCAAAACGTGCAAAAACCTTGCACCTTTGACCGTTATTCTATCAAAACTTAATAGGAAAACAGCATAAAAATCGAGCGTATAGCGAAAACGGCAAGCCGAGTGTTAGTATCTCCGAAAAAGAAAAGGAGCAGTGGTTGCGTTTTATGGGCGAAGTACGATTCAAACTGTCGTGGAGTTGGTCGTATTACGCCCTTTTTTGTGCCGAAAATATAGGAGGTACATTAAACTAATGCAACAACAAAAACTAACACTCATTTTTGACGGCGAGCCGAATATCAACGCTCTACCCGAAAGCGAACAACGGGTATTTTACACCACGCTTTTGGAGCGTATCTTCGAGCTTTACCGCGCAAAAGACAAGGACGGCAATGATCGAAAATTGCAAAGTCAATTACGACGGCAGTAATTATCTTGCCCAGCTTCCCCAACCCTGTCCGTTCAAAAAGGGAAAACCGAAAAAGTTTCTTAAAACTATCGAAATTCCTGCGGACACCCAAGCAACCACGACTTGCGAGAACCCCCAAGACGATATTTGTGATGAAGTAGTCAAGTATGTGGAAAAGGCGCGCGCAGAAAACGACGGTAAAGAAAAAAAGAAAGCGCAGACAAAGAAAATCGTGGTCGATTTGAAAGAGATATTTAACAAGCTCTTTCTTGCCAACGCAGGTAAAACGTATAACGAGAAGAAAAACGCAATTATAGACGGCTTGCGCCCATACTTTGAAAACGATAGAAAAACGGTGGCTTTTGTAGATATGCAGTTGGAGCGCGTTCGACATAATCAAGGGCAACGAAACGCCCGTTTATGGAAGAAACTGAACAACGTTCCTTTTAATTATTTCATAACCGTTACTTACGATAGCAAAAAACACACGGAAGAATCTTTCCGCAAGGCATTTACGAACTTTCTCAAACACGTTGTATATCGTAAAAATTGGCGATACATAGGCGTATGGGAACGCGGAAACGCTACGGAACGGCTACACTTCCACGCGCTTGTCTATATCCCCGACGGGCAGATGATAGGCGAACTGTTTGAAAAGCGTGATTACAGTACGAAACAAAAACGTATGCAAACGACTATCCAAAACACCCATTTTAACGAGAAATTCGGGCGAACGGATTTTGAAGTGATAACGACGGACAATCATTTGACGGAATGTTATTATTATCTAAAAAAATATATGGAAAAATCGGGCGAGAAACTGATCGTCAGCCGAAATTGTCCTACTCATTTTAATTTGTCGGTATTCAAGGACGATATGATATGCCCTTTGGAAAACAACGAATACAAGCATATTTTAGCGGACGATTTCAAAGGCGTAAACGCAGACGGCGAGATTATCGAGAATATCACGCGAGAAAAGCTGCTTGCATTGGCAGACGAAAAAAAACTTTAATCTATTTTATCTTTCGACCTACGGAGCGTAAACGAAAACGCCCTTTTATACAAGGGTAAAGTGCATTGCTTTGGCGCAACCCTTGTATAAAAGTTTGGGCATATAAAAAGCAAAATCATCAATGCGATTTCGTTTTGGTTGCTCCTGTCGAAAGACAAAATAAAAACTTTATAAGGAGTAAAACTATATGAAAACAGCAGTAATTTATGCCCGTTACTCATCGGATAATCAAACCGAACAATCCATTGAGGGGCAACTTCGCGTTTGTCAAGAATACGCGAAGAACAACGACATTTTGCTACTCGATACCTATATCGATAGAGCAATGACAGGTACAAACGACAATCGCGCCGACTTCCAACGTATGTTAAAAGACAGCGCGAGAAACCATTGGGATTACGTTCTTGTTTACAAAATAGACCGATTTTCCCGTAATAAGTATGAAACGGCAATACACAAAAAGACTTTGAGAGATAATGGTACGCGTTTACTTTCCGCTACGGAATACATACCCGATTCACCCGAAGGCATTATCCTTGAATCTATGCTTGAAGGCTATGCGGAATACTACTCGGCAGAGCTTTCACAAAAGATTCGCCGCGGTATGAACGAAAGCCGACAAAAAGGCAATTATACAGGCGGTTACGTTCTTTACGGATATAAAATCGTCGATAAAAAGGTTGTAATTGACGAATACCAAGCGGAAATCGTGCGTTATATCTATCAGCAGTATTCGACGGGCGTTTATGTGAAAGATATTCTCAAAGCGTTAAACGAAAAAGGCGTTATCCATCGCGGAAAACCGTTCGCCGCTAATACCGTTTACGGAATACTGAAAAACGAGAAATATTCGGGTACTTATAAACGCGGAAACGAAGTTTTTGAAAAGACCTTTCCAAGAATCGTTCCCCAAGAAGTATTTGAAAAAGTCCGTAAGAAAGTAGAGCAAAATAAGTACGGCAAAAAGAACGAAAAGCAAGCGTATTTGTTGCGCTTTAAGGTAACTTGCGGATATTGCGGTAAACCGATAAGCTCCGATACGGGTACGGCAAGAAACGGTACTGTAAAATATTATTACAAATGTTGGAATCGTAAGCACAACGGAGCTTGTAAAAAAGAAGTTATCCGAAAAGATACGTTGGAAACTATGGTAATAAACGCCGTTATTCAGCAGCTTACAAGCAAGAAATCTATGAATGAACTCGTACACGGGTTGCTTAAAACGCAAGATATGCAAATCGAAGAAAGCTCTATGTTAAACGTGCTTTTACACGATAAACGAAAAGTAGAAACTTCCTTGAATAATCTTGTATCGGCAATCGAACGGGGTATCATATCAAATACCACAAATAAGCGTTTGCACGAATTAGAAGAACAGCAAACCCAACTTGAAAAGCAAATACTTATAGAGCGTAGTAAACTTGCCGTGAAAATGTCCGAACAGGATATACGAGAATTTTACGAAAGCGCGCTTATGCTCGAAGCGCAAATGCTTGTAAATTATCTCATAAAAGAAGTCGTACTTTACGACGATAAAATGATTATCCGCTATAACAATCCATTGAGAACGAGTCCTGATGAAAGTCAGGGCTTTTTCTTTTACGACAAAAACGTTTCCTATACTTATACGATACCGAATAAACCTACCGTATATGAAATTAAGATAAACGTAAAAATAGGCGTATAACGACAAAACGGCTATTTATTCCACGGTACTCTTGACAAGAGCCTCTGCGGAGTGCGTTGTAAAGGCTGAAAAGAGCCAACTACCAACGCCCCGTGGGGGCTTTTTTGTTGCCTTTGGCAGAACAGCCTAACACACTCCTTTCTCCTGTCAAGAGTCTTTCGCGGCATAAACCGCCGTTTTTGCACGATTTTATATTTCTCGGATAAATACTCGTCCTAATTCAAACGGGAAGATATACGGCAAATCAAAGCCCTTTTACGCGATATCTATTCAACGGCAAAAGAAAAAACCTAAACCAAACCATAGGTGGTTCAATTTAGGTTTAACTTGGTGGAGCTAAGGGGAGTCGAACCCCTGACCTTTTGAATGCCATTCAAACGCGCTACCAACTGCGCTATAACCCCTTTTGTGTTTTTATTATATCCAAAAATCGTACGCTCGTCAACGAGTTTTGCATATTTTTCTAAAAAAATCTCTTTGCACTAAAAAAGCAGTTGACTTTTTGCCATTTGCGGTGCTATAATAAGCATACTTGAATACGGAGGCATAGTCTCAGTTGGTTAGAGCGCTCGCTTCACATGCGAGAGGTCACAGGTTCAAGTCCTGTTGTCTCCACCAAATAAAGGGGTCGGCAAAACAGCCGTCCCCTTTTCTAAAATAGGTATACTTATGAAAGAATTACGTTTTCAACTCCCGAAAAAATTGCAAAGCGAACTCGTTTCTTCCGATATCGGCAAAGAAGCGACGGCTTTTTACGAAAAAACGGGAAAATCGGTAAAGCGCATGTTCGGCTATCCCGCCCACCACGTTACTTTATCGCCGCATACGCAATATCTTTTATTAATGCATTATTCCGCCCCCTTTTCCAACAACTGCGGCGACGTGGAAGAACGCGGCAACTACGACATGGATACCAAGGACGTGGAAAAAAATATCCTGCGCTTATACGCCGAAAAATTCGGTATGGGCGAAGAGTTTTGGGGCTACGTAACCAGCGGCGGCTCGGAAAGCAATTCTTGCGGGATTACGCTTGCGTTCAATAAATACCCCAACGGCATTTTATATTACTCGCAATCGGCGCACTATTCAGTGGAAAAATACGCGCGGTTATATCCGCACAAAGAAATTCCCACCACTCAAAACGACGAAATGAACGTGGAGGCATTATTTGCGGAAATCGCGAAAAATTGGGCGAACAACCGCAGCCCTGCCAATCTCGTTTTGACGCACGGCACGACAAAATTCGGCGCATGCGACGACGTAGACAAAATCGTGGCATTTTTGAAAGAACGCGAAATCCCTTGTTATATCCACGTGGACGCCGCTCTTTTCGGCGGAATCCCTAACAATCAAACGGACGCGCCGTTACTTGTTAACGCCAAAGCGCGCGGTATCGATTCGGTATGCGTCAGCTTGCACAAATACGTAGGTTTCCCCGACGTGCACTCGGTATTCGTATCCACGAAAAAACCCGAAAGCCCGTCCATTGCCTATATCGGACAACATGACACCACGGTGTCGGGTTCGCGTTCTATCCCTGCCTTTGCGCTGTATAATCATATTCGGGAACAGGTAACGGGTCGTCCGCAAGACGAATATATCGAAAACGTACGTTTTTTCGAAAGCTTATTGCAAAAACAAAATATCCCCTATCATCGCGCCCCCAAAGGCAATATTTTCGTCTTTGACGCACCGAGCGAACAAACGACCAAGCGCTTCCAACTCTCCACTTTTACGGAAACCGTAAACGGCAAAGAAACGGCAAAAGCGCACGCTATCATCTTCCCCCACCACGGCAAAAAAGAAATGGAAGAATTGGCAAAAGCCTTGAAAGAAAATCTGAAATAACTTATGCACAGCGTCCCATCGGACGCTGTTTTCACGCAATTTTTTCTCCGCTTACATAAAAATACTTTATAAATGCCACGCTACCTATTGACAAGCAGGTTATTTTTTGCTATAATTGATTTAACTCAATTAAATTTGATAAAATTTAAAAAGGAGATGAAAAAATGAGCGTTTACGATTTTAAGGTAAAAACAAGAACGGGCGAAGAAATTTCTCTTGCCGATTATCAAGGGAAATTACTTTTGATTGTCAATACGGCAACGGGATGCGGATTCACGCCGCAATACGACGATTTGCAAAAGATATATGACGAATTCCACGAAAAGGGGTTGGAAATTCTCGATTTCCCCTGCAATCAATTCGGCGAACAAGCGCCGGGAAGCGACGAAGAAATCCACAGCTTCTGCACGGGACGCTTTGGCATTACGTTTCCGCAATTTGCAAAAGTGGACGTTCGCGGTGAAAATGCAATTCCGCTTTATAAATGGTTGGAAGAAAACAGTACGTTTGAAGGGTTCGGCAAAGGACCTATGGCGTTGATAATGAAAGCCGTAGCAAAAAAGCAAGATAAGAATTATAAAAACAACGGAGCGGTGAAATGGAATTTTACAAAATTTTTGATAGACCGAAACGGCAATTTTATAAAGCGGTTCGAGCCGACGACTTCAATGAAACAAGTCAAACAAGTCATTGAAGAAGTTTTGTAAATGGAAAAATTATATTGCTTTTTGTTGCGGAATATGATATAATGACGTAGAAATAACGGAGAAAACGTGAACACAAATGAAAGGCAATAACTATCAAGAATTGAAATTGGAAAACCAAATTTGTTTTCCCCTTTATGCAGCTTCGCGCGAAATCATCAAACGGTACCGCCCCCATTTAGACGCAATCGGGCTCACGTATACGCAATATATTACGATGATGGTTTTATGGGAAGAAGGCGTAATCAGCGCAAAAGCGTTGGGCAAAAAGCTCTTTCTCGATTCGGGTACGCTTACGCCCGTATTGAAGGGCTTGGAAGAAAAAGGGTTACTCCGTCGCCAACGTTCCGCGCAAGACGAACGGGTTTTGATGGTAGAGCTTACGCAAGCAGGCGAAGTCTTACAAGAACGCGCGCGGGAAATCCCACACAAAATAGCGAGTTGTACGCAATTACAACCCGACGAAGCGCTTTCTCTTTACCGTTTGTTATATAAAATTTTATCCGAAAACGAACAATAACAACACACTCTATAATACTAAAGCCGTCGCCCGTTTCGGGGCGGCGGCTTTGGTATAAACGCCTAATACGTTTTATTGCTTTTTACGTTTTCTTATCGTCTGCGCCAACATTACCATATTCCCAACGAGCGCGACGCCGCCTACGCAAATCGCAGCAACCGCAAGTCCGCTCGCGCCGTCCTTTCCGTCTGCGCCCGCTACGCCTTGGACGCCCTGAATCCCTTGTTCGCCTTGAACGCCTTGTTCGCCTTGAATCCCTTGTTCGCCTTGACTGCCCGTCGCTTTTACACCGAGAGAGCTCCAAGTTTCCCCGTTATCATACGACGCTTCCCAATCGTTGTTCTCGGTATTGATACGAAGCTGCGGCGTCACGGCGTTTTCCCCGACAATCACGCCCAAATTTTGCGTTTTACCGTTGGAAAGCGTGACGAGCAATTCGCCTTTTTCGTTGATTTCAATCTCGTCAATGGATACGGGTTTTAATTTTCTGACAATTTCATATTCGACGTTGCTGGTAAATCCGATGACAATCGTTTGGCTGTACGCCTCGGCGACTTTGTCTTCCGCAACGGCAAGCGTATATTCGCCCGGCACGATTTGTTTACCGAAGCTATACGCCCCGTCCTGCGCCGTAACAGTAGAATATATTACCGTTTCGTCTTTCATAAGGCTTACCGTTACACCTTTCGCGCCGTCTGCCAATTTTCCGTACAAATTCGATTTAATCGACTGCGTAGGATAATCCGTTTCCGTCAAAGCCGTCGGAGTCAAACCGTTGTAATCGGTAGTCGATGCGTTCAACACCGTATCTACGCTGATTTTACAATTCGTCACCGTATTTTCGCCTACCGTTTTACCAATCGCATAAGCCGTTGATTGCGCCTCGATTTTTTCCGCAAATACCGTACAGTTGGTAAACGTATCCGTTTGCGTTCCGTCGCCCGTAAGCCCTGCGGCGACGCCGTATGTAGATTTATTCACAATCAAGCCGTCCACGTAACAATTTTCCATTTTGAATTCCAAATAATCGCAAATCGTCATACCCACCATACCGCCGATGGCAAGCGCTTTTTCCGCGCTGATATTTGCCGTGGAATAGCTGTTAAAAATACCGAACGGCTTGCCTGCGCCGACGACCATATTATAATCTTCGAGATAATCGTTATACATATCGCCTATACCGCCGACAAGCCCGCCGACATATTGGCTTGTTCCTGCGTCAGCACCCACTGAAATGCTGCCGCCTTCCACCGAACAATACTCGATATGGCAAATATCCGCATACCCTATCAAGCCGCCGCTGTACGCAAAATTTTCTTCTTGGCCGTTTTGTATGATAGTACAGTTTGCCATCGCGCAGTTTTCAATACTCGAAGCGATTGCCGTTCCCGCAAGAATCCCCACGTAAATATCACGGCTTGACGCAGGGTCAAGTTCAGCCGAAACGGTTGCCGTACAATCCTGTAAATACAAATTTTTCACGGTAGCGTGTACGAGTTGACTGAAAAAACAAGCTTGATATTCCGCGCTTGCATACGTAGGGTTGTCGGGATTTTCGGGGTCTGCGCTTTCAAAGAAATTCGGATTCATTTGCATATTGGAAATAGTATATCCGTCCCCGTCAAATACACCGCAGAAACTCATCGGCGTCCACTCTTTTCCCGTCATATCGATGTTGGCGGCCAGCTTGAAATAATACCCGTGATAGCAACCCAAACCGCAATCGTCCGCGTTATCCAAAGTATCCGCGCCGCCCGAATTGGTAAATTCTTGCCACTCGATAAGATGTTCGGGGGTGGAAATCAAATACGGATTTTCCGCCGTACCTTCGCCCCCGCCGTACGTCGGTAAGTCCGCCGCCGATACGGACGCCGTTTTCGACTCGCCTGCCATACCTATGTGCGCACATACGCCCACAGCAAGTAACGCCATCGACGTCGCTAACCATTTTTGTGTCTTTTTCATATATGCCTCCTGATAAAAAAATATAAAAAAAGCCGCTTAACAACGGGCGCGGTCAACGTCCGTGTTAAACGACTTCTTTTGTGCTTTGTTTTAAAGGGTGCAAAACTTTCGGTATTCTGCAAATCAATGACCGGCAAATTCCACTTTAAGACTTGCTTTGAAACGGGCATTATCGGACACTATTACAACAACGTCACACCCCTTGCCGTAGGCGGTCGGCCCTTTGAGATTTACCACCTTTCTAAACACGGCGTTCGCGGCGGCGTTGCCACTAGTCTTCCTATTGCCACTTTCTTTTTGAACCAGTTTGCTTTCGTTACC